>JAIOHL010000350.1 GCA_019913005.1 Anaerolineae bacterium | reverse complement strand
GGGGAAGGGTTGGGGATGGGGTTTTTCCTTATCGGCCTGTTTTCCGACACGGTATCATTCGGCGGGCTGGACTGATTTAGAGGGTTGCGGCGGGCGCAGATAATCCAAGCCATCCTCAAGCGGGTCAGCGGCCATCCCCATATTTTCAAACGCTGCCAATTCGTCGGGCGCGATCACATGCACCTCATAACGCGGGAAACCCAGCGCCGCCAGCCATGCTTCATCCGGCAGTTGCAACCGATGGGTACGTGCGGCATTCACCACCCACAGCGTGCCATCCGCCGACACCACCTCCGCCCCACGCTCCCGATTGTAATGCCACCAATACTGCCAATCGGTCTGGGCGGTGTAATAGTCAATCACACTGGCCGGATAGTCTTGTACTTGATATTTGCGAATGAGGTAATCCAGATTACGCTGGGCTTCCATCGGCGGCGCGGCATGGTCGTCATGATACATATGCAGGCCGGGGGCGGTGTCTACCCCAACTATTTCCATTTCCTCAAGGGCAAGGCGTTCGGCAAAATCGAGGTCTTCATACCCTGCGCCGCGCATCTGCTCATCAAAGCCCTCCACATACCAATGCAGGCGGGGTGGATAGGCCAGATTCATCGAGGACAGCCATTCGCGCTGCATGGATTTCGCATCGGCCTTAGCGGGCTTATCGGCAAAGGGCAGTCCCAAGCGCGAACGATAGTCTGGGCCATTCAGCGTGGTGGCGACTTGTTCCAGCGGCACGTGGCGTTGAACATGGGTCGTCAATTCATTAATGCCACCCGTATTGATAATCCGCTGAATAGCGCTACGTTCCATCGGCGGCAGCCAATCCACCCGCCCCGCGAACAGGGTATTCGGATAGCTGGAATACCAATCCAGATAAGTCGCCAGTGCATAGGGATGCAGCAGCACATCGGGACTCAGCAGCAGCACCAGCCAGACATCGGCGGGCAAATTGGCGACTCCCAGATTGATGCAACGCCCCAAACGTCTCCCGTGATGTGGCCCCCCACTGACCAGTGACAGCCGATTCGACCAGAAGGCCTCTTCCTGTGAATATTTGATCCACTCGCGTGTGCCATCCGTCGAGCCATCATCCGCCACCACGACGACAAATTCCTTCATCGTCTGCCACGACAGCACCCCCGCACACATTTTCAACTGTTCAAGCTGGTTATAGGTCGGGATAACAATGCCGATGCGCGGGCGGTTGCGCAGTTTGCCCGTCGGTGAGGTATCGGAAAGGGGTGTCGTATGTACCGTGAGCGGTTGGCGGGGCGGCATGGAGGGCTGCATTCGGTTTGGCAAAACCCGCGACAGACGCAGCTTTTGGCGGGTCGAAAGCGGCACCCATTGATAATAGCGGTCACGTAAGAGGTTTAACAAGCGGGAACTTGGCATAGAGTATTTCACCTAATCATTCAATCAAATAAACGCTATATCCGGTAATTGTTGACCTCACCCCCAACCCCTCTCCAACGTGGAGAGAGGCTTGAATACGCCAGATTCGCCTCCCCGTCTCTATCTGGCGAGGGGGCAGAGGGGTGAGGTTGGTTTTCCACATTATTTACGGGACCATGCAATCACCAATAAACGGCCCTATTGCTCCGAACCACGCGGCGGGGGTAAATAATCCAACCCATCGCCCAGCGGATCATAGGCCACACCCACGCTGGTACAGCCTTCCAGCACATCCGCCGACGCCGGGGTAATATCACGTTCGGAAAAACCGAGCGCCCTCACCCATGTCTCGTCGGGAACCTGCAAGCGGTGGGTGCGTGCTCGATTGATGGCCCAAAGTTCCGCCGTCTCGCCTTCCCCTATGCGCACAAGGGTCGTGCCGCGCTCCCGATTATAATGCCACCAATGTGCCCAATCGCAGCGGATGTCGTAAAAATCAATCAACTCGGCAGGCAGGCCCATGCGCTGATATTTGCGAATCAGATAATCCACATTACGCTGGGCGGTAATCAGATGCCCATCCGAGCCGCTGGGATGCCAAACATGCCCGGCCCAGATTTCCGACAAGGCCAAACACCGCGCCCCAGCATGAACCAAGCGCGTGCCAAAATCACTGTCCTGAAAACCATATCCGCGCATCACTTCGTCGGAGCCACCCAACGACCAATAGAGGTCAAGCGGCAGGCCCATCGCACCGGGCAAATAC
The DNA here is from genome assembly GCA_019913005.1 of Anaerolineae bacterium. Classification (GTDB taxonomy): domain Bacteria; phylum Chloroflexota; class Anaerolineae; order Aggregatilineales; family J027; genus CFX10. The sequence goes on along the minus strand of JAIOHL010000350.1, from coordinate 9,717 downwards.
CATTCGGCCCGTATTGGCTCTGGTTGGGGGTCAGATGTATAAACCAAGCCATGTGCGATCCGTAGCTCACGCCCCACATACGTACCATCTACCCGTTGGGCGATTTCATCCGGCACGCGAGCGTACAATCCGCTAAACCCCTCGGTTAAGAGGATATTGCGAATGGTCGGCTCGTCCATTTGCGGCATCCAATCAATTTGGGGCAGCATGACGGCATCGGGATGGCGCTCATACCACTTCCAAAAACTGTCCAGTGCGGTGTGAACCAGCAAAATATCGGTGTCCAACTGGATCAGCAATTTCACACTGGGGGGCAGTGCCGCCGTCCCAATGTTACGTGCCCGTCCCGTCCGCACACCGCGCTGTGGCCCGCCGTTCACATATATCAGGCGTTCCTGCCAAAATTCGTTCCGTTCAATGGTTTCGACGATAAACCAGCGCGTGTCATCGGTTGAGCCGTCATCCGCGACGACTACCACAAAATCCTGTTTGCTCTGCATATGCAGCACGCTCAGGCACAATTGTAAATTGACACGACGGTCATGTGTTGGAATGACAATGCCAATCGTGGGCTGAAAATCTGACACAGATGATTGCTCCAATTGGTGCATAAGGCTTCGGGGGCAGATTATAGCAGTCAGGGCCGGATTGTCCAGCAACATTTTAGCCAATCCGTCGGCTGGCACAAAATTGAACTGGCGGATTTCTACCCCGCGCCAAATTAGGTATAATTTCGGAATATTTCTGACACATACGGGAGGGGTTTTATGGAAATTGTGGGCGTCGTAGCGGCGGTGGTCATTATTCTGGTCGGCCTCTTGGCCTATCGTCGGGGAAAAACCAAAGGGGCTGCCGAAGTGGCCGATATAGTGCAGCGGGCCAACAATCTAATGCAGATGGCCGAGACGCGCCGATTTTATACCCCCGAAAGCCCCGACCCCAATCCTGACCTTGAATATTGCAACGCTTTTCAGAAAGACGGCACCACGACCTATGATCTGAAAATTTTCGACAGTGGCGGCCTGCAATCCACTCGCGCCGACCTGACCGGGGACGAACTTCAGCGTGTCTTGAAAGATGGGGGATGGCAGCTAATCGCGCAGAATTTTTCATCACAGGCGGGCGGCATGACCCAACAATTTATGCGGCGCAAATCCAGCTAAAACCGCACCACGCGGATAGATGGGGAATGGCTAGATTGAGAGCGGCGGATTGATTCCCGCGTCATAAGCGACCCATTTCGGAGGCTGGGCTTAGGGATTGACCCCCTCCAATATAACCTTGACGGGTGAACCCAACTGCTTCATAAAATCGAGGCACACATCCCATGTCAGCGGAAAGGCACGGGTATCAGCGGCAGCGAGATAGAGTAAAATATCGCGCAGCATTGGAATATCATCATCGGGAGCAAAACCGCCCGTGACAAAACAGTTTTCGGCCCAGTTGACCAATTCGGCTAGGGTGATTGCTTGATTCAGATAGGCCAATAACTTCGCACTGACCTCATGCCGGGTTATCATTTACATCGTTCTTCATCCACCAAATCAGAAATCAGGCGGTCAGCAGCAAATATTCGGCCCAATTGCTCTAGTTCAGCCGACGACAAGGGTTCGGCATCGTCCGGCACATCCACCTCGGCCAATAACCCGGCCTCACGCAGACGGCGGTCTATTTCGGCCAGTGTCAACTCCCCCACCATGAGGGGTTCTTGAATCGTAATTTCAATCTGCTGCCCCTCAAATAAATCTACCGGGTCAAGTAGCCGCAAATGCCCCTGTTCATACACGGCCCGTATCGCGTTGGTCATGCTATTCTGCGCCTCCGTCTTCAGTTCCTACCCCCATTTTACCAAGAATGGGCGGGTTGCTGATATAATACTCAGTAAATAGTAGCGGATGCACGGAGGTGTCATCATGGGAAAATCTTTAAAGACAGTTGCACCCGCTGTAGCGACGAATTCAGAGCGCTTGCCATCGGCCCAAACGCTTATACTTGAGATTGAGAGCCTTTTGGAACAGGCCCAACCCGTGTCCCTGAAGGCAGGCACGATGAATGTTGACCAGCTTGCATCTGCCTTTGAATCCATGCGGGAAGGTTTAAGTGAAGCGGATTTACAAGAAATCGTCGCGGCGATGAATGAAGAATATCTCGAACCAACCCACGAGTCCTAAATGAGTGAACCGACACCCTATGTTTTTGACACCAACATCGTTTCGGCGCTTGTTGGTAAGCCCAATGTCCCCTTATTGGAACGTATCCGTCAAAATCAGTCCGATGTCATGGTGCTTTGTGAGCCTGTTATTTATGAGATTGAAAAGGGTCTTGAACACAAAAAGGCAGCCAAGCAACTTGCCGAATTTCAATCCTCGATAATTCCGCTGTTCAATGTCGTAGCTGTGCAGTTGACTGATTGGCGCGTTGCCGCTAAGTTGTGGGCGTTTACTCGAAGCACAGGTAAACAGCTATCGGATATTGATTTGCTGTTGGCGGCAACTGTATGGCGGCTAAAAGGTATACTTGTAAGCAATGATGCTGATTTTGATGCGATTCCCAACATTATGCGCGAAAACTGGCTTGATAAATCTTAATCTTTCATTGTCCTTCACGTCATGAACCGCACTGACCGCCTACTCGCTATCATCCTTGAATTGCAGGCCAAAGGCGTCCAACGCGCCGAAGACCTTGCCACCACCTTTGAAGTCCACAAACGCAGCATCTACCGCGATATTCAGGCCCTGCTGGAATCCGGTGTGCCAATTATTTCCGAACCGGGCAAGGGTTATACGATTATGGAGGGCTATTTTCTGCCCCCCGTGCGCTTTTCCCCCGACGAAGCCATCATTTTGCTATTGGGGTGTGATGTCATGGCCCAAAATTTTGACGACCAATATCGTGCCGCTGCCCAATCCGCCGCCAGCAAGATTAGCGCCGTTATCCCCCCACCCCTGCGCGACGAAGTGACTTCCTTGCAACAAAGCATCCGGTTTATCGAATTTGGCACGGTGCTGTCGGAGGCACTGATCCAGATTCGGCGGGCGGTGCTGGCCCATCAAACCGTGTGTTTTGAATATCAGGCCAAGACCTCATCTGACCCATCCCCCACCCAACGCGAAGTGGATCCGTATGGTTTGGTGCATTGGCACAAGAATTGGTATATGGTCGGCTTTGACCATGCCCGCCGCGATACCCGCATTTTTCGCCTAGAGCGCATTGAACATCTGGTGATTACCCATCATCGTTTTGTGCGCCCCGCCCACTTCAAATTGGGAGAGCGGCCCGAAGAGGACCCGCCACGAAATTTGACGGTGCGCCTGCTGTTTGCGCCCGAAATTGCCCGCTGGGCCAAAGAGGAACGTCCGTTTTTTTGGGTCAGCGAGGAGGAAACCCCCGACGGCTTGGTGATGGAATTATTGGTGCGTCAAACACAGGATGTTTTGCAATGGGTGTTGGGATGGGGCAGTCGGGTAAAGGTACTTGAGCCAGAATCGCTGCGAGAGATGGTCATCGAGGAGGCACAGCGGGTGTGGGAAAGTTATTCGTAAGCCGACGACCCAGTGGAGGACTACGGATGGTGTGGCGTATAATGAGATTGAATAGGAATAAGGAGTGGCGTGATGACCGTCCTAGAAATCATGAAACAAGCTGAGGCCCTCAGCCCGCAGGAGCGTAAAGAACTGGTCAAACTGCTGGTGGATTCGCTTGAGGTCGTCCACCCTAGCCCCGCCCAAGCCCAAGAACATTGGGGCCAATCGTTACTACGTCTGCTTGAGGAATTAGGCCCGATTGAGATGGCAAACCCCGAAATCGTAGACCCGGTGGAATGGGTACGAGAACAACGGCGGCAAGATGCTGAACGCCTACGCCCCTATTGGGATGGGGAAAAATAATGGTTGGTATTGTAGACAGTACCGTTATTATTCACTTACTCCGCAACAATCCACTAGCGATGGCATGGGTTTCCAGTATCTCCGATCCTGTTGGTGTGACCTCCATCACATGGCTAGAGGTGATGTATGGCGCATCTGGCAAGGTCGGACAAACCAGAGCAAAAGCCATCCTAGCGACATTCGATTTGCAGTTTCCCGCGCAATCCGATCAAGAATGGGCCATGCAACAGATGGAGCATTTTCGGCTGAGTCACGGGATTGGGATTAATGATTGCCTCATTGCGTCAGTTGCACACCGCCTACAGGTGCCGATTTTGACCCATAACCAGAAAGGTTTTCTCAAGATTCTGCCCGCCAACTTGGTCATCAAACCCTACTAATCGGCTAATTTTCAAGTACCTTTTGGAAGCGCGGCAGATGCTGGCTCAAGCATTGGCTGAATAATACCTGTCGCCTGATGTATGGTATCATGAGAAGCAATACCAACTCTGTACCCATTACAAGAGGATAGAAAGATGATAGACCCATCGAAACTGCCCCTCTTTTTTGTTGCCTCCATTACCATAATGCTCATCCCCGGCCCGGCGGTGCTGTACATTATCACGCGCAGTGTGGATCAAGGGCGTACCGCTGGTTTTATCTCCATATTAGGGCTACACACGGGCACATTGGTGCATATTATCGCGGCGGCACTTGGCCTATCTGCCATTTTGTTGTCATCGGCGTTGGCGTTTAGTGTGGTTAAATATTTGGGGGCAATCTATTTGGTCTATCTTGGCATCCAAAAGCTACGTTCCCATGAAGGCATTGCGCCAACCGAATCCTCCGCACCATCCACCAACTTAAAGCGGGTTTATTCGCAGGGGATTGTCGTAAATGTGCTCAATCCCAAAATGGCCTTATTCTTCTTTGCGTTTTTGCCCCAATTTGTGAATCCTCAGCGTGGCTCAGTCGGCGCACAAATGGTCATGCTCGGTCTCATGTCTATCGGGATAGCTCTGTTCACCGATGGCACCTATGCGTTTTTGGCAGGCACATTGGGCCAAAAACTCAAAAATAGCCAAAAGTTCTGGCGGCGGCAGCGGTATATTGCAGGCAGCATCTATATAGGCTTGGGTGTCACAACGGCGGTCTCTGGGTCGGGGAAAAAATAGCGGGTATACCGGGCAACTGCTAGGGATAATTGTTCGGGTCATCCACCTGTAACCCCTCGGCGATGGCGGCGCGTTGAAGCTGTTTATCGGAGGCAAGATAAATCAAGGGCGCTACTGGCGTACCTAATAACCCCCGATTGGCTGTGATGGCTGACGCGAGTTGGATGGCATCGAACGCACGCAACGGGTAAGTAATCAATAATCGCTTGGCTTCCTGTGCAACTGAATCCGTGAATCGAACCACGACATATTCCCGTTTCCCATGACGTTCCAAAAGCAGCATCGCGGCTTGGCGACTACGTGAGGTAAGGGTCTTTTCACGCTCTTTACGTGCCAATGCCGAAACAATCTCGACAGGGGTAATTTGTGCGATGAATATCCGATTCCTAGCGCTAGGCGCAGTAATCCCCTGAATCCAAACCGAGCCTTGTTCAATACTATACCGTTTGGCAAGGGCACTCGTATCGCAAAAATACACCGTCATGCCTCACCCCGATCTTCGAGGATCATCTCAGAAAGCGGCTGACCCGCGCTAAGTTCTTGGGCAATTTGGTTGGCAATGGCCTCTGTCCAACCATGCTCGTCATAAGAGGGGTCAGGCCAGATCACCAAGTCACCCAATGCAGCACGTATCGCCTCATCTATTTCCGAATGTTCTTCAGGGGTTGGCTGCATATGTAACACAACTTCCTGCCCATTCACCAAATCCAATGGGGTCGTCGGAATCAGGTGTCCATCTTCGTAGATTGCACGGATTCTGGTAACGGTCATGGTCGTCGCGCTCCTCATCATTGAATCGTCGTTTTCATTATAACCGATTCGCCTAATACGCCGTTTCCAGATGATAGCGCTCCATCAAGTCCCGATTCATCAACAATTCCTGTGCTGGCCCCTGCGCTACCACCCTGCCCCCACTCAACACCACCACCCGCGCACACAGGTCATACGCCAGTCGCATGTCGTGGGTGCTGATGAGCATCGTCTGTTGGCGACAGTTCCGCAGAAATTCAATCAACTGCCGCCGCGCATGGGGGTCAAGTCCGGCGCTTGGTTCGTCCAGTACCAAAATTTCGGGATTCATGGAGAGGACGGTGGCAATCGCGGCCCGTTTTTTCTCGCCGACACTCAAATGATAACTGAGACGTTCGGCAAATTCGGCTAGGCCCACCGCCGCCAACGCCTCCTCAACCCGCGCCCGCACCTCGTTTTCGGGCAGACCCATATGCAGCGGCCCAAACGCCACATCATCATAGACTCGCAGCGAAAACAACTGGTCATCGGGATTTTGAAAGACCATGCCCAGACTAGCCCGAATCGGCTTGAAATTGCGCTCGGTCAATTCCATGCCCGCGATGGAAATCTGTCCTTCCTGTCGCCGCAAAATCCCGTTCAGATGCAGCAGCAGGGTCGTTTTGCCGCTGCCATTTGGCCCAATCAGCGCGACCTTTTCATCCGGCGCAACCGACAGCGTGACATCATCCAATGCCAGCCGCCCATCGGGATAGCGAAACGAGAGATTATCCACTTCAATGCGATGATGGGTCATGGCTTGATACCTTTTATTTTTATGTGCAGATAACCTCACCCCAAACCGCTCTACAATGAGAGAGGGGCTTTAATACGCCAGACTCGCCTTCCCTCGCCACGTTGGAGAGGAGGTCAGGCGGTCTGACTTCGATAATGCCGTGCATATGATTGGGCATATGACCACGAACAAATCAATGCCTACCCCCGCAAAATGACTGGGGATTTCCGCCCAACAACGCTTGGCGATACAGCCCATATCGCTCAATTCCATCGTCCTATCAACCACCGCCCCAAACAAATACGCCTGTGTGCGGGTGCATACCGTCACAAAATACATGCCAATCGAGGCATAATCATATTCCTTGAGGCGTGGCGATTGGCGGTTTTGTACCGTATGACCCCTTCTATCACTGAGTGGCAAAGATGATTATAAAACCCCGCCCGTCGCCACACAAACGGGAACTCATTCTGCCATCGTGTCGTCCTATCCACGATAAAATAGGCGTTTATTGCTTCATCTGGTAAAACTGTGAAAAAACGACCCCACCCCCTAACCCCCTCGTAAACGGTGAGGGGGAAAGGCGCTGTTAAAGCCCTGCCTCGCTTGCGGGGAAGGGTTGGGGATGGGGTGCATTTTGACGGAATTTCTTACCGGATAAAGCACTTATCCCTTTGGAGGAGATTTTCATGCAAAGACTTTCGCGGGGTTGGCTGGTCATCATTGTGCTGCTGCTGATGGGGGTCGTCATGCCCTATCCAACCAGTGCCCAAGACGACCCATCACCCGTCATCACGCCCAGCAACGCGGCCCAATTACAATTGTTGGAACGGCTTGGACGCGGCGCACTCACCGGGCCAATCATCCCCGGCGCGACACCCAACACCGTCATCGTGCCAACCACCCTCGGCTTTTATGTTTGGGACTATACGCAGACGGATGTTGAACCGCGTCTCATTCCCACGAGTGAACCGATGTACGGGGCACTGCCCTCCCCCGACGGTCAGTTTATGGCGGCCCGGGCCTATAACGGCGAAGTGTCCGTCTGGGATATGACGACGGGTGCGATCACCTTTACACGCGGCCTGCCCCCACCCCAAGCGATTGGTTCCGGCGGCATGGCATGGTCAGCCAACAGCCAAGCCCTTGCGGTGGGCACATGGGATGATACGGTCAGCGTTTTCGACCCCCGCACGGGTGACACGTTCGCCTTTTTTGCCAGCGGCATTACCATCGAGGTCAATGGCTATGTGGACCCCGCCAGCCTGACCTCCCTTTCGCCCGACGGCACACGCCTTGTGTGGGGCAGTTTCGGCGCACGGATCGAACTCCGCAGCGTAGGGGGTGACGACGAAGTGGATGTGACGATCACCCGCCGCGACGATCAAATCCACCTAATGGGGTTGGATTGGTCAGACGACAGCCGCTATCTCGCCGTAAGCATGAGTGACAGCAGGGTGCGGGTGTACGATGCCATCAGCGGGGAAATAATTAAGGTACTGGATGGCACATCGGGCACTCCATTGGGGGCCATGTGGCAGCCGGGCACCTCCACCCTGCTCTATTCAACGGGCGTGCATTGGTGGCGCTGGGATGCGGAAAGCGATGAATTTGTCGGGCGCATCCCCGCACCCCAAGGCAGCTATCGGTGGTCGCCCGACGGCACACACATCGCAGTGGCCGGGGCGGAGGGGGTACGCATTTTGGATATGACTACTGGCGAAACGGTGCGCGAATTAAGCCAAGAGGCCGTCGTCCAGCCGACTCTCGATTGGTCGCCCAATGGCAAATACCTCCTACTGCAAACTGAGAATCAGGCCATGCACTGGAACATCGAAACGGGCGAACTCGTTGGCAGCACCGTCCTCAATCGGTCAATCTGGCTGGAGGGCGGGGATCGGCTGGCGTTTTATACCCCCGACTCGCGCACCGTCTGGGTGGTGGAGGCGGCGGATGGCTCACCCGTCGCCACCCTACGCGATTTTTCCGAACCGGCCGATCGCTTGTTTTGGGGGGCGGATGGCCTGCAATACGCGGTTTCCTCATTTTATGGCGCGATGACCACGATCACCAACGCCGAGGGCAAGGTCATCCATCGCATGTCACGCCCCGACGAAATCACCGACTATGGCTTTATGGAGACGTTTAATGTGGCATGGTCAGCCGATGGCACCCGTTTTGCCACCATTAGCCCAAATGGGTATGTCAAAATCTGGACACTCGATAAGGAATGGCCCGCCGCGCCGGATGTGTTGGACGCCCCCGACCCGAATAATCTGGTGTTTTCGCCGGATGACCGTTTGATTATTACGACGGGGTGGGATAACGAAGCACGGGTCTATGACGGCACGACCTATCAATTGATAACCACCCTCACAGGCTTTGATGAGCCGACCAACGCCGCCGCTTTTTCACCCGACGGGCAGTTAGTGGCGGTGGGCAGTTATGATATGACCGTGCAGGTGTTTGACACCACCACATGGGAGCGTATCGCCAGCCTGCCCAATTACAACTACACTTATGCCAAGCCGAATATCGCCTTTTCGCCGGACGGCACAACACTGGCCTTTCCCAATCGAGCGAGTGGGATTACCCTGTGGAATGTCGCCGCGCAAAGCACTGTCGAAACGACCACCGATCTGTTCGGGGGTGGGGAAAGTTTGGCATGGTCGCCGGATAGCCAACTGATCGCGGTGGGCATGTATTCCGGTGAAATCGTCGTGTGGGGAGCCGACAGCGCACAGTCACTGATTACCCTCAACGCCGCATCAGATTTCCGGGATTTTTCGCGGCCCATCAACACACTGTTGTTCTCACCAGATGGCACGCAGTTGGTTATCGGCGGGGAGGATAGCACGATTCAGATTTGGGGTATTGGGGAATAGTGGGTGATACTCTGTAATACCAAATTCGCGTATATTCAACCCCACCCTCTACCCCCTGCCCCGTAAACGATTCAGACTCCGACACTTTTCGGGACAATGGAGGAAAAACCAACCTCACCCCCAACCCCTCTCCCACGTGAGAGGGGCTTCAATACGCCAGATTCGACTCCCCCTCGCCAAATGGAGAGGGGGGTCGGGGGGTGAGGTCAATACATCTGAAAATCCCTTGCTGATGCCCTTTCCAAAAAGTGTCGGAGATTGAACCC
>JAIOHL010000349.1 GCA_019913005.1 Anaerolineae bacterium | reverse complement strand
ATTTATCCCCACCCCTAACCCCTCCCCACTGAGTGGAGAGGGGAACAGGAGAAGAAAGAGGTTGGCTAGGCTTTTGGCCCAGCATTCTTGACGGCTTCACTGGCACGATCCGCAAATTTCTCGAAGTTCTTGCGGAACATGGCGGCCAATTCACGCGCTTTGGCATCATAGGCAGCATGGTCGGCCCATGTGTCGCGTGGGTTCAATACTTTGGATGGCACACCCTGAATGCTTTTGGGGATATGCAGACCAAAAAACGGCTCTTCGACAAACTCGGCCTTATCCAACTCACCTTCGAGGGCGGCGTGGATCATACGGCGGGTATAGGGCAAATCAATGCGCGACCCTACCCCATATGGCCCGCCTGACCAACCCGTGTTTATTAACCAAACATTGCTGCCATGCTCACGGATTTTCTCCGCCAGCAGTTCGGCATAGACGGTGGGATGGAGGGGCATAAAGGGTGCGCCAAAACAGGCACTAAAGGTTGCCGAGGGTTCGGTGACACCCCGTTCCGTACCCGCGACTTTGGCCGTATAACCACTGATGAAGTGATACATGGCCTGTTCGGGGGTCAGCTTGGAGACGGGAGGCAATACACCAAAGGCATCGGCAGTTAGGAAGATGATGTTTTCGGGATGACCACCCAAACCCGTTTCACTGGCGTTCGGGATGAAGTCAATCGGATAGGAACAGCGGGTGTTCTCGGTCAGGGATTCGTCGTTAAAATCGGGCCGACGATCACGCGGGTCCAACGGCACATTTTCCAAAATCGTGCCAAAGCGCTGCGTAGTGGCATAGATTTCAGGTTCTTTTTCGGCGCTCAATTTGATGGTCTTGGCATAACAGCCGCCTTCAAAATTGAAAATGCCGTCGTCACTCCACCCATGTTCGTCATCGCCGATGAGGGTACGCGATGAATCGGCGGATAGAGTCGTTTTGCCTGTCCCACTGAGGCCAAAAAACACAGCAGTATCGCCGGCGGGGCCGATGTTGGCGGAACAGTGCATGGGCATAATGCCCAAGTTTGGCATGAGATAGTTCATGACGGTAAAAATGCCCTTTTTGACTTCCCCGGAATAGAGGGTTCCGAGGATGATAATCATGCGGCGGGAAAAGCTGATACCGATAAAGGTGGGGGTACGTGTCCCATCTTCTTCGGGTTTCGCGCCGAGATTGGGGGCAGCGAGAACGGTGAAGGCAGGTTCATGGACGGCGAGTTCCTCACGGGTGGGACGGACAAACATGTTCCACGAGAACAAGCCATGATAGGCCGCTTCGCTGATGATGCGGATAGGCAAGCGGCATTTGACATCGGTACCCGCAAAGGCGTCCACTACATAGAGTTCTTTTTCTAGCAGATAGTGGCGCAGGCGCTCATACAGGCGGTCAAACACTTCAGGCGTGACGGCTTGGTTGTTGCCCCACCAGATGTCTTCATGCACTTCTGGCTCATCAACAATATATTTGTCTTTAGGCGAACGTCCGGTGTACTGCCCGGTCAAGACACGCAGCGCACCCGCATCCGTCAAAATCCCTTCGCTATTTCGCAAGGCATGTTCATAAAATTCGGCAGGGTTTAAGTTCCAATAGACCCGCCGCTTTTCTTCAAAGCCATGTTCTTCAAGTCCGATGTGACTGCGGACATGAATGTGTTCCCCAGAAGCAGATACAGAAAGATCAGCCATAAACTCTCCTTTGTCATCTATTGATTCGATTTTTTTCTAGCTCTAGATTATTTTGGTTGGACTTGAAGCTATCCCTGTCGGGCCGTTTGTTGGTTATCCCCCTCCCTTCTAAACCCAGCTATTTTAATTCAGGATTGGCTACACGAGTGGGAAGAATCATTTCGGTAAGTTCCAAATGCGGAATCAGGCCCGCCGAGACTAGCCGCCACTCATTCTTGTCTGCGTCGAAGATGATGTCTGTTAATGAGGTATTGGGAATCTGGCGTTTATCAGCAGGCACTTCCATCCGCAGCACGCCACGCACAATAGCATGGATCGTACCGCCGTGTGTCACCACCAATAGATGCTCCCCATGATGATTTTTAACATATTCCAAAATGGCAGGCGAGACACGAGCGCTATGGTCGTTAAAACTTTCACCGCCCGGACGCCGTACATTAAAGGGATTTGCCATGACTTGGGCAAAACGTTCGGTATCCCACGCCCGCACTTCTTGTTCGGTTAGGCCCTGCCATTCGCCTACATCAATTTCACGCAGGCGATTGTCTATTATGAAATCCAGTTCTAATGCCTCTCTGATATATTGGGCAGTCTGGATGCAGCGGCTGAGATCACTACAATACATCCGATGGATATTCCATGTCGTTAGATGCTGGGCAAGAGCTTGGGCTTGCATATGCCCCACATCATCGAGCGGTACGGCGGCATGACCCTGCCATTTTCCGGTGGCGTTCCACTCCGTTTGTCCGTGCCTAACCAACGTTAAGCGAGTCTGCATAGCGCCTCCCAGACGCAAAAAAATCACAATGAAAGTAGGATTTAGGCAAGTTTACCCTAATTTGTGATTGAGTGGATGTTAGAACTGAACAATAAAACCCCGCGTACTCGATTTCGGCGGGGTTTCGTTTGAGTTAGCTCAATTAGCCGAACAGTTCAGAGAGCGCCTGATCCAAAGTTGCTTTGGAGGGACGAAGCTGATCTTCGGGCAAATTGACCAATGGTGTATCGGTGATACGGGCATTCTCCACAAGGGTTGACCGTTCTTGGTCAATGTAGATCAGGCCTGTGATGATGACCTGTTCCTTACGCGCCTGTTCCAAGACACGGAAAGCGCTGGTTCGGTCAGTTGGGTCGTGGGACTCATCGAGTTTCTTGAGGCGCACCCAACCGCCATCATGCAATTGAACGTCCTGTGACTTGCCTTCTTCATAGTCCACCGCGATATCCTCTTGGCCGCGCACAAACCCCACTTCGTTCAGGATTTCGCGGTGTTCCTTACCCCAGAAGTAACTCTTGGTGGAATCGGCGGCGTCATTGAAGGTGACGCAGGGGCTGATGATGTCAATGACGGCAGTGCCACGATGGCTAAAGGCCGCTCGCAGCAGAGAACGAATTTGCTTGGCATCGCCAGAGAAGGAACGCGCCACAAAGGAGCAGTCCGCCAACAATGCTTCTGCACAGAGGTCAATGGCAGGCAGTTCATTCTTACCCGCATACTTGGTTTTTTGACCATAGTCGGCGGTGGCGGAGAATTGACCTTTGGTCAGGCCGTAGACGCCGTTGTTCTCGATGATGTAGACCATCGGCACATTGCGACGTACCAGATGCTTAAATTGGCTAAAGCCAATGTTGCCCGTATCACCGTCACCGGAAACCCCGATGGCTTTGAGTTGATGATTTGCCAGCATCACCCCCGTCGTCACGGAAGGCATACGCCCGTGTATAGTGTTAAAGGCGTGAGAACGACCCATAAAATAGGCCGGGGTCTTGGATGAGCAGCCAATTCCACTCATCTTGACGACAAAATGTTGATCTAGGCTGTGTTCAAAAGCAGCCTGTTGAATCTGATTTGAAATCGAGTTGTGGCCGCAGCCGGGGCAGAGGGTTGAGGGTCTGCCGTTATAATCCGCTGCTAACAAACCCAGTTCATTTGTTTTGGTACGACCCATGAGTTATTTCCTTTCCAGCACTTGGCTCATAATCCACTCGGCATCCAGCGGCATCCCATTGCAGCGAGCAACACTCACAAGATCGGGCGCTTTCTGTGGGAAATCCATCCGCATAAGTTGGGCCATCTGGCCTTCTTCATTGTTTTCAACCACGTATACGCGGTCATAGCCGTTGATGAATTCACCGACTTTGGGGGAGAGCGGCAGGGCCAGAATCCGCAAATAATCCACACTGATGTCGTGCCGTGCTTTGAGATAGTCTATCGCCTCTTGGATGGCATAGTCGTTGCTGCCATAGGAGACGATGGCGATCTTGGCACCCTTATTCTGTTGAACGACAGGTTGGGGCAGCAATTCACGGGCCGTATTCATCTTGTGCGCCAAACGCTTCAAGTTGTTATGCCAGTCTTCCACTTTTTCGCTGTAACCCGCATTTTCGTTGTGACCCGTCCCGCGAGTGAAGTAGGCAGCGTTGGGGTGATCCGTGCCGGGGAGGGTGCGATAGGTGATGCCGTCGCCGTCCACATCCTTATAACGTGCCCATTGACCACCCAGTTTTTGTAAATCTTCGGCGGTCAAGACCTTGCCACGATCCATCGGACGCTCTGGATATTCAAATTTAGCGCAGACGTGTTGGTTCATGCCCAAATCGAGGTCACTCAAGACGAATACTGGGGTTTGGAGGCGTTCGGCAAAGTCGAAGGCTTCCCATCCAAAACGGAAACATTCTTCCATATTGGCAGGCAGCAACACGACTTGACGGGTATCGCCATGACCGAGGAAATGGGTAAAGATGATGTCGCCTTGCGAGGTGCGGGTAGGCAGCCCTGTGCTTGGCCCCATACGCTGGATGTCCCAGATCACGGCGGGCACTTCGGCAAAATAGGCCAATCCGGTAAATTCAGCCATCAAAGAGATACCCGGCCCGCTGGTGGCGGTCATCGATCGTGCGCCAGCCCAGCCTGCCCCGACAATCATGCCGATGGCGGCCAATTCATCTTCCGCTTGGACAATAGCGTAGGTGGCGCGGCCTTCTTCATCGTGGCGATAGTCGGCCAGATAACTTTGCAAGTTTTCAGCAACGCTACTGCTGGGGGTAATGGGATACCATGCGACAAACTGCACGCCGCCAAAGACCGCACCGAGCGCCGCCGCTGCATTGCCCTCGATCATGATCTTGTCTTTGGTGAAGGTGGCATCAGGCATGGCTTCACACCAATAGGGATCAATCTTTTGCAGATTGTCCTTCGCCCAATCGTAGGCCAGCTTGACTAAGCCAAAATTCATGGAAATCGGTTTGGCCTTGCCACTAAAGTGATAACTGAGGGCGCGTTCGATCTCACCCATGTCAATATTAAAGAGATAGGCCACCGCGCCAACATAGACCATATTGGCAATATATTCCTTGAGGGCCTGATCGGGATTCATGGTGGCTGTCAGTTCATCCACTGGAATACGGTAATAATAAATGTCGTCGCGGCTGGGGGTCACGACATTCCATTTTTTCTTACCGCTGGGGGCATCCATTGGATAGATACAGACGCCGCCGGGGGGCAAGGCCGCAATGTCTTCCGCAAAAGTGTCAAAATTATAAGTCACCAGCACTTCCGCTTGGCTGCGATGGGCGCGGTAATTATCTTTATTGACGCGAATATAGAACCACGTGGGCAGGCCATAGATGTTAGACGGAAACAGGTTCTTCCCGGTAGCGGGAACACCCATTTTGAACAATGCCCGCAGCAGGGTATTGTTTGAGGTTTGGCTCCCCGTCCCATTCGTCGTCGCCACCACGAACGAAAAATCGTTCACGATGCGCTGACCACTATGGAGTTGGGTCGCCGGTGCTTGTTGTAAGTCCACAACAGTCATGAAATTAAAACTCCTACTCTCCAATGGGGGCTTTTATACAGAGCTTAGATAAATATTGGGCCAGTTGGCCCAATCTTCAGCACATCCATTCGTCAATCACCGATTTACTTTACCGCACCATTACCCCGATGTTCATTATGGTGCGATGGCAGTAATTTGGTGTGCTCTTCAAATGCTCGCAAACTGCTATCCACGTCTCCCCGAATAATATCTTCGGTGATGCGCTCGTGATATGACCAGACCTCACTAAGATAGGCCAAGTCCGCATATTTGTTCAGTTCAACTGCTTCATATGCTTCCCAATAGGCTTCGAGCAGGCCGCGCACAAACACATTATCAAGACGGGAGAAAATGGTCAGATGAAATTCACGATGTTCGGCATGAGGAATACGGATAGGTGAGCCACGCAGTTTTTCCCATGCCAGTGCCACTAATTGGCGCAAGCGCAGTTTGTCATCATCGGTTAGGCGGGCTACTGCCTCATGCCAAAATGACATTTCGACATGCTTCCGCAAATCGCTGTATTCATCAAAAGCGGTGATATCGCTGGCGAGTGCAAAAAAGAGGCTGAGGCGTACCGCCGACATAAAATTGTAGTCTTGGCGATGGATGCCTGTGCGTGGGCGGACAGAGACCAAGCCCATGACTCGCGCCACCTCTAATTGTTCGCGCAGTTTACTGACGCTGACATGCAGTTCGCTGCTTAACTGACCCAATGCTGGAATGCGCGTATCGGCTTCTGGCTGGCAACTAGCCTCAGCCAAATAATCCAATAGCTCAGACTCCAGATTGAGGTGTCTGGCTGTAACAGGTCGTTGGGGTGGAAGATTATGAATCATCTGATGAATCTGATTGATAGCATTATTCAGAGTATATATATAGTAACACACCCCGCTTCATTTGTCTAGTTCGTACAAATAAACCGAGGGGGATTCATGGAATATTCATTTTTTAAGCAGGGAAGAAAATTAGAAAATTTCAAGACACGGGCCTAAAGCCACCGTGCTGAATATAGCTGAAAATGCAGGTCAACCAAAATGTGAAACACTATAACGACGTGCCTCTATTCGCTGGCTTCTTGAGTGGTGGAGGTGTCTTGCATGGTATCCGTCGCACCCAAAATTTGGAAGGTCACTTGGGAGACCGATTGATTATTTGCCAATAGCTCGACAGTGTATGTACCAGCGGCCCAATCGGGGATATTGGCGTTGTCGAGGGCATAATAAATACAGGTTTCAGGATAGACCGCATCACTTGTCCAGAAGGCGGTATCTTGATTCACTACTGAGCCATTTGAGGATACCCGAATTGAAAATTCAACACTAGACAACACATTGCGAGCAACCGTCACAAAATAGATGACAGGCGAATCGGCTGCAAAGGTGGTTAATGAATCCGCCGCGCAGAAATCTGCGGTCAAGGTTGAAGCGGTGGTTGCTGTAACATAAGTCCCTGTGCTATTGTTGGTTGAGCCGCTGGTTTGCGAGGTCGGCTGTGGGCCAGCCGGAACGCCGCCATCAAGGGCTGGTGGAGTCGAGCCAAAGGGCACATTCGGTAGGCCGGAACTGACCGGGTTATTGGAAAGCGCGTTCACCGTCGCCCGCAGTTGATCGCGTTCAGCACTAACCTGTGTAGCCTGCTGTGCCAACAGCGAGGCATTATCGGCGGTGGCAATGAGGGCCACAATCGTTTCATTTTGGTTTTGCGCCACACCAACGGTTGCCCAAAGCGCCGTACTTTCGGCATTTTGTGTTGCTTTTTTGCTAGGGTCTTCAAACGCGGCACAAGCTGTTAAGAATCCCATGACCACTAGCAAACTACTCCAAATGGCAACACGCTTCATCCACATCCTCCCAGAAACCATTAAGGCGGTAAGGGAAAACTGTACCATTGAATAGGGCTGTTTTCTATGGCGTTTTTCCTGCTATTCCATGACTAAACTTCTAGTGATAAGAATATCGGCAATTTATCCAACGGCTAGATCAAGCGATAGTGATATAATGAACACATTATTTTTTCACTACAACAGTTTTATTATTTGTCGCCACCTGTTGGGAGTATATGGCATATGCGAAATTACCAAATCTTAGATAAAGCTATTCTGGAACCCGATAATGTACTGCGCCTCACCACCGCAGAGGAAAACCCCGATCAGCCAATTTTAGCCATGAGTCGTGAAGGCTCGTTTGTCAGCATTTCTGCCAGCTTTGGGCCGCTCGAATTGGCACTGCGGTTACAATATAGTGAACTCGTGCGCCGTCTTAAAAATCTTTATCCAGTTCCGGGGCTTGCCACCACCCGTCAGGTTGGCACAGGCAATTCGTATATGGCCCTCGGCCTCACCAAAGATAACCGTCTCGTGATGCGCCCCTCTATTGTAGCTGATGCCAGTGGACATATCACGTTTAACTTGGTGGCCTCGACGGAAGTCTATCAAACGCTCCGCAAGTGGCTGGATGTAGACAGCGAATAGAATATAGCAACTTGACCCTCCCACCAATCGGCACGTTATTTTGGCGCATCTAACAGAATAACGTGCCTTTCACATGCAACTTAGCTAAAATTCGCATGTGAATTGAAACTCGCCACTCCCCCACTCTAGCGTTATACTTCTACTACAAGATTGACAAATCATCCTATTTTTTCACGGTTGAAAGGACTTGTCTTCTCATGGCTAATTGGAAAACGCCAGAAGATTTGAAGTACGCCAAAAGTGACGAATGGTTCCGCGTCGAAGGTGATGTGGTAACAATTGGTATCAGTGATTATGCCCAAGACCAACTCTCCGATATTGTTTATGTTGAATTGCCCGATGTTGGCGCAACCCTCAGCGCGGGTGGCTCGGTTGGGGTGGTCGAAAGTGTCAAGGCCGCTTCCGATGTCTACACCGTAGTGGGCGGTGAAGTTATCGAGGTCAACAGCCAACTTGAAAAAGAACCAGAATCAGTCAACAGTGACCCATTTGGTAAGGGCTGGTTTATTAAATTACGGGTTAAAGACCTCAGTCCACTCAATGGGCTGATGAACGCCGCCGCCTACATTGAGTATTGCAGTTCCCGCTAACATTTCTGGGGATGGGTCAATTAGCCCATCCTTTATATTCCACATCAGAGGTAGGTTTCACACACACATGAGCTACATTCCACATACGGATGCTGACCGCGAGGCTATGCTTAAAGCGATTGGCGTAGACTCGATTGAGGCGTTATTTGACGCCGTCCCGGAGAAGCACCGCTTCCCCGTCCTTGATTTACCCGACCCCATGACTGAGATGGAAATCGCCGCCGAGATGGAGGCCCTTAGCCGCTTTAATGTCTCGGCCAGCGACTATGCCATTTTCCTCGGTGCAGGGGCTTATCATCACTATATCCCGTCGCTGGTTAATCATATGCTGCTGCGCGGTGAATTTTATACTGCGTACACGCCGTATCAGCCAGAAGTTAGTCAGGGCACGTTGCAGGCCATTTTTGAATTTCAGACGATGATTTCACGCCTGACAGGGATGGACGCGGCGAACGCCAGCCATTATGACGGCGCGACAGCCCTTGCGGAAGCCGTGACGGTGGCGATGGCAGCCCACCGCGATAAACGCCAGAAAGTGATTTTCTCGCCGACGATCCACCCGCATTACCGCGAAGTCGCCCGCACCTATCATCAGAATCGTGCGGTCAAGTTTTCGGGTGATCGAAGTGGGACTGCGACCATGGTTGATCTAGCCGATATGATTGATGACAACACCGCGATGATCGCCGTGCAATACCCCAATTTCTTGGGACAAATTGAGGATTACACGGAAATCATCAAGGCGGCCCGCGCACACGGTACGTTGGTGTGTATCGTGACTGACCCGGTAGCCTGCGCTTTGCTCAAATCCCCCGGTGAACTTGGGGCAGATATTGTGGTGGGTGAAGGACAAGGGCTGGGTATCCCTATGAGTTTTGGCGGGCCATATCTCGGCTTCTTTGCGGTGAAAAATGAACATGTCCGGCGTATCGCAGGCCGTATCGTGGGTGAAACGGTTGACGGTGATGGTCGGAGGGCCTACGTCATGACCCTGCGGCCACGTGAACAAGACATCCGGCGCGAAAAAGCATCCAGCAATATCTGTACGAATCAGGGCTTGATGGCGCTGGCAGCCTGTGTCCATATGACCGCGATGGGTAAACAGGGAATGCGCCGCGTGGCCGAATTGTGCTGGCATAAAGCGCACTATGCCGCGCAGGAAATCGGCAAATTGAAGGGGTTCAGTGTAGACACCACCCGTCCGTTCTTTAAGGAATTTGTCGTCACCTGCCCGAAGCCTGTCAGTGAAATCAACGATGAATTGATTTATCACTTTGGCATCATCGGCGGGTACGATCTGGGTAAGGACTTCCCCACCCGCGAAAACCAAATGCTGCTGTGCGTGACTGAAATGAACAGCAAAGACGAAATTGACATGCTGGTAGCAGGCCTGCGGGCAATTGCTGCGGGTGAGCTTCACGATGGCGATCACCATCACCATCATTGATAAGGGATACGTAAAACCAAATGGAAAACTCAACACCTCAACCTCTCGAAAAAACGAGTTATGAACTCAGTCAACCCGGACGGCAGGGCATCCGCTTGCCTGACCCCGATGTGCCGTTGACCGATATTCCGGCGGATTTGTGTCGTACCGATCTCGATTTCCCCGAAATGGGTGAACTCGACGTGGTGCGCCATTTCATCAAATTGAGCCAGTTCAATTATTCGATTGATAAGGGCTTCTATCCGCTGGGGTCGTGTACGATGAAATACAACCCCAAGATTAATGAAGATATGGCTCGCCTACCCGGTTATGCCCATGTTCATCCGCTGCAAAGTCAGGGGACGACGCAGGGTGCTTTGGCCCTGATGTACCGCTTGCAGGAATGGCTGTGTGAAATCAGCGGATTTGATGCGGTCAGTATTCAACCTGCCGCTGGCGCACATGGCGAATTTGCAGGTATCTTGATGATCCGCAAATATCACATTGATCGCGGGGATGTGAAACGCACCAAAATCCTTGTGCCGGACAGCGCACATGGCACGAACCCCGCCACCACCTCGATGGCAGGCTTGCAGGCGATTGAACTGCCCTCCGACAAAAACGGAGATGTAGACCTAGACGTGCTGCGGAAAGCCTGTGAACAACACAAAGAAGAACTGGCGGGCATGATGATTACCGTGCCCAGCACCCTCGGCGTGTTTGAAGAACACATTGTCGAAATCATCAAGATTGTGCATGAGGCAGGCGGCCTGATGTACATGGACGGGGCGAACATGAATGCCCTGTTGGGGGTCGCCAAACCGGGTGAACTCGGCTTTGATGTGATGCACTATAACTTGCACAAGACGTTCTCCACGCCGCATGGTGGGGGTGGCCCCGGCAGTGGCCCAGTCGTATGTAATGAAAAACTCGCGCCCTTCCGCCCCGGCCCGGTGGTCGAGATCATTGAAGAACCCCAAGACGAAGACGATGCCCCGCTGTATGGATGGGTCATGCCAGACAAGTCTATTGGTCGCTTGAAGGCATTTCATGGGAATTTTGGGATGCACGTCCGCGCCTATGCTTATATCTCAGCGTATGGCAGCGATTTGCCCAAAGTCACCCATTACGCCGTCCTGAATGCTAATTACATCCGCGCCCGACTCAAGGGAACGTATTTGATGCCGTTTGACCGGATGTGTGGTCATGAATTGGTGATTGAAGGGCATTGGCCGGACAAAGCGCCGGGGGTTCACGCGCTGGATATTTCCAAGCGGCTGATGGATTATAATTTCCACCCACCGACCAACTATTTCCCGTTGATTGTGCCGGAAGCACTCTTGATTGAGCCGACGGAAACCGAAAGCAAAGAAGTGTTGGATAGTTTTATCGAGGCCATGCTGAAAATTGCGGAGGAGGCCCAAAACAATCCTGACCTGCTGCACAGCGCCCCGCATATCACCCCAGTGAAGCGGGTGGACGAAGTAAAAGCGGCGAAGGATTTGGTGCTCTGCTGCCGCCCGACTCATATCGAATCGGCTGAAGCTCAATAACGATCATTCTATACGAAGGCGAGACACCCACTCGCCTTCTTGTTTATTAGGTCGGCAGGGGAAGCAGGACATTAAACACACTGCCGCTGCCCAATTCACTTTCGGCCCAAATCGCCCCATGATGGCGCTCGACAATTTCCTTCGCAATCGTCAGGCCCAGCCCTGTGCCGCTCACCTTGCCTTCACTGGCGCGGAAGAACGGGTCAAAGACATGCTCTAATTGTTCAGGAGCAATGCCCGGCCCGGTATCATGGACTTGGATCAATACATGGGTCTCGTGTAGGGCTATACTCACCGTAATAACGCCATGCTCAGGGGTATAGCTGATGGCGTTCACGACCACGTTGGTGATGACTTGGTGCATCCGTTTGGGGTCTAAATGGAGATTGAGGGGACCATCCGGGAGTACACGCACCAACTGGATAGACTTGCGGCTAGCATCTATTTGCTGGTCATCGAGTACCTCTTTAATCAGCCTCACCAGATCAGTAGGGGCAGGCTCAAATGGAATAATGCCCCGTTCAAATCGAGAGACATTCAACAAGTCTTCGACCAAGCTAATCATGCGTTCAGTGGTACGTTCAATCACATCCACATGGGCGTCGAGTTTCTCCGGTTGGCGGCGCAGTAGGTACAAGCGCGTTTTCAGATTTGCCAGCGGGGTGCGGAGTTCATGCGAGGCATTGGCGACAAAACGACTTTTTTGGGCTTCGAGGACTTTCTCTTGGCTGATGTCGCGCACCAACATTAACTGCCAGTGCATAGGCGTGTCCTGTGTACCTGATGAAGTGCTGGTAAGGGCTATCTCTAGCTCACTACCGTCACGTTGGAGAAGGGTCAACTGGACACGCTGAACCTTCCGGTCAGATAATTTCTGGTCGGTATAACCCCCGTTGAAACGACTGTAGGCACTTAACAGAAGCTGCTCTTCGCCCTCTGGGCCGAATAATTCCCGCATCAACTCGCCGATTGGACGGTCTACCAGTTCCGCGACGGAGAATCCGGTTAGGTGACAGACGGCATTGTTTACAAACTGCACCTGCGATTTTTGACTGGCACGTTCATACTCACTGTAGATCACCCCTTCGCCCATTGCATCCAGAATAGCCTCCAGTTGTGCTCGTTCGCGCTGCAACTGGACGGTGCGTTCAATCACGCGCTCTTCCTGAACAGCCGCTTCATGTTCGACGCCTTCCAACAACCGTGCATTTTCCATCACAATCGAAATCTGGTTGGCTAGGGTTTCCAAAACAGGCTTGTGCTGGGGGCCATAAAAATCTGGTTGGGTATGGTCAAGGGAAAAATAGCCAATGACCTCCCCCATACTGACAATCGGAGCCACCACCCATGAGCGAATCCACTCAAAGGCCTCGATTCGAAGGTCTGAGCCTTCATAGGGGAGTCTGGCAATAATAATCACCTGTGGGTTTTGCTTTAGCCGATGGATGATGTCGCTATTATCTTCGGTAAACGCAGAGGCATAGGCTTCCTCTTCCACCCCAAAACGGTCATACCCCACCCCAACGGAAAGGCGCCATGCATGGTCGCGTTTCATCCAAACACCAGCGGCATCATAGGGCACCACACGCGCGACCTGTTCCAGTATCTTGGGCAAGATTTCTTGTTGATGCAACGACCCAGTGAGGACAATTCCAATGTCACGCAGGGTATCGGCCAAGACCCGCTGTTGACGTTCCGATTCATAGAGTTGGGCATTGTGAATGGCGATCCCCACTTGGTCAGCAAAAGCCACCAAGCGGTTAGCATCTTTCTGTTTGAAAAAACCCACCGTGCGGCTGTCGAGATTCAAAAACCCGATCATGTTGCCTTCACGTCGGATGGGGGTGCTTACATAAGACCGGATCCAAGAGAGATAAGGCATATCGAACCAACTGTCGAGCGCCCTGACGTCGGCTACAATGGTCGGAAGGCCTGTCTCAAACATCTGGCGCAAATGATCAGCTTCGATAAATTGCAGTCGGCTGTTTTCAATATATTCAAGTTCTTGGGTGCTGTAGCCATTGGCTCGCACAACCGTCACACTGGCATTATCTGGATTAATCAGCATGATATTGGCAGCATCATGCGGAACTACACGAGCAATATACAGTAGAATTTGACCGAGGACTTCGCTTAAATCAAGGGTGCGGCTTATGGCGGCGTTGGCGTCGCGCAGGGCCTCGGCAAAAAGCCGTTGGTCACGTTCTAGCTCAAAAAGTCGGGCATTTTCGAGGGCCACCCCAATCTGATCGGCAAAAGCCTGTAATCGCTGTGCATCCGTTGCATTAAAAGATTTGGCTTGACCGCTATCCAAATGAATAAACCCGATGACCTCTTGATCGCGGATAATTGGGGCAGCCACCGTTGACTCTATCCAAGCCGCTTCAGGCAGAGGCACCCAGTCTGTGAACTCTTTGACCACTGGAATCACAAGGGGCTGCTGAGTGAGGATCATCTGTTGGAGATTGGGAGTTTTGGCGACTTCGAGCACAATATTTTGGATAAAAAGCCGTCGTTCAGGCTCCTCATAACCACTGAATTTGGCGACGGTAGCCTTCGTTTTTGTTTCGTCCAGCAACATGATATTGGCGGAATCGTAACGAACCATACGATCCACATTTGCTAAAACCTGAGCCAGCACTTCATCAAAGGTCAGTGCGCTGTTGATGGCAGCAGCAGTATCACGGAGGGCCTCAGCAAAAAGCCGCTGTTCTCGTTCCAATTTCAACAAACGCGCATTTTCTAAAGTCACCCCCACCTGCCCAGCAAAGGCCACCAACCGATCTCGATGATCTTCGTTATAAAAACCGGGGGAGGCGCTGTCTAGGTTGATAAAACCGATAACGGTATCGGCCCGCATAATTGGGGCACCGACCCAAGAACGAATCCATTGCTCATTTTCATGCACGGTCCAGCGAGGTTCTTTTTGTACATCCGGCAAGACTTTTGGTCGGCGGGTTTCAACCATCTCCTGTAGAATCGGCATCCCAAGTACATTGAGGCCAACCACTCTGGAAAACTCGGCAAATCCCAAATCCTTCACATAACCGTGACTGCCTGCTACATGCCCAAATCCAGTTGCTGGATCAAACAATAATATATTGGCACCGTCATGCGGCACGACCCGCCCCAAATACTCCAATATTCGGCTTAGAGCCTCTTGTTCATCGGCGGCACTACTAATCGCATTGGCAGAATCGCGGAGGGCCTCAGCGAAAATCCGTTGGTCGCGTTCACTTTCTAGCAGCGTGACTAGGCGTAGTTCAACTGACTTATGTTCAGTAATGTCCTCCAACACGCCAGCAACCCGATAGAAATTCCCATTGGCGTCAACCACCGGAAAAGTTCTTGACCATATCCAGCGAATTTCACCATCCGAGGGCCGCTGAATTTGCACCTCAATATCGGTGGCTTGCCCGTGTCGGCTGCGAATAAACATGCGGCGCATGGCTGAACGATATTCAGGCAAGACATCTATCAGATGGGCACTGGCGGATGAGTAGACATCTTCACGAGGACGCCCCCATGTGGCCTCGAACGCAGGGCTAACGTACAGCACCTGTTCCAAATCAGCCGAGGTCATCCAAAAGACTTCGCGGATATTCTCGGTAAGCTGGCGGAATCGTTCTTCACTGGCCCGCAGTTCTTCAACAGCTTGGCGGCGTTCGGTAATGTCGCGGCTGGTGGTAATTACGGCCCGGACAGCCGGGTTGTTCAAGAGGTTTGTGGTGGTTGCCTCCAAGATGCGCCACGACCCATCTTTGTGGCGACTGCGATAGACAATGGTTGGAGATGCCAATGCAGCCGACGCTAGATCTTCCCCCAAAAACCTATTCGACAAATCCATTGTATCTGACGCATGGACATAATCTAAAATGCTGTGCCCGACGCGCTCATTGATTTCATAACCGAGAATACGCTCAACCGATGGGCTTTCGTATTGAATTGTCCCAGCCTCATCCACAAGGGTAATGATGTCCGAGGTGTTTTCAATCAGTGCTCGAAAATAGGCTTCGCTGTAGCGCAGACTGTCTTCAGCCCGCAAGCGCTCGGTCAGTTCCTGCTGCAAGGAAGCATATAAATAGGCATTGTCTAGGGCAATCGCGGCAAGTTCGGCAAAGCGAGCCAGTAACTCAATTTCCCCCTGTGTAAATTGCCGGGCGGGGTCTTGATAGCCCAAATTTAAGACACCAGATACGAGAGAACCAACCTTTAATGGGACCCCGACAACAGCATGTAGAAGACCGCGTGGGAGATTCGAATGTCGTCCTTCCCACGCATCATAATCGCTTAGGCAAATCACCTGCCCTGTCTCCCAAACCTTACCGGTCAAGCCCACGCCAAGTTTGGCCTCTTCATCGGGATAGGTACTCTTTAGAACCCCAATCGAAGCGCCAACCCGCATCCGTCCATCGGTTGGATTGAGTACCTGAATGGAACCATGATCAGCCTCGACGAGACGGGCAGCCCGCTCCAAAATGTCTTGCAGCAGGTCTTTGAGTTTTAGGCGGCTGGTCAGGGCAATGGCGGTTTCATGCAGAGCTGAAAGATAGTCATTTTGCCGCTTTAGATGAGCTTCACTTCGCTGTCGTTCGGATAATTCTTTTTGGAGCGACCCATAAAGCTGTGTGGTATCAAGCGCTATGGAAGCCAGTTGCCCAAATCGCCCCAAGAGGGCCACTTGATCGGGGGTAAACTTGCGACCCGGTTCGATATAGGAAAGGGAAAGCACCCCCAAGACTCGGCCTTCAGAGACAAGAGGGACGCCTATCGAAGCGTGGACGAGGTTCTTCGCAAAATGTGGCAAGCGCCCCGGCCAAGTATCGTAATCATCCAAGACCAGTGGTTCAGCGCTCTCCCAGATTTTCCCAACAAAACCCTCGCCAAGTTGCAGCACCCCACCGGAAGTTTTTTCATACACCCCCAACAATACACGGGGTTCGAATGATTTCCCATCCGCTGATATTAGATAAATATTGCCATGTTGGGTGTCGGCTAATTGGGCAGCCCGCTCCAAGATTACCTGCAGCAAGTTCTCTAGCTTTTGCCGACTCATTAAGGCTAATGAGGTCTCGTGCAGCGCTTCCAAATAGCTATTTTGTTGGGTGAGGGCCTTTTGATTGCCGACAGTGGAATTCTTCCATTCATCCATTAAGCGCTGCCGCAGATAGGAGGTAAATATGACAAAAATGGAGACGATAAAGATAAATTGAGCGGCAAAATAGATATCATCCCAATTCATGTTGGGGATGAAAAAATAACTTAGGACAACCGTCAGAATATAGAGTAGTGAAATTATAGCGGTTGTTCGCGTTGTGTAGAGCAGACTGCACATCAGAATGGGAATCACAAAATAGATGAGGCCATCAGGTACATCTTCGGATGAAAAGTCGAGGCCGACGATGACTAACAAGGTGGCTGGAATGGAGATCATAACGATAGCTGCGGCGGGGTGAAAATAGCCAGCACGATTGAACCAGTAGGCTACCAGCAGGACAAACACAAGGCCAACCCCGGCCTGCACCACTACTTCCGAAAAAAGATTTTCCGGCTGAAAAAAAAGGACTGTCGAAGTCGTCAGCCCCAAAGATAACCCGATTAAGATTGCAATAATCATCGAGAGCAAGCGCCGCCGCTGTCGGAGATTGAATTCCGCTAAGACAGGGTCGCTCAAAAAACCTCGCCAATCTTGGGGTGGCTTGTTACCCGACATTCCTATACATCCTACTACTTTACACGTGGCACTCGCGCCAAAATAGTGCTGACCAATTCATAGTTAATGGTTTCAAGCCGTTCCGCCGCCTCTTCTGCGGTAATGCGCGCTTTACCCTGTCGCCCGATCAGGACAACTTCATCCCCAATTTTGACATCTTCAATGTGGCTGACGTTGATAGTGGTTTGATCCATGCTGACCCGCCCGACAATGGGGGCTTCTTGACCGTGTACCAAGACATGTCCCCAATGTTGGGGGGCACGGCGGAAACCATCGGCATAACCCACCGGGATAACGGCGATTTTTTCTGACCCGATGGTGCGATAGGTTTTGCCATAGCCAATGTAAGCACCACTCGAATAACGCTTGACTTGGGCGATGGTCGTTTTCCATGTCAGGGCCGGGACAAAATCCTCCGGCAACTGGCAGAGGGAACTGGGATGAAGGCCGTGCATCGCAATTCCTGCACGTACCATATTGAAACGTGCATGAGGAAATTGCAGCAATCCAGCGGAATTGGCAGCATGAATATAGCGGAAGGTATAACCCGCCGCCAACAGTGGCCCAATCGCGCCTTCAAACCGCTCGATCTGAAATTCGGTATAGTCCTCATCATCATCAGCAGACGCAAAGTGGGTAAAAATGCCGTCAATTTCGAGATGTTGCATCTTGGTCAGAATGCGGAAAAATTGGGGCACATCTTCCGGCATAAGCCCCAAGCGTCCCATCCCGGTATCCACTTTGACATGGACACGCACTTTTGAATTCATCTCGGTGGCTACCCGTTCAAAAGCACGTGCCAGTTCAATATCATACAGGGTGACGGTCACGTTGTAGCGGATCGCCAAACCAGTCGCCCATGCCGGGGTATAACCCAAAACCAAAATCGGCGCGGTAATACCAGCGTCGCGGAGTTCAATCGCTTCGTTGATGCTGGCGACCCCTAAATAGGTCGCACCGTTCAACAGGGCGGTGGTGCTGACCGCTATTGCGCCGTGTCCATAGGCGTTGGCCTTGACCACCGCCATCATTTCAACCTCTGGGCCGATGATTTCTTTGATACGACGGACATTATGGGCCACAGCGTCCATATCAATATGCAGCCATGTGGGACGGGCAGGCCGATCCATCCAGACTGAATCGAAGGCGCTTTCTTGACGGGCCAACAATACGGCGTCGTTCGGGTCAGCCAATAATTCACGCACGACCCGTTCCATACGAGCGGCTTGACTGCCCTTGACCAGCACAATATCGTCGGGGCCAAGTTTGTCTTTGATAGATTGGGCGGCGTCTTGAGCCGAATAGGTCATATGGATTTGGCTCAAGAGGAGACCGCTATCCTGTGCGCTACGGGCAATTTCGGTAGCGAGTTCGCCTTTGGTAACGAGTTCCTGTGTAACTTCGGCTATGCGCTCCCCAACTTGACGATGCCCACGCAAACTGGATGCGCCGAGTCCGGTCATATCACCCATTACGCAGTAGATACGCCCGGTGTGGGGTGCTTCATCAATCGTTTTGCCGCGACGGGGACGCTGAATTTCCTCAACCCATTCCAATGCCGATAAGGTGTTTTCAAGATTAGCAGAATAGGTATCGTCTACAATTTGCGCCCCATTATGCCCATTCAAAGGACGCATCCGCCCCGGCATGGGTTCCAATTCGGTCAAGACATGCAGACTGTCTTCCATCGGCACGTCAAAACAGAGACCCATCGCTGTCGCCATGATAACACTGTAGAGTTGATGCACCCCCAGCAGCGGTGTCCATTTGCCGATATAACGCTGGTTGCCATACCGCAGATCAAAGCCGGTTTTGTAACGACCTACGAGCACATTAAAGGCTGTCAAATCCGCCCCAAACGCACTGCCTGTTAAATCCACACTGACGGTCATGACCGAGGCTTTGGTGGCGGTTTGCATCTTGCGAACCATCGGATCATCGTAATTTAAGATGGCAATGCCGTCGTCGGGAAGGGATTCAAGCAATACTCTTTTTTCGGCAGCGATGCTCTCAATCGTACCAAAGCGGTCTAGGTGTGAATGTCCAATATTGGTGACGACCCCCACCATCGGCTTGGTGGCCTTGACCATCTCGGCCATCTCGCCAAATTGATCTACCCCAAATTCGAGAACGGCCAATTGATAATCCGCCGTCAGTTTGCCGAGGGCCATTGGCAGACCAAAGCGGCCATTAAAGCTGCCCGGATTTTTGTAGACCTTATATTTTGTATCGAGTACCGCCGCAATTGCTTCTTTTGTGGTAGACTTGCCGCTGCTGCCAGCTACCGCGATGACGCTGACGCCATATTTGGTGATGACACGCTCTGTCCACCGCAGCAAGGCTTTTTCGACATCGCGCATGACAACGACGGTGAGGCCATCGGTGTCAAAGCTGGGCGGATGGGTACACATTATGCCCGTCACCCCTTTGGCAACGGCGTCTTCCATATAGTCGTGCCCATCGCCTTGCGTGGTTTTGACAGCAACAAATATCTGCCCCGCTTGGGCACGACGCGAGTCAAAACAAAAATCCGTGAAGATTTGGCTGTTCGGCTCACCAAAAAGCTGACCGTCGGCGGCTTCTAGGATGTCATACAAGTTGATCATGAGTTTGTCTCGAAATGAAGATTGACCATATTTAATCCGTTATTTTCAGTTTACCTGAGTTTCGCTTGCAGTGACAGTAAAGGAGCATATACATGGCCCAAATTAGGAGCAATATCTTTCGGAAATATGACATTCGGGGAATGGTCGCGGGCGCTGACCCAGAATTAACACCCCAAGTCGCCGAACTTGTAGGCAAAGCCTATGGCTCATATATCCAGCGGTCATTTGGCATGAAGCAGATTTTTGTGGGTGGGGACAACCGCCTTAGCACCCCACCCTTAAAAGATGCCATTATTAAAGGATTGGCAAGCACCGGGGTACGGGTGGTAGATGTCGGGTTTGTGATGACGCCAACGGTTTATTATGCCGCCGCGTCGAATGTCAATTCCGCCGGAATAATGATCACTGGCAGCCATCTGAATACCCAGTATAACGGCATCAAGATGGCCTATGGTAAATTGGCGATGGCGGATGCTCAAATCCAAGACCTGCTGCACATGATTCAAAATGATGATTTTAATGTGGCGCAGGGCGAGGTTGTGCAAGATTTTGAGATGATCCACCGCCACATGAAGACCATTCAGGGCATGGTTAAGATGGGCAGCCGTAAACTCAAGGTCGTGGTGGATTCTGGCAATGGTCTCAGCGGCACGTATGTCCCCCCGGTAATGGAGGCCCTCGGCATTGAGGTGGTCTGCCTGTTCTGCGAATCGGACGGCACGTTCCCCAATCATCTGCCCAATCCTGAAGACCCCGAATTGACCAAAGACCTTGAAGCTAAAGTCGTTGAAGTTGGAGCAGATTTCGGCATCGGCTTTGATGGGGATGCGGATCGCTGTGGGCTGATTGACGATCATGGGCATCATGTGTCGGCAGATCGCCTCATCGCATTGCTCGCCCAAGATATGCTGACCCGTCACCCCGGCGCAAAAATTGTCTATGATGTCAAAGCCAGTCAGATGCTGGATGATGTCATTCGGGCGGCGGGTGGCGAGCCGATTATGTGGAAGAGCGGCCACAGCCTGATGAAACTGAAGATGAAAGAAGTAGGGGCGCTGCTCGGCGGTGAAGTTAGTGGGCATATTTTCATTGGGGAGGATTATTACGGCTTTGATGATGCCCCGCTGGTCGCGCTCAAGACACTGGAAATTCTTTCCAAGCAGCACGACTCCCTCAGTGAAATTTTGGGTCGGATGCCTGCGATGCTGGCAACTCCAGAAATCATCCTTAGTACACCGGATGCCGTCAAATTTGAGATTATTAATGAACTGAAATCCAAATTGTCGGCGGAGTTCCCGGTGATTGATGTGGACGGGGCGCGGGTGCAGTTTGGCAAAGGCTGGGGCTTGGTACGTGCCAGCAACACGCAACCTGCCATCACGCTACGTTTTGAAGCCCCCACCGCGCCGGATTTGGTGAATTATATGCAACGGTTTAGCACGCTGTTGAGCAAGTACGGTGAAATTGATCAGACCAAGCTAAAAGCACAGATTAGCGCGTTTTCCAAATAACTTCCTCACTAAAAGCGGGCGAGTCCACACCGATTCGCCCATTGTTTTGCCTACTTTATCAATTCCTGAATTGAAACTGAATTCACAAGTATTGTATTATTTTAGGGTATACAACCTTGTTGCTACTCCTCGCGGGGGATGGGTATTTTCATGTCTATAGAAACCCTTTTGGGAGAACTGAAAAGTTCTAACGAACGTATTCGCCTACGTGCCATGTTTCAATTGGGCATTTTGGGCGATCCGGCGGCGATTCCCGCCCTTGAGCAAGTTCATAACAATGACCCTGTGCCCCAACTCAAAAATGTGGCGCGGGCGGCGGCTCAACATATTCAAGAAACGAAAGCGGCAGATCGGGTCAAAGATGCCGAACTGGATGTGGCTTGGACACAGCAGTTCCTCAAATTTGTCGAAGGCACAGGCATCTTTATGACCTTAGATGTCAACGATCTAGCCGACAGTGTCTCCGCGCAAGCCGCCGAGATTTTGCGCCAAGCGGGGAAATCCACCCCATCCGTCCAATCCACCACCCCCGTCAGTCCAAATGCGGCACCGTCAGCCAATAGTCTGGCTGGCGCGATGCAAAATCTAGGCCAAAACTCGCCTATTCAAGACCTGAATAAAAAATTCCAAGCGGCGACAGGTATGGAGCGTACTCGGAAGGGAGAGGGAGGCACACGGGTCGAAACGACGGGTGTCTATGAAATGCTGTGGGACTGCGAATTTTGTGACACTAAAAAACTGCTGGGCGTGACCCATCGGTTTTGTCCCAACTGTGGTGCGCCCCAAAATGCCGAAAAACGTTATTTTCCCAAACCGGGTGAAGAAATCGCGCTGGAAAATCATGTGTATCATGGTGTGGACTGGATATGCCCTGCCTGTGGTCAAGCCAACAGTGCCAGTGCTAACTTTTGCGGGTCATGCGGCTCAGATAAGACAGGGGCGAAAAATGCCAGTTTGCGGGAAGACCCCAGCAAGGTCGCCACAGGCATGGGTGGTGCAAGTGGGGTAGCCGATGGCTTTCAAGCACGTGATCTGGCCCAAGAGCGATTTGATGCGGATATAAAGCGCATTGCTGGTGAGGAAAAACTGGCAGCACGCAATCGTCCCATCCTTTTGGGACTACGCCGCAAAGAATTGAGCATCATCGGGCTGATCACATTTTTGGTGACGAGCATCGTGGCGGGTGTGTTTGCCTTCACCTATAAGAAAACTGAGGAATTGGTCGTCGCTGGTCATCAGTGGGAGCGCATCATCCACCTTGACGAATTTAGGCAGGTAGATGAATCGGCAGACTGCGTGAATATGCCCAACGATGCCTACGATGTCAGCCGCCATACCGAAACTCGCACCCGGAAAGTGGCAGATGGACAGACCTGCCGCGAAGAATGTGACACTCGCCGCGTGGATCAAGGGGATGGGTCGTATCGTAATGAACGGGTCTGCCGGGATGTCTGTACGACCAAATATCGAGACGAGCGCTACACGGTTGATGTTTGTAATTACACGATAGACCGCTGGCGAGACGGGCGTGATATTAGAGCCGATCAGAAAACCAGCCCTGAACCTTTCTGGCCGGAATACAGCCTTGCGGCAGGTTCAGGGTCACGCGGTTTGGGGCAAGAGCGCGTGGACAGCCGCGAAGAAATCTATATCCTGCTGTTTGAGCAGGAGGATGGGGATGAAGCCAAATGCGAATTTGAAGACATGAGCGTCTGGAGTCGGTTTACGGACAATCAGACGGTGCAAATGGACTTCAATATACTTGGGAATCCCGTTTGCGACACATTAAAGGCTAAATAAGCAACGAAGCGACAATCTTAACCACAATTTAGCGACATAAAGAGTAGGGCCTGTGATTTTCTGACCTAATTTGGCATTCATATCATAAAAACAACAAACGAAAAGTGACGTATGCAGATCTTTATTACCTATGCTCCTGAAGATGAAAATCTCGCAGTCTATTTGGCGCGTGATTTGCGACGGCTTGGGGCCACTGTCTGGTTGGATTGGGACAGCGCCTCCAATGACAGTCCAGCGACTTGGGCATCGGGGATTGAGCAGGCCCTCAACAATTCGGATATGCTACTGGTTATTGCCAGCCCTGCGGCCCTACGCGAAAGTTATATCGCCAGCGATTTTCGGCGGTTTGTCACGGCGAGTCGTCCGGTGATGGTGGCAATGGCCGCCCACTGTTCCAATATGCCGGAATTGCTGCGCCGTCGCAGTCCGGTGGATTTTTCGCGCAACTACACCGCCGCTTTTCATCGCCTGACTACCATGATGATTGATCGGGCCACGCGGACGATTATGCGCAGCCCACTCCAGACGGCTATCACGGATGATCTGATGTATCGCTACCAACGATTTTACGATTCGGGCAATTGATGAAGTTCTCGCTGTGACGCTCCCCATCCCTAAAGGCAGGGCTTTTGAGGCACGCTTGCGTCTCGACTGCCCGCTACGTTCTGCCTCACCTCTGCGTCCCAGAGGCGGAGTGCTTGATTCAAAATGTTCCTAGCAGCGTTGTGGTCACGGTCTAACGATAGCCCGCAACGGCACTCCACCCAACGGTCTGCTAAGGTTAAGTCCTCAAAAAGCGCACCACAGCTTGAGCAAGTCTTGGACGTGTAGGCCGGATTCACGAACATGACTTGACGACCAGCATCCACCGCTTTGTTCGTCAGCAGGGTCGTGAAGGTTGACCAGCCTGCATCCAAGATGCTCTTGCTGAGGTATTTATTCCTGACCATGTTCTTGACCTTGAGTTGCTCAAGGGCGATCAGGTCATAGTGTTTGACCAATGTGAAGCTAAGTTTATGGGCATAATCGAGGCGTTGATTCTGGACATGGTTATGATGACGCTGCAACCGACGCTTGGCCTTGCAATGATTTTTGCCGCCTTTCTTTTTCCGCACCAACGCTCGATTTAAGATACGGAGCTTTCGCTGGGACTTACGATAGAATTTGGGATGGTCTACTTTGTCCCCATCCGAGGTGGTGAGCAGTGAGGCTATCCCCAAATCAAGGCCAATCGCTTGTCCGGTTTTGAGAAGTTCGGGCTTGTCCTGTACTTCACAGATAATCACAACAAACCATTGCCCAGCCTTATGAATAATCTCAGCGGTCTTGGCTGTGCCTTCCATAAGGCGATGCCACCGTGCCCGGACCCGTCCAACACCCGAAATGCGAACCCGACGACCCTCAATAGACACGCCGGTTCCAAACTGTTGAAATTCAATAGAATGAAATCTATCAGCAATTTTGTAGCGAGGATACCCGGCTTTTTCACCCGCTTTCACACGTCTAAAAAAGCCTTGAAAGGCTTCCTCAGAGCGTTTGGCAAGACCCTGAAAGACGTGCGAGTGGACGTTTTTAGCTGCTGGAATCGTCTTTTTGTAGTCCTTCCGCATTACCTCAAATTGTTGGGAAGTGGGGCGGCGTTTTGCGGTCAGATAGGTATACTTCCATAAATCCAAGCACATATTGTAGTAGTGACGTGCAACAACAAACATATTCAGCAGGTCTTTTTCCTGCCGTGCATTTGGATAGAGGCGATACTTGTAGGCCCGGTAGCCCATGTGATTACCTAATATTGATTAAAATACCCACATTATCATACAATGGATGGTATCTATTTTCAACGATGCGCATTTTATCCCCATCCCTCAAGGTATGGGTTTTACAGCGCTTTTGATAATTAAACATCATGTAGTTACCATCACGCCGACATCTGAAAGGGCAGCCACCGTGTCGAATGCTTTATTACCTTTAAGCGAGAATGAAATTAATGCCATCATCACCCGGGTGATGCGCGATATTGGCACCACCTATCAGCCGATGGGTCGAACACCACTCGAAGCCCTGCCTACGATGGCGGATGCCATTCCCCCAGCACATTTGCGCGAATTAGGGGTTGAACTGGGTTATGGGATTCACCCGACCCTAGAAGATGCCATTGCCGCCGCGAACCAAGCCTTCCGCGATTTACATGACCTCCCGCTGAGTATTCGGAACAAGATGGTTGCCGCCATCCGCCAAACCGCCACCGAAAACGCGGTGCTGCTGGCGCAATTGGCCCATAGCGAAACAGGCATGGGTCGCGCCGAGGATAAAATTACCAAAAATTGGATGAACGCCAA
The DNA here is from genome assembly GCA_019913005.1 of Anaerolineae bacterium. GTDB lineage: Bacteria > Chloroflexota > Anaerolineae > Aggregatilineales > J027 > CFX10. The sequence continues at coordinate 994 of JAIOHL010000349.1, read as the reverse complement.
TTTGACCCCCGGCCCCGAATATTTGACGACAGAGGCCTTCAGTGGGGATGGTGGGTTGACCATTACGGAGTATGCCCCATTTGGCGTGATTGGCAGCATCATCCCTAGTACCAATCCGACCAGCACGGTGATTAATAACACGATTAGCATGGTCAGCGCGGGGAATGCAGTGGTATTTAATGCCCATCCCTCAGCCAAACGCGCCAGCAATTACACCATCCAGTTGTTGAATCAAGCCATTATGAGTGCGGGTGGGCCACCTAATTTGTTATCGGCGTGCATTGACCCGACCATCGAAACCGCCACCCAATTGATGCACCATCCGCGTGTACGGGTGCTCGTCGTCACAGGTGGGGCAGGTGTGGTTAGTGCGGCCATGAAATCCGGCAAACGGGCCATTTGTGCAGGGCCGGGGAATCCGCCTGCTGTCGTGGATGAAACTGCTGATTTGGAACAGGCCGGACGGGATATTGTGCGGGGCGGTTCATTTGACAACAACATCATTTGCACTACCGAAAAAGGCACCTTCGTGGTGGATCGGGTGGCGAATGATTTGGTAGAGGCGATGGCCGCGCATGGCGGGTATGTGCTGACGTCATGGCAAATACGGCGCCTGTGGGGCATTGTGTGCCGGGAAGATCATGGGCCGGGCGAAGCGGCTTATATGCACAAGGAATTTATCGGACAAAATGCAAGTGTGCTGCTGCGCGAACTTGGCATCAAGGTTGGGCCGGAAGTACGCCAAATTGTGGCGGAGGTTGAACCCGACCATCCGTTGGTATGGACAGAGCAAATGATGCCGTTTATGCCAGTGGTGCGGATGCCGGATGTGTACAGCGCGATTGATCTGGCGTGGCGCAGTGAACATGGCTATCGTCACACGGCGTGCATTCACAGCAAAAATGTGGATCATATGACCCATATGGCCCGCTTGATGGACTGCTCGATTTTTGTGAAGAATGGGCCGAATTTTGCGGGGTTGGGGGTCGAAGGG
>JAIOHL010000348.1 GCA_019913005.1 Anaerolineae bacterium | reverse complement strand
CTCCTAGACTGACCCATATGCACCCTGTCTCACTATGATTATATCGTCAAGATGCTGGCAATGAAGCCTAGAAAAATGGTCAGGATGCCTACAATCAGCATCAGAACGAGGAATTCAAATTGACCGCCACGCTCTTTGAGTTCAGCTTGGGCGCGTTCAACTTGATTGAGCGGCCCGACGGATTGGGCTTGTTGATAGGCGAAATTGCGGGTAATGCTGAAGCCGCCGACCAGACTCATCCCGCCAAAAGCAATCGCCCCGATACCGACCCATGTCAGACTGAGACCGAAATCCCAACTGAGCAGGAGGCTGGCGATGCCAACGACGATGAGAATTGCACCCTCAATCTTCAAAATGGTTTTGTACGAGGGCAGGCAGCCCTGTAAACGCTTGGTGTGTGCTGCGTCGGGTGGGGTCGCTGGACGATTGGTAGACTGTTGCATGATTCACCATCCTAGTTGTAGCCGTTTGGCCTCCGCGTGTTCGAGGGTGGCACGCAACCACGAAGGGGTTTTGGCATGATTTAAAATTTCTGAGGCCGCCATCCATCCGACCTCCGCCACTTCAAGGGGGTCAACGACGGTGGGCGTGCCGCTGGCATAGCGACACATAAACGTGACCAAGACCGCTTGACGACCATCGTCCATCGGGAAGCGGGTACTTTCAAGATACACCAATTCGTCGCCAATCGTAACGCTGGTTTCTTCCCGGATTTCGCGGCGCAAGGTCTTTTCTAAAATACTCGGTTCATCGTCTCCCGGCTCAACTGACCCACCCGGAAAAGCCAAGACCCCGGCGGCGTGGTCTTCATGCTCGGAGCGCACAATCATCAAATAGCGCCCTTCGTGGATAATTGCCCCTTCGACGGCGGCGGTGAAATTGGAAAAGGCCAATGGTGTATCCTCTCATTATTGGGCAATCTACCTCACTGCTTTGAGGCTTGTCGGGTGTTGGCGAATTATGCTCTGTTGCAAGGTTCAAAATTGGGCAGGTCTTACCCTGCCCCTACCAATAGACACGTCTTGCGTAGGGGTCAGGCTCAGACTACCCTGCTTTGCAACCGAGCGGCGAATTACGACCCTGTGACGGTGTATTCCACGCCGATAAAATCTACCGCACCGGGTAACAAGGCATCGGCGGCATCGGTGTCACCCTTCAGATGGGCCAAGAAAAAGGCCGTTGTTAGGTGGTTAATCAGTTCATGGGCACGCTGCATATCCCACACATCGTCGCTGCATTTATCAAACAGCCCCAACTGTACCATCGTCTCGATACACTCATCTACGAAAATATAGTGGTCAGCGTTTTGCAACATCACCAACGACTTTTCAGCGCTGCTGGCATTTTTGAAAGCGGGGATGGCATTGGTTTCGGCAGGAGTCGAGCTATCGTGTGTGCCAACCATCAACATCATCGGGACGGTGACGCCCGCCATGCCTGCCTCACCAAATATTGCACCTGCCGCCGGAGCAAGGGGCACAATTGCCTTGATGCGTGGGTCGGTGGTCGCGGGCCAAACATCTGCGGGAACTTCAGTCAGGCCGCGCACGGTTGCCATTGTTTGCAGGCGTTCTTCCAGATTTTCACACAGGCCCATTTCTTGTGCTTCGGGCAGGGTGCAGATTTCATGGAGTGAGGCCGTGTTGACCTGCGCCCCGCCCGCCGCCAATGTCGTATAGCCACCGAAGGAATGCCCCGTCACGGCCAGCGTATTCATGTCCAGCAATCCGGCATAGGGGCCGCTGGCGTTGATTTCATCGGAGTAGGCGATCAGACGCAAGATTTCGAGAGGCCGATAGCCAAAACTTTCGGTCACGCCTTCGGTCACGCCACCACGCACATCAAAAAAGGTGCTGCCGGGGTGATCCGCCGCGATAACCACAAAACCCCACGACGCTAGATGTTCAGTATAAAAGACACTTTGCAACCGCGCCCCACCGAGGCCATGCGAAAAATAAATAACCGGATAGGGGCCACCTGCCATATCCGGGGCGGCATCGCGCAGGGCCTGACCTTCACGCTGCAAGACGGCGATCTGATAGGTGGTCAATTCCTCCGCGCCATCGGGATTCAGCGCCGGATACCACATCGTCATGCTGAGGGGGCGGTCCCCATTTTCGACGGTCACATCGGTCACGCCGACGGGATGTTCACCGCGCAGGGCATACGTC
>JAIOHL010000347.1 GCA_019913005.1 Anaerolineae bacterium | reverse complement strand
CTTTCCCGCAGGCGGGGAAGGGTTGGGGATGGGGTTAGCCTTGATGCGTATCTGGTATTACGCCCCCAAGAAATTCAGTAGGTGTTGATTGACCAGTGTGGGTTGGTCAAGGTGCATGGCGTGTCCCGCCTGTGGAATGATGGCGGCGTCACGCAGATTCGGCAGCACCTGTCGGGCACGTGCAATCAACTTTTGTGGGTGAAAGAAAAAGTCTTGCTCACCCACCAGCACAAGGGTAGGGGCATTTAGCCGCTTGAGTTGATTGACCGGAAACGCCCGAAATAGGCGGCCATCCAACAGGTTGATGCTGAAATAACGCACGGTGATGTAATACAGATGGGCGCTGCGTTCCATAAACCAGCGTTCGACATCTGCCCCCTGTTTGTTGATGAAGACCCGCGCATCCATTAGACGATAGAACGCGCGGCTGTGCAGGCCTTGAATCAACTGCGAGGCCGAAACCGCCAAAAATTGCAGATAGAAGGGCAGGCGTACATTGGCTAACCCCATCGGGCTGATGAGGGCCGCTTTCGAGATGCGTTCCGGCGCTAACTGTGAAAACTTGTGGATGATGGATGCCCCTTTGGAAAGACCCACCAGTGCCGCTTGCTCAATGCCTAACTCATCCAATACATCCACCAGCCATTCGCCATAGGTGTTGGATTTCCACGACGCACGGGTGGGGGCACTACGTCCGATTTCGCCAATACAGTCCACCGCGATGACCCGATGATGTTGCGAGAGGGCCGCATATTGGGGACGCCAGATCATCGTATTGCCCATAATGCCATGCAGCAACACGACGGGCGGGGCGTTTGAATCTTGGGGGCCGGTCTCGATCAGATACGTCTCACCAAAGCGGGTGTTGACGGTGCGTTCGGTATAGGCGACGGGGAGTTTGTGCAGCATGGCTTCATACCACCGCAGCAGGGCCATGTAACCACGCGGCGAGCGATAGAGGGATTCCGGAGTGGCGGGGTGAATTACCGACAGATGGTCAGTCATGGTTCTTCTGTTTAGAACTTTCAAAAACTTCTAAAAACATTATAGCATAGCTCACGAGGATGGGCGGCGATGTTTATCAAGCATTAACCACTTTGGCGCTTGGTATCCGCTTGATATGCTCTATCATCTATCATCAAAATTAGCGTATTGTGAACGAATTCACAAGTATGCTTCTTAAAAATTCATGAAAATTCCGTTAATTTGTGCAAAATTTCTCAAACATTCTCGATTCTTCGTTTATAATTCCAATTGAGCCTCGGAGGGGTAGTATCTCTCTGGAGTAAAGGAATCATGGGATTAAAGCATTCATTTGAGTGGATTGAAAACGGTATTCTCCTCAGCACATGGGAAGGCCCCATCAGCAAAGAAGACCTACGCGATGTAACCCTTGCCCGCATGGAATTAACACGAGATCGGACAGCGCCCTATGTGCTGTTGCTCGATATGCGGAACGCCACCAACAAACTGTTGGATATGCAGATGAATAAGTGGGCCGTCAATCTCGATCCGAAGGTAATCGGGGTCGTCGTGGTGACCAAAACCGATATGGCGGGCACGACCATTAGCACCTTAATTAAGCTGATGTCCGACACCATGAGTTTTACCCATTCATTTGACGAAGGGTATGAAATGGCCCGCAAATTGCTGTTGGAGCACGTACCAGCCTAGCGTTTATCATCTCATACGGAATTCGGCTGACCTATGGCTGTATTCTTCCCAACAATGGGTTTAAACCCATTGTTCCGAAAAACCATAAAATAACCGAATTCCGTATCATCCACACAAGAGGCCACACAATGGCCTTTTTTGTTGCCATAAAATGAACCTGAGTTTCGGACAAGCTATCTGGTTTTGGTCGCTATCGGCTCAAAGCCGACAGCTAGACGGAATCGGTAAGCTGACTAAAGCCAGCTAGAGACTTTTTTTGAGCCTCATTCATGCGGCTTTTTACACCCATATCCCGATGGTTTGACCGTCGGGCGTAAAATTGTCCAAAACTCAGGTCAAAACTGGGCTTAGGTACAGGGAACATTCGATAGACACTCTTCTATACTTAAAGCATTTATTGGGAATGACAAAGGCTAAGGATAATTTACGAGCATGGCTTTTTTAGGGCAGCACACACGGCGGTTGGTTGGGTTAGGGGGCAGTATGCGTGACCAGTCGCGTTCACGGGCGGGCCTGCGGACGGCATTGGAAATGGCCCAAACACGCGGCTTTGAGGTCGAATTATTGGACGTGCGTGAATTGAACTTGCCGATTTATGTTCCTTATTTGCCGATTGAACAGTACCCCGCCGATGCCCAAGCCAATATTCGACGGTTAATGGACACCGTGCGACGGGCCGATGCGATGGTGTGGGCTTCGCCAACCTATCATGGCGCGGTGAGTGGGATTTTTAAGAACACCGTAGATTATTTTGAATATTTGGGGGATGACATGCTGCCCTATTTGCACGGCATCCCTGTTGGATTGATGGCCTGCAACGATCCTGTGACGAATGCCAGCATGGTCATGATGGTGGCGGAATTAAAAGGGTGGCCTGCCCCTACCCAAATCACACTGGGGCGGGTACATTTTGATGAGCAGTTGAACTTGATTGATGAACGGATCAAGCGCAAGATGGGCCAGATGATGGACGAGTTGTGGGAATTTAAAAAATAAGCCGCATTCCTATCCCAACCCTCGAACATCGGCAATGGCGTATTCAAGCCCCTCCCTATGTTTGGTTCACACTCCGACACTTTTGGGGCAATGGACGAAAAAGCAACCTCACCCCAACCCCTCTCACAAGGGAGAGGGGCTTCCCTACGCCAGATTCGACTCCCCCTCGCCAGATGGAGAGGGGGCAGGGGGGTGAGGTCAATATGCCCAAAATCCCTTCCTGATCGCCTTTCCGAAAAACTGTCGGAGGGTAAACTATGTTTGGTGAGGGGTTGGGGTGGGGTCAAAACTAGCCATTCCATACGGTCTCTCATTGAATCCGTGAAAACAGGATGTCCTTGAAACGCGCGGCATCAATTTTGTGGCAAAGCGTGACGTTGGCAGGGCGCTTGAGCAAATTATTGCCATCAATGACCATCTGACCATAGGTGTCGGCGCTTTTACATTCGATAAAACTGTAGACCGTACTTTGTTTCAAGATGATTTCGGGATACAGGGCGGCGATCACGGCGGTGGGGTCGGGCAGATCAAAGCCGCTTTGCCCCCACACTTCCTCGTTGTGCAAACGCAGCCCTTCGTTACAGCGCACACAAAACTGGGCAATCGGTGAACCTGTTGCCAAGAGGTGGTCAATGTCGGCTTGACTGATGAACGTCTCGTCCGTGCTGACATCCCATCCCACAAAGGTCAGCGGCATTCCACTCGATAACACAATTTGTGCGGCTTCGGCATCCACATAGATATTAAATTCAGCGACGGGCGTAATGTTGCCGGGGCCAAATCCACTGCCACCCATGACAAACACGTGTTTAACCAGTTGGGCGATACGCGGCTCTTTGAGATAGGCCAGCGCCAAATTGGTCAACGGGCCGAGTGTGATTAGTTCGATTTCGTGGGGATTATCAACCACCAATTCGATGATCTTGTCCACCGCATGACCGGAGGCCACACACAGAGCCGGGTCGGGCAAATTCATATCGCCCATGCCGTCGCTACCATGCACAAATTCGGAGGTGAACAGGTCGCGCATCATCGGCTTGGAGCAGCCACGATAGACCGGGGGCGTGTATGTGTTAGCCATTTGCACGGCGGTCAGGGCGTTTTTCACTCCCGTATCTACCGGCACATTGCCTGCCACCACCGTGATCGCTTCGATATGGGCACGATCATCGCGCAGGGCAAAAATGAGGGCGACGGCATCATCCGAAGCGGTATCCGTATCAATCAAAATTCGGCGCATGGTTGACCCCTACAGTAGCTAGGTATAAGGAAATCTATAGCTTGAGTATAGTGGCGGGGTGGTGGATGGCGCAGGACAAATGTCCCAATTTAGCCCACGCGGGGATAATTGCTTCGTCCTTAAATGATGCGGGAAGACCAACTTCACCCCCCAGCCCTCTCTCCATCTGGCGAGGGGGAGTCGAAAACGCCGTATTGAAGCCCCTCTCTACGTTGGAGAGGGGTTTGGGGTGAGGTAAAACGCTTACTTATTCATCACTGACATACTGGCGTAGGGCGGGCAAATCCAAGAGAGTGAGCGTTTTGCCTTCAATCTGAATGATACCCTCGGTTTCGAGATGTTTGAGGGTGCGGTTCAGATGGCGGGGGGTTGTGCCTAGCAAGGCAGCAAGGTCGGCTTTGGATTCCAGCGTGATTTTTCCATCGGGGTGGGTGGGTTGGTTCAATAAGTAGGCCGCCAGTTGATAGACCAGCGGTAGGACGGCACGCGATTGCAGATGGCTGGTGACGGTTAGTTTGGCGCTGAGATGCGTGATGACCAAGCGCAAAAATTTTGGGTCATCATAACCAAATTGAAGGGCGTCGGCTTTGGCGAGGCCTAAGAGGGTGCTGGGTTCGGTGCAGATGACATTGGTCTGGGTGGCCTCGTCGCCGAATAGCTCCAAGTCGCCGACCATTGCCAGCGGGGTCAAAAAGGCCAACACCGAGTATTTGCCGTTGGGGTGCAGGATATTGACTTGCAGCTTGCCCGATACCAAAAAATAGAGCATCTGCTGTTCGCCGGATTGAGCAAAAATCGCTGTGACTGTCGGATATTGAAACACATGTAGGCGGCGCAATAGGTCGGGGTTGAGGTGGTCGGCAAGGTGGAAGCGGTCAATATAGGCGGGTAGGGAGGTCATGGTTTGCCAAATTTCTCAGTAACGCCCATCCACAAACAAGCCGGATGTAAACGTCTGCCATGCCAGATCAGGGATTTGCTTGGGGGCGACGCCGCCATCCCGTAAAACCCGCCATGAAGCTGCCATGATGCCATAATAGACTTGGATAATCCAAGGCGTGGGGACATCGGGACGGACGTAGCCTGCTTGACGGACAGCATCAATCAAGTCAGCCAATTGCTGCTCCACCTTCTGGAATTTGGGGTCGTGCTGATTATCATGCTCCATCGCGTGCATGAGAAAATGATAGTGATTGCCTAGCTCTGCCGATTTCATCACCACTGCTTTCAATTGCTGAACGGGGGCATCATGGCTTGCTGCTGCCTCATCAATAACCGCTTTCGTCAGCCGACACAATTCGATGCTTGCGCCTTCCATCAGGGCTTCGCGGCTGTTGTAGTAGCGATGCAGCGTGGCACGAGTCACCCCCGCACGCTCGGCTATTTTTTCCAGCGGGGCCGAAAAATCTTGTGCCAAAACCTCAAACGCCGCATTTAATATATTCCGCTGTGTCTTGTTCATCCCTTACCCTTGTCGAATTCAATAACAAGCCTACCCTGATTGCTAGTCCCCACCCCATTGCATGGAGAGGGGCTTGAACAGGCCATTTTCTCTCCCCCTCGCTATGTAGTGGAGAGGGGGTTGGGGATGGTATTATTTGGCTCATCTGGCGAACTGGCAATCAAGGTAAGCCCATATTTTACCTCGCCCAAAGAAATTGAGCATTCCCGTCTATTTTGCAGCAATTTCGTCAATTATTTTACAAGGTTGTAAAATTTGAGACAGATGTGTCGTCTATTCCCCAGACACAGGATTGAAACCCAATGGAGCAAAAACAATGCAACACAATCCATACGATATTGCGGTGATTGGCGGCGGGCCGGGCGGTCTACAGGCGACCCTGATGCTGGCCCGAACCCGCAAGCGCATCCTTGTATTTGATGATCCACAGCCTCCTCGCAATGGCGCCTCGCATGGGGTGCATAATGTCCTCGGCTTGGATGGATTGCTGCCCGCAAAAACCCGTGAAATCGCATGGCAACAAATTGATATTTATCAAAGTGCCGAACTCTCTCACGAGCAAGTCACCAATATCACGAAGGGCGACAATGATTATTTCCATGTGACGGGCGAACAAGGCACATCCATCCGGGCAAAGCATGTGATTTTGGCAATCGGGTATCGGGATATTCACCCGACGGTTCCCGGTTTTGCCCAGTGTTGGGGCGACACCATCATTCCATGTCCATTTTGCGACGGGTATGAAAATCGAGATCGGGTCTGGGGGGTCGTCGCGGCTTCCGAAAATGAGGCCCACCATTTCCCCAAGATGCTTCAGAACTGGACTTCGCACATCAAACTGATTTTGCAGCCCGGTGTCTCGATTGATGCCGATTATCACGCCAATCTGGTCGCCTCTGGTATTTCGGTTCACAGCGGCGCAATCACCCAAATCCATCATACCGGAAGCAAAGTCGAAGGGGTATCACTGGCGACAGGGGAGCAGATTGAAGTCGGCACGCTGCTCTGGATACCACCCAAACAGCCCGTCCCGCTCATTCACACCCTCGTCAAAAATCTTGGGTTGGCGGTAGACGATGGGGGGTTTGTGAAAACTGATGATACCCAACAAACGAATGTCCGTCGGCTGTGGGCGGTAGGCGATGTTCAAAATGGCCGATCTGCGCTCGATGCCATCAGCACGGGCGGCAAAGTCGCGCAGATGATTATCCGAACGTGGTATCCATAGCCTGATTTAGCCAAATTTCGCAAGCGTGGCACGGAGTTCATCAAGGGTGTTGAATTGATTGCCGAAGAAGGCCAACACCGCCATCTGCTGCCGAATCATCAGCAGTTCCAGCCGATCCCACCAACCAGCGGGCAGCGGATTGACCTCGTTGTAGGCGTCAAAAAAGCGGGGTGGCACTTTGCCCTCCCCATATTGACGGGTCATGCTTAAATCGGCTTCGGCCCATCCATAATAAACCGCTGGGTCAATCAGGGTGGGCTGGCGTCGGGCATCCAGCAGCATATTGGTGTGCCACAAATCGCCATGCACAAGGACGGGCGGCTGTACGGGGATTAGCTCCGGTAGACGTTTGACCAGTCGCTCCAAATCCCGGCGGTCTTGGGTCGTCATGGCCTGTTCACATTTCGGTTCGGCGAGATAACGCAGGACACGATGCTGCCCAAAAAATTCATGCCCATCGTCGCTCCACGTGTTGATTTGCGGCAGGGGCCCCAAATAATTGTCATAATCATAACCAAATCGGTCATGGGTGTGGCGATGGAGATGGGCGACGGCTCGGCCAAATGCCTCCCAATCGGTGTCATCGAGCGGATGATGGCCCAAGTCCTCCATCAACAGGAAATTTGCACTGACGGCAAACACCTTTGGGGTATTGATTCCCGCTTGGCGAAGGGTTTCCAATCCCGCCGCCTCACATTCAAAAAGGCGGTCTATCGCATTCTCCTTGAGGATAAAACTGAGATTCGCCGAGGTCGTGATGCGTGAGGCCCGGTTGATATGACCACCTGTCAAAAGGGTGACATTCGTGATGTCGCCGAGATGTTCCTCTGCCAAAAACGTGACAACAGCGTCGGGGATGGGATGGGTCAATGGTGGAATCCTTCAGGGTCTGGTAAGTGAAATAAAACTGGACGAAAGCACGGGTATTCATCCGTCAAAGGGTATTATGATGAGAGAGATGATTTTCGGCAACACAGGGGGATAAATGATGGTCGAGCCAATTTTAACCACCGAACGCAAACAGGCGGTACTGGATTATCTCGAAGTTGACAAGGCCGCGCCTTCGGTTGGGTATATTGACCGATTGCTCACGGCCTATACCCAAAAAGTAGCATGGGAAAGCGCCTCGCGGATTGTGCGCCGTGCGAACACAGAAGCGACGGAAGATTGCCCCCGCTGGCCCGATGAATTTTGGCAGACTGCCCTGCGTTTGGGGACGGGTGGGACGTGTTTTGAAAGCAACCTCGCGTTTTTTGCCCTGCTGCGGGCACTTGGCTTTGAGGGGTATTTGACGATTAACAATATGGGGGAGCAGATCGGCTGCCACACCGCGATTGTGATTCTGATTGAGGGACAGAAATGGCTGGTGGATGTGGGCCTGCCGATTTATGCCGCCCTGCCGCTAGAGGAAACACAGCCCAACAGCCGTGAAACCCCATTGTTGAATTATCGCACCGTGCCGATTGGGGATCACCGCTTTGAGATTGAACGCAGTCCACACCCGCGACTCAACGCCTTTACTTTAATTGACCACCCGATGGATGCCATGCCCTACCGTGAGGCGACCACCCGCGATTATGGCGACGGGGGGTTGTTTCTGGATAAGGTGGTGATTAACAAAGTGGTCGGCGGGCAGGCGTGGCGATTTAACAGCAGTGAAAACCCGCTGCACTTGGAGCAATTTGTGGATGGCACGCGGATAGATCATCTGTTGGAGGGCGATTTGGACGCGGTGGGGGCGGTGGTTGGTGCGCGATTTGGCATCGCGCCTGAGATTGTGCAGGGGGCGTTAAAGGTGGTCGTGGAGAAATCAGAAGCGTAAAACTTCGAGTTTATTGTGCCTTTACAGTGGTTCTAATGTTGGTTGGCTCCATCTTTTTCACTAACTTCAGCACGGCGGCTTATGACGTTTAACATCTATTTCGGGAATCACAATCCCCACCCCCAGCCCCGCGCCTCCAAAGCATTAGGGAGGGGAGGAAATGCCATGTTAAAGCCCTTCCCTATTGCGATGGGGAAGGGTTTGGGATGGGGAGGAGTTACCCGATTTAAAAGTTAAACGTCATTAGCCCCGTGTCCAAGTGGACCAGTCTCCTAAGAGGCCGTCCGAGAAGTTGGGGTAAACTAGAAGGAGGGGAAGAGAGAAAGCGAGCAGAAAATGGAACGGCGGGCTTATCCGAGTGATTTAACAGACGAGGAATGGGAAATCATCGAACCGTTGCTGCCAGCGGGGAAATGGGGAGGTCGGCATCGGGAAGTGGATCTGCGCGAGGTTCTGAATGCGATTTTTTATGTATTGAAAACCGGGTGTCAATGGGCGATGCTGCCGCACGAGTTTCCGCCGAAAAGCACGGTGTACGAGTATTACAGCCAATGGCGCAAGAGTGGGGATTGGCAGCGGATTCATGCGGCCTTGCATCAACAAATCCGCGTGCAAGTCCACAAAGAGCCAACACCCAGCGCCGTGAGTATCGATAGCCAATCCGTCAAAACGACGGAAAAAGGGGGCTGAGGGGCTATGATGGGGGTAAGCAGGTGAAGGGACGCAAACGCCATGTGGTGGTGGATACCCTCGGCTACGTGGTCAAAGCCTTCGTGACGGAGGCGCATTATCATGACGGGCAAGTGGGGACGTGGTTGTTGCAATGGGTAAGTGAGCATTGCCCGCGTCTCAAACACATTTGGGCCGATGGGACTTATGGCGGACGCTTTGTGGAGGCCGCCCAACGCGACTACCAAATTGAGGTCGACATTACTCACCGCGACCCTCAGCGCAAGGGCTTCCAAGTTTTACCGCGTCGTTGGGTGGTCGAACGCACCTTCGCTTGGCTCAACCTCTATCGTCGGCTCTACAAAGACGTTGAGTACCATCTCCACTCCGCCGATACCGTGATTTATCTCGCTATGTCCCATTTGATGGTACGCCGTTTAGCCCGGTTGCAGGCCGCCACCCCTCCAACTCCTTAACTTCTCGGACGGCCTCTTACAAACCACTGTAAAAATTTACCTCACCCCAAACCCCTCTCCCACGTGAGAGGGGCTTCAATAGGGCATATTCTCCCCCTAGCCAAATGGAGAGGGGGTACGGGGGGTGAGGTCGTTTCCTACGGTTGGACGATTGACCACGCTGGCCCGCTATTGGGCAGCCATGCTTTAACGTCGGGAGCAGCCAGCCGCACGATACTGCCATCAAACCAACCCATATCAATAAAATCGAGGCTGGGGTCTTGGCGCGATTGGAAAAATTGATAGGGCGCAACATAGGCCGTTTCGATGGACGCCCCCCAACCGAGTTTGGTCTGTACGTCTTTGTTAGTCATCCACAATTCGCCAAAACCACGCACGGGGGCAACCAATCCTTCCGGCGCTTCGCCCACATTGATGACATCGCCTTCCGTGTATTGGTCAGTGAAAGCCGCCCATCCGCCTTGATCGTAAAATACAAGGATCATGTCAAAGGCGTTGAGCCAGACCATATGCCCATGCTCAAAACGCTGGTAGGCCGCTTGGGTTTCCTGCTGCCACATGCCACAGAAGCCATCGAAAGATTCCTGATCGCCATAGAAGGGCAGTTCACAGAAAATCTCGGCAACGTTAGTGAAGGCGCTGGCGGTGGTGACGCCATCCGATCCCAGCGCGATGACTTCAAAACGCAGCGGGTTGCGTTCTTCGGCGGCGACATAATACTGAATCGTGCCGCTGGCGGGTTGGGCATTGGCATACGCTTCTTCATCAGGATACCGCGCCCATTGACCCGTGTTGCGATCAAAATGTAACGGGTAGATGGCGACGGCATTGGTATTGGTCGCTACCCATGTGATGTCGAGTGGCTCACCGCGCTTGGCTGGAGTCTCCACAACGGCTGAGGTAACGGCAGGCGCACCCGGAATCGGCGTCGCACTGGATGAGGGTCGCGTTGTCGGCAGGGGGGTTACTGATGGGGCAGGCCGATTGCCCGTGCCGGTGATGTTGACCACCGCGTCCATCTGGGCCAATGTCTCGCCGCCGATTAAATCCACCACGCGCACCCGCAGGTTAATTGGCCCGTCGGCGGAAGGGATGAGGGGGCGCAAAATGCCTGTGCCATCGGACGGAACCCATAAATTGGGCCGAGTCGTATCCGCCCGAATGACCCCACCGTCTTCCAATAACTGCTCAAAAATCAGATTGCTTTCCGGTAGACGGTTGTTGATATTCCACGTCATCTCGACGGGCAGGGTCGTGTCGCCAAACGCGAGCGAACCGTTGGCTGCTAGTGCTGCCACGTCAATCGTCGTCTGCACCGGATTAAAAAATTCAATCTCCACCTCCGGGATAACGGGCGGGGTAGGGGTGGCATCCCCTTCGGTCTCCCCTTCGTTATCCGGGGTCAGATCATAGGCGATATTTAATATCCATTGGTCAACGGGCTGATTATTGGCATCTACAATAGCAAGCCGATAGGTCGGCGGCTCAAATTCCAACGTGTGATAGAGCGTCACCTTGACTTCGCCGCTATTAGGCAGGGCGGTGCTCGGATCGGGGGCGATGGCAGGCAGCCATTGATTCAGCCGCCAATAGCTGATTTCTAGATGTTGATCGGCCTCCATCCCCACCGTTGCCCAACTGAGGGTGATTTCCGTCTCGCCCGATTCAGCCGCGTCTACAGTCGTGGTGGCCGGGTCGCTGGCAAAACGGATGATGGTCGGCGGGTCTATGGGTGGGCTGCCCTGCGCATGTACATCGCGGTAGGGCGCGGCGTGTGTAATATGGCTGAACATGACCAGAAATACTACGGCCATGACGCCGATAAAAAGCCATTTGGTGATTCTCGCTTGCATGGATAGCTCCTCTTGTCTCATACGATTTCGCCCCACTGCATTTGGATAGAAGGTTAACGCGATCCTCCCGAAAAGTATCCCCTAAACATTGGGGTCAATCTCACTGGCAAAGGCCAACACATGGCCGTCTACATCCAGACAATACGCGGCGTAATGACCCCACCCACGTCTGCTGAGGTCGCTCAGATTGACCGCACCGGCCTCCAATGCACGGCGGTGATAGGCCAATGGGTCATCTACGATGAGATACACCTCCGCACGAGGGATTCCCGTTGCTTGGGCGGGGTCAGGCAGGTTTTCGCCCAGCAATCGTTTAATACCCGTCTCCGGCATCAGGCCCAAGATGGTATCTGGCCCAAGCGTAAATTCACTCATGCCCGGTACAAACAGGCTGGGCGGCTGATTCAGGACTTTAGCATAAAACGCCGTACTCACGTCCTGATCCCGGACATATAGGATGATGTGTGTCTTGCTTATCGCCATCCCACCTTCCATAAGGAATACGCAGCTAACGCCAAAAGTGTTGCCAACTTTACCCCGAATCTCACCATTTGTTAAGATTTTGTGTATAACGACCCCCGCACCATTAGCCTATGTTTGGCTGACGCTGCTTGCGGTTGGTGCATATCATCCTTTTTGTGTGTCTATCGGCCACAGATAAGGGCTTCAATATAACCCACAGCCATTTAAGCGTAACTGTAGTTACGCTAACGCATATCCATTATATAAATCATAATTATAGACCATATGTTCCGAAATTTCTACTCTACATTCACCCGCCAGAGAATTTCTCGATTGTTTGTAAGCCCCACGCAAGGCCCACGCGGTAGAATTAGGGGTATTTATAGGGTGTTATGTGCAGAGGAGCAGCGTGCATGTCAAGTGAAGCGCGTTTGACAGGGAAGGTGGCAGTCGTGACGGGGGCAAGTCGCGGTATTGGACGCGCGACAGCAATCGCGTTGGCCCGCGATGGAGCGCAGGTCGTGTTAACCGCCCGTAATCAAGCCGATCTGGAATCATTGGCCGGGGAAATCCACGCAATGGGGGCGAGTGCCCTTGTCGTTCCGGCAGACTTAACCGAGGCGATGGAGGTGGAACGGCTGCGGCATCAAACAATGGCGACGGTGGGGCGGGTGGATATTTTGGTGAATAACGCCGGGGTCAGCAAATATGGCTCACTGATGGAGTTGGGCATTGAAGATTATGATTGGATGATGAACACCAATATGCGCTCCACCTTCCTGTGTACCCGCCTATTTTTGCCACACATGCTGGAACAACGCGATGGCTATATCATCATCGTGTCGTCGGTGGCGGGGTTGAGGGGAACGGCGCGTGAGACGGTCTACTGCGCCACCAAATTCGCACAGGTGGGCTTTGCCCAAGCGCTGGATCATGAAGTGCGCGAACATGGCATCAAGGTCAGTGTGATTGCCCCCGGCGGCGTCAACACCTATTTTGCATTGGGCACGGGCCGCACCCCCGGCGATCCCAATTTGGAGAAGATGATGGAGGCCGAGGATGTGGCGGAGGCGATTGTGTTTGCCGTGACCCAGCCACCCAAGTCCCGCATTTTCATGATCGGGATGCGCCCCATGAATGAGACGCTATAGACCGATTTTTGGCTTGGACGGCGTATTCTTCCTATTTCATTCCCGCCTCATCTCGAAAGGTAGAATATGCCGTTTAATAGAGATACGGGATAAGTTGCCACGATGTTTTGGCATAGGCATCCCATTCCGCCCCAAATTCCTGCTGCATCAAGATTTCCTCGTCGTGGATGCGCCACAGCAGCACCCCCATCAGTACCGCGACGATGCCTAATCCTACCCATGCGGCGAAGGTCAAGGCCAGACCCAGATTCATGAGGATGATGCCAAGATAACGTGGGTGGCGCAGCATTCGATACGGCCCATTGGTAATCAGTTGATGCCCCTCCTGAATGGTGACCTGCACACTGAACTGCTTGCCGAGCGAATACTCCGACCAGTTCATGATGAGGAAGCCCAGCGGATAAATGAGCAGGCCGAGATAGCGCACTGCATCGGGCCGGATAATGGCGATGTCGTGGTGGTCGGTGGCGGGGACGACGATGACCATTGCCAGAGAAATGATTTGCAGCAGCAAGACAGCGATTTGTTGTTGGCGTACCAATTTTGTACCCTTGCCGCCTGTCCGACCCACATTGGGGAATTTCAGCACGACGATGATTTGCAGCAGGATGGTCATCAAGATATAGCCGACGCGGGCAGGGTGCTCAACAAAGCCGGATATATCGGCGATCCCCCAACCGAGGATAGGCAGGCCGACAAATATGGCGCTCCCGATGATGACCATCAGTGCCGAGCGGGTTAAAGCAGACACAGGGTTGCTCCTTTAAGGTTGGCGACGATGAATGGCGGGGACGGAGAAGAGTAAAGATATTGAACTAGAACGGAAATCGAGTCTAATCGAACCCTCCTGACCTGTCAATGATCTTTAAAATTTTATAATGTGCGATTTGGTCAATAATTCCTAATCCCTGCTATAATAGAACGGATGTATCAAAATGAAGGGCAAATAAGGGCAATATAGGCAATGGGTGTCACGTTCACGTTGATTCTGGCGCATGAGGATGATCTCGAAAGAACGCTGATCTGGGATGGTTTTCCAGAGTCGGACATCGTTTTCACTAAGATGCTAGATGCTGTTACGATGGCGGACGTTCATATTTTGCTATTGGGGGGCGAACTTGATGCAACGATTGACCGCTATCTGACTAACGTTTTAGAGAGTGATGCTGACCAATGGGTATGTGAAATCCCATGTGAATTTGTTGCGGCGTTGGCGCGATTGGAGGATGTGGAACGGCGGCGGGTTGGGCGGTTATGGACGGAGTATGAAGAAATCACTATTTTAAAATTGCCCAATGCTGAGGCGTTTATCCAAGAACTCCTCAAGGATATGCAGATTTTGGCGATTCGTGCCCTATTGGAAAACAAGAAGTTATATCTTCGTTCGGCCCTCTAATTTTTCCTATCCGACGAATTTTCCACTACAATAGAACAAATGTCTTGACTCTCAAGTTACTTGAGGGTTTACCCTGTAGATCAGTACCGACATGGTAGAAGGTAGACGGCACAATGATCCGAATCGGCGAGTTTTCGAAAATGGCACAGGTCTCCGTCCCAACCCTGCGCTACTACGACCAGATGGGTTTGTTGAAGCCAATCGAGGTGGATCGTTTTTCCGGCTACCGCTACTACTCGGTCAATCAACTGCCGCGTTTGCATCGGATTTTGGCGCTGAAAGGATTGGGCTTTTCATTGGAGCAGATTGGCGAGGCATTGGATGATGGTCTGACGCCGGAACAGATGCGAGGGATGCTGAAATTGCGGCACGCCCAATTGAGCCAAGAACTTGCCGAAATGCAAAGCCAACTGCTTCAGGTCGAAATGCGGCTGCAACAGATCGAACGGGAGGACACAGCCTATGATGTGATTTTGAAACCAGTCGAACCGCTATTGATCGCGTCGGTGCGGGCGATTCTGCCCACCCACAGCGCCGTCGGGCAATTATTCAAAGAGGTGTATGAGGGGATTGGGCCATATGTGGACGAGGCGCTTGGCCCATGTCCGGGGGCGGGGGGCACGACGCTGGTGTTGTGGTATGACACCGAGTTCAAAGACCGCGATGTAGACGGGGCGGCGGCCTTTATGGTGCGCTGTCGTGTACCAGACAGGGGACGGATGCGGGTTGAGGTACTACCAGCGGTGACGGTGGCATCGGCCATCCATCACGGGTCATATGACACTATCGGGGAGGCGCATGAAGCCGTCATCCGGTGGGTTGACGCCCATGAGTATCGCATCGCCGGGCCAGACCGCGAAATCAATCTGTATAACAAACCACCCATCCGCCGCGACGACCCCACCTATATCACCGAAATCCAGTATCCGGTGGAGAAAATCTGACCATGAACATTCAAACACAAGATGAAATTGTAGATATTCCAGAACACCGCCTGCGCTTTTTTGGCGGGCCGGGCAAGATGCTGCTGCCCAGTCCAGCGACCATTGCCGCCCTGATTGACCGCGTGCCGGAGCATCACCTCATTACTACTGAGGAGATTCGGGACACGCTGGCGGACGAATTTGAGGTCGAAGGCGTTTGCCCCGTGACCACGCAGAAATCGCTGAAAGCCCTTGCTCAAGATGGCAGCCGACCTGTCGCGTATTGGCGCGTAATCAAGGCCAATGGTGAACTCTACACCCATTTTGGGGTCGAGAATCAAAAGGCGCGGCTGGTCGCTGAGGGCTTCACGATTGCGGTAGGCAAGAAAATCCCACGAGTGGCCCAATTTCAAGCAAAGCTGATCCAACATCGCAAAGGAGCAAAGACCATGAATACCCAACCGAAAATTGATACGCGCACTGAACAACCGTATGTGGGGATTCGCACCCGTGTGGCGCTGCCCGATATGCCAACCGTGCTGCCAGCCCTGTTTGATGAAGGCATGAATTGGCTGGCGGCGCACCATATCCCAATCACTAAAGCCGGGTTCATTCGCTATTACGTCACCGATATGGCGGGCAAACTCGATTTGGAAGTGGGCTGGCCTGTAGACGATAACTCGGTGGGGGATGAGCGCATGAAAGCGGGGGTGCTGCCAGCGGGTCGGTATGCGTCGCTGCTGCACATTGGGCCATACGATGGGTTATATGAGGCCAATCGGGTGTTGGTGGATTGGGCCAAAGACAACGGCATCGAATGGGCCACCTATCAAGAAGCAGGTGAGGAAGTGTTTGTCTCCCGATTCGAGACGTATTTCACCGACCCGTCGAAGGAGCCGGATGCGTCAAAATGGGAAACTGA
>JAIOHL010000346.1 GCA_019913005.1 Anaerolineae bacterium | reverse complement strand
GGGGTAGGGGTTAGGGTTGGTTTTCATCATTTAACCTTGAAATTTAGGCGCGGTTTTTTAAGACGTTGAGATCACGGATGAGCAGCAATACCCCCTGCTTTTCTTCATCGGTCAATACATTCCCCCACGCAGGCATGACAGTATTGAGGACGCCGTTGTTAATAATGGTCAGCAGTTCCTCATCGGTCTTGGCGCGTACTTGGTCGGTATCGAGACTGGGGATACCGGGAGCACCTTCGGCATAACTGCCATGACAGGCCGAGCAGTAGTTATAAAAGACGCCTTTGCCACGTTCCAGCGGCGTCAGAACCGCGCCTTGAGCAAGGGTAAGGGTGGCCGATTCACTGTATTCCGCTGCAAATACGCCGCGCACAGGTTCAATTAGGGTGACGTTGCCATAGAACTTGACTTCGCAGGTGACAGCCTCGACCTCGACGACGGCTTGGGTAAAGGATATGAATGAGCCATTGATGGGGCCGCCGAATCCCTCAAATTCAATGTTGCAGCCGTTTTTGGCGATGAGGTCAACCGCGTTGGGCGGGATTTCAGGATTGGTCGGGTAGAGGGACAGTACGCCTTTGAGAGTGCCGTCTACCGCGACGTCAAAAAACAATTGAAGGGGAGGATAGGCGGCCAATTCAGATGTAAATCCTCGGCCCAACCAGCGGCCTGCTTGTGGCCTGACCATCGCAGGGATGGGCGTGGCACGGGAGATCACGTGGCGGGTAGGGACGGGAGTAGACGTTGTATCCTCAGTGATGGTAGGTTCGGGGGTGACGAGGACGCTGCCAACAGCGACGGCAAGGGTCAGCAAAATCACCACCACCACGCCATAGCCTTTGGATTCAAGTGAGGGCTGCATGATGCGCCATCCTGTCGGTAGAAAACACCTGCCAGAGGCTGTCCCCCAGCAGGTATTGAGCATCTTATGGATTAGCGATCCAGTTCACGGATAGCGGCTTCAACGTCGGCGTTGGTGGCCGTGCCGAGTTCGATCCATTCAATGCCGAAGCGGTGATCGGTCAGGCTGGTGCCCCCCGTTTGGGTGATCTTGCCAGCGTACAGCGTCCCCGCAGAGAGATCGCCTTCGGTGGTCGCTACGAACTTAAACAGCATCACGTTGCTGCCGTCATCGCCGAAATAGGCGGTCTTCCCGTCGGCAGCAACAGCGGCGATTTCATTGCTCTTGCGGCCCATCACGTAATGCTTGGTCACGACATCACCCGTACCATCGGGGATCAGTTCAACAATCCAGCCGTAGTCATAGGGGTTGGCAGGAGCGCCGAGGTAGGCGTCCATGCCACCGACATTGGCAAAATCGGCGGCGATGGGTTCATATTCTTCAGAAGTCAAGCCCGTATTCCACGGGGTGACGCTGGAACCGCAGTTCGTCCATGTGCCGCGCACGCCGCTGAAATCTACCATATACCCACCGACCACTTCCCAACCATCGGCAGTTTGGGCCACGTCAATGCGACCCACGCCGCCGGGGATGGCTTCGTAGTTGATGTACAGGGTGGCGCTGGTGCCGGTGTCATCGGTGGGCAGCCACATCAGGCCGTCGGGGCTGTTGCTGACCAATATCGGTTCGCCGCTGACGGTATTGATGGCCCCAAACACCTGACCGTCGGCGTTATTCGGAATGGCATCGCCGGAACGGGCCAGCACCTGAACCGTCCCCGCCGCGACTGTGACCGTTAATTTGGCATCCCCTTCAGGAACGGGGAGGGGTTCAAAATCATCGGTGTTGGCGTTGAAGCCGTTGACGACGACTACCGTACCTGCATTAAAGGGGTCGGTGTTGGTGTTATAGGGGTGTTGATTGCTGAACAGGAGTGTCCCTTCAGCGGTGATATATGGGCCAGTCACCTCCGCCCCTGCTGGAACGGCGGCAAAACGCTTGAGAGAGCCATCGGCGGGATCATAGACCCACAGCATGTTGTTTTCATGAAAACTGGTGTCTTCGGCAATCCATAGACGGCCACGCGCATCAAGGGCCAGCCCGTCGGGGTTGGAGATGTTGTCGAGAGCGCACATATTGGGGGCGGCGGCTCCGTCAAAGGGGCCACCCACGACCAGCGGACGCAGTTCGGTGATGTTGTAATCGGCGGTGAGGTCGGCGGTGTAGACAATGCCGCAAGGGTCCTCATCAACGGAAATATCACCCGCGCCATCGGACATGCTTGTGCCAATGTTGCTCATGGTTCCGTAGTATTTCATGTTGGTGTTATCTAGCACCACCCATTCCATCTTGAGGAATTCTGCGGTGGCGCCCTTTGCGGCACCAAAGGCGCGGCTTTCGAGGAAGGCGGCGTAGGGGTGATCGAGGGTGATCATATTACCCGTCGGGTCTTGCGCACGGACAGGCAAGACGAGCGTGGTGGCGATCATCACGGTCATCAGCAAAAAGGCAAATTGCACATGACGACGATTCATGTTGGAAGTCCTCCATTATCAAAATGCACTTGGGTTGAATCTCAACTACAAAAGGCTACCTCCATTTGATTATGAAATTTTCCATAATCGGTTAAGTTCAGGAAAGACCATATTTAAGTTGCCTTTACACTCTTCAGGGCAGCCACCAAACCCCCAAAAAGAAGTTATCGGGAATATTGTCGGCGGCTACACTCATTAATTCCTGTTGGTCGCCTGTCTCAATCGAGGTCATCGCCAAATAGGAACGCTGTTCATTATAGCCGACCCATGCTACCGTTTGACCGTCTGGCGCAACGCCATAGGTATGTAAAAAGATGTCGGCTAACAATTGACCGCCGAGGGCGACAGGTGCTTCATCTGGGGCAAGGCGATATACCTGTACGGTGGCAAAATCCAATTGTGAGGGGCAGGATGACGATGACCAGCGCACAAAATAGAGGCTGTCATCGGCAGTCCATTGAAAATTGGAGAGGCGCAGGGTATAGGGGTCGGTAAATTCGGCAAGGACGGTGGTCGAATTATCGGCGACGGTATGCTGGACAACCTGATAGGGCTGGCAGACGACTTCTTCGGTGGTTTCACCCGCAACCCATTGGCTGCCATCCGGTGCGATACCGATGAGCGGGGTATACGGATAGATGGGTGTCCAAATTGGATTCAGGCCGCGTGTGGTTAGCAGGTCATGGGCTGAGGCATAATCCGATAGGGTGATGTTTTGGATATTGAGCGCGGTGAGACTTTCATCTTCGGAAAAATCGAGTAATTCTAGGGCTTGGGTCTTGGGGTCATACACCGCATACGTGAGCGCCTCGTCACCCCATTGCAAAAGCAAGATTCGCTGATCGGATAGCCACGACGCGCTAGTGTACCCCTCTATCAACTTGGGGGGCACAGGCTGATTACGCAGACTGATGAGTGTACCGAGGGTAATGAACTCACCCCCTTGACCAACCCCTTCAAGATCAATCGCTACCCATGCCCCATCCGGCGACCAACGAACTAGATTGAGCCGCCCGTAAAAAGTCATCAGGGTTGAGGTCGAGAGGGTTTCGAGATTGACCAGATTGACAACGGTCATAGTTTGACCGAGGGCATCCCGCCGTTGTTCCGAATACACCAGCGATAGATGATCGGGGGCGACATTGATCCCGGTGGGCCGGATGTTCTCGCCGATGCGTTGGGCGGGTTGACCATTGAAGGCGGCAATATAAAGGTTTAGGTCATAAATAAACAGCAGACGGCCCGACAAATTTTCGATTTTGGGTAGGCGCGGCTGACCAGAGGGGTCAAGGGTGTCGCCAATGCTCAGGGGTGG
>JAIOHL010000345.1 GCA_019913005.1 Anaerolineae bacterium | reverse complement strand
CAACGAACCGGATATACCTATTTGGCAGTTGTGGTGGAATCTCTTTTTTGACAGTGAACCGCCGGGCTGATAGCCGATTCGACTCCCAACAAGGCGCTTAAGCACCTTGTTTCTATCCGGCTAACCCCGCCACCAATAAATCCAGCGCCAGCACATCTTCAACCTTGCTTGTCTTGATGGCGACATCAGTTTCCAACAGATGGCGGTAGATTTGTTCCAACTGGTCAATCGAGCCGAATGTCCGCGCTTGACGGGCCAATTTCTCGGCTACAAAACCCGGCAGTCCCAAAAATTTCGGCAAATCTTTGATCGCTGTGCCGTTATCCAATAAATCACGGGTCTGAATCAAGAGACGAAATTGCCGGATAATCATGCCAAATAGCTGCAAGGCATCACTCTCGGCTAACAATTGATGCAGCAAGGCGGTGGTCTTTTGGGCATTGCGCTGACCGAGGGCATCTACCATCTCAAACACATCCACTTGAGCGACATAGGGCGTCAGTAGTGCGATTTCTTTTTCGGTAATGAAGCCCTTTCTACCCACATAGGATGCCAATTTGACAATCTCGTTATCCAATGCGCGTAAATCCTCACCAATGACTTGGGCAAGGGCGGCAGCGGCGCGTGGCTCAATCATTACATCATAGGCTTGGGCCTGTTTGTTAATCCACACGACGGGATTTTTGGGGGGATTAAAGACCTTGACATAACCAGAGGGGTCTTGACCGATCAGTCCTAACACAGGATGTTTGTCGGATAGTGTCTGATATTCGATGAACACTACACGAGAGGATTCAGGCAGGGTAGGTAGCTCCGCCACCAATCGCGCCAATTGGTCTTTGGAATCTTTACTCGCCCCCTTGCGTGTCAAATAGGTCAGCATACCCGTAACCAAAAGCAAACGGCGATCACTGAGAAATGGCATGACTCTAGCTGAGGCCAACACATCCGCAACGGCGATTCTGCTGCCCTCATATTCACTGATATTGAGGTCATCGCCCATTTGCTGGCGCATTTCATTGACCTGCGCCTTGATGCTGTATTCATCTTCGCCATGAAAGACATAAAAGGTCGGTGCTTTGCGGCTCATCACATCCCCTTTAGTGGATTTCAACTGTATCTATGATGATATATTCACAAGCAGGGTTTGCGCTACAATCCGAAGCAGGCGCGATTTGCAGTTGGGTGAAATTGGTATCGGTAAAAGTGTAGACCTTCACACCGACCTGATAGCGTCCGGGGGGTAGATTTTCGGGATGTAACACATGTCCATCAAAATAATAGTCGCCGGGATTCCACTCTACTGTTGGGGCACGATTTTCAAAAGGGTAGCTATCATGACCGCAACCTACCTCGCAGGCACGTTGACCCCCTTCATTCAACAGAAAAACTGAGATGGTATAATTCCGTTCCGGTTTGGTGATGGGCGACCACAGCAGATTGATGGTCACGCCATCTTCAAAAGTAGAGGCCCTCGCTCGTGTAAGCTGCAAATTGTCGTCGAAAACGGCAACCGGGGGGGTGCTGGGAGGACGATCAAAACGCCATAATTCGACTGACCAATTCGGATTTGGGTTCCACACGAGGACGGCGGTCTGCAAATAGCCAAGTTGGGCCAGTTCGGGGCGAATATCACGGTAAGGTGCGTTATGTTGCACAACCCACACGCCCTCCGTATCGGCTAATTTTTGCCCGAGCCATGTTTGAAAATTATCATCCTGTTCATGCCGCCGCAGTTCGGTTGGCAAATAAGCCGTGCCATGCTGGTCGAAATAATAGAATTGGGCATAGGCATCAAAGTTGGATTCGATCAGGGCCATCTCGTCAGTGGTGGTATGTTCCGCCACAAATTCCGTAATCTCAGGCCAAGGAACATGCAAAGGATGATCGGCACTGGTCGTGGTCAGAGCCTGTGCGACGATAAACAGCACCACCACCCCGCGCTCATAACCTCGAAATTGCATCAAGGCGTAGGCAAAAATGACCGCCAGCACAGGCAAAATGACAGAGAGGGCGCGAAACGACAGAATGGCATATTCCGCATTGACAGCAACCGAGAGACCAACCGTCAAGAAGGTAACGAGGACAGGCATGGCGATAGGGTGGGCAAGGAATTTTTTGGAGGAGCGTTCCCGTAACAAAATTGGGATGATGGCAACCGCCAGCAGGATGAGCCAGAATAATTCGGGTCGGCCCAACAACTGGAAAGCCAAGACCTTATAGCTGTCCCATGAATTGGGCAAGGCATGACCCAACCCGCCGGAAATTTCTTGGGTCAGTTGGCGATACAGGACAGGCAACCACAGCAGATAGGATAGACCAATCGCGCCATTTGCCAGCACAAACGGCAGCAATTTTCGGCGCAGGCCACAGGTCAACAGCGCATGAATCGCCAGCGCCAGCAGTACAAAACCACCCCAATAGTGTGTCCAGAGCAGCGCTGATCCCACCACTGCAAAAATCACGCCGTTTTTGCGATTGGGCCGCTGCCAAAATCGCCAATAGGCCCACAGGGTCAAGGCTGCGAGTAACTGCTGCATGGGGTACTGGCGGATTTCTTGACTCAGCACCTGCATCAAATCTTGGAGACTGTAGAGCAGTGCCGCGATTAGGCCGGTCTGGATATTAAACAACGTCCGCCCCAACCGATAGACCATCACTACTGCCAAAAGGGTCGTCAGAACGGTGAAATAGCGCATCTCAAAAACGGTGTCGTCTGTGATTTGTCGCCAGCAGTAGAGGGCATAAAAATACAGCGGCGGGTGAACATCTTCATTGACACGCTCCGTCACTTCGGCAAGATTCGGCGCATTGGTAGCCCAAACCGTCCACCCCTCGTCCACCCACAGCGGCAGACGATCTAAGGTTGGAATCAGCAACATGGCGCTGAAAATCAGCAGGGCAACCATCGCAAAAAGGGGCCAGTGACGCATAGGGGTTTACCCGATTTCGATAGGGTCTAACAAAATGAATTCACAGGCAGCGTTGGCATTGCAATCCGAAGCAGGCGCGATGGTCAGTTGGGTGAAATTGGTATCCGTAAAATAGTAGACCTTCACGCCCACCTGATACTGCCCGGCAGGTAGATTGGCGATGTTGAGAGTATGGCTGTCGAAATAGAGACCCCCCGCTTCCCAATTCAGCGTGGGTGAGCGATTTTCAAAGGGGTAGCTGTCGTGCCCACAGTCAATCTCGCAGGCACGCTGACCTCCTTCATTTAGTAGAAAAACCGAGATGGTGTAATTGCGTTCCGGTTTTTCGATTGGCGACCATAGCATATTGACCGTGATTTCATCGGTATGGACATCTACCACCGGGCGGAATAATTGCAGCACACCGTCGAAGGTGCTACGTGGTTCACCTTGCGGGGGGCGGTCATAGCGCCATGCCTCAATCGGGCGACCTACCGTCGCAGGCCATGTTACAGGAGCCGCCGTCGCCACAAAGCCCCGCGCTGTCAAATCGCTCCGCATGTCATAATAGGGCCAATCGAGTTTGGCGACCCAAACGCCTGCCTCATCCGCCAACAAGTGGTCAAGGTATGCCTCAAATTTATCGGGGTCAGCTTCACGCTTGGTTCCGGTGGACACATGCCGCACATCCGCACCAGAATGATCGAGATAATAACCAACCGCAAATTCATCGGTATCGAGTTCAAACAGGATTAAATCATCGCGGGTGCTGTGTGTCGCCAGAAAATCACTCATAGCGGGCCAAGGGGGTCGAATCACTGGGCCAGCACTGGTGGTCGTGAGGGCATAAATCACCACAAAGCTCACCATAATAAACTGTTCCCGCCAGCGAAATTGGGCAAGAGCATGAGCCGCCAGCAGACATAGAGATGGAATAATCACCGCCAACGAACGCCATGAGAGGCTGGGATAATCGGTATTGAGCAGCAGGGAAAGGCCAACCGTCAAAATAACCACCGCAGCGGGCAAAATACTGGCAACGGTGGGTCGCCAACGTTTGGGATCAGTCGCAGTGAATGTGCCTAAGATGCCGACTGCCGCCAGCACCAACCAAAAGGCTTCGGGGATGCCGACCAATTGATAAGCCAATGTTTTATAGACCATCCATGAATTATCGAGGGCGTGCGGCAGACCATTGGGGCGTTCGAGGGTGATCTGATGATAAATCACGGGCAGCCATGCCGCGTATAAGACTCCGATTGCCAAATGCGCCAATAGATAGGGGCGAAAATTTTGGCGGCGGGTGAAAAGGGCGTGAAGTCCAAGCGTCAAGAGGACAAAGCCTCCCCAATAATGCGAATAAATTAGAGCCGCCCCTGCCAAAGCAAACGCGATACTCTTGCCCCGTGTAGGCCGCTGCCAAAAACGCCAATACAGCCACATCGCCAGCGCCGTGAGCATCAGTTGTTGAGGGTAATGGCGGACTTCTTGGGTGAGGACAATCACCAAATCATGCAGGCTATAAAACAGCGCCGCGAGAATGCCTGCTGTTGGGGAAAACATGGCACGGCCCAAACGGAACATAATTGCTGTGCCGATCAGGGTCAGCAGCACGGAATAATAACGCATCTCGAAGATGGTATCACCCATAAACTGTCGCCAACCCCACAGACCTATAAAGAACAACGGTGGGTGAACGTCATCCGCCACCCACGCGCTGATTACTTCCACCGGAGAATCTTCACTGCTGGCGGCGATTGTCCAGCCTTCATCGGCCCACAGTGAGGTATCGGTTAAGCCATGTATCCAGACCCCTGCCCCCAATAGCAGCACCGCTACCATCAGGGCAAGGGCGTTTTTCTGACTACGCGCCATTCAATTGCGCCTCAGCCGCTTGGATGCGTGCGAGCGATTCTTCCTTGCCTAGCACCTCCATCGTTTCAAACAGCGGCGGCGAGACTTGTTGGGCAGTAGTCGCCATACGCAGCGTACCATATACTTGGGCCTTTTTCAGCCCCAACTGCTCGACCAGCGGTTCCATTACAGCGGCTTGGGCTTCATGGCTAAAATCGGTCAAGCCTGCCAAACGCTCATAACTCAAGTGCAGCACATTTTTTGTTCCGGCAGCATCCATATTTTTCTGGATGAGCTTGTCGTTCGGGCATGGCTCAAAATTGAACATAAATTTCAACAGGGCCACCGCTTCCGATAGCGGATTGACCCGTTCACGAATATGGGGCGCGATCTTGACCAGTTTGGCACGATCCACCTCGCCATAGGCTTTTTGCAGGAATGGCACTAAGCGATCTGCCAAATCTTCATTGGTCAATTCGCGGATATAGACCCCGTTCGTCCAGACCAACTTTTGGAAATTGAAGGCGGCGCTGGCAGGGCTGACACGATCAATATCAAAACGGGTGATGGTATCTTGCACATTGAATATTTCTTGGTCGTCGCCAAAGCTGTAGCCCACATTGGTCAGGAAATTGATGAGGGCTTCCGGCAAATAGCCCGCTTCCCGATAATCGTTGACCATGACAGGCACAATCTTGCCGTCTACCATCGGCGGGTTGCGTTTGGACATCTTGCCCTTGCCATTGGGATTCAACACGACGGGCATATGCACCCATTCCGGCTCTTCCCAGCCAAACGCCTCATACAAATTGTGATGCAAGGCCAACGACGGCAGCCATTCTTCGGTACGGGTGACATGGCTGATCTGCATAAAATGGTCGTCAATCACGACGGCAAGATGGTAGGTCGGGAAACCATCGGATTTCAGCAGCACCATGTCACTGAGTTCTTCATTTTTAAAGACCACATCGCCGCGAATCCGGTCATGGGCCACTGTCTCGCCTTCAAGCGGCATGGCAAAACGAATGACATAGCTGCCACGCTCTTGTTCGAGTTTGGCGCGTTCCTCGTCGGAGATGAAGCGGTAAATGCGCTCATACCCCGCGATTCTGCCGCCGCGTGTTTTCTGTGAAATTTCACGGGCACGGGCCAATTCCTCTTCGGTAGCGAAACATTTGTACGCCTTGCCTTGTTCGACCAACCAATGTGCCCATTTCTGATACAGTTCCAAGCGTTCACTTTGGATATAGGGGCCATAGGAGCCACCCACGTCCGGGCCTTCATCCCATTCCAAGCCCAGCCAGCGAATATCCTGCATCAATTTATCAAGAGCATCTTGGACAAAACGCTTCTGGTCAGTGTCTTCGATACGCAGGATAAATTTGCCGTTGCTGTGGCGAGCAAAAAGCCAAGTGAGCAGCGTGGTTCGGGCGCTGCCAATATGCAGATACCCGGTTGGGCTGGGTGCAAAACGCACCCGCACAGGTTTGTCGGTCAAGGTCAACACCTCCGATACCTTTTTTGATGACTCGTGGACTTCGGATTATAGCAGGCGGTGCAAGTCGAAAAAATGCCCAATCCCTATGGGTTCATGGCGGTATGCCTAATTTTCCCAACCGCTAGAATCACGGATAGAGAATCAGGGTCGAGATCAAATTTCGGAAGATAAATATAAGCAGCCGTTTTTTCGTCTAATAGGGGACGGCTACTGCACTCCAAACCCCCGGCGCACCCGTGATGAGGATATAACTCTGGCCCGTTTGGGTGATGTAGAGCATCTCGCCGCGTTCAAAGGTCTGGATATAGCCTGTACCGCCACTTTCGAGGTTATTAGCCCATCCCAAGCCATCTTTGACACCACCCGATTCCCTCCAAACCTTGCCAAAGCCACGAATGGGTTCCTGCAAATTGGGGCTAGGGGCGACAAGGCCTGTCGAGGATGGGTCAACGCCATCACGCCATGTATCGGCAAAACGCTGATAGGTGCTATTGGCATAGAGGACATAAATGCCAGATTGGTTGGTTGTGCCCACCGAAGATACCCAAATCATCATGCCACGCTCGAAACTTTGGAAGGCCGTTTGTATAGGAACGGATGGCCCAACCGGACAGGCTAATTGAGCAGCTAAACTGGGGTTGCTGGCATAGATATTTTGGAAGCCCCCCATCGGTGGTGTGGGGCATGTTCCAGCGGCAACCACTCCCGGCACCGCCCCAACAGGTACAAAACCGACAGCCCCCGGCGTGACCGGAGTATCGGTAGGGGTTGGAGTAAAGGTGGGGGTCATGGTGATTTGGCGCGTTGGGGTGAGCGTTGGCGGCTGTGGTGTAAAATTGGCAGCAACGGAATCTTGTGGGAGGGTCGGTGCAAGAATCGCCGTCGGTGCGGGGGTATAGGTGTTCGTGACGATGATAAATTCGGGCGTGGCGGTGACAAAAATCGGCGTCAAAGTAGGATCGCCTTCAAAGACACTACAAGCTGAAATCAACATCGTCACGATGAGTAAGCCACTCAGAATGGCAATCCGTTTTTTAGGCATAAACATCATTCAAAAAGAGGGGTGGGCAATCACCAATTGCCCCCACCCTGCTGATAACCGGGATCGTCGTAATATTGGTCTTGGCCCTGCTGACCATACCCCTGATCATAACCTTGATCGTATCCCTGCTGCGGGTAATTGCCACCCTGCTGTTGAGGATACGTTTGCTGGGGATAGGTTTGTTGAGGGGAGGTCAAATATTGTTGGGTATTTGGCCCACCATAGCCCTGCTGTCCATATCCACCACTAGAAGCCATATTTTGCGGCGCATCAACAGCACGGTTACGATTGGTGCTGTTTTCCCATGCCTTCAATTTGGCTTGCATTCCGTTGATGTCCAACAGATATTCGGGCATCCAACAAATACCGAACAATTCAGGATAAATATCCTTCTTGTAGGGCGTTACGCGAACTTCTTCAACCGTACCCGCGATTTGTTTCCACTTGGCGTTGATTTGCTGCAATTCATATTCAAAACGCTGTTGGGCGGCGTCCATCTCGGCTTCAACTTCGCGGATGACGGCGTCGCTTTCCACCACATCGCCTTTGGCCTGACCTTTATAACGACGGGCGCGGCTGACACGAGACAGCGTATAAGCCGTATGACCACGCATCAAGCTGACGACGGCCTCGCCCAATGTGAACAATTCTTCCTGACCCAAGTCTTGCAGCGCTTGTTTATCAGTACGCAGTTCACGTTCCTCGCGCCGGATTTTTTCCTCAAGGCGGTCAAAAATGGCCTCATATTTGGCTGTCACCTTGTCAATCTCGGCGTCACGGGCTTCACGGGCAGCGGCATTCACCCGCATCTGGAAATCTTGGAAACCCGTGCCGGGTGTGCCATAAATATCCAGCGTGGAATTGTAGGGCAGCGTCATCCCAGCAGTACGGGTCAAATAATCCACGACTTCATTTTTTAAGGCGGTCAGGCGTGCCCGATCTGTCATACCGGGCGATAATTCGCCATAGGCCGCTTGTTGGAAGGGTGCAGCGGATAGCTGCGACGCCATCACCGGACGATCACGATATTGATCCCATTGAATCAGGCCAGCACGATCCAAATTGGGGATATAGTAGGCATAGTTTTCGACCATATTGACCCCTGAGCGGCGATCCAGATAGCGCACCTGTACCTGTGCCAGCAAGAAGGGCGTATAGACGACCTGATTGCCACCAAATTGCGAGGCACGCTGACCCATTTGCCGTTCCCAACGCGCAATAGCCTGCTGCAAGGTGACAATCGAGGGTAAATAATACTGATTGATGGTGGACGAAATCACGGGTGGCGTAAAACTGTAACCCGGTGGCAAATCAGCATCACGCTCAAAACCTGTCACCGACATAGTATTGCCACTGGCAGCGGATTTGCTGGCAGCAGCCTTGCCAGATTTGCCCCGACTGGACGATGGCACAGCCACCCCGGTATTAAAATCGGCGTCTTGCCCAGTAAATGGCGCGGTGGGTGGTGTATAGGATTGTGGCGCGACAGGTGCTCCACCCCCTTGATAGGGCGCAGTCGGCGGGGCAAAGGGATTGACGGGTTCCTGATAGGGTGCAGTAGGTGGATTATAGGACTGCCCCGCATAGGGCGATGCCCCGGTTTGGTAGGGTGCAGGCGGCGGGATGAAACCTGTCGGGGCCATACCAGCCGTGTTGTTTTGGAAGGGCGCAGTGGGCGGTTGGTATTGTACAGGGTTATAGACCCCGGTGTTTTCGGGCAAGGGTGGCGGCGGCGGAACGACCCCCAAACGACCCGTATTTGGCGCTTCTGGCAGCGACAGCGGCGGCGGGGTTGAGCCAGCAGGTGCAGGCGAATATTGCTGCTGGGGCGTATAGGTCGGCACGCTGGGCGGCTGTGGGGTAAACCCGCCCGCAGCACCCGGCGCAGGGGTGTACGGCTGTGACAAGGTTGGTTGTGGGCCTGTGGCCGATGGTGACTGACCATAAGCTGGCGGAAAACCTTGTTGCGGCGGCTGTTGCCCATAATTAGGAACGGCAGGTGGTTGCTGTCCATAGGCAGGCGGCGCGGCTTGGGGTTGCTGTCCATAAGCGGGAGTCCCATACGGCGCAGTGTACTGTGGCTGTCCATATTGAGATTGAGCCGCAAAAGGCGATTGGCTGTATTGGGCCTGATTAGTCAATTGATGTAGCTGGGGATCCATCAGGCGGCGAATTTGGTCACGGGTGAGTGGCCCACGCAGATAGGACATCGCCCAACGAGTATGCAGTAAAATTGGGCCGCTGGGGTCATGCACATTGTTCATGACAAACACACGCGGATCAACCGATGAAATCAGCTTATCTAGTGTTTCAAGATTGAGTTGATTTTCGGCACTGGAAACAGTCGCCAGACCATCCAACACCTTTTTCTTGTCGTTTTCGGTCTGCAAACGACCAATAAACCACGTCCCGGCATTGGAGAGACCTTTATAATCCAAGTCGCCGGGGTTTTGCGTCGCCAAGACTACCCCAATCCCGAACGCGCGGCCTTGTTTTAGCAAGCGCAGCAGGGGTTCTTTGGTCGGCGGGTTCTTGGGATAGGGCGGCAAATGACCATAAACCTCGTCAATGTACAAGATGGCTCGCAAGCTGGTCGTACCACTCATCGAACGCATGGTAGCCAGAATATTTTCCAGCAGCAACGTCATGATAAACGTGCGTTCGGCGTCGCTGAGGTGGGCGATATAGAAAATATTGATGCGCGGCTTGCCTTGTGGAGTATACATCAAATATTGCAGGTCAAGCGGTTCACCCCGCAGCCAGCTTTGGAAACTGGGCGAGGCAATGATGTTGTTTAGTTCCATCGCCAGCTTGAAGCGGTCTTTTTCGGGGAAGAAACTGTCAATATCCAGTACACCGAGTTTGTTAAAGGGTGGCTGCTGCACCTGCACGATGATGTCTTGCAGATTCAGGTCAATGCCCCCGCGCCATGCGTATTCAAATAAGTTGGAAATCAGGACGTGCTCGCGGCTGTTGACAGCATTGGGCGTTTTCATCCCGGTAAGGGCCAACAATGCGGTGGTGATTCCACGAATGCGTTCGCGGTGATATTCTTCGTTGCTGTCCCAACCTTCACGCGGGGCGTGCATGGCATCCAAAATACTGACAGGCAAACCTGCATCCGAACCGGGGGTGTAGATGCTAAATTCAGCGGCATTCTTGAGCGCTGCAATCCGCTGTGGGCCAATACCCCAACTGCTTAACCCTTCACGCCAGCGCTGCGAAATATCACGGGAATATTCACTGAGTTCCAGCCCTGCCCGCCGTGCATCATCTACGTTGACCCAAGGGCCAAAATCTTCGGGACGCAGTTCGGGAAAGGTCAGCAGCAAATTGGTGATGTCCCCTTTGGGATCAATGATAATCGCCGGGAGGCCATCTAGGGCGGCTTCTTCCAAAAGGGTAATGCACAGGCCGGTTTTGCCACTGCCCGTCATCCCCACTACGACAGCGTGGGTAGTGAGATCACGCGAATCATAATAGACCACATCGTCTGATAAGCGACCAGCATTAGGGTCATATTGACGACCCATGTAAAACGTTGTAGGGGCTTCAATAAAGGGCATAACGTTATCGCCTCACTTGTTGACTATCTGGGGCAAAACTAACAGCACCAAAACATGACTCTACCACAATTCCAATAATATCACGAATTGGACACCAGCACATATATTCTATCTAAGAAAGCCCTGAAAGATGGGGGGCAAATGAATTATTAGGGAATCTCAATCGCTTTCAGACGTTCAAAAGCATCGCGGATGGCGTTAAGTTGTTCACTGCTTTCTGGCAATTCACCATAGCGTACCGCAACGTAGGCATCGGTGATCAAGCGGATTTCAGTCTCACCGCCGGGGAACGCACGACCTAATGAACGGCGGTATTCATTCGGCGTTTCGGCTTTGCGGCGGGGAAAACCCCGTTTTTCGGCAAGGCTTGCCATACGAGAATATGTCCAACGTACCGAAAGAGCTGCCAATAAATCACGCCCTCCCCCAAATTGACGCATGAGGTTTAGAGCCTCCCCGATGCGCCGCAGTCGGTTGCCTAGCCCTTTGCGAATATCGGCCATAATCTCGCGCCGATCTAAGAGTTCGCTGTCCTCGTCGGAGAATAATTCAGCGTCGCGCAGGAAAAACATCATCAACCAGAAAAATAGAGGAAGCACGACACACAATAATACAAAGCCGATTCCGATACCCGTCCCAACAAAATCAAAAACGTCAGCCACAATATTTTCACCCGTGCCCTGCGCGGGTTCATCTACGATGGGGCCGCCTTCAATCGAGCCGATATTATCTTGCTCCGACTCTGATATTAGGATTTGGGAGGCAAGATAGGCAAAGGGGATAGTCAAGGCCAGTGCCAACGCCACACAACCTACAAACATAGACATATTGATGACGACACGGACCATCGCCATAACCAGCATCAGCGTCAAAAGCCCGGTAATCACCCACGATGCCTTTTCTCGATCCACACCTGATAACAGCATGGCAAACAAAAATCCGATGGTGACGATCACTACCACCACCAATGTGAGAAAGCCAAACCAAGTCAGGCCAAATCGGGCACGTTGCGTATCATCCTCGACCTTGAGATTCACCGAACGGGACAAGGCAGTGGAGAGCAGTGAGGTGGTAAAAAACAAAGGCAGCACCACGACAAATTGATCACTGACCGTGCGGGAACTCAGTGCGCCGAAAACAAAAAAGGCCAAAATCCCAATCCGCATCTGGGTACTGACGGCGGTCATGTTGATATAGAGACGTCCGAGTGAAAAAGCCCGCTGCCAAAACAACAGGACTAATGGTGCAATAAAAAAGGTGATGGGAATCTGTGATCCAAAAAAACTAAACGCTTTGACAAAATTTAAGTCTATGCTATTGCCTGTTTCACGGAGAATGGGCATAAGGGACACAGTGATTAACAAACCAATGAATGTGCCCAGCAGCAGCATACGAAATTGGGCATAGGCCGGTTTTCGCATCCGCATCATGTAGCGGCGCATCAGCAGCGAAGGCATAAAATTGATGCCGACAAAAATCAGTGTATACCCCATCTGAGTTGGCAGGACTGATCCAAACTGTTTCTTAAAAAAGTCGTGAATCCACATTAAAACAACTGAAATCCACATGACGTGCGATAGACCCATGAGAATATAAGTGGCTTCCCGCCGCCAAACCACCGGCGAGGGCTTGAATTTAAAAGTCGGGCCTATCGCGTCTACTCGGCCATCAAGGGCTGACATGTTAGGCCTCCTGCGTTTTTTGGGATTCTTGTTCGGCAAGCTGACGCAAGAACCGCTGACGGGGGGTTTCATAGCTCTCATCGGTCGTCAACGGGGTTGCCAACGCAAGTGCATTATTTAGATTCTCTTCCATTTCATCCGGTTCATCAAAGCCAATGGGTAGGTGATACATGGGGATTCTATGCAGTTCGTTAGGCTTCTTTTTGCCAAGATTAACCCACGTCACCCGGCGTCCGCTGTCACGCAAGCGCAAACTGGAAGTCGCAATCATCTCACTGATGAATGGCGTAATCATGACCATTGTTGCACCAATCGGCAGGCGCGGACTTTCCTGCAAAACAAATCGTCCAAACTCAGCCGTGACAAAATAATTGACCCCGGCCAGCGCCTCGAGGATTTTGGATAATTGGTCGGTGCGGCGGCTCGGCTGCACACGAAAGGATTGGTCGGAACGGGCCAATGCTCCGTTACAAATCAGCCCGACAGCGTAATTTTGTTCAACGGCCCATTTCGCAATCGAAGCAGCAACCATCAAGGTATATTCGGTCATATCCGGCCAAAAACCACGCCAATGCGTTTCAAAGCTGGCGATGTTCACTGCCAAAACGATGCTTGCACCACGTGTCGGTTCATAGAGTTTGGTTTGCATCTGTCCAGTACGGGCAGTCGCTTTCCAGTGGATTTGGCGGAAGGTGTCTTGGGGTTGATAGTCACGTACACCGATCACACGATGGGGGTCTTCAAATAGCCGCCGCTGAACCCTCCGATCCCCAAAAGGGTCGTGTAGTGGGAAACCCAGTTGATCGAGTGATCTAACTTCGGGATAGACAATTAGATAGTCCTCACGCCCTTTAGAGGTACGGAGGCGCTCAAATAGGCCAAAGGGGTCGCCAGACAGCATATTGACCGGGCCAAGTTCATATACCCCGCGCTTTTGGGCCATTAATTCATAGCGCCGCCGAATCCGCTCATACCAGCGTAGGGCATAGGCATTCGTCAGATAACCTGTGTTGGGGTCGCCTTCACTTTCGGACATAACCTCCGAACGGGTTGGAGGAAAGCCAGTGGGCCATGTATCCTGCACTTGCAACCACGTGACAGGCAGCCATTTTTTGTTTTCGATGGTGATTTCGACCTCAGTGATTTCGCCGGGGAAAGCGTGGGTATGATGCAGTTTCCGGCGATAGGCCAAATTGATAAGGGTATTACGACTCCAAAGCCATGCAATCGTAATGGTCACCAGCATGAAAGCCGTCATTGCCATCAAAGCGCGGTTGTTGGCGGCGATAGAAATGAGGAATGCCAATACCGACAGACTCACCCAGCGATGATTGAGTAGCGCCCCAACCGTATCACCGGGGCGAAGCTCATGCTCTTTGGCAGATAATTCTTTAAGTTCCTCTTCGCGCTTTTCCAGCTGAATTTGGATCTCGCGCTGACTGGTAGGCTGTTGTAAAAACGTCATCTAAAAATTACTTTTCTACCCAAGTCTCGGAAAAAGCCATAAAAGCGGTGCAGCGAGGCCAATTGGGGTCGCTCAAATCACTCCGCACCTGCCCCTCTACCGACTGCCCATTGACGACAATCGAACCCGTTTTGCAGGGGCAGATAACCGTATAGACATCATGTTTCGTCTCGCCATTTAATCCCGTTGTCAACTGCGGCACATGGAATAGGCGTTGGGCAAGGGCCTCATCCCACGTCAAGATGAGATGGTCATTGGCGCTGTAAACCGCCACCCGATGATAGCGGCGGCTGTCCATTTCTTGAACAAAACGGGCCTGCGTCAATTGGATTTGCGGCCAATCCCGCCCTTGAAAATCTTCAAAATGCTGGACAAAGGTATCCGCCAACCACCGACCTAACTCAAAATTATCGGTATAGATGCTTTGCAGCATAGGGGTAGTGGGGGTGTCCGATTCAACATAGATGACCAGAGCGTTGCCGATACCATGCGGTGAAAACGTGCAACGCCAATAACTTGCCAGTGCGACCAGTTGCTCAGTACCGGGGCGATACAATTTCATTTCCGGGTTTTCACCACAAAAAATGATGCGGCCTTGAATGGATGGCATAACGACGCTCTCCTAATCTACCGGAACGGCGACGGAATCTACTATATCCGCCACAATTTCGTGGGCCGTCCGTCCACGCAGCACGGTTTGAGGGCTGACCATGACGCGATGGGTCAAGACATAGGGTGCAAGGAATTTCACATCGTCAGGCAGCACATAATTACGCCCGTCAATGGCAGCCCATGCTTGGCTGATGCGGTAGAGGCCAAGAGTAGCTCGTGGGCTGCCCCCTAAATCCAATTCGGGTTGCTCGCGGGTGGTGCGGATGGTATTGACGATATAATTTTGCACCGCCTCCCCTACACGGGTTTCACGCACTTGCCCAACAATGTCCATGATTTCGGGTGGGCTGCTGACCTCGCCCAAAGTCGCCATTGGGTCATTGGAACGATAGCGGGTCAGGATTTTATTTTCTTCTTCCTCGGATGGGTACCCCACCGACAAACGAATCAAGAAGCGGTCTAGTTGGGCTTCGGGTAGCGGGAACGTACCTTCCAGTTCAATTGGATTCTGGGTCGCCAAGACCATAAAGGGCCGTTCCAAAATATGGGTCTGGTTTTCCAGCGTGACTTGGCGCTCCTGCATGGCTTCCAACAGAGCGCTCTGGGTACGCGGCGTGGCACGATTAATTTCATCGGCCAACACGATTTGGGTCATAATCGGGCCGGGCCGGAATTCAAATTCTTGCTGTTTTTGGTTGAAATAATAGAGGCCGGTGACATCTTGAGGGAGCAGGTCGGGGGTAAATTGGATACGCTGGAAGCTACACCCTAAGGATTGGGCCATCGCTTTTGCCAGCGTGGTTTTGCCTGTCCCCGGCACATCTTCTAACAAGATATGCCCTTCACTGAATAGGCAGGCAATGGCAAGATTAATGACTTCCGTTTTGCCAACAATCACCTGCTGGATATTTTCACGGATACGAGCGGCAACTTCCGCAATGGACATGGATTGCTCCTTAAAAGTCAAAACAAAGATTTAAATAGGTTGGCCTCACACCGGAGGCCAAGGATAGCTTGGGCCGGGGCCGGGGTGTGGATATTTTTTGGTGGTCAACAAGCGGTTCCCCCGCTTATTGATTGCCTCAATTTCGTCCGGTTCCAGTAATTTTTGCAGTGTGATGGTCAATTCATCGGCTGTGTTACACAAGGTTTCCACTACCCGACTGACATCCTGCAACAGTTCATCGGGGATCGGCTGTCCAGCAAAATCCCAGATTACGGTGCGGAGTTTGGGATAGGGATGGAAACAAATGCCATGATCTATGCCCCAAATTTTGCCCCGCGCATCCACCAAGACATGCCCACCCTTGCGATCCGCATTGTTGACCAAACAATCAAAGAGGGCCATCATCAACAATTGGGGGACAAAACTGTCATCCAGCGAAAAATAGTTGATTTCAGCGTCGTGCTGGATGAATAATTGCAGTGATCCCACACCCTCTGGCCCATCTTGACGCAGTACCGTCGGCGGGATAATCCGCCAATCCAATGCTTCCGAAACGACGAAAGCAGCTACTTCCCGATAACATAATGTGCCATCGGGGAAATCCCACAGTGAACGTTCACCGTTTTGGGGTTTGTAAATCGCCAATGTTTCAAGCTCGTCGTCTTTGACCTGCACCACCGTTGTATAGTTGGTAGACCAGCGCAGACGTCCCATACCCCGTTTTATCTTGCCGCGTTGCAGCAGCTTCATGACCCGTTCAATTTCCACCACTTGGTTGTCATCATCATCCGATGGTGGAACATCATTGGGTAGCTGCGGTTGGTCATTGGAAGTGGGTGGAATGTCGTCGCTCATGATGCTGTTCCCCGGCTACTCAAGATTACATTACTCGCTCAAAAGAAACTTGGTTCGGTTACGTCCAGTAATGAATGATATGCCCGTTCGATTTGGGATCGGCGCGGCCTGCTTCGACCACTTCTAGGGTATGCTGACAAAGGGCATCAAATAGGTCACGGCGTCCCCACAAACGTACCACACTCGGTTGGAGCAGTTCCGGGTCTTCGCCTTCCTCAATCGCCATCAATTCTTGGGCGACCATGATGATGAGGTCTTGCACCGGGTCATAACCGAGGCCAATTTGGGCAATGCGGAAACGGGGTTCAACCGGATCACGCAGTTCCATATTCATCTCTTTAAGATTGACACGCCGCTGAATCAGGGTTGGGAAGCGTTTGTAGAGATCGGTCAGCATTTCTTCAATCGCTTCGGCAATGCGACGGGCCTGTTCTTTTTCGAGGGTCAGCGTCACAATCTGCGTCCCCTGTCCAGCCTGAATGTTAAACTGGCGGCGACCTTTGGGGCCAACCGTGCCAAGTGTGATAAAGTCAATCGGGTTCAGTTCAATTTCGGAAAAGGCCATAGGGCATCCTTTGGCAAGCGTGTTAAATATACTGTGACGCCGATTCTGGCGTGGGTATGGGCTGGGGGCGTTCTTCGGATTTGGGCAGATGACTGGTATCGTTCATGACATCCACCGTCGGGCGATTTTCCGCCAAGAGTAACACCGAAATCGAGGCGGGTGAAATATTTAGCCGCTGATACATATCCAAGTGCATTCCCAAGTAGTAAGCCAGAATCAGCTTGATAATATCACTGTGCGAAACGACTACGACAGTACCATTTTCATGACGCTCCACCAGTTTTTCCATCACCTCAACCGCCCGTGATTGAGCAGCGCGGATGGTTTCGCCGTGTGGAAACTGCATACGTGAGGGATAATGCTGCACGGTATACCAGCGCCGTTTTTGGTTGAGTTTGCGAAGCTCCCCGCCCTCCCATTTACCATAACGTAGTTCACCGATTTTTTCCTCTAATTGCAGATTCAGCGATGGGTGATACTTGAGAATGGCTTCGGCGGTTTCGACGGTGCGCTCTAGGGGACTGCTGTAAATGGCGGTAATGGGTATATCCTCCAAGCGTTTTCCGGTGGCGGCGGCTTGGGCAAGTCCTTCCTCATTGAGATGCACTCCCGGCGTCCACCCGGCAAGGCGGCCCGTTTTGACAAAATCATTGACAGCATGGCGGACTAATAAAATTCGGGTCATTCGCGGCCTTCTACTTTTGGGCAGAAATGATTAGGTCACTATTGTAAACCATTCTACCCCGCTGTGTCTTAGAACATCGTTAAGGTTGGGGATTATAACGCGGCTATCATCCAGTGTGTTCGATGGTTTGGCCTCGATCAATATAAAGCAAGTCGGGCAAATCACACTCAAAGTATTCACACAGGGCTTCAATCACATGACCATCAAAACGCGATACATCATTTTTAAACCATCGTGCTAAAACACTGACGGCGACACCTGTACTACGAGATACCTCATTGAGGCTGATGTTTCGTTGTTCTCGGCGCTCTTTTTCTGTGAGCAAGAATAGAAATTTATTGTGTAATGGCATGGCAAATTACAACTACCTCCGCGATTCTATCTTCGGCGGAATAGATTTTTATTGACCTTCTGTTTCGATAGTGGTACAATTGTTGCTTAATCGAAACAAATTCTTTGGAGAGAATTTTTTATGTCACCACTACCTGTTATTCAAAATATACCAGAGGAAGATTTACCCCTTCCGTTATTGGTAGCAAATAAATGGGAATTTCTGTTGCAACATCATCAGAACAATCTGGGTATTTATGTCTATGCCATTCAAGACTGGATTGCAGGTCTAACGGGTGCATCCAAGCCTAAGCAAATTTGGGCCGACTTAAAGCGAAATCACACCGAAAACATCCACTTGATGGATTCAATCCAACCACTGCCGTATGTTGCTTCAGATGGCAAGACCTACCAAATGGATTTTACTGATGATAAAGGGCTTTATTTGATAGCGCAATATTTACGCGCGACGAAGGCCCGTCCACAGCTTTCCGCCATCCAAAAATTTCTATCGGAAGCCGGGGCATTTGTGGATGCCGTGCGCCTTGAACCCGAAACCGTCATTACCTCTGGCGCGATTGACCCGGATGAAGCGATTGACGCCGCGATTGAAGCCTACCCGCCGACGCGGGAAGGATGACCGATGGATTAGCGCACGGTTGGCGGGTAAGGTTAAACGCGCCAAATTTACCTCGGCCCTCAAAGCGGCGGTCTATGAAGTGTTGACCCAGATGCACTATGCCGTCGCCACCGATGATATTTATCAGGGGCTGTGGGGACGAACAGCAGCTTATCTCAAGGATGAACTCGACCTGCCCAAAAAAGCCAGCCTGCGCGATAATCAACCCACCCTCGCCCTGACCTATCAAGGCATTGCCGAAGAAGTTGCCGCGCAAAAGTTGGGCGATGAAACGGAGTTGTCATGGGAGGAGGCGCGTGATATTGTCAAACAAGTGGCGGCCCTGATTGGCATCCAAGCCCAAGCCACCAGCCAATTTTTGCAGGTGGATTTGGCGACGGGCAGGCCGTTGTTATCTGAGGGGCAGACATCTTGAGCATTGGAAAATTTAGCGTAGATTTGACAGGTCGCGCCGCGTTGGTGACCGGCGCAGGCATGGGCATTGGTAGGGCCACCGCCATCACATTGGCACAATTCGGGGCATCCGTGTTCGTCAATGACATCAATCCCGACAACGCCGCAAAGGTCGCCGAGGAAATTCGGGCGATGGGCGGCACGGCGACGGATTGGTGCGCGGATGTCGCCAACAAACTGGCGGCGGGGTCATTGATTGAGGCCATGCGCGACGCCTACGGGCGGATTGATATAGTCGTTAATGCAGCGGGGGTCGAGAAAAAAGCCTCCCTGATGAAATTAGATGAGTGGGATTGGCGGCGGGTGCTGGACATCAATCTCAACGGCACGTTTTTTATCACCCAACTTGCCGGACGGGTCATGGCAGAGGAAGGTGGCGGGGTCATCGTCAATCTTGCTAGTACCGCCGGAATCGCCCTGCCACGCGCCGATAGTGCCGCCTATGCTGCCAGCAAAGCCGGGGTGATTGGTTTTACCAAAGAAGCCGCCCGATTTTTTGCTGCGTCGGGGATACGAATTAATGCCGTCTGCCCCGCCAACATTGACAGCGAAGATGAATACCCCAACACCGAAAATTTAGGCCGTATCCCCCAAGGCCGCTTGGGAACACCCGAAGAGGTCGCCAGTGTGATCTTATTCCTCTGTTCAGACGCCGCTTCCTATATGACCGGTCAGGCGATTTTTGTGGATGGCGGCGAGAGTATGGCTTAAATTAGGACGCTACCCAATCGCCCACCGAATTTTGCTCCCCTTCTATCGGTGCTATACAATAACATCGTTATCTTTCATTATTTGTTTTCTTAGTTTTTCGCAGGCAGGCAATCATGACCCAACGCCCGGTTCGTATTCGCGTGGATGATCGTGTTCGGCTGATGTCGGCGGTGCTGGCTGCCACCAAATGGCCCGAACGCGAACAACAAATGCAGCGCCATCGTGCCCATGCTCATGCCCGTAACACCACTAAACGGATTGAACGGCATAAACATCATCCCGCCATCGAAGCGACTCAAGTGCTGCTCGATAAAGGCGCCCCCCTAGAAGCACTCTACACGTATGCGCTTAAACTGACATGGCCCGAAATGGAAGACCCCTATGCGCCGCGTTGGGTTCCGCCCAAATGGAATGAGCAGTTGAAAAATTTCTATCAGGTCGCCGAACTGGAGGCGTGGTGGAAAGAGGAAGATGAGGCTTGGCAAAAAGCCCGGTCTGAAGCTGAGAAGTTGATCTCGAAGGTGAATTTTTATTCCTTCTTGCAGCCCTTTGTAGGGGAGGTCGTGGAGCAGTTAGTATTTGTTGCCAACGTCTCCTACCCCAGCACTCGGTCTGTGGGTGTACGGATCGGCGGCGAATTAATGAGCAT
Organism: Anaerolineae bacterium; assembly: GCA_019913005.1. Classification (GTDB taxonomy): domain Bacteria; phylum Chloroflexota; class Anaerolineae; order Aggregatilineales; family J027; genus CFX10. Next base: position 50,905 of record JAIOHL010000345.1, on the reverse strand, counting down.
TACACCACCCCGTATCGCATGGGGAGACAATGCCCCGTGGCCCTTTGATGAGGATGCAGGTCATCTGTATACCCACGCGCTCGGCGATTATGCCCGTCTGCTGATGCTGTCTTATCTGCGCCAAAATGCCGATCGTGTGGCAGCGGCGGCCCAAAAACCCCTGCCCGTCACTGATGAATTTAAGGAAAAATATGTGACGTGGGGCGACCAATTTACTGAATTGTTTGTCATCGGCGCGGTGGCCCTCTTTTTGGAGCAGGCCGTCAATCCACAGGAAGCCAAAGCCTTCATTTTGATGCAGGACAAAGCGAAGGGCGTCAAAATTATCCCCGGTTTGGTGAGTGTGCTGCGCCGCTATTTAAATGAATTTGCCGATGGGAAATACGAGTCGCTGATTAATTATCTGCCGAATTTCCCCGGTCATTTGCGTGTGGCGAAATCCATTTCTTCCCTATAAGAAGGGCTTTCATGATTGATCGAATTGTCTACAACGCCAAAATCCATACCCTGAATCCGACCCAACCTGTCGTGACGGCACTGGCGATTATCGGGCAACACATCGTCGCGGTGGGGGATGATGACAGCATCCGGCGCTTGGCTGACCCGAATACTCGCCAAGATAATGCGGGGGGGCGTGTGATTATCCCCGGTTTGACCGATGCCCATTTGCATTGGGAGGGGTATAGCAAGGCGCGGCGCAACCTGAATTTGATGGATGTACCTAGCAAGGACCAATGTTTGGCGATGGTTGCCGAACGCGCTCGTATCTCCCCACCCGGTGAATGGATTATTGGACGTGGCTGGCGATTGGATACGTGGCATGAAACCGACTACCCACTCGCCAGTGAATTGGACGCCGTGACAACGCAGCACCCCATCTATTTAGGGGAACGCAGCGGGCACGGGGCATGGGTCAACAGCATGGCCCTGAAACTCGCCAATATCCACGCGGGAACGAATGACCCCTTTGGCGGGACGATTGTACGCCTGCCGGACGGGTCGCCTGCCGGGATGTTATTAGAAGACAGCGCCCTGCATCTGGTGACCGACCATATCACCAGCCCTACGCCCGAAAAATTAGCCGATTATATGGTGGATGCCCAAGCCCATGCGCTGCGACAGGGCTTAACGGGTTTCCACGATTACGACGATCCTTCGTGTATGATCGCCCTGCAAATAGTGCGGGAGCGTGGTCAATTGGGGATGCGGGTCGTCAAGCAAGTGAATGTGGCGTGGATTGAACACGCGCATGAATTGGGCATACGCAGCGGTTTTGGGGATGATTGGATTCGAATCGGCGGCCTAAAGATTTTTGCGGATGGGGCATTAGGCCCGCGCACGGCCTTGATGATTGAGCCGTATGAAAACGAACCAGATAATTATGGCATCTGCGTGACCGACAAGGAAGAAATCTACAGTCTGGTCAGTCGGGCCAGCGAACAGGGCGTGCATACCTCGATTCACGCGATTGGCGACAAGGCCGTGCATGATGTGTTGGATGTTTTTGAAACGGTGCGTGGTGAAGAAGCAGAAAGGGGCACATCGCGCTCACAACTGCGCCACCGCATCGAGCATGTGCAGATCATCCACCCCAGCGATGTAGGGCGCTTGGCACAACTGAACCTCATCGCCTCCATGCAGCCAATACACGCCACATCTGATTTGGAAATGGCCGATTTGTATTGGGGCAAACGTGCCGCTTACAGCTATGCCATTCGCAAGCAGTTAAATGCCGGGGCGGTCTTGGCCTTCGGGTCAGATGCCCCGGTTGAAGATTTAAATCCTTGGCGTGGCATCCATGCCGCTGTCACCCGTCAACGCGCTGATGGCACACCGGGGCCGGAGGGGTGGTATCCCGAAGAACGCCTGAGCCTGCATGAAGCCTTAGTCGGGTTCACACAAGGGCCAGCCTACGCCGCCTATATGGAGACTCGCTTGGGGATACTTGCCCCCGGTTATCTGGCGGATATGGTGATGCTTGACCGCGATTTGTTCAACATCCCGTCGGCTGAAATTTTGAATGTGCAGGTCATGGGAACAATGGTCGGCGGTGAGTGGCGCTTCAGGGCGTTTGAGTAGTTTCAGATAAAAACCATTTTCAGGAGCATATTTTCATGCCTGTTGAGTATGACCATGTTTGTTTCGTGATCTCTCCTATTGGAGAAGATGGTAGCGATGAAAGACTACATGCTGATCTCGTATTGGAAACTCTAATTCATCCAGCCGCAGGCAACTTTGGATATAAGGTAGTGCGAGCCGATAACATTCATCAACCAGGAATAATTACCGAACACATTTTTGAGTATCTCATAGACTCGCCATTGGTTATAGCAGATTTAACTTTCCAAAATCCCAATGTATTTTATGAACTAGCATTACGTCATGCAGCGAGAAAGCCTGTAATTCACCTTATCCGGAAAGGTCATAGGCTTCCATTCGACGTTGCACCTATGCATACCATTAGATTCGATTATGAGAGGGGAGAGGAAATAAGAAAATGTAAAGATGACATATCAAAGCAAATTGAAAGTATTCAACTAGATCCAAATAAATTTAGTTCTACTCTGTCTGTAGCTTTGTTAACACTCGAAATAAAAAGAAGCCAAGATTTGCAAAGTGAAGTCTACCAAGAGATATTTTCTTTACTTGAGGATATAAGAGGCAGCATCGAAGACGTTGAATCAGAAATTCAAGACGCAAACAATGGTATACAAGACTTACAAGATAGAATCCCAGATTCCACTGAGCCGAGCGCCTATAAATATATACAGTATGGACTCTTTGATGAAGATAAAATAAGAAGAGATTTTGAAGCAGAGGTAGTTCAAATAAGGTCAGAGTTGATTAGTCTGCAGCTTGAAAATCGAGAACCTGACAAGTTACAAAAAATTCTGGTTAGACTAGATAACCTCCTGAAGTTTCAAGGAAATATCCACTGGTAAACTAGGCCTAATCCACGATTACGGGTAAAAAGCCGGTTGTGCCAGCGATGACCGCGACTTGGGCCTGATACACAATCCGCCCTAGATAGGCCACGCTGACATCATACACCCCGGCTTCCAAATCGCCCATCACCCAATTTTCGCGCAGGTAGGGATCACTGTTCAAAGCCGGATCAGTGTCGGCATAGGTATAGGCCCGATAAATCACCCCATTACTGACCGACTCGGCTTTGATTTCGATTTCGGATAGTAGCGTGCCATCTTCCGCTGTGACCCGCCCCGCCAAAACACCGTAACTGGGAAAGGGTTCCAGCCACAACTGCGGGTTATAGGTTGAGCCATAGCTATAAGGGTCACCAATACGTACTTCCAAATGCAGATGCGGGCCAATCGCCACACCCGTCTGCCCCACCTGCCCAATCGGGTCAAAACGCCGAATGGATTGCCCGGTCACGACATGAACAGCCGAGAGATGTCCATATAGGGTGTAGTAGATAAAGGGCTGGCCTTTTTCATCAAGATGAGTGTGTTGAATGACAACCGTGTTGCCATAAAAATTCGAGGTCGGGCCGAAGCGTTTTTGGTCAAAATCATCTCCAGCAAAAAACACCACGCCATCACCCGCTGCCAAAACCCGTGTCCCAAAGGGATTTACAAAATCTATCCCATAATGAGGCCGCAACTGGCCCACGTTCGTTGAGCCATAGTCATAAATACGCTCGGCGTAATCAATCACCCCGCTTTCGGTGAAGAAGGGCCGCGACAGCCAAAAATGGTCGCCTGTGATGGTTTGGGCCATGGCAATCGCGGTGGCAATTCCCGAACTGGAAGCCGCTTCGTTGGGGTCAAAGGTGGCGGGCAGGGTCGCCGTCGCCGAGGGCGTGGGGGAAGATTCAGAAGTCGGTTGGCCCGTCGGGCTAGGTGATGCCGTAGGGGTGGCGCTTGGTTTGTTGACCCCAACCACCACCGTTGTGGCAGTCGGTTGAGTAGTGGCTTGGGCCTGCAAAGCAATCGCCGTCGCCAATGAATTCTGAGTTGCTTCTACCGGAGGTGCTTCCGTTCCATTATCCGATGAACTGCACCCGCTTAACGCATATCCTATATAAGCCATCGCCAGCACTAACAATGTTAAACTTAACCCGCGATGAAACGTCCGACTTTTGAACATCCCCACACAAAATCCTTGTTTAAATCAATCCAACGCGGGTCACTGCCGCTTGAATGGTCTGGGCGTGGATGGCATGGGCCTGCTCCAAAAGCTGGCTGAGTTCGCCGCGCAAATGGGCTGCCAATTCCACGTCTTCCAATCCTAGCAGGTTCACCCGCACATTCAATGCCGCACCTTCGAGCGCCGCCATTGCCATATGTGCTCCGACTGTCGCATCCGTCGCCGCGTTGGTGTTGCCTAATGCAGCCACCCGTTCAACCAATTGCAGGGTATCAAAGGCCATACGACAGACGCGCAATGGCACATCAATCGCCCCGCGTGTACGCTCCTGAATTAAGGCAGCTCGTTGGGGGTCATCTTTTGGCACTCGGAAGGCTGTCATCAAGGCGTCAAAGGCACTGACATCATTGACAACATCATCCAATAAACGCTCACGTAATTCCTGCCCCGCTTTGACAATTGCCTGCATCTCAGTTTCAACTTCGGCATATTTTTTCTTACCAATGGTCAAACCCGCTACCATTTCGGACAGGGCCGCCGCCAGTGATGCCGCGAGAGCCGCCACCGCCCCGCCCCCCGGTGTTGCATTGGCCGCTGCAACTGCCTCCACAAATTCGGAGGGACGGCGGCTTTGGGGAATCGTGACTACCGCGAAATTCGCCGTTGAATCCTCCGGCACGGGTGGTTCTTCATAGGCGAAAGGCGCAGGCACTTGTTCCGCCATTGAAATCTTGGTTTCCAACAACTGGTCGGGTTTAAAACCATCCAATTGTAGATACCAGCGGGCACTTTCGACCAAAGCTGCTTCGGGAGCGAGGCCGACCAATTCACTCGATAGAATCCCGACCCCATAGCGTTGGGCTTCGCGGCGGATCATTTCGACCACACGGAAGATAGGAGTCTTTTCATAATTGGTCAGGTTCATGCTGACCTGTGCTTTGCCATCCACCAAAAACCCATTGGCTTTGACAAAGGCCAACCCACCGCCAGATTCCCGAATGGCGAGTGAGATTTTTTTGGCGATTTCGACATCCCCGGTGGTCAGATAGACATTAAAGGCGATCAACGGCGGACGAGCGCCAATAATCGTCGCCCCGGCTGAACCGACAGCGGCTGGCCCAAAATCCGGCACATAGCGCGGGTCGGAGCCAATCGCAGTTTTTAGCTGCTCATATTGAAATTTCACTTTGCGAATATGGGCCAGATTTTCCCGATCAGGCCGGGTCGCGGCGCTTTCATATAGATAAACGGGGATATTCAATTCCTCACCGACCCGCTTACCCAAACGTTTTGCCATCTCGATACATTCATCCATCGAAACATCCCGAATCGGGATAAACGGCACAACATCGGTTGCTCCAAAACGCGGATGTTCGCCTGCATGGAAATCCAAATCAATCAACTCCGACGCGGTGCGAATCCCGACAAACATGACTCGCTCAATTTCATCGGGCAGGCCCACCATTGTGACAACGGTGCGGTTATGATCGGCGTCGCTGCTGACATCCAAAATATGGACGGCCCCGGCGCGTTTCATTGCCTGAAGGATAGCGTCTACTACCTCTGGTCGTCGCCCCTCACTAAAATTTGGCACGCACTCTACTAACGGCCTCATGCCACCCCCTAACTGTGGTTATTGTTCCCAAAAACGCGCAAATTATACAGAAATAGGCTTACACCGACCAACTTTTGCGTGGCTGACGTATAGCAAACGGCGGTTTTTCGCTATTTCGTTGTGTTGGTCAATCGAAACATGCTACACTAAAAAAGTGGACAATGATGGAGAGGTATGCGATGGAAACCCAATATGTGCGGGATTTAACGGTGAACGAATTACGCGATATGCTGCGCGAAATCATGCTGGAATTGCTGGTTGAAGTCAGCGGGGGCGACCCTGATGTAGGCCTAGAATTACGCCCTGAAGTTGTGGAAGAATTACTCAAAGCCCAACGCGAAAATCGCCGCACGGTCAGTCATCAACAACTCATGAGCGAGTTAGGGTTAGATGCCTGAAGCATATGCGCTCGAATATTCTGAAAAAGCTGTCAGGATTATCAAGAAATTAGACAAAACCATTGCCATTCCTATTCTTGAGAAATTAGAACGTCTCGCTTCCAACGCCGATGAAGTAAAACACTTGGCGTAACAGGCAATCTCAGCGGCTTATACAAATTGCGTGTGGGCGACTATCGCGTGTTATATAGCCTCAACCGCGAAGAACGGGTTATCACCGTCGAAAATCTAGGACATCGCAAAGAAGTGTACGACGAATAGACCCTACACAATCAACATCGCATCCCCGAAGCTAAAAAAGCGATACTCCATCGCAATCGCCTCTTGATAGCTCGCCAGCAATTTTTCCCGCCCCACCAACGCGCTAATCATCATCACCAATGTGGATTTGGGCAGATGAAAATTCGTCACCATCGCGTCAACCGCCCTAAAACGATGACCGGGGGTGATGAATAGGTCGGTTTCTTCCTGAATCGCCGCCACCGGACGCCAAGGACAGATATTTTCGGCGAGATTATTTAGCGTATGCTGGATACTGTCGGGGTCGTTCATTTCCGAGCCAAACGCGGCGGAACGAATCGCGGCGGTTTCGAGGGTACGGGCGCTGGTTGTGCCAACCGGGATAATCCGCCCTCCGGCTAATTTAGCCTCGTTGATGATACGGGCATTGTCAGCGTTGAGTTCGGCATATTCGCGGTGGATTTTGTGGTCAGCAACATTTTCCTCTTTGACGGGGGCAAATGTATCAAGGCCAATATGCAAGGTGCAGTAGGCAAGTTTGACGCCCATTTCCTGAATTTTGAACAGCAAGTCCCCGGTAAAATGTAGGCCAGCCGTCGGAGCAGCCGCCGACCCTTCACGCCGAGCATATACCGTTTGATAGCGTTCGGGGTCATCTAGCGGCGCGGTGATATACGGCGGCAGCGGCATCTCGCCCAATTTGTTCAAAAATGGATGGACGGGTTCGGAAAATTCGATAATGCGTTTCGCGCCATCCTCCTCACCGACCACCGTAGCAATTAATTCCTTGCCATCGTGGGTCAATTTTAGAATGGTATCGGTTAAGACCCGCTTGCCACCCACCAACGCTTCCCAGCGTCGCCCCTCACGTTCGAGTTGGCGTAGCAGCAAAATTTCGACTGCCCCACCTGTCTGGGCTTTGATGGCATGTAGGCGGGCCGGAATGACGCGGGTTTGATTCAGCACCAGCACATCATTCGGGCGCAGATATTCTGGTAAATCGCGGAAAATGCGGTGGTCACGCTGGCCTGTATCACGATGCAACACTAACAGGCGGGATGAATCACGCGGTTCGGCAGGATGTTGGGCAATACGTTCCGGCGGCAGATGATAATCGAAATCGGTGAGTTTCATAGCCCTCTAACGATTAAATAGGCGCACAATCACATTCAAAACAATCGTCAAGATGATACTCAATAAAATCATGCTGACCACTGGGAAAAAGCAGGCGAAATTTTGGCCCTGCACCCGTACATCACCGGGGAAATGACCCAAATTGCGGAGGCCGGGGATGCGGCTAAACAGCAAAAAGAGGCCACCAACCAACACTGCCCCCACACCCAAAACGATCAACAGTTTTCCAACCGATGCGAGTTCCATTTTCATGACCCTTTCGCTCAAAACAATGGCGGTTGTTGGATACTGGTGGGCCGATTGTCCACTAGGCCGAGATGCTCATAGGCGCGGCGGGTAGCAACTCGTCCGCGTGGGGTGCGCTCCAAAAAGCCAAGTTGGAGCAAAAACGGCTCAATCACATCTTCAATCGTATCGGCCTCTTCACTGATAGATGCGGCGATGGTCTCTAAACCGACCGGGCCACCATTGAAATTTTTGATGATCGTCAACAGCACGCGGCGGTCAATATCATCTAAGCCAAGCGGGTCAATTTCCAATAGACCGCTGAGGCACTCGTCGGCGATTTCTTGGGAGATGATGCCTGCTCCACGCACTTGGGCATAATCGCGTGTGCGACGTAACAAGCGCAGGGCCACACGCGGTGTCCCCCGTGACCGTTGAGCGATTTCGGTAACGCCTTCGGGCTGGGCTTCAATTTTGAGTTTGTCGGCGGCCCGTTCAATAATCATTTCCATCGCCGCCATGCTGTAAAAATCCATGCGGAACACAGCCCCAAACCGATCTCGCAGGGGGGCGGTCAACAAAGCAAGGCGGGTGGTCGCGCCAACGACGGTAAAACGTGGCAGTTTGAGGCGGACATTTTTGGCGGCAGGCCCTTTGCCGATGACAATATCCAAAACAAAATCTTCCATCGCGGAATAGAGAACTTCCTCAACTGGGCGTCCTAAACGGTGGATTTCGTCAATAAACAGCACATCCGAGGCGCGTTGATGGGTCAAAATCGCCGCGAGATCACCGGTGCGTTCAATGGCTGGGCCAGCAGTGGTTTTGAGATTCGCCCCCATTTCATTCGCCAGCACATTAGCGAGGGTCGTCTTTCCCAAGCCGGGCGGGCCATAAAACAGCACATGATCGAGCGCCTCCTTACGGGATTTGGCAGCCTCGATCAAGACTTTCAAATTTTCAATCACACGCTCCTGACCGATATATTCGCTCAGGCTGCGGGGGCGCAGGGCATAATCTAATTTGACTGAATCATTAGACTGCCGTTTGCCATCTATCGGGCGATCATCTTGGGTCATAGCGGTTTCCTGTTGTATTAGAACAGGTGTAGTATAACGGAGGGCAGGCCGTCACTGCAATCCAGACTTGAAATTTTGACGTAATATAATTAGCAGAAATGGCTTGGGCTGGGTATCATTCGAAGTAATGTAAAGGCAAGGAGGCGCAAGCATGTCCTTTTTTACTGGTGGACGCCGAAACACCCCACAAGAACCATCTCCGCAGACCACAACGCCTGCGGCTTCATCCACACCAAGCACCCCATCGGGTGGCACACCCCGCCAACCCGTCGGTTTTGAGACGGTACTGGGTGCTAATTCAACCCTGCGCGGTGAACTCCGCAGTCAAGCTAATGTGCGGCTCGATGGCACGTTTGAGGGGACCTTGGAAATTGAAGGCAATGTCTTGGTTGGCGAAACCGGCAAAGTCACCGCCGACATCAATGCCCGGAATGTGGTCATCGCCGGAGCGGTACGTGGTAATGTGTCGGGCAACAAAGTCCAACTGCTGAAAACCAGCCGCGTATGGGGCGACATCCACGCCACCGCCATCACGACTGAGGAAGGCGCTTTTATTGACGGCAAGATCACAATGGTGCGCCACGACGCCTCTATCCAAAGTTTTGAACCCGCCTCACTGCCCGAACCCGGTACGCCACCTGAAGTAAAGGACGAAAAACCAGAAATTCAGGCGGTAGCGGAGGCTCAGGTAGTTGACGAATCCCCAACCGAACCAGTGGCGGCGACAGAGGAAAAAGCCGACGATGAGGTGAAAGAACCTAAAAAGCGCAAAGCCGACAAGACCCCCAAGACTGATAAAGATGATGACGATATTGAAGTCGTGGTAGGTGAAACCGTCAAAGAAGATTAGGTCAGCCAGTGATTTTGTAGATCAACCAAATCTTGATAGATGGCATCGGGTTGATACTCGCCGAAATCCCCGGCATCAGTGACTCCGCTTAACACTAACGCGCTGGACAACCCGGCGCGTTTTGCTCCCCATATATCGGTCTCAACCCGGTCCCCAACCATCAACGTCGCGGCGGGGGCAGTCCCCAACACACCGAGGGCATATTCAAACATCGGCTTTTCGGGCTTGCCCATAATCAAAGGTGGTTGCTTGGTCGCGGTTTGCAAGAGGGCCAAAATGCTACCTGCGCCGGGGATATAGCCGTCGGGTTCGGGTAGGGTGACATCGCCATTCGTGCCGACAAACAACGCCCCGCGCTGAATCTGATAACACGCGGCTTGCAATTTGGCATAGGTCAAGGTGCGATCCAACCCTACTACCACAAAATCGGCCTGCACATCTTCCACAATTTCCAATCCTACCCCACGCAGCGCAGCATATATCCCCTCTTGGCCCACCACATAGGCTTTGGAGGCGTTGGGATATTGGTCACGCAGAAAGCGGGCCGTCACCAATGGCGAGGTGATGATCTGGGAGATTTCGACCTTAATCCCCAAGCCGCTGATACGCTCGGCATACATTTCGGGCGTGCGGGTGCTGTTATTGGTGGCAAACACATAGGGGATACTATACGCATCCAACCATCTAAAAAAATCCGGCACACCGGGTAAAATCTCACTGCCGCGCCAGATGACCCCATCCATATCCAGAATGACGCCACGAATGTGCGAAAAATCAATCACAGGGATGCTTCTCCAATCCATTGAGATAAACCGCTGATGATTATAGCCATCTATTGTTATAATCAACGGGGCTTGTTAAAAATACAGATTGCGAGAAAAACTTTTATGAAATTTGATGTCACCATCATGCCGGATGATCTGAATACCGTGCCCGAAACCGCCCAAGAGCTAGAGGGAATGGGCTTTAACGGGATTTGGACATCCGAAACCATGTATAATCCTTTTTTTCCGCTGTCCCTAGCAGCCTATACCACCCAAAAGATCGAACTCGGTACCGCCATCGCCGTCGCTTTTCCGCGCAGTCCGATGGTGATGGCCCATACTGCATGGGATTTGGCGGCACAAAGCAAAGGACGTTTTATTTTGGGTTTAGGGACACAGGTGAAGCCGCATATCACCAAACGTTTTAGCGCCATCTGGGACAGTCCCGGCCCTCGCCTGCGTGATTATATTCTGGCGATACGGGCTATCTGGGACTGCTGGCAACACAATACCCCCCTGAATTATCGTGGCGAATTTTATCAGCACACCTTGATGACACCCTTTTTCCAACCACGCGCCATTGAACACCCCGACATCCCCATTTACATCGCGGGCGTCAATACCTATCTTTGCCAATTGGCGGGTGAATTGTGTCAGGGCTTCCATGTGCATCCCTTCCACACTGCCGACTATCTGCGCGATATGGTTATTCCAAATGTCGAAATCGGCGCAGGGAAAACGGGCCGGAGCCGGAGCGATGTTGCCCTCACCTGTGCCATTTTTGTGGTGACGGGCAAGGATGCCGAAGAAATTGAAAATCAGAAAGCGATGGTCAAGAGCCAAATCGCCTTTTATGCCAGCACCCCCACCTATCGCACCGTCATGGATCATCACGGCTGGGGTGATTTGCATGAAGAACTCAACACTATGTCCCGCACGGGCCGCTGGATGGAAATGTACGAAAAAATCAGCGATGCCATGTTAGAAAAATGTGCCGTGATCGGGACATATGACGAACTACCGCATAAGGTCAAAGAACGCTATACGGGGTTACTGGATCGCATTGGCTATTATTTCCCCTATGTGTCCGGCGAAAGACAGGAAATGTGGCAAAAATCATTAGAGGGGTTCAACGTTTAATCGTATTTAGGAGCAGAATGAGTGAATTTCTGCGATGACCTAACAACAGAAAGTAGATTTTATGACGACGCCATTTGAATATGCACTCGAAAATCAGGATAAGTTTCTGCGTGAATTGACCGAATTTTTGCGCATTCCGAGTATCAGCGCCCAACCTCAACACAAAGCCGATGTACAGAGAGCTGCGGAATGGGCCGCCGCGCATTGTTTGAGCCTCGGCATGACCCGCGCTGAAGTCTTAGAAACAGAAGGTCATCCGGTGGTCTATGCGGAATGGCTTGGTGCAGGTAGCAGCGCCCCAACAGCCATTCTATATGGGCATTACGATGTGCAGCCTGCCGAATTGAAAGACGGGTGGCATACTGAACCCTTCCAACCAGTCATTATGGACGACAAAATTTATGGGCGCGGCACCGCAGATGACAAAGGGCAGGTGTTTATCCACCTCAAAGCCTTTGAATCGGTGATGAAAACGACGGGCACATTCCCGGTCAATCTCAAAATTATGTTGGAAGGTGAAGAAGAAGTTGGCTCGATTCATCTGCGGCCTTTTATCCAATCCCATGTGGAACTGCTCAAGGCTGATGTGGGGCTGGTGTCCGACTCTGGCATGATTGCAACGGGAACGCCGACGATTGTCTATGGGCTGCGTGGCTTGGTCGAACTGGAAATTTATGTCACCGGGCCAGATCATGACCTGCATTCGGGTGCCTATGGTGGAACGGTGGATAATCCGACCCATGCCATCAGCCGGATTGTGGCCTCGCTGCATGACGCACAGGGTCGCATTGCCGTCCCCGGTTTCTTAGATGATGTGCGGGTATTGACCCCTGACGAACGCGAAAGCATCGCGCATGTGCCTTTCACCGAAGCGATGTGGAAAGCCGAAACGAACGCACCAGCCATCTGGGGCGACCCTGATTTCACATTAAAGGAGCGCACGGGGGCACGTCCGACGATTGAAGTAAATGGCTTATTTGGGGGTTATACGGGCGACGGCAGCAAAACGATTATCCCCGCCAAAGCCACTGCTAAAATTACCTGCCGACTCGTGCCGAATCAAAATCCACAAAAAGTCTTTGCAGCTATTGAACGACATGTCGCGGCTCATACCCCACCCACCGTTCGCAGCGAAGTATCCTTTAAACGTGGGGAGCCGGGGATTGTGGTTGACCCGAATGCCCCCGCTATGCAGGTTGCGGTGGAAGCGTATCAGCATTCCTTTGGCAAAGCACCCATTTTTACACTGGAGGGCGGCTCGATTCCTGCCGTAATGATGCTACGTGAAGCGTTGGGAATTCCAGTGATTTTGATGGGTTTTGGCCTACCGGATGACCGCCTGCACGCCCCCAATGAGAAATTCTCGTTGGAACAGTTCCGCTTGGGTATGCAAACGGCCATTGAGTTTTATCGCCTGCTGCCCAATTACAAAAAGTAGGCCCAAATCTATGGCACACCTTACAAACTGATGCTTTCGGGAGGGCGGCTCAACACACCGCCCTTCCTATTTATTCGACCACTTGACCATTAGGCGGATAGGGTATGTCATCTAAAGCAAATTACGATCTCACCGAGACTTTTGAACACCTTGTTGAATTATTAGATGCCGAAAAATTCAGCGAGGTAGATCTATTTCTCAAACAGGAACATCCAGCGGATATTGCCGACCTGCTAGAAATGTTAGATGACGCCCACCGCCTCAAAGTATTCGAGAGTTTGCATCTGAATGTCGCCGCCGAAGTATTGGATGAGGCACGCACTGATACCCTGCAAGAACTGGTCGAAGCCCTGTCCGATGACAAATTAGCCGATTTATTGGAGGCCATGCCCTCGGATGACGCGGCGGAAATCCTATCGGAAATTGACGAAGAGCAAGCCGAAGCCATTATCGCCCTGATGACTCCAGCCGAAGCCATTGAGGTTGAAAAACTGCTGGCCTATGAGGAAGACACCGCCGGACGTTTGATGGCAACCAATATCGTCCGATTAGTCAAGGATTGGACGATTGCACAAACGTTAGAGTATTTGCGCAGTATTGATTTATCGGTAGAAACACTGGCCTACCTTTATGTGGTAGACACCGAAGGCAAATTGGTGGGCATTATCCCAATCTGGAAATTATTGACCGCTCAACCCCAAGAACAATTGGCCCAGATTATGCAAACTTCGGTCATTACGGTTACGATAGATACCGATCAGGAAGAAGTGGCGCGAGTTGTGTCACAATATGACTTTTTTGCCGTGCCAGTGGTAGACCCAAATGGCAAACTAATGGGCATTGTGACCCACGACGATGTGATTGACGTTATCAATGACGAGTTTACGGAAGATGCCCAACGCTTTGGGGGTTCACAACCACTTGAAGGGTCATATTTCAGCACTCCTATCTGGATAATGGTACGTAAGCGGGTCGGCTGGCTGTTATTACTTTTTTTGACTGCCCAGTTCACCACATCAATCATGGGAATCTTTCAGGCCGATTTAGAGAGCGTCGTCGCCCTTTCATTCTTCGTGCCATTGCTGATTGGAACAGGCGGAAACGCTGGGTCACAAATGACAGCCACCATGATTCGGGCGGTAGCGATGAACGAAGTCCGTTTTGAGGACACATGGCGGGTTGTTGGGCGTGAATTTTTAACTGGGGCATGGTTAGGTTTGTTGATGGCAGTAGCGAGTTTTGCCTTATCAGCGGCATGGGGTAACACCCCCCATCTGGCAATCACCCTCGCTCTGGCTTTACTCGTAGTCGTCATCTGGGCCAATCTCATGGGGGTGATGCTGCCTATCACGGCGGCACGGGTGAAAATTGATCCTACTGTCATTTCCGGGCCAGTGATGAGTACATTGGTAGATGCGACTGGCTTATTGATTTATTTTATGCTGGCGCGGCTCATTCTGGCGGAGATTTGAGCGGCGGCATAACCTCATAAATCACAAAATTATGGATATAACGGATAGGGCTGGTCTGCGCATTTTTTAAATTCAACAAATAGACCCACATCTGTGCTAATTCTTCATTCGGGGTGACCAGATATCGTGCCCCGGTCTCCGTTTGCAAATGCGCCGCCAGTTCTTCGGGGGTGGAGAAATAAACCAACCACACGTCGGTATCTTCCCCCAAATACCAGCCCAATTCCCAACCCAACCAATAATCATAGACGATGCGGCCTGCAAAATCCCGATTGAGCGTATCAGCAAGTTCATCAATCCCCTGCAAATCAAAATCTTGGGGTTCGCGGCTGAGAGGTCGTGCCCTTAAAGCTGGATGGGCCATCAATAAAATGATACCAATGGCACTGAGCCACACTCTCCATTGCCCGCGTGAGGCCCATTCCCCAATCGCCAGAATCACCAAGAGCAAGATAAAGGGCATAATTGGCAGCAGATAGCGGATGCGGATACTAAACGCCACCAGCCAATAGAGACCCAGATACCACACCAGAAATAACGCGATACTCCAGCTTATCCAGCGGGCGGGACGGCGTTTTTGGGCGGTGAAAATGAGCCAACCCACTACGATAGAGAAAATCGCTATCCCAATGATTGGGCCACCGAACGCATCCGCCATTAAGTGCCGCCATGCCTCGGCGCGTGATCCAATCTCATCCGTGCGTACCAAGCGCCCCGGATTGTTGTTATAACCGCCAAGCGTCACAAAACTTTGCTGCGGGCGGGCCATATCCCACGCCAGAACAGGTACAAGGATGAGTAATACCCCCAAAATAAATCGCTTGGTATGACCAAAAATGCGACTCAGCGGAATGGGAGTGGCATTTTCCGATGACCACACAGGTGAGGTAAAAATCCCGATGCCGATGACCAATGGCAGCCCCCATAGCCCCGTCGGTTTCATGACCCACGCCAAGCCCAACAGTGCTCCCGCCCAGCCCCATTTTTGATGGGTGGCCCACACCGCCGACAGCAGTACGCAGGCGAGCATCAAGGTATCTTGGAAGATGGTCGGGGCAAACGCGATTTCAACGGGGGATAAGATGTACAACAATAGGCCGAGATGGGCGGTAGGGGTGTGCTTGGATAGTCGGCGGATCAGGGCGAAAAAGGCTGCGGCTCCAATGAGGCTGGCAAGAACTGAGGGCAGACGGGCCGCAAATTCGCTCTGCCCCACCCCAGCGAGGCTCACCCCCACCAGAAGATAGGTCAATGGGGGTTTATCCGTCGTTGCGTCGCTTAACAGCCAATCTTGCTGCTGCACCATGCGCCGCCCCAATGTTGCAAATAGGGCTTCATCGGGATGCAGAGGTTCATCATCTACCAGATATTGAAAACGTAACCCAGCCCCAATCAGCAACAGCAGCACGTTCAAACAGAGGGCTGCTTGACGGCGCTTCATCTTAAAAGCCTTAATGCAAGGCTAATTTGTAAAGCGATACCGGAACAACGTCCACAAGGCAATGAAAAAATCATACCATTTGATTTTCTTGCCTTCATTCCATTCACGCCCATTATAGGAAATCGGCACTTCATAGATGCGAATTTTGCGTTTCAAGACTTTGGCGGTGACTTCAGGCTCGATTTCAAAACGATTGGAGTGCAATTCAATATTTTTAATCACATCGGCGCGGAATACTTTGTAACAGGTCTCCATGTCACTGATGATAGAATTATAGAGCAGGTTCGTAACCAATGTTAACGTTCGGTTGGCAACCATATTCCAGAAAAACATCGCTTTGCGGGGGCCACCCAAAAACCGCGACCCATAGACCACCGTTGCAATGCCTTCACGAATAGGCTTGAGCAGGGTGGCATATTCACGCGGGTCGTATTCTTGGTCGGCGTCCTGAATCAGGATAATATCGCCTGTCGCCTCTTTAAACCCGGTACGTACCGCCGCGCCCTTGCCCATGTTGTGAGGATGCAGCACAATCCGCACCAATTCATTTTCGAGGGACGGCAAAAGATCACGAGTCCCATCCGTCGAGCCATCATCCACAATAATAATCTCGTCCGCTTCTTCAACAGCCATCACTCGATGCAGCACATCTTGGATCGTCTTGACTTCGTTATAACAGGGAATAATCACGCTGACTTTATAATCTTGCGGTTTTTTATCGTCCATTCAGCCCCTCGTCGGGTAAAAATTCTCGAAAACCTAAACGCGGTATAATAGCGGGTCTGCATTCATAAAACTATAGGCATTTATCGAAAGTAGTGGTTACAAAAGGAGATCGCCCATGATGCGTCGGATTTATGTGAGTACCTATAGCATTGCCGCTTTTGACCCGACGGAACACGCATGGGGGGTAGCGGTGGCAAGCAAATTTTTGGCGGCGGGGGCGGTTGTCGCGTGGGCACAAGTCAATGCGGGCGCTGTCGCCACCCAAGCACTCGCCAATGTCACCTATGGGCCGGAAGGCTTGGCGATGATGGCAAGTGGACTAAGCGCCGAACAGACCCTCGAAAAATTGCTGGCGGGCGACCCCAATCATGCCCATCGGCAAATTGGATTGGTGGATAAAAATGGCGGGGCTGCGGCTTACACAGGTGGGGAATGTAATGGGTGGGCTGGACACAAAATCGGCAAGAACTATACCTGTCAGGGCAATATTTTGATAGGTGGTAATACCCTCGACGCAATGGCGGAGGCATTTGAAACGACCAAAGGCGAACTGGCTGACCGATTGGTGGCGGCGCTATTGGCAGGCGACACGGTGGGTGGGGATAGTCGCGGTAAACAAGCGGCGGCGGTGTATGTGGTCAAACCCAACGGCGGTTATGGTGGCAACAACGAGTATTATCTCGATTTGCGTGTAGATGATGACCCCGATCCGGTCAACCGCTTAGTAAAGTTGGTCAAGCTGCATCACTTCTTTTTCGGCACACCCAAGGCCGAGGATTTACTCCCGATAGACTCAAATATTGCCACCGAAATCCAAACCGTGCTCAAGCGGCTAGGCTATTTTAAGGGCAATCTTGATGGGCAGTGGGATGAAACCACTCGTGCTGCTTTCTGGGCATTTTGCGGCGTCGAAAATTTAGAGGAACGCTGGTCGCTGGATAAACATCCCGAATTGTTAGATCGAGTCGTATTGGAATTTATCCGTGAACGTTTCGCGCAGCAGTAAAACATGATGAACAATGGAAAACTGAATAATACGATTCGCATTTTTGGCGTGCCAATGGATTTAGGCCAGAATCGGCGCGGGGTAGATATGGGGCCGAGCGCGGTACGCTACGCCGGATTGCAGCCTCGTTTGGAACAACTCGGATATGAAGTACATGACGGTGGCAATATCGAAGTGGCCCAAGCCGAGCAGATGCATGATACATTGCCCGTCGAAACCAGCCTCAAAACCGACGAGCGAGCCTATTTTTTACCCGAAGTCGCCCATGTATGCAGCATGGTCTATAACCGCACTACCGCCTGTGTAGACGCTCATGAACGGGTCATTTTCCTCGGTGGCGACCACAGCATTAGCATTGGCACGGTGTCGGGGGTGGTGCATCATGAGCCTGCCGGGGTATTGTGGATTGATGCACACGGCGACATCAACACCCCCCATTCATCCCCATCTGGCAATATTCATGGCATGAGTGTCGCTACCCTTTTGGGAGATGGCCCACCCGAACTAACCGACATCGGTGCCCCCGGCCCCAAATTGCAACCAGAGCAGGTGGTGATGATTGGCCTGCGTGATCTTGATCCCAAAGAACAAGGCCGACTGCGCAAGGGCGGCGTTGGGGTGTTTACCATGCGCCAAATTGATGAACTCGGTATCGCGTCAGTGATTTATCAAGCGCTCCAACGCCTGCAACAATTTAAATATTTGCATATCAGCCTCGACTTGGACGGTCTCGACCCAGAAATTGCACCGGGGGTGGGGACACCTGTACCGGGAGGGTTGAGTTATCGGGAGGCGCACTTGTTGATGGAGATATTGGCGGATTCAGGCAAAGTCCGCACAATGGATATTGTTGAAATCAACCCCATTTTGGATGATCGCAACCGCACAGCCAAAATCGCAGTGGAACTGGCTGCCAGTCTATTTGGTCAGCGGATTTTGTAGGCGATGAACATTCGACAGGCCAGCCCCGATGAAGCTGGCATTTTGACCGAATTAATGCGGCGATCCAAAGCCTATTGGGGATACAGCACTGAGTTTATGGAACTAGCCCGTGATACGCTGCAAATTACGGCTGAACAAATCATTACCCGCCAAGTTTATGTTTTGGAAGATGAAGGTCAGATCATTGGATTTTGCCATTTCTACCAACGACCTGATGACGTGTATTTGGAAGATCTATTCATTGAGCCAAACATGATTGGACGGGGGTATGGCAAAATTCTATTCGACTATGTAACCCAATTCGCACGAGCAAAGGGGATGGATAGCATCGTCTTTGAAGCCGACCCCAATGCCGAGCCGTTCTATCATAAACTGGGTGCTACAACCACTGGTCATCGCCCATCTCCGATTTTTGAAGGCCGCTTTATCCCGCAAATGCACTGTCGGCTTAAACCCTAGGATTGGCAAAGCGCAAAACGAAATTCCAACCCAACCTAGAAGTTTTTTAGTAGACTTGCTTACAGGATTTGTAGTCAGTATGATCTTAAGTAGTATTGGTTTAGGGATGAGGCAAGAATGCGATGGCAGACCAACCCACTATCCTTATTGTGGAAGATGACGCTGAACTACGGATGATCTATCGGCAAACTCTAGAGCGGGAAAATTATCAGGTGGTGGAAGCCTCTGATGGGGCAGATGCAATTCAAAAAACAGCCGATTTTGTCCCCGATGTCATCATTTTAGATATGATGATGCCACACATGGGTGGCCCAACCCTATTACAACTGCTTCGACAGAACCCCGCAATGGAAAAAACCCGGTTGGTAGTGATTACGGCGTATCCCAACTTTCGAGAGGCAGCGTTGAAATATAACGTTGACTTGTTTTTGACCAAGCCGGTACGCCCCATCGAAATCATCAATGCGATTAAAACGGCGTTAGAAAGTGATTAGTTTTTGGCTGATTTTTGGAAAAACCCGCAAAATAGGGAGGTTTAGGGGATTTTGGACTTGCAAAAACCTGATAGATGCGTAAAATGCAATTATCTGGCGCACAAATCGACCAAACATCTCAATCTAAGGAGTAGATTTCGATGAACAAAACTGAGTTTATCGCTGCTGTAGCCCAAGAGGCAGGCATCCCGAAAAGTGAGGCTCAGAAGGTCGTCAAGGCCGTGCTGGACGTAGTTACCGAAGCACTCAAGAAGGGTGACAAGGTCGTTCTTACGGGTTTTGGCTCGTTTGAAGTGCGTCAAGCCAAGGCACGCACGGGTGTCAACCCACGTACCAAGGAAAAGGTGCAAATTCCTGCCACCAAGCGTCCCGCGTTCTCCGCTGGCGCTGAACTGAAGAAAGCAGTTGCACCCAAGAAGTAATCTACCCATAGTGGAGATTACGGAGTTGCCTAGCGGGGGATACGTCCTTCGGCTAGGCAATTTTCTTTATCGCCCAAGTTGTAAGGAATGAACCCCACCCCAAGCCTATGCTAAAAGCAATTTTATTTGATCTGGATGATACCCTCATTGACTGGAGTGGTCGCAGCCAAGAATGGGTAGATTTTGACCGCTATCACCTACGCCAAGTCTACGACTACGTTACGAATCAAATTCACCCCCTCGAAAGTGCTGAAAAATTTTTCGACACCGTTTGGCTGTTGACTATGCGCGAGTGGAACGATGCCAAAAACACCTTCCGTGCGCCCCATCTGGGTGACGTACTGGTGCAGGCCTGTGTCACCCTCGGCGTACCATATGACAATCTCAAGGCCGATTACCTCTTGGATGCCTATGACTGGGAGCCATTCCCCGGTGTCGAGGTCTTCCCAGATGCGCTTGAAGTGCTGCCTTATCTACGTGAAAACGGCCTGCGATTAGGCTTAGTCACCAATGCCTATCAGCCGATTCGACTACGTGAGCGCGAACTAGTGGCCTTTGGCCTGATGGACTATCTGATAGAATGCCGCATCTCCGCCGCCGATATTGGTTATCTGAAACCCCACCCGGCTATTTTTGAAGAAGCCCTGCGCCAAGTGGGGGCTACCCCCGAGGAGGCCGTTTTTGTGGGAGATTCTACTGAGGCCGATATTGTAGGAGCACAGCAAGCTGGGATGAAAGGGGTTTGGCGCACCCCGCGTCATCATGTGCCGGGTCAGATCAATGGAACGATTGTGCCAGATGCGGAGATTTCCACCCTGCATGACTTGTTTCCCATCTTGGACAATTGGTTTCCCGGCTGGCGTGAGAATTAACAGTCCATGCCTGTTATTAATCGTGTCCCCTATCGCAATCTCGTCCTGACCGGTCACATGGGGGTTGGCAAAACGGCAGTGGGGCGTCTCATTGCTAATCAACTGAATATCCCCTTGTACGATCTGGAAAATGAGATTGAACTGCGCGAGGGCCAGTCTGCCGAAAACATCCGGGCACTGTTTGGCGAATCGCGGCTGCGAACCCTTGAGGCCGATATTGTGAATGAACTGGTGGTCATCCGCAGTTCAGTGATTTGTGTGAACGGCCCAACGTTGCTTCAACCCGCCAATTTAGAGAAGCTCCGTTCGACAGGCCCAGTATTGTGTTTGACAGCAGCCCTCAATGAAATCTTGCGGCGGCTGCATGTCGTACAAGGGGCACGGTTTCATAATCCTGAAACGCGCTCGATTGCCCTCAGTCGGCTAAAACGCGAACGGGGCGTACTGGAACTACCTCTGCCCCATCTGGACACTACTGGATTATCCATTGAGGCCGTCACCGAGCGGGCCATTCAGTTTTGGATGGAGCAAGCCGACCTTTAGCAAATCGGGTACAATGAAGCAAGGTTTTTACCTACTTCCAGAAACTCATACGATTTTCGGAGAAATTGACGCATGACTGTACTAAGAGTCAGTATCGGGCAATTTGATGTACGCAAAGGGAATCCCCGCGTAAATTGGACCAGCGTACAAGAAATTACGGCGGAGGCCAAACGTCAAGGCGGGCAAGTGGTGGTACTGCCTGAGTTATGGGACAGCGGCTACGCGCTGGATCAGGCCAAAACATTTGCCAGTTCACTTAGCGGCGGTCTATTTGCACAGGTTGTAGCCCTAGCCAAACAACATGGGATTTTCATCTTAGGCTCTATGCTAGAAAAACGCGGCTTGGGGGTTTCCAATACCACCGCTGTCGTTTCCCCAGTTGGCGGGATTATGGGGGCGTATCGCAAACTCCACTTATTCCCACTCATGGATGAGGATAAATGGCTGACCCCCGGTGAGGCGACCCTCACGCTCGATCTGCCGTGGGGAAAGAGCGCCTTTGCTATTTGCTTCGACCTGCGTTTCCCCGAATTATTTAGGCGTTATGCCGTCGAAGGGGCAAAGGTCGTTTTTGTACCATGTGAATGGCCGCATCCACGTCTTGAACATTTCCGCACCCTCGTTCGCGCCCGTGCCATTGAAAATCAAATGTATATAGTCGCGGTCAATCGGATTGGTATAGACGATTATGACGAGGTATCCGGCAAATATGGCGCTCATTTCTGTGGACATTCCATGATTGTTGACCCTTGGGGTGAAACCGTCGTCGAAGTTGGCGAAGGGGAAGCCGTTGTCAGCGTTGACCTTGATCTAAACAAGGTAGATGCCGTTCGCCAGCAAATTCCTGTCCTCGAAAATCGTCGACCTGAACACTATAACATCTAACTCATCCAAACAAAAAGGGCGGGTTTTTGTTCCCCGCCCCTTCCAAAAATCACCGTCTACTTACCCCTAGTCCATGACCAACTTATCATCAATCAACTGCTGACGGACACGCTCGCCACGAGGGTCAAAAGCAAAATAGGGCGCGTGCAGATGAAATTCCATATCTTGCATAGCACGTCCGGCCCGATTCTTTTCAATTGTAAAGACCACCCACTCGCGGAATTGACGGGCTTGATAGGGGTTAAACGACACCTCATCTTTGGACAGCACATGATATTTGTTATTCATGATGATGGCGATGTCGCATTCATAATCTAGCGCCGAACTCCCACGCAGATGGTAGAGATGTAATCGGTTAGATTTTAGCCCTTCCCGATCAGCCGCCACGATTGCCATCACGGGCACACCGAGTGCCAATGCCATATCTTTCAAGCCCTCGACAATAATCGTAACTTTTTCACCTTCATCTGAAGCCCGTTCGGGGTGGATGGCAATTTTTTGTAGGTAGTCAATAAACACCGTTACGTTGCCACCTGTTGCTTGGACAAGCCGCTGGGTCATTTCCCGAATAGCCCGCAAGGTGGTGACAACTGGGCTGGCTTTGACCAAAATCAAGCGATCCGCATAACGATTCATCCGGGCTAATGGCATGGAAGTCTTGGGGTTTTCGCGCAAGATGGTTTGCAGCGACATTGCCTCGCCACGTCCACGCAAAGTAGACTTAGCTTTTTCGGCAATAATCACGTCATGCAAATCTTTGAGGCGTACCCCATTATTTAAATCCACTTCGGGGGGGTTGATGCTTTCAAGGCACATCAACCGATTCATCAAATGCGTTTCGGTATGTTCATAGGACAGATAAAACGCATATTGGTCAGACCGCATCGCAATATTGCGGGCCATTTGCAGCGCACAGATCGTCTTACCAATCCCCTGTGCTCCACCCAGCAGTATCAATTCCGTTTTACGCAGACCGCCACCAATCATGCCATCCAGTGGATCAAATCCCGTTGGCAATGGCATAAATTCCGACAAATCCCCACGCACTACCATATCATTGGCTTCATTGAGCACCTGTGCTAATGTGCGGGGCATATGAGCCGTGTTACGGCTGGGGGCGGAAGCGTTGCTGGCAGATGGCGCATTAGTACGGCTGCGTGTGGCACGGGGAGAAGTTTCCACACTGGTAGGCGTGCTTGGCTCGGCAGGAGGAACAGCGATTCTCTGGGGGACGGGCGGTGTTATAGGGTCACTCTGCTCGAATAAGGGTTGAGTGCTATGGTCATTGCGCGGCGGCTCGTCATCAAAACGTCTGGTTTCCATAAAATGGCACGCCTTTGTATCTCATCAAATAACAATCACGATATTGTCCTCGATTTTACATTTCTAGGAAACGAAGCGCAATTTAACCCCACAGATTGAAACGAACCCTTAACAAGAGTCAAATATTGTTTGAATAGAAAACCCTACTTAAAATAACGCAAAGGTTTGTTTGGAAAGGGCGTGGGTTGTATACTTGTCAGGATAGACGAGCGATTCAATCCCCAAAAAAGATCTGATAAATCATTATGGCTGAAGCATCGGAAGGCATTGCTAAAATCTCATGGGATGATCCCGTTACAGGGCAGTTACGTGATTTCGTCCTCACTGAAGGGGCAACAGTGCAAATTGGACGGAATCCCGATAACGATGTCAGCATCCCAGAACGTCATGTCTCGCGTCATCATGCGGTGATTAGCTATCGGCATGGCCTGTTTCTCATATCGGATTTGGGCAGTGCAAATGGCGTGTTTGTAAATGACCAGAAAATCACTGACCCTTTTCCGCTGGCACACGGTGATGTGATCCGACTGTTTGTGCCAACCCTGCGTTACTCCGCAGTAGTAACCGCTGAGGAAGAAGAATTTGCTATCAAGACGGGTACGCTCATTCGGCCCCGTTTGGGTGGCGGACGCCCCATCATTCAAATTACATCTGGGGCGCAAGAGGGCCTCGAAATCCCCGTAATGAAAGAAGAAATGACCTTTGGGCGAGCGACGAGCAGCGCCAATTGGGACATTATTTTGCAAGATCAGGCCGTCTCACGTCCTCATGCGCGTCTGCACCTAACAGATAACACTTGGTATTTGACCGACTTAAACAGCGCCAACGGTACCCTCGTGAACGGCAGTCCCATTCAAGACCCCAAGATTTTGCAGGATGGCTCGGTCATTGTGATGGGAGAGACGACCATGCTGTTTCGCCTTATAGACAAGGAATAAGTGCGTGTCTTCCAATCAGTCTTTGGAATTTGAAGTCGGACAGCGCCTGCGGGAGCAAAATTTGATGTTTGCAGCCGCAGAATCCTGTACAGGCGGATTACTGCTGCACCGCCTCACCAATGTGCCGGGCAGTTCGGCCTATGTTACGGGTGGTATCGTGGCCTATTCCAATGCCGCTAAACATTCGCTGCTCGGCGTACAAGAACATACCCTGAATGTTTTTGGCGCAGTGAGTGAACAGGTTGCGGCGGCGATGGCACGCGGGGTTCGGGCAGCGCTTGGTTCGCAAATTGGTATTGGGATTACGGGCATCGCTGGGCCAGATGGGGGCACAGCCGAAAAACCTGTTGGCCTCACGTATATTGGACTCAGCACCCCTGATTTCAGCCTTGTGCGGCGGTTTGTATGGGAGGGAGATCGAGTCGCCAATAAAGAGGCAAGCGCCGAAGCAGCCTTACAAATGCTGTTGGAATATTTGATGTCGGGGAAATAAGCGTAAAAAAGACGCTATAATCAAAACGCGCTTTAATCACAAAAATACTCTTACAAGGATTCATTGTAATGGCAACTATCGCCAAATCCGGTGCTGTCAAAGGGCCGCCAGTCCCCTCAATAGTCACCAAAATTGTCAACAGTCTCCGCGATTTGTCTAATACTCTCTTGATTCCGGCGCTGGCAATCTTAACCGCCATCTTGGTCGGTTCAGTGATGATTCTGCTGGCAGGCCGTGATCCTATTGCCGCCTATACAGGTTTGGTCGAAGGAGCTTGGTTAGAACCACGCGGCCTTGTACAAAGCCTGCTTAAAACGTCGCCACTGATCCTTTCTGGCCTAGCAGTTGGCTTCGCGTTCAAAGGTGGCCTATTTAACATCGGCGCACAGGGGCAACTGATTGTCGGCTCGGTTGCAGCAGCATGGGCAGGTTATGCCTTTAGTGGATTGCCAAGCTGGTTGCATATCATTTTGGCAATGGGCGCAGCCGCTCTCGCTGGGGCGCTGTGGGGTGCGATTCCGGGCGCTTTAAAGGCCTATTCCGGCGCTCACGAAGTTATCACGACCATCATGTTTAATTTTATCGCCAGCCGTATCGCCGAATGGATGATTTCATTAGGCAGCGCCGATGGCAAAATTCCTGCTGGCCCATTAGCAGATCCCAACAGCGGTGCAATTTCACGGACGAAGCCTGTCCTCGACTCGGCCCGCCTGCCCGTTGTATTTGAAGTGCCGCCGCCATCGGTGCCAAATTTAAATATCGGCCTATTTATTGCCGTCGCCGCTGCTATTTTGATTATGCTGCTAGTCAATCGCACCACCTTTGGCTTTGAACTCCGCATGGTCGGCCTGAATCCTTCTGCCGCACAGTATGCCGGGGTGAACGTCAAGCGGATGACGATTTCGACAATGGCGATTGCGGGCTGTTTGGCAGGGCTGGCGGGCGCTGTCCAGACATTGGGTATCAACGGGTATTACGAAGCCAATCAAAGTCTTGGTTTGGGGTTCGACAGCATCACCGTATCGCTACTGGCGTCCAATAACCCCATCGGGATTATGTTCTCGGCCTTTATGTTCGGCTCGATGGATCAAGGAACGACTCGTATGCAGCGTACCGGGGTCGCGCCAGAATTGATTCTAGTAATCCAAGCCCTTATTTTGATGTTTATTGCCGCGCCACAGATTATCCGCTGGTTGTATCGTGTACGGGTCAGTGGCAAAGGTGGACAAAAATTGAGTACCGGTTGGGGTCAGCGATAAAAGGCACTTATTCAAGGAAATAGTTATGGATATTTTGGGTATTACCATCACGACGGGAGCGGTGATCGCCACCTTAAACGCGACGATTCGACAAGCCATCCCGATTACGCTTGGCTCACAAAGCGGCCTTCTCAGCGAACGCTCCAGCATTGTCAACATTGGCATCGAAGGCATGATGTTGATGGCGGCCTTTTCGGGCTACATGATGAATTCGTATCTCAGCGGGTCGGATATTTCGACCTTTGCCGATGATAATATGCGACTGGGTGTCTGCGTTTTGGTGGGTGTTTTAACAGGTGGGCTGATGGGCTTATTTCATGCCCTCCTCTGTATACGCTACAAGGTTGACCACATTATCAGCGGGACGGTGGTCAATATTTTGGCGGCGGGTGTGACAGGCTATTTTTATAATGCCCAGACCGAAACCAAAGGTAAAATCCCCCCACTCATCTCCAATCCGTGGGAAAAAGGTGATTTCCTCTACAATGTCGGCGCGGTGCTGTTTGATAAAGACATCATCACCTATTTGACGTTTGTGATTGTCGGCTTTATCGCGTTTGCCCTCTTCCGTACCGTTTGGGGATTGCGTACCCGTTCGATTGGTGAAAATCCTCGCGCCGCCGATACACTGGGTATCAATGTCTATCGCCTGCAATACACCAATTTGTTTTTCAGTGGTGCATTGGCAGGGCTGGCAGGGGCATACCTGACACTAGCGGACGTTGGGGTTTTTGAACGTGGCATGACGGCGGGTAAAGGGTTTATCGCGCTGGCGGTGATGATTTTTGGCAAATGGCATCCGGTTGGCGCATTGATGGGAGCATTATTATTCGGATTTTTGACGGCCCTGCAAAGCCAACTGCAATTTTTTGGCATCGTCGTGCCGCATCAATTGGTGGCCTTAATTCCCTACGCCGTCACTGTCATTGTGCTGGCAGGATTTGTGGGGCGGGCGCGGCCCCCAGCCCACGTCGGTCAGGCTTACGAGGTGGAATAAATCCTACTCCGTCTTTTCCTCTTGGTCCCGCAGCGGATGCCACTCATATTCGGGTCGCATCCGCCGCCGTCCAAATTCGGAATATACTTCCATTCCTGCTGGGTCAATCTTCTCAATAAAGGTGTGGTAGATATCCAACACCTCCTCAAATTGCCAGCGCACCACTTCCTGATCCCCATTTAGATAGGAATGGGCATACGCATCGAACTCTTTCTGTGCCCTCTTTTCGACATCCTCAAAATTATATGCTTTAAGCAGAAGAATTCTGTCTTCGTATAACAGCGATCCCTTTGTTTGGCCTTCGACCTGACAAATAAAGCGAGCTTTAACGGCATACCATTCAAGTTTTCTGTTTTTTCGAACTTTCTTGGGTTTCAGACCATCAACAGAAACAATTCTTAGATATCGAATATGGGGTTGCTTCATCAATGTCAGTAAATCAACCGGAAGTATTTCACATTCAAAACCCCATGATTTTTTTCTTCTGGTTCGCCATTCGATTTTGACTTTTCTGAGAGGCACAGCTTTTTCAATTTCTCTGTAGACATTTTCGACCCAATTCTGAATAGCCTGTGTACGTTGTTCGGGAGATAATGGGAAAAATTGTTCTTCGTCCACTGGGTAGAGATAAACATCTAGGTTGATAAGGCGTTCCCCAAGCTCTTCAATATCCTTCACAGACTCAAGACCATATTCTGCACGGCCTAATAATGCCATTGGTATTTGGGGTGATCTGTCCTGCTGTAGGTTATCCATCTCTAGTCTCTCTCTTGGTCGCGTAACGGATGCCACTCATATTCGGGTCGCATCCGCCTTTTCCCCATCGTTGAATAAACTTCGGTGCCCTTCGGATCGAAGTTTTCAATAGATGTATCGTAGATTTCCAAAACCGATTCAAAGCGCCATGTCACCATTTCACCATAGGAATTCAAGTAAATATGACCATAAGCTAGAAATTCTGGCATGGCCCGTTTTTTAGCATCCTCGAAATCATAGGCTTTCACTAAAACAATGCGCTCCTCAAAAGATTGCATTCCATCCGTTTGGCCTTCTACCTGAATCACAAAGCGAGCTTTTACTGCATACCATTCAAGACGCTTACGTTTACGCTGTTTGACAGGCTTGAGGCCTTCAATTTCCCGAATCATGACCAACGTAATGCCATCTATTGCAAGCAGTTTTGGTAGTTCGGTAGCATCCAATTCGCAACTGAAAAAGTTATAACTCCGGCGTTTCAGTTGTTTAATATTTCGGAGAGTCACTTCCGTCTGAATTTGCTCGAATTTTTCCTTGAACCACGCATCTAATAAACGTCTTCTTTCGGCGGGTGGATAGGGAAACCACTGTTCTACCGATGAAGGATATGTTGATACATAAGCAACCAAATTTCGCCGCCCGAGTTTTTCAACATCTTCAGCAAAACGTATTCTTGAAAACCCATAATCCCCTAGCCCGATGATTAATGGCGCATGATGAGTCATAAAAGTCATCCCTCCCAGAAAACAAAAAAATCCGGCTAAAAACCGGATTGATTTATTTCAGTGCCGAAACTGGGAGTCGAACCCAGACTCCTGTAAAGGAACTACGCCCTGAACGTAGCGCGTCTGCCAATTCCGCCATTTCGGCTATTGAATTAAATGAATCTTATCACCTAATCCGCCCCCCGGTCAAGGGCATCTTTCATTTCGGCGGCATCATCGGGAATCAGGCCATGCTTATTTAACCAGCGGGTGAGTTCAGAATCAGTAGCCTCAGTAATTATCGAACCCCGGTCAATCCCGCGTGGGCTGTGACCGCGTGGCAGATACGTCGGCGGTTCATAGGGCACGACCTTCCCTATTTCAGCAACCACTAAAGTCGGCACAGACAAAAAGCCTGTCCATTCGATCACCCGTTCCCGCGCAGCAAGGTCAATATCAATATCAATTTGATGATAGGGCACGCCGAGTTCGTCCAAAACATGGCGTGCTATCCCAACATAGGGGCAAAAATTACGCCGCACATACATGACCAATTGTCGCATACCACCCTCGATCTTTAAGGAATTACCGTCGCGGGTGGCGGCGTTGGAGGAACGGAACCCGCTCGATTTTCTGGTTCTAGGAAACACATCAATCCTTGAAACACACCCTCTGCCAATATATCGCGCTGATTGGTGACGATCTGGCGATCCATGTACATAAAACCAAGCTCAATAATCACCGCCGGAGTGTCTATCGAAACTTCATTGAAATTATGATAGGACGTCATGTCAACCGTTACCCCTGTGTGGCGGGGTAATCCGGTTACCCGCCCATATTCATCTATCACGCAGTTGACAAAGGCCTCGTCAATACCCCGTAAGACACGCTCGGCTGGCCCCACTGCGTTATAGCCGGATGCCTCCAAACCATAATTGCGACAGTCATTGGTGTGAATCGAAAGCAAGGCCGCTGCCCGATAGTCATGCAGGCGCGGGTCAAATTCTTGCATCAAATCCACTTCATAGCCCTGCGCCAATAACTTATTGACCACCAACCGAGCAACCTCCGTGTTAATGTCCAATTCACGCAGTTCGGCTACTCCATCGTTGTTTTCATCACATACAGCGCCGGGGTCTTCGGTAAAACTGGGATCTTGGGGTGGCCCGCTGTGGCCCGCAATAATTCCAACCCGCACCACCGTTTCTTGGGTAGGCAGTGGGGTTGCCAGCGTCAATGGTGAACCCGCCTGCTGTGTCGTATTGACCACCCGCATCTTTTCGCGGAACTCAGGCGATAGAAAATCATCCGGTGTCCAATAGGAAAAAATTGTCGCCATCAACAGGGCCGCGACGGAGGTCATCGCAAAAATCCGGGTGGTCTGCCAAAGTACCCGCGCCATGCTCCCACGTGGCTCGTGTTCCTTTTGATACCGTTTTTGAGCCTCGCGTTGAGCACGACGGACACGGCGAATTTCCTCAGCAGAGGGAGGCACTTTCACATCCGGGGCACCCATCGGCACACGGCGGCGTGGGCGGGGCAGATCATCCTCCATTACCAACTCCGGTTCTTCGCTCGGCGGTGAGGTGGATGTTGGACGTACCCCGGACGGATTTAAAGGCCGATTCAATGGGGCAGACTGATTCAACCAATCAATACCATCGGGGTCGTGGCTCGGCGGGAGTGGGGATGATGGAGTATCAGTCATAAAATCAGTCGTCCCAGTAGAAATAATGATTAGGCGGCATGGCTACCGCCCAGTTCGTTAACTATTCGTTTCAACAATCGCGCCTTCAGTGACTTGTTCTGGCGCATCTTCTTCCAGTGTCACCACTTTAAAGGATTCCGCATAGGCCATCTCTTTGCCCTGCCCCCGTTCGGATGACCAATCCCGCACCCATTTGCCAATATCTTCCAATTTACCACGACCCTGACGAATCATCTCATCCATCTGGCTCTTGTGGGCAAACAGGGCTTCAATTTTTAGATTAATCGTGTCGCTGATGTTGACATAGGTATCGGCTTCGCGCCACGTCGAAACATATACCTTTTTGACCTTATGTGCCGACAAGCCTTCGGCTTCTAATTCCTGAAAAATATGGGGTTGACCCGCCGCTGGGAATACCGCATCCACCGCTGCTGCTGCTGCCGCACGATGGTCGGGGTGATTGATGTAGGTATTGGAGACAAAAAAGGCTGTGGGGTCTTGGCATATGACCACATCTGGTTTGTACCGGCGAATTTCGCGCACCAAGCGTTTGCGAAGGTCGAGCGTGTTCACCAACATGCCATCGGGTTCGCGCAAAAAGACCACTTCTTCGACCCCCACTTTGGCGGCAGCGGCCCTTTGCTCAACCTCTCGAATATCGCGGGCTTGCTCACGGGTCAGAGTTAAATCGGCAATCCCGACGTCCCCACTCGTGACCAAGACATAACAGACCTTCGCCCCGCCTTTGACCCAACGGGCAATCGTTCCGGCACAGGAGAACTCAATATCATCGGGGTGGGCCATAATGACCATAACACGTTTTGGAACATAAAAACCGTTTGACTGCATGGATGGCTGACTTTCTTTAGACTAGGCTAAATGTTCGATGCAATGCTTCAAGAATAGCAAGCGCCCTCGGCTTCAGTCAATGGAATGAGTTTGGGTTTTCCGGCCTCGTCTTGACTGAGGCGGGCCGCCATCAGGGTGACATCATGCGGAAAAATTATAATCCCGTTGGTTTCCCATGCCCACTCCTGCCATTTGCGTTTGGTCTCCAGCGTCACCAGCGGCTCAATATCATAGGCGGTCATCCAGCCCAATTTTTCAAAATGCACCGCGTAGGTGGCAAGATCACAGGCAAACAATAAATGATCGCCGCCACTGTCAATCACCACACTCATATGACCAGGGGTGTGGCCGGGTGTCACCACGCCCCAAATCCCCGGCAAAATTTCAGTATCCGCTTCCAAAAGTCGCATCTGCCCATTTTTGATTAGCGGCTCAAAATTCGCGGCAATATAGGTGGCCGCAGTACGTTCATTAGGGCGCATCGCATCTTCATATTCACGGCGCTGGACAACATGTTCGGCATTTGGGAAAGTGGGCAAGATTTGACCGCCTTCGCCCAAAATGGTGTTCCCCGCTGCGTGGTCGGCATGAAAATGGGTGTTAATCACTAAGTCAATGTCTTCGGGTTTTAGGCCCACTCGTGCCAGTCCTTCAATCAATGTACCGATGGGATGTGTCAACTGCCATTGGGCTACCATTTTAGGAGTTAATTTGCTGCCTAGCCCAACATCTACCAAGATATTTTTACCGTGCGCCTGAATCAACAGATTATTGAGGCACATGGGCAGCATGTGGTTGGTATCAGGCGTCTGATAGCGACTCCATAACACACGCGGCACAAGCCCAAAAGGGCCACCACAATCCACCTTCACTTCGCCATCACTCAACACATGAACAGTAAAAGCACCATGATCTAATTGGAACATGCGCAATCCTTGCGGGGAATTTCTAAGGTCTCGTTAATGCTGGAAATTATAACACCTGCCCATTAAAGGCCGTTCTGAATTCAGCTTCAAGGGCTGCTTTTTCATTGGGTGACAAAAATGCCCCTTGCACGGCATTGAGAATACACTGCTGAAGGTATTCAATAGGGAAGCCTAGTCCTTGCACCGCCAGCGCATACTCATCAGTCAGAGTAGTGTTATTTACCGTCGGGTCATCGGTATTGAGGGTGACATTGAGGTCCAACGAACGCAGGTTCAACAACTGATGCTGTTCAACCGAGGCCGCTACACCTGTCTGCAAATTAGAGGTCGGACAAACTTCCAAACAAACGTCGTAGTCCCGCGCTAATTGAAGCGCAAAAGAATCTTCAATGGCACGCACCCCATGTCCAATGCGGCGAGCATGGAGTTGGTCAATTGCATAGATTACGTTTTCCGCGCCAGCCCATTCACCCGCGTGGATCGTCACTCCCAAGCCTGCTTGATGGGCCTCTAAAAAAAGTGCGGTAAAGGGGTCGGCGGGGTAGCCTGCCTCGTTGCCACACAAATCTACTGCCGTCACGCCACGTCCCAAGAAATCTACAGCGAGCCGCATCATTTGTTCCCCAATCGCAACACTTTCATGCCGGTTCATGGCGACAATCAGGTTCACTTGAACCCCCAGTTTAGCGGCGGTTTCGCTCACCGTTTCATTGACCCATGTCATAACATCGGCCAGTGGGAAATCCATACATTTTGCCAGCGCAAACGGGGTGAAGCGCAGTTCCATATAACGGATGTTATCGGCGGCGGCATCTTCCACGACTTCACAGGCGACCCGTCGAATCACTTCCTCAGCCACAAAAAATTGCCGCAGGATACTAAATTTGCTCAAAAATCGTTGATGGGTCGGTGGGTCATCACGAGTGACTTGGACATGGGGGCGCAACCCATCCACATCATAAGCAGGCAGCGGAATATCATACTGCTTGGCAACCTCGACCAACGTATCCAGCCGAATAGACCCCTCCAAATGGCGATGGAGTTCAATCTTCGGCATCGCTTTGAGCGCCTGCCAAGTCTCGGAATCGCGCTGAATGGCAGCCGTCACTTCAAACGCCACTGCTCTCGTTTACCTTTCTCGAAGCGGCAAGGTGAACCAGAATTTGCTGCCCTTACTCACTTCGCTTTCTACTTCGATTTTGCCATCATGCGCCTCTACAATCTGTTTCACAATGGAGAGGCCAATGCCGATACCACTTTCCAAAGGTGTACCATCGGGAGTATCTATCTGAAAAAACCGTTTAAACACGTAATTTAATTTATCACTGGGAATCCCGATACCTTCATCTTGCACGATCACCCGTCCATGACGACGATCTTCGCTTGGCTCACAATAGATGCGTACATGTCCGCCCGCATGAGAAAACTTGACCGCATTAGCGACCAAATTTTCCAATACCCGATCCACTTTATCTAAATCAACGCGCACCATCAGAGGGTCTTGCCGAGGGGCAGGCTCAAAAATAACGCCGCTATCCGCATAGGACATCCGCGCCTGCTCAATATGCTGTTGAACAATGTCACAGAGATCGGCCTCGACCAATTCAAGTGTATCAGGGCGAATATCCTTCATCTTCAATATTTCATTGATCAACCGCAGCATCGCGTCCGACTTTCGGTCAATCACTTCCAGCGCGTTGTTCTGTTCATCGGTCAGCGGGCCAAGCATGAGTTCCCGCATGAGTTCAATGTAACCTTTGACAAACGTCATCGGAGATCGCAAATCGTGGCTGATGTTGTGTACCAACTCTTCCCGAAATTCGTTCAGCGACTGCAATCGGCG
The DNA here is from genome assembly GCA_019913005.1 of Anaerolineae bacterium. Taxonomy (GTDB): domain Bacteria; phylum Chloroflexota; class Anaerolineae; order Aggregatilineales; family J027; genus CFX10. Next base: position 16,854 of record JAIOHL010000345.1, on the reverse strand, counting down.
ATAGGCATCTTCTAATTCAGCCGTTCGCTGGCGGGTCTCCTGTAAAAGGCGGGCATTTTCAATCGCGGCGGCGACCTGTGCGGCTACAATATTCAAGACGCGCTCATGGTCAGCCGTAAAGGCATGGGACGTATCGCTATCAATAGACAGCACCCCGATCACCTGATCGTTGAAATTTAACGGCACAGCCAACATTGAACGCAAAGTTGGCTCTAAATAGATAAAATCGGGAACTGCTTGGGTGTCTTGAATATACATTGTTTGGCCTGTTGCGGCGACTTTGCCCGCCACCCCTTCACCAATTTTCCAACGTGCGAGTGGAATGTATTCGGGTGCGATGCCGGATGATGCCTTGAGAATCACTTCATCACCCTCAACTAACAAAAGCGCACTCGCCTGACATTGAAAAATCGCATGAAGGCTGTTGACGACCATTTGACTAATGGACTCGGTGCTGGTGGTGCTGGTGACAGTTCGTGCCAACTCATGGAGTGCCGAAACTTCGGCTAGGCGACGCTTGGCATTTTCATACAGTTGGGCATTCCGAATAGCAATCGCTAAGGGGCTGGCGACGGATTGCAGCACCGCAATATCCTGTTCATTAAAACGATTCGGCATATAGCTCTGTACCGAAATCACGCCAACAAATTCATCCTGCACCATCAATGGCAAAATGACAAGGCTACGTGTATCCCCACCATAGGTAATCGGCGGAATCGGATAGACGTCTTGATTGTCGTCGTGGATAATTAGTGGTTTGCGGTTATGAAATACCCATCCCACTAAGCCCGTTTCTTCTTCAATCGGCGTCACAAGGTCGTCAATGCGCTGACCATCATCATACGTCTGCGTTAGCCAAAATTGGCGCGTTTCCGGATTATAAACACCAATATAAAAACTGCGGGTGTCCATCACCTGACTCAGTTTTTGATAGGCAATTTCCAAGACCCCGTGCAAATCCAAACGACTCACCGCGACCCCCAGATCATTGAGGGTTTCAAGCATTTGGGCACGCGATTGGGCTTCTTCGTACAACCGCGTGTTGTGAATGGCAACCGCTGCTTCTTCGGCAAAACTCATGGCGAGCTTGGCATCGTTCTGATTAAATGAATGGGCCGTTGACGAATAGAGATGCAGCATCCCCAAAAAGGTATCCCGGAAGACGAGCGGCACGCCTAACCAACTTGCGATGGAGGGTTCAGCCCCCAACACCTGCCAGCGTGGGTCGTTTTGGCAATCATCAATAATCAAGGGCTGGCGAGTTTCGCGCAAAATTTGGGTGGTCTCCGCACGCATAACTTCCGCCGAGGGGTACCCTGAATGAATCCCTTTCCATGCGTAATAGCCCCGTTCGCTGACCAGATGCAAATCATCGTTGACCTCAACCACAATGACCGCGCCATCAGATGGGATAAAAAAGGTCACCTGATCCAAGATCAGCTCTAATATTTCCCGAATATCGAGGGTTGTGATCGCAGAAATCACTTTTTGCAGGGCAATGGTTTGGGCATGTTCAAGGTTGCTGGTTTCACTTTCGATCTGCACCAACAATTCATCTCGATTAGCTACGGGAGTCACCTTCAGACGAACCCGCAAAGCTTTGCCAGCGCCTTCGACCAAAATCGTCTGAAAATTGTGGGCACGATGTCCTTCAGCCAAAACATGCTGAACGAACGTTGACCATTCGTGGCGGCTTGGTGCTTGTTTTTCTGGCGGCATCAGATCAAAAAGGGATTTACCGATGACTTCTGCCCCCGAAATACCTAATAATTGATCTATATCTTCAGTGGCAAAGTGGATGATGCCGCTCACATCCGCCAAAAGCACGACGGCAGTGGATGTAGGATAGACACCTTTCGACACAAATTTTGGAGCGGTCATATCATTACCAATAAAGACCTAAATTCTCTGAGCGATTTTTTACGATGCCTTATGCTGGGGAGTCTCCTTCTCCTGCATATATCAGCCATCCCCAATAGCGCCATGCAACCCATAAAGCCAGCAGCAAGCCCATCATCAGCGGGAACGCATAGGCGTAGGCAGCAATTTCCTGCCCAGTTGAATATTCAAAATCTCGCTGTGAAAACTCAATGCTGAGGAGTCGCACCACCGAACTACAAAATGTCAGTACCGCCGCGACATAGAACCATCGGTACAACGGAGCCGTTTTGACAACTGCCCCCAACCGACGGCTTAACTCGGCAAAGATGACCAGCATAATGGTGATGGCAATAGGAGCAAGAGAACTTAGAAGTGTGAGGACTTTCATAGGTTTATGGTCGTCCACTGGTCATGCGATGATACAGATGATAACACAACCCTAATAAGACCGCCCCCCCTGCAAAGAGTAATACATCCCCAAGCCAATCGCCACCCCATTGATCCAAACTTGAATAACGCGCTGTCGCCGCGCCAAATACAATGGGAGGTGCTGCAAAAAAGCGGTAGTAGGTCTTTTCACCCGAATTGATCTCATAAAATCGAGCAATCAGAGCCAATATATAAATTAGGCCCGTTCCGGCAAACCACCCAATAAATAAAAGAATTTGGTTTAAATTTAGGCTCAAGGTTCACCTATGACTTTTCTGGCGGACGATGTTTGGATGCAGAAAATGCTTTTTGGAAAGCGTCTCGCATGGTCATCACCGGACTGCCGCTCATCACGCCCTGTGCCCCTTCAAACGGCTCTTGCACCACAATGCCAGATGCACCGATTTGATACTGCCGAATGTCACGGGCATGATTGCTGCCGCGCTGCTTTAGTACCAAGAGAGCTTTGGCAAGGGCGCTTTCAATCTCCACGTAGCGCAGCATAATGTAGCTGTCGGCAATAAACGCAAGGTCTTCTTCATCCTCTGGCGTCTCACCCAACAGGGCCGGATTTTCACGGGTCAAAACAGCAGTCAGGCCCAAACGCTTGAGGACATTGATAAACTGATAAACCAGCGTGCGGAGTGTCACTGGATCACTACTGATACGCTCAAAATGACTGATACTGTCAATCAAAACCCTGCGTGCGCCAATTTGGGAGGCGTGTGCTTCCAAAATCCCACCGAGGCGCTGCAAATCACTCAGGGTGACTTCGGGGCTAGTCATGACCACCCGTAGGCGGTTTTCTTTTTCATAGTGTTGAAAATCCCAGCCAAAACCCAGTGCGTCCCGATAATAATGGATAGGAAATTCCTCAAAGGTCAAAATCAGTCCCGCTTCATTATCCGTCGCAATGCCGTGATGGATAAATTGCATCCCCAGCGTGGTTTTGCCTGTACCGGGAGCGCCTTCAATCAAATTGGCGGTGCGGGGCAAAAAACCGCCTTGCAGCATATCATCCAAACCACTGATACCAGTTGCCAATCGGGGCAAATTTGGGATACTAGGTGTCATCAATGCAGCCCTTTAATGACATGATAGATGGCTTTGAGGCGAAATTGGCGATCCTCACAAGCCTCTACAAACCGGGCAATGCGTTGACGCATGTCGTCATCAGGAGTGAGGGTATAAATGCGCATCCCTTGAAGTTCTTCTTCATGTAATACACCGGATGCCGCTAGTGCTTTGAGTTCTGGCGCAACAATACGGGGGTCGCGTCCAATATATTGGGCAATTTGGTTGGGCAAATCAGTGGTATGCGGATTACGGTGAAAAAACTGCACCAAATCCCATTTGATAAATGTATTGACCCGTAACTGGATAAACTCCAATAAGTCAGGGTCTATATCATCCATCAAGCGGCTCGTCAGTTCCTCTTGATTACTCCCCATCACCACCTAATCCTAGTTTCCACGTTAAATCCGCTATTACACCCTAGATTAAGTCAATTATAGCGGCTTTTTGATGGTCGCCTATGATGTTTGAAAAATGCAACCATTTCCATATGATGAGGGTTTTGGCTAGGGGAAGGCGAGTATCCCACCCTCCCCTACAAGTGGATTGAATGAATTAACGGCGGCGGCTTGGTGGGGCTGATTTGGTTTGTGTACGAGCAACAGGCTGGCGGTCTTGCTGGTCAGATTCGTAATGGCAGTGTTTATATTTCTTGCCACTCCCACACCAGCAGGGATCATTTCGGCCCGGTCGGTTAGTAGCGCGAGTGGGTTCAGGTGCTGAGGTTGGCGCGTTTGTCCTAACACTCGATGCGTCTACCATTTGCTGGCCTTCACGCACATTCGAGACCTTTTGTTCTAGGCGACGAGCCATCTCGACACGGAAAATATTCCGAACAAGCGTAGATTGAATTTCGTTTTGAAGGTCTTGCCACATACGGAAACCTTCAATCTTATATTCCACCAGTGGGTCACGCTGGCGAATGGCTTGCAGACCAATACCTTCGCGTAGGACATCAAGGTCTGTTAGGTGACGCACCCACAGAGAATCCATCGCCTGCAAAATGACCTGACGCTCCACCTGTGCCATATTTTCTGGCCCACCCAGTTCTTCCGTCTTGCGGTCATAGGCTTGCAGCGCACCTTTGAGGAGTAGAACTTCAATATCTTCGGCGCTGTTCTGGACCTCAAGAACTTCGGGTGTGATTTCCGGCGGGACAGGGTAAATGGTTAGAGCTTGACGATAAACTTCATCCAAATCCCATTCATCGCGTTCGCCCACCAGATACGTCTTGCAAAACTCCCCAATTTCAGTGGCGACCAGTTGGTGAATTTTCTCGCGCAATGTGGCCGGGTCAGCGGTCAAAATTTCGTCACGTTGTTTATACATGGCCTGACGCTGCTTGTTGACCACATCGTCATATTCCAAAACGCGCTTGCGAATATCGAAATAATAGGCTTCTACACGCTCTTGGGCCTGTTCAATGGATTTACTAATCCAACTGTGCTGGATCGGTTGGTCTTCGGGGATATCGGCCCACTGCATAAAGCCGCGCACCCGTTCTGCCCCGAAGCGTTTCATCAAGTTATCTTCAAGGCTGAGATAGAAACAGCTTTCACCGGGGTCACCCTGCCGTCCCCCACGACCACGTAACTGATTGTCAATACGACGGGCATCGTGGCGTTCTGTACCCAATACATACAATCCTCCGGCCTCCAAAACAACTGCTCGGTCACGGGCAGCTTGTTGTTTGGCTTTTTCGAGTGTCGCATTCCATACTTCTGGCTCAAGCTGGGTCAGATCAAGCCCTTGACTTTGTAAATCGGCACGTGCCATCCCTTCTGGGTTGCCGCCGAGCAAAATATCAACCCCACGCCCCGCCATATTGGTCGCAATCGTGACCGCACCGGGGCGGCCCGCTTGGGCAATGATATTGGCCTCACGGAAGTGCTGCTTGGCATTGAGGACAGTATGTTCAATACCCGCCTTTTTCAGCAATTTGCTGAGGTGTTCGCTGGTTTCAATCGCTACCGTGCCCACCAGAATAGGCTGACCCTGCTGCTGACGCTCTCGAATATCCTCGACCACCGCATTAAATTTGGCGGCCTCAGTCATATAAATCACGTCTTGGTTATCGTTACGGATAACAGGACGGTGGGTGGGAATGGCGACCACATCCAAGTTATAAATCTGGCGAAATTCGGCCAGTGAGGTCATAGCCGTACCTGTCATACCCGCCAATTTCTCGTACATACGGAAATAGTTTTGGAAGGTAATTGTGCCGAGGGTGACGTTTTCGCGCTGGACTTCGACATTTTCCTTTGCTTCAATCGCCTGATGCAACCCTTCCGAGAAGCGCCGCCCGTGCATCAAACGTCCAGTGAACTCGTCTACGATGACGACTTGGCCGCCCTCATCCACGATGTAATCCCGGTCAATTTCATAGGCGACATTGGCACGCAGGGCATTATCGAGATAAGGAATCACATCGGCGTTATCGGGGCTATAAAGATTATCCCCCACCATCCGGCCCGATGTTTTGAAAGCTCGTTCCACTTTTTCAACGCCCTGCTCGGTCAGATAGACGCCTTTGGTACGCTGATCCAAAACGTAATCACCGTCGGGTTCTTCATTTTCCACCGAAGCGTCAGATGAGGGTTTTAGGGGTTTCACGATTTTGGCGAACAATTGATACAAATCAGATGGGGCGGAGGCCGTACCGGAGATAATCAAAGGGGTACGGGCTTCGTCAATCAAAATATTGTCTACTTCATCCACGATGCCAAAGTAATGCCCGCGCTGCACTTTTTCACGCAGGTCACGCACCATATGATCGCGTAAATAGTCGAAGCCAAACTCGTTGTTCGTGCCATAGGTAACATCGGCATTATAGGCGTCCTTACGGGTCACAGGGCGCAAATTTTCATAGCGCTCATCATTGCTATGGAAATCCGGGTCATAGAGAAACGACCCCCGCTGTTGGGCACTGCTTTGAATCACCCCCGACGAAACACCGAGGAAATGATAAATCGGCCCCATTTGCTGCAACCCTACTTTAGAGAGGTAGTCGTTGGGAGTGACCAGATGCGAACCACGTCCAGCCAGTGAATTAAGATAGAGCGGCAGGGTGGCGACCAGTGTTTTCCCCTCCCCCGTGCGCATTTCCGCAATGTTGCCTTCATGCAGCACCATACCCCCAATCAACTGCACATCAAAATGACGCAGGCCAATGGTGCGGCGACTGGCTTCGCGTACCAACGCAAAAGCCTCTACCAGCAAATCATCCAATGGTGTGCCAGCTTGGTGTTTTTCACGCAGTTTGAGTGATCGTTGGCGTAACTGCTCGTCAGATTCTTTCTGCAACTGGGGTTCCAGTGCGTTGATTTCTTCAACCTTTTGGCGGTAACGCTTCAGTTTTCCTTCGTTTGGATCCCCGAAGATTGACTTGATAAGTTTCTTCACCATAGAATTCCCGCACTCACTTATTTTAAGGGATGGCGCTCTTGATAAATACAACGATGTTCGGCAAAAAGCGCACCGAAAAATTATAACATAGCCCTTCCAGTCATAAGACTTGAATCGTATTAGAAATTTCCCGGCCCGTCACCGAAAATAAAAACACCGCTGGTGTATGTCAGCGGTGCTGTGGAGTACCAACTAAGATTGGAAAACATCCACCACGTTATTGGCGGGCTTCCCATTCACGAATCACCGATTGGATGAATTCACGCACATCCACATCCACCACCTCATCCACATGCTGATAGGTACGTCCGTCGGCCTCAATCCGAATGGTGTTATCAGGATTGGCACGAACGTGAATGCTGCGGTGTTGGAACATTGGATTTTGCATCAAACGATATTGCAGCAGTTCCTCAATTTGTCCAGCAATCGTATTATTGGCAGGCGGGGCTTGATCCAAACCCGTCACGATTAATGGCGGTTCCATAGTGGAATAATCTTGGCTGGGGCGCGGGCTAGTAGATGTAGGTAAATTGACGGGTGTTTTGGGTGCGGCCCATGCCCCCTGTTCCGAAACAACCGAGGCCGTTGAATCAAAATTGGGAACAGGTAACCCAACCGCCTGAGCGCCGACCCGCGCCATTTGGGTTAAATCACGGACAAGACTGATAAAACGCTTGGCTAGACCGCGATCCTGCATCTCACCCACTGTCTGAAAGACTTTGCTGTTCATCTGGATAATGAGTGAGCCATCACTGACATCCCGCCACACCCGCATGACCTCAACCGCATCGGCTGGGATTTCGTTATTGCCAGCAATATAAATCGTGCTGGTGCTGCGACGGGGGTCATTGCCGACGAATTCATTGCCAGAAGATTGATTGGTCATCTTAATTTCCTCAAATTCACCTTCTTGAGTATCAGGCGCAGCGAATGAACTGGTGGGTTTGGGTGCGACAGCAGGTGGCGCTTGTTGGATCTGATCTACCATCGCCACAAAATTATCGAAGTCCGGTTCGGGCAGGTCACCCGTCAACATATTGAGGTCGGGCAGTGGCACTTTAGAAGCATAGCCTGCCGAGGCACTGGCCGTCTGCGGTTGCATCGGAGTAACAGAATTTTGACTCACCCGCCGAAGGGCACTCGTAAGTTGGGTAAATGCGTTCGGCAATGGGGGTAAGCCCTCTTGCTTACGACGTCGTCGTTCCGCACTGCGCCGATTAACCATAAATACAGCACTTAACCACAACAAACCAAAAAAGCAGGTGGTAATTGCCAGCCGGATAATTGGCCCCTGTGTTAAGAAATCATTGAACGAAGAATCACCTTGCATACTGTTTCAAAGCCGCCTATTTTTGACAGTTGGGGCAAAAATGAGTCCCACGCTGTCCTACGACGATTTTTTCAATTACTGCCTGTTGGCAGGTTCTACACACTTGACCTGTTTGCCCATAGACAAACAAACTCTCTTGGGCGCTACCTTTGCTGCCATCTGGTTTACGATACCAGTTGACGCTCGCCCCTTCACGCTCAAGGCCATTTGCCAGCGCTTGACGAATAGCCTGCCAGAGGGCGTCTACTTCGGATGGGGTCAACGATTCGGCCTTGCGTGTGGGGAGAATATGGGCGATATGGAGTGATTCATCGGCATAGATATTCCCCACCCCGGCGACAAACGCCTGATTTAACAGCAAGGGCTTAATTGTTCCCTTACGTTTGGACAGCCGTTCCCTAAAAACGTCTACCGTAAATTCATCCGATAACGGCTCTGGGCCAAGTGCCCCGGTTACCTCTTCTGCGTTTTCAGTTAGATAGACTCGCCCAAATTTGCGCGAATCCGAGAAACGGAGTTGATGGGCATTGTCTAACTGAAATTTGAAATGTACCCACTGGTCGGCGTGCTCTTCAAAATCATCGGGCACGACATATAAACGCCCTGTCATCTTAAGGTGGATCAACAGATAATCTGCATCCAGCCGAATGACGATATATTTGGCGCGTCGGGCAATGCTCTGGACGCGCTGACCCTTGAGGCGTTCAATAAAAACCTCTGGGGCTGGCCCGATCAAACCACGCGGCCAATCTAGCCATACATCGGTGATAGTGCGCCCCTCCAAATTTGGACGGACACCCCGTACTACAGTTTCTACTTCTGGTAATTCTGGCATTTGACCACTATGATTTATTGTATCTGAATTTAGCCTACATTTTACATAAATGTACAGGCCTTTTAACAACTCAGCAAGAGTATGAAACCATATGCCAACCATCCAATTAGATGATTTGCCTCTCTACTACGAAGAACAACCCGGCGGGCCAGAAATCCTACTGGCACTACACGCCACCACTGCACGCGGCAAGCTCATGAGTTGGACATTTCCCAAAAGTGGCGGCTATCGCGTCCTTGCCCCTGACCAGCGTGGGCACGGCAACACCCCCAACCCGGCGGGGGATTATCATATGCCCCGCCTGATTGCCGATATGCGGAAATTTTTAGACGCCCTAAAGCTAGATTCAATTCATGCTATCGGCTACAGCTTGGGAGCGGCGGTGCTGTTGGGGTTAGCCGTCGAAGTGCCCGAACGTTTTAAGTCATTGGTCATGATTGGGGCCAATCATCGCCGTCCCACACCTGAACAAATGGCAATTCTGGCAGGCCCACCCGAAACACGCACTGGCATTGTCAAAACAGTCTTCGACCCCGAAAAAGGCAGTTCCATTGGTTGGGATTTTCAACTGGCCGATTTTCAGCATCTCAATTTTCCCGTGCATCTCATTGGTGGGGATCGTGACCCGGTGGTATCAGCAGAGGATTTTTTGGAACTATATCGCGCCTTGCCGCAGGGGAGATTATTCATCGTGCCGGACTGCGACCACTATGGGTATTATCGGCTGTCAGTAGTCAAAAATTACCTTCAGGAATTGTATTCGGCCTAGATATACCCTTCAAACACAAGAACATCCGTACTACAACAACCCTCTATTCTCACTCACTGATGGGAAGGCACTGATGAAAGTTTGGGCCTATATCTTCATTACCACCCAACATCCCCGCAAAGTTGTGCAAGCCATTCGCACAATTCCGGGTGTGGTTAAAGCCGACGCGCTTTTTGGGACACCGGATGTTATTGCGATTGTCGAGGGCGAGGATATTGCTTCGATGGACACAGTGATTGACAAAATCGTCGAAGTGCCAGAGGTACTGGGGACGGATTCAAAGGTCGCCCGCTGGATCCAATAGCGATTTTTTGTTGGAGGCGGGTCATTTTTCAAAATCGGCACACGCCTCCTCATAAACCTCCACCAAGCCATCCGCCATATGTTTGACGGTATAGGTTGTCTCGACCAACATGCGATAGCGTGCCCGCTGCAATTGGGCATGTTTGCGTGTCCGCCCAATCACGATTTCCTGCAAAGCCGTCACATCTCCAACTGGCGCAGTCATGCCGATTTCGGGCAATACTCCAACGGCTGTCCCAATCACCCCCGCCCCACATGCCAGTGCTTCAAGCGCCGCCATACAAAAGGCTTCGTGGCGGGAGGTCATCAACAAAAAGCGGGCTTCTTGATAGTAGGCGGGTAATTTTTCATGTGATACTGCGCCATGAAACACCACCCGATCCGCAATGCCGAGTTCATGCGTCAAGGCTTCTAATTGTGGATACAGTGGGCCGTCCCCCACAATATCCAGCGTCGCATTGGGCAGCTTGGCAATCAGGTGAAGCAGTGTCACTTGGTCTTTAATCGGCACCAGCGACCCAACATGCAAAAATTCGCGGGGTCGCCAATCTAATTCTTGGGCAGGCGGTTTAAATAAATCCGCGTCCACTCCCAACGGCACTTTCCGGAGTACCTCGCCCCTTTCTGATGGCAATTTATCCAGCGCCATCAGGATGGAGTAATCACAGGGAGCAACGATGCGCGTAGCTCCCATTAATGCTCGTTCTACCAAACGGCGGGTGACGCGCCCATTTTGTAGTCCATAATCAATATCAGGGAAGCCGACCAATTCCCCCCCCGCGATGCTAACCACCGTCGGGATGCCTAATTTTTCGCCTGCCCAATTCGCCACCACACCTGTTTCATCGGCCCAAACCGCATGGAATACATCAAAGGGCCGCAGGGCATGTTGGGCTTCAATCAAGGCTAGGGTACGTCGTAAAACACGCCAACGCGCCAAGCCACGTGTATATGAACCGCCGCCAGTCGGAAGCACGAGGGCGTTATAAACCGTATAGGGGACTTGGGTATAGGGATAGCGGATGGGAAAGACCCGTACCTGATGGTGACGGGCCAATTCGCGCACCAGATTCAGATAGACCGGAATACACCAGTCGCTTTCATCCGCCGAAAAGCCGGGGATGAGAATGCCAATTTGCATGGGATGATTCTACGATGATTTCCAGCGGGCAATTTGGTTATCGTTACGCTGAAGCTCTTCCAATACCGCAGGCGTCAACGAACCGTGTGTATAATGTGCCATCAAGATTGCGCCAACAACGGGCGGAAAACGGACGGGTTCGATGGTCGCTTTGGGTGCAACCGCATGAACGCCATTGGTAAATGGATTCAACAGGTGCGGGCCAGCGCGAAATGTACCGCCGACCAATCCACAGACAAACGCATCTTTTTGCATCCCCAGTCGCTTAATCACCGCGACCACCGATTGGGCTAATTCTTCGCCTGCCCACCGCAAAATAGCTTGGGCCACTTCGTCCCCGGCCTCGGCACAAGCGGCAATCTCACGCCCAAAGCTGGCAATTTCAGGTTTACCAAATTGAGGGCTATAGGCCAAGATCAACATTTCTTCAGCGGATTTTAATTGATAGTGATCTAACATGGCCTGCAAAATGAGCGATTTCTCAATGCGCCCATCCCAAACCTTAATGGCGGCTTTTAACCCCGCAAGGCCGATGGAATAACCGCTACCTTGATCGGCAAGGATATAGTCCCAACCAAGTGTTTTATGTCGTTCGCCTTTGGCATTCACCCCAAAAGCGGATGCCCCGGTTCCAGCAATGACCACTGCCCCCGGTTGACAGGCAGTCGCGGCGGCCCATGCGATTACAATGTCGTTTTCCATGATGACTTCGCCACCCAAACCGAGTGGGCGCATCATCTCTTGGTACATCACGGTATCATCGGCGTTGTTCAACCCGGCAATACCAAAAACCGCCACTTTGCAGTCACTTAAGGATTTGCCTGCACCTTGAAGCAGGTCTTTGACTACTTGATGAAGGGCGGCTTGGGCACTATCACGGCCTACTGCATGGTAATTTGAGGCTGGCCCGGTGACAGAATGAATAATCGTGCCATCTTCTTCAGTTAATACGCCGACGGTTCCGGTACCGCCGCCGTCAACCCCAATCATATAACCCATAACACTTTTCCTAGAATGAACAGATTTATGGGCAATGATTGTACCGCCTCACACAATTCTCCGCACTATTAACGCCCAACTCCCAATAACCCCGCCAAACGGGTTCGCACCGGAATTAGTAGGGTCATCGGCTTTTGTGCTTTTGCCACCACAATGCCAAACAGAATGAGGGCCGCACCGACAATTAAGCGCCAATCTATCTTTTCATCTAGAAGTAAAAAGCCCAGTGTCACCCCGATAGGTGGCATGGCATAGGTCACCAGCGAAGCACGCACGCCCCATTCTTTAATCAGTTTATAGAATAGGAAGTAGGCCAGCACGGTATTCACGACGCCTAGTGTCAGCATTGCCAAAATCGCTACCGTGTCAATTTCGGCTGGATTAGGTAAGGGGTGAACGGTGAGTAGGGTCGCCGCGATAATTGCTACCGCACCAATAACCACACTCCATCCTGCCACCGCATACTGATCCATATGGCGCAATCGCAGACGGAGAACATTGACAGCAACAGCATAGGAAGCACTACCCAGCAAAACCGCGCCCTGCCCCAACAGTGACCCACTGCTTTCCCCGATACTGCGCGAGGCCAACACAAATACCCCCAAGAAGCCAACCACTAATCCCGTAACTTTGGCCCGATTGAGTTTTTCATCGGCAAGGGCAAAATGCGCAATAATGAGTGTGGAGAGGGGCACAGTCGAATTTAGCACCGTCGCCAAACCGCTGTCAATTTCGGTTTCGCCCCATGAAATGAGGAAAAACGGGACGGCGGTGTTAAAAATTCCGACAAACAGTAGCGCCAACTGGTCTTTGCGTTCCGATGGAAATTTGCGCCCGGTTGCAATCATATAGGCCATAAAAATGATGGCGGCTACCCCCAAGCGCACCGACACCAACGGAAATGCTCCGACTTCATCAACAGCAACTTTGATGAGAAGGAATGATGACCCCCAAATTAATGCTAAAGCCCAAAACTGCGCCCACTGCTTCATGGTGAATGCCTTTCAGTTGTGACGGTGTTCAACGATAGGTGGATGGGAAAGTAGCTATAATGTTCTATTCTAAATGAGTAATTGAGGGGCGTCTATCCGTTTTTGGGGTCGTATATTTTGACTCCACCCATGTTACATTAGAAGTGGTAGGCAGGTTGGCGTCTTACCAAAATTCTCATTTTTTGAAGAACGGGTTATCTCTTGCTATCAGGCGGACTCAATGATAAAATACTGTTTACCATAAATTATCATGTATGGGCGCCTAGCTCAGCTGGTTAGAGCGCACGGTTCACATCCGTGAGGTCGTGGGTTCGAGTCCCTCGGCGCCCACTTGTTTTTTTATCCATAAGCGCAGTTTTGAGTATGCAATTGTTAAGGTGCTTCACTGTTCATTGACCACACATCAAGAACAGTTTTGGACAATTTAGAACCCGCTCTGCCTAATGATGTTAAGCGACAGGGGCAAGGCGGGTTTTGCTTTCAGGGTCTTCGGTTTTTTCATCCTCAGGAGCCAATTCAACCAACTCGCTCCAATGGACGCCTAAATATTGCGACAATTTGAAGACGGTATCTGCATCAAGCCTCTGAAATCCTTCGGTGTTCATCCAGCGCGAAATGGTCGCCTCTGGAATTTCGGTTTCTCCGGCGACTTCCTGTTGTTCAAGTCGTCGCCGTAGCTCCGCACTCTTATCAATAAGAAGCAAATCGAGCTTCGGTTTCCACTTCACGGTCTTTACCTTTCGTGTTCGCTATTTGAATTTATGTTAGCGCCAATCTCAATTCTTGTCAACAAAATTTGCCAAAACAAGTCGCTAGGGTATATGCTAAGAGTGTCTACGGTGCAAGCAAATAATTAATCCCCTTAAGGAGCATCTCATGTCTCAAGAAGACCTCGACCTTGCCGCGTCTCTAATTAAACAGAAGAAATATGACCAAGCCCGCGCTATTCTCAATACTATTCCCAATAATCCTACGGCGCGTGAATGGCTGGCTCGACTAGACCAAGTAGCTCCCCAGCAAAATGTTCAATCTGCGCCCCAAGTGGTTTATATCAAAGAGGAAAAGAAAAAGGGCGGATGTTTAAAAACCATCGCGGGCATGGGTCTCGCAGGCATTTTTTTGGTTATTTGCGGGATAGTCGTCGTGTGCGGTGGAATTTTTGCCGTCATTGCCCTTGTCAATGAAGGGGAAAAAGCCGCCACTAAAGATGCGATTGACAATAATGGCGGGTTTGGCTCGGAAGATAAGCCGATAACGGTTGAAACATGGGCAAAATTCAAGGACGGCGAAATCCGTGCTACTCAACTGAATCCCGATGCACTTGACCAAGTAATGGAAATGAATTTTCTAAATGATGATCCTGCCGCCGGGAGTCGTTATGTGCTGATTTATTTTGAGGTCGCCTGCAACAAGGATACCTGCAATCAGTACGAATTAGACCTTCGTCTGGTGGACGACACCGGGGAGTTGTGGGATGAGGCCGATTTTGTGGTGACTGATCCGCCGCTGGATGATGCTGTCAAGGGCGGCACGATGGCGGGCTGGCAAGTTTTTGAACTCTCCCGTGCGCGTTCCCTTAAAGTAATTCGCCTTAAATGGGGTTCGGAAACATTATTTATCTTGCCCCCCGAGGCCGTCCCTGCCCTTGATGATATTCCGCAAGCTGTAACTCCGGCTGCAAGCTGACTACCACCCGCTACACCTACTGCTGTGGGGTGTGGGGGAGCCAACAAATGCAGCGCCATGACTTCGTGTGAACAAGCATTTGCCTGTTTCAATGAGGGACAGGTGGATTTAGACCGCGACGGCGATGGTATCCCGTGTGAAGCCCTTTGTAACAATTAAGCCGAGACACACCCTCGGCTTTTTGTTTCCCCCAGTTTTTAGGGGATCCCCTGAAAATGGCATGAATCGCTTGACTTTTGGTTATTACTAGCGTAAACTAGAATTATACGCACGATAAACAGTTAACCCCCGCTAGACCAGTCAATCACACGGGGGCCACCTGCAAAACCTAGTTGAGGCACAAGCCTCTAAGGAGCATTGTATCATGTTTAACCCCTGTAACGAAACCATCACCCTGCTCAACCCCATCGAAGTCGTCTTTGAAGTCATCAGTGAAGACGGCATTCAAGATCAATATCTGGCGTGGTTTGACCGCCCCTTTGGTTTTCTGACCGCCGTCCTCGGCAGCAGCCACAGCGAAGTCGAAATCGAAGCCGCCCGCCGTCTGATTTTGGACAAGGATTGGCAGGTCAAGTACAGCCAGTTCTACACCGAAGCCTACGCCTATGTACAGGACGGCAAAGAAGCATGGATTCGTCTCTTTAAGAGCGACCTGCGCAGCGAGAGCCTTCAAATGGTCGGCTTGCAAGAGACGGCCCTCGCCTCCCTCTTCACTGGCCTGATAGACCAACTGGCCGATGCCACCGCCGAAGCCAACGAGCGCGAAGACCGCGCTTACCCCGCCCGTTCTGCTGGTCGCTTCGCCAAAGCCAGCTAACAAGGAGACCCGTTCGTCCGACCCTCAGCAATGGGGGTCGGCAGGGAAACACCACCATGACACTGACAACTACCACCCCCACCAGAACCGACGCCGAACTGCTGGCTCTGCTCAACGCCATGTCCAACGGCCAGCAGAATATCCTGCGTCAAGGCTACAACGCCTACAGCAAACGCCAGATGTGCTTTTGGGCGAAGTTCCCCGCCACCAAAGCCGACGCTGAGTCGCTCATGCCGGAGTACATCACCGAGATCGCGCCCAACCAATATAAACTCACCGACCTCGGCGTGAAGCTGTATCGCGTATGGCTCAATCAACCGCTGGCCCGCCCCGGTGCCGATAAACTCCCACAGGGCTATCACGGCACCCACCACAGCCGCAATCGTACCCTACGCGATCTATGGGAACAGAAACTGCCCTCCAACGGCCTACCTGCTGTCACCACCGAACCGGATGCCGTCGAGATTGCCGACACCCCTACCGATGAGCCGGTGAGCGAACCCGTCAAGGTATCGGAAAATTTCCAACCCCCTGTCCCACCGACCCCACCGCAGCCGCCAACGTCTCCTATGCCAGCCGTCGTGCAGCTCGACCTGACGGCCTTCATGCAACCCCTGCTGGCGGAAATCGAAACACTCAAGGCTCAGATTGCCAGCGCCTCGCAGCCAGCGCCCAAACCAGTGGCCCGCCGTACCGCTCGTGCCGCCATGCCTCAGCCGATTATCCGCCGCCGTCTGGGAGGTGCCGCGTGAACCCCAATGGTCAATTTAGTTTCACTGGCACTGGATGCCGCTATAAAGCCGTCGTCAGCCTCCTCGCCCCCGGCGAATGGCACTGGCAGGTCATTCGCCTCTCCAACAGCAAGGTCGAGATACAAGGCGAAACCAAAGGCAACTATGCCCAAGTGGATGCCCTCTCCATCGCCCTCGATGCCCTCCGCGAAATCAAGGAGCAGGAAAAGTGAACAACCCCTACCCCGTTGGAGCCACCTTCAAGGCCGACGGCAAACTCTGGATCGTTCTCTGGTCACGTCCCGTCGGGGATCGCGGGTTTGATGTCGCCGGTGCCCCTCTCCATTACTCATGGGACAAAGATTCTTGGATGCTCTTTTTCTTCCCCACCATCGGGGCCAAGCACTAACCTCATCCCCTTCCCGTTGTTAGGGGAAGGGCTAGGGATGGGGTTCCACCTCC
>JAIOHL010000344.1 GCA_019913005.1 Anaerolineae bacterium | reverse complement strand
AGCACCACCAGTCAAGAGGGTGGTGATGACGGACTGGGAAAGAAATGGATAGGCATAATACTGCTCGTTACCCCAGTGGGCATCCCAGCCAAAATGGAACAGGACGGCCTTACCTGAAATATCCAGATGAGCGGGCAGAACTTCCGGGCCGACCTCGGTAAATGGGCCATAACCGCGTGCGTCAATCAGAACGCCGGGGAGGATGACTTCGGATAGGTCGAGTTGACTGATGTCCCGCCGATGACGATGGCGGTGGTAGGGGGAGTCGAGATAAGTACCGATAGAGGTGTGGAGGGTCATTTCCGTGATTTCAAATTCGGCTTGATGGTTGTAACGGGGCCGGGACTGTTCATGGGTGATAAAGGGGCGGATTTGAATGGAGAATTCTGTCACCCCACCCTGCTCGTTTTTGAGGCGAAAACCGGGCATTCCGTTTTCGAGGGGATGCGAAAGGTCAATAAATGGCATAGGTTCCCCACCTAAGGTCGTTGATAGGCCGTGATAGGGTAAGTATAATGGCGGGGTCGGGTCAAGCGCAACTACCTACCCAATTGTGTTTGCCAGCATTCCCTAGGAGCCAGATCACAGATGACCAAACTGATCTTGATACGCCATGCCAATCCTGCGATTGATGAACAGAAACCCGCCCATGAATGGCCGCTTTCGGATGTGGGGCGAGAACGCAGCGGCTTGATGGCCGATCACCTACGTGTATTTGAGCCTGATCGGGTGGTTGCCAGCGAGGAAATGAAAGCCGCTGAGACAGGCCAGATTGTCGCAGAAATTTTGGGCATACCCTTTGAAACCATGCCGGGGTTACATGAGCATGTACGTCCGAAGGCCAATTGGATGGGGCGCGAACAATTTGAGGCACAGGTCGCCGCGTTATTTAATCGGCCTAACGAACTGGTGATGGGCGCGGAAACGGCGGATGAAGCGCACGAGCGATTTTCGACGGCTGTACAAGCGGCCCTTGAGCGCTACCCGAATCAAACATTAGCGATTGCGACGCATGGCACGGTGATGACGCTGTACATTGCGCGTCTTACGGGAATTGAGCCGGTGGCTTTCTGGAAATCCATCGGGATGCCTGCTTTTACAGTGGTAGATTTGGAAACCAAGAAAATCGTCACCAGTGTTAATGACCTGTAGCGCAGAAGTGGGCAAATTCAGTATATTTTAGAGGGTTCGCAATTAGGTTTGACAACAAGCATGAGGCCATTATGAGCAAAAAAGCACCGCGCCGACCCGCGCATAAACAACAACCGGGCGCTGACACAGGCGACAAGTATTACCAGACTGGGATGCAGTGCGCCGAAAAAGAGGATTATGTGGGCGTGATTCAAAACATGACCCGTGCCATCCAATTGAGTCCGGAGTTGGGACGAGCCTATTATCAGCGTGGATTGGCGCGTTATCTCTTGGGCGATGCCGAGGGAGCAGTGACAGATTTAGCCAACTCGGTGGATTTGAACAGCGCGGCGATTGCCAGCCTTATGGAAATGGGCGAGATGGCTGGCGAAGAAATGATGGTGCGCATGGCCGGGCCGCTGTTGGAGGAGATTTTTGAGGCGTGTTTTGAGGCGTCGCTGATTTTCTTGGAGATGGATGAGCATAAGTTAGCGCTGGCGGCATTAAATCAGGCAGCGGGAATTTTCGAGGACGAACCGGATGTCTATATGCAGCGTGGTTTGGCCTATAAGGGCCTGAACAACTTTGCGAAGGCATCGGCTGATTTTAATCGAACACTCCGCCTTCAGCCCGATAACAAAATGGCCCTTTTCCAGCGGGCCATTACCTATCGAGCGATGGGGCAGTTTGACAAGGCGCTGGTTGATTTTGCCGAGTTGGAGAAGGTTGCGGGTGACATCTCGCCCCTTTATGTTGAACGGGGTATGGTGTATGCCGCGCAAGGGCAGTGGGCAACGGCGCTGGCCGATTTTCAGAAAGGGATCGAGCTTGACGAAGAGAATTTTGGTATGCCCGCCCTAATGACGAGTATGACACTCGCGCAGATGGGCCAGACTCAAGAAGCGATCCAGCAATGGAACGTTTTTAGCGTCCTCAATGAGCTGTTCGTACCACCTCACACCGAAGAGGCCCTCCGCGAAATGGGTAAGATTTATCCGCCAATGACCGAAGCTGCTGAGAAATTGATAGCGGTGCTGGCGAGCGAAACTTCCAGCCCGGATAACACAGAAGGATAACCTCGCCGCTATGCCACCCACTGAACCACCACCCGATTTCTCGACCCCATCACCTTATTATGGTGACGATTGGGGTGGAGTGAAATCCCGTAAGCGCCGAAAGCCGCCCCGCCCGCCGAAAACGAAACAGCAGATGCAAGCGCAGTGGTTGGCGTTTGGCTTGGTCACGCTGGCGATTATTATGGCCGTTAGTTTGCTGCCACGTGAATCGGCGGGGGTGGTCTTTTGGGGTGCTGTGAGCCTTTTGGTGGGTGGGGCGGTTGGCATAAAGGGCATCCAAAATCTTCCGACCATTCGGGCTGTACTGCTACGCGATATTCGGCGGTTGCGGACGGGTTATCGGGAAAATCACGCACGAGTCGGGTTTTGGTTGGCATTGTTGGCGGCGGGGTTGATGGTGCTGGCGGGCAACCGATTTTCGCCTGGGGCGGATAATGCGGAACTGGAAGCAGGCTTGGTGTATCTAGCGCTTGGGGTCGCGGCAGTTGGGGTTATTCCCCGTTCGCAGACCCAAGAATGGTGGGAAATACGCACGCACCTACGTGACCAGACTAACTGGATACTCTTTGGGGTTGGGGTATTGATCTTGTGGGTGGTGGCTGAGGCAAACGGACAGCTTATTGGCCTCAAGCTGGTGGATGATTTGCCGCATGACGACCAGTTTGTGTTTCTGTGCGCGGGGTTGGTATTGGTGACTGTCGGCTTGGGAGGTGTGCAGTGGCTTCGCGGTATCCAACTGAAGCGCGACATGGCATGGGAATGGGTCGTGATGACGGTGATCCTATTGTTTGGCTTGGGTATCCGTCTGTGGCAATTGGAAAGCGCCGTCCACCGATTTGTGGATGAACTCAATTTTGGAAGCGTGGTGCTGTATTTTGAAGGTGATGACACCATCAAACTGCTGCATCCCAGCATTCGGGGCTTTCCGGCGGTGTATGCCTATTGGCAGCATTGGGGTGTGGGTGCCTTTGGCCGCGATTTGTTTACACTGCGTATTGTTAGTGTAGTTTTCGGGGCGCTGACCCTACCAGCGATCTATTGGCTAGGGCGGGAACTCTTTGACCGATACACAGGCCTGATCGCGGCGGCACTGTTAGCGGCATTTCCACCCCATATTCAATACAGCCGCTTGGGGTTGAATAATATTGCCGACCCATTGTTTGGGGTGTTGGCACTGGCGGCGATGACCCGTGCGGTGAAAACACAAAAACGGCGCGATTATGCGATTAGCGGGGTCTGTTTGGGGTTGACCCAGTATTTTTATGAGGGTGGGAAACTACTCTACACCCCGCTTATGGTGACGTGGATGATTCTCGGTTTGGTGCTGTGGCGACAGCGACCTTCGCTGCAAGGGCTGGGCATTGCACTGCTGGCATTTGTAGTCGTGGCAGGGCCAATTTATTACACGTTGGAAGGTATCCATGCGCCCCTTACCCCACGAATGGATGATGTAGGACGAGTGACCGACCAAGAACGCACCGTTGACGAGGCCACTAACCGGGATTTGTATATCTCACGGCTCAAGACAGCCTTCCGCGTCTATACCCATCAACCTGAAGGGCCAAATATTTATTTTGGGGGTGAACATGCGCTGGTATTGGGGGTGCTAATTCCGTTTGGACTATTGGGAATAGCCTATACCGTGTGGCGAGTGCGTTCCCCCGCGTTTATGTTGGTGATCTGGCTGGTCGGCACATCGGTTGGCAACAGCTTTCTCAATGCGCCCGCCATCTCAGCCCGCTATGTGGTCGTTTTTCCAGCATTGGCGCTGCTGATTGCGGTAGGGATTCGAGAGACGGGGGCACGAATTTGGCCGAAGAAACTACCCGCTTTTAGTCAGGGGATAGTGGTCGCAGGTTTGGTCGCGGCACTCTGCATCTATCAAGTAGACTTCTTTATGGGGCCACAATTGACCTATTTTAATCAGCAGGTTCGGAATAAACAGAAAGATGGCGAAGACGCGCTGTTTCGGGCGCGGAAACTGCCACTTGGAACGCATATCTACATCATTGGGGATGATATTATTGACTATGGGTATGCTCAAGGCATGATGATCTATCTGCGGCCCGGCATGACGGTTGAAATACTCGCGCCCGATCAATTGACATGGCTTTATTTGGAGGCAATGACCAAACTTGAGAATGCGATCTTTTTTGTCATACCAGACGATACACGCACCATTGACCGGATACGCCGATTTTTTATCATGTTGCCACCCGAAAAATCGCCTTACAATGTTCCTGAAGACAAGCAGCTTTTGATGTACTATGCACCAGCATACTTACAGCAGCGTCCCTATCCACCTGTGTTGGGGATTGAGCCGCAGCCGTAGGATTTTCCATCATCAACCTAGACGAGACACATTTTCATGATGAATCCGCAATCGCTACCCGACCCCATTTCGACGCGGGCCGACGAACCGGAAATTGAACCCAATCTTGAACCTGATTTTGAGCCAACTCCACGATTAAGCCTGTCAGCCCAAATCCGGGCTTGGCTCCGGGAGCAATGGCAGGATACTCGCGCCGCTGTTCGTGATTTTAGGCGGCAGTATATGGGGCAGGGGATCGCTATTGGGGTCATCATAGCGGTGCTGCTGTTTTTTTATGCGCTGCCGGATGCGCAAACGCGGCGGATGGTGACTGGGGCGATACTGGTTAGCAGTGGGGTGCTGTTGGTGGTGATTGGGCCGACCTATGGCAATGAATTGGCCCGCTGGCTGAATCGCCAATATGCCGCGCCATGGGAGACCATCCATCGGCAGTGGGCTGGATTTCAGGAAGGCCGGATGCGTATGGCCGTCGCAGCGGGGATTCTGGGCCTCGTAGCGATGGGGTTGGCGGCGGAACGCTTTTTGCCGGGCGCGAATGATGCTGAACTAATGTCCGGCCTGCGTTATACGATTTTTGGCGCGGTGGTCGTTGGATTTGCCCTTTTTGCCAGCAACTGGTCGCCACCTGTGCTGCGCTTAAGCGATGAACGGCTACGACCTGTCGCCTCCAATGCGCTGATTTTTGCATTGGGGGTTATTATTCTTATTGTGGTCGCTGAAGCCAATGGGCATCTCCTGGGCTGGAAGCAGTTCGAGGATGTCCCGCACCAAGATCAATTTGTGTGGCTGGCGGCAGGCGTGACACTGGTCGTGGTGGGCTTGGGTGGGGTCAAATTACCCAAACTGGCAGATTGGAAACCCTCGCGTGCGACGGCCCTCGAATGGCTGATGGTGATCGGGGTCACAGCGATGGGCTTGGGCGTGCGGGTGTGGCGCTTGGAAACCGCCGTACATTGGTTTGTGGATGAACTCAATTTTGGCACCGTCGTCTCGGCGTTTTGGGGGCCAGCCAATATTTCCCTGTTGCGACCAGAGATTCGCGGCTTTCCAACGATTTATGCCTATCTGCAAAATTGGGGCGTAATGCAGTATGGTCGGAATTTGCAGGGCCTACGCATGTTAAGCGCTGTTTTGGGCACGCTGACCATCCCGGCGATTTATTTGCTGGGGCGGGAATTGGTGGATAAACGAACGGGCTTAATGGCGGCGGTGCTGTTGGCGGCTTTGCCCCCGCATATCCAGTTTAGCCGACTGGCCCTCAATAATATCGGCGATCCGCTGTTTGGCACATTGGCGTTTGCGTTTATGGCGCGGGCCTTTCGCACCCAAAAGCGCGTAGATTATGCGTTGAGTGGGGCGGCGCTCGGATTAACCCAGTATTTTTATGAGGGCGGGCGGCTGCTTTATCCGCCATTGATGGTAGGGTGGGTGTGCGTCGGCCTGATTTTCTGGCGACCCCAGCCGTCACTCAAAGGGTTGATTATTGCGGCATTGGCGGCGTTTATGGTCGGGATGCCGATCTATTACACGCTGGAAGGGCTGGATTTACCCTTGACGGCACGGTTCAGTGATGTGGGGAAGGCCGATGACGCGATTGGTACGACGCAAAATGACCAATCCGCCAAACAGAAATATCTGCCACGCATCAAAGAGGCCTTTCGTGTGTATGTGAATCTGCCGGAATTTCGAGCGCTGTATTATGGCGGGGATACGCCACTGCTGTTGCAAGAAATCGTGCCACTGTTTTTGTTGGGGGGGGCGTTTGCCCTGTGGCGGATACGGACGCCGCTGTTTTTGCCGTTTATGTGGATTATCGCGGCGTCCATCGGCAACAGCCTGATTCAAGACCCCTCGGTGTCGGCGCGGTTTGCGGTGGTGTTCCCTGCGATAGCGCTCTTGGCAGCAGTCGGAATACGACACTCGTTCGCCTTGATTGTCCCGCGTGAGGTCAAACCCGCCTATCAGACGGTGGTTATGGTTGGGATTGTGGCGGCGCTGGCGATTGTGCAGGTGGATTATTTTATGGGGCCGCATCTGGAACGCTACAACGTGCAAATCCGCCAGCCGCATACCAAAGATGGGGAAGACGCACTCTTCCGTTCGGCAGATTTTCCGGCGGGCACACAGATTTATATTGTGGGGGATTACGTCATTGATGAAGGCTACGCACGCGGGATCATGGGTTATCTGAAATTCGGAATGTGGGTGCAGACAGTTCCATCCGTAGGCTTTACACCGCAATTTCTGGAAGGATTGCCACGCACTGGGGATATTGCGTTTTATATCGCGCCGGAAAATGTGGCGGCGGTGAACTTGCTGCGCCAACATTTTGCTCTGCTGCCCCCACAGGAAACCCCTTATGATATTCCAGAGGACAAAAAGCTGATTTTGTATTATGCCCCGCTGGATTTGCAGCCTGTTCCAGAGGGCAAGGGGTGAGAATGAGTCCGAACCAAGTGATACTTCTCTCCGCTATTGCTAAAAACCCCATCTCAAACATAGGTGGGGTTTTTGTATGACAAAAATCGGCCAAAAGACGGAGAGTTCTCCTGCGCTGGTTGCTTGACTTTGCCCCCAAAACCGAATTATAATCTTTATATGAAGGGAATTGGAAAATGATTGACGAAATTAACCTAGAAATTCTGAATATTCTTCAGGAGAACGCCCGAATCACCAACGCGGATATTGCGCGGCGGTTAGGGATGGCCCCTAGTGCGATTTTGGAACGGATGCGGAAACTCGAAACTGCCGGATTCATCCAAAATTATGAGACGCGCTTGAACGGGCGGGCGTTAGGTTTGGAATTGACCGCCTTCATTTTTGTGCGGCTGGCTGACCCCCGTGATGAAAAAGGGGCAGGGCGCTTATTAGCCGGATTTTCGGAAGTGCAAGAAGTCCATTACGTGGCAGGCGAGGACTGTCTGTTGGTCAAGGTGCGTGTGCCAAATACGCAGTGCCTTTTCCGACTGCTCAAAGAGAAAATCGCATTTATCCCATCCGTGACAACCACCCGCACCACAGTGGTGTTGGAAACGGTCAAGGAAAGTGCAATCCTGCCACTGGAATTGATTGGTCAAGAGCGCTCACAACCCGAAGAACAGGAATTCCCGCATGTCTAAATCCGAGACACCTTCACGCGGCCTTGTCATCGCCGGATTTTTGGCAGTCTATCTCATATGGGGTTCGACCTACCTCGGCATCGCGTTTGCGATTGAAACGATTCCTCCGTTTGCAATGGCCTCAATACGGTTTTTGCTGGCGGGGAGCGTGCTGTTTGCGATTGCCAAATTCAATGGGGTGCCAAATCCGACGCGGCGTGAATGGCGTTCGACAGCCATCTTGGGTGCGCTTCTGCTTTTTGTAGCCAACAGTGGTCTCGTGTGGGCCGAAAAACATATCGCGTCCGGGTTAGTAGCCTTGCTGGTCGCCATCGTGCCGCTGTGGATGGTCTTGTTTGATTGGATGTGGGGTGGATCGCGCCCGACACGGGCGGTTATCGTAGGCGTGATTGTTGGTTTCGGCGGGATTATTTTCCTGATCGGGCCGGAACAAATTTTTAATAAAAATGCGGATACCAATCTGGTAGCCACGCTGGTCGTAGTGATGTGTTCGGTTTCGTGGTCAATTGGCTCGATTTATTCGCGTCATGCTACCCTGCCGAAAAATTCAACCATGACGACGGCGGCTGAAATGCTGTCGGGTGGCGTGTTCATTGGGTTGCTGGCGCTGGTACATGGGGATTGGGGAAAACTTGACCTAGCCGAAATTTCCTTCAAATCCGGTGCGTCGCTGGTATATCTGGCGGTGTTTGGCTCGATAGTGGCGTTCAGCGCTTATGTGTGGATTTTGAGGGTAAGTACCCCGGCGCGAGTGGCAACCTATGCCTATGTCAATCCGGTAGTGGCGCTGTTTTTAGGATGGGCGTTCGCAGATGAGGAAATCACACCCCGCACCTTCGTCGCGGCGGGCATCATTTTGGGTGCGGTGTTCATCATCACGGTGTATCGCAACCGCAAACCACCAACCCGGATTGAAATGGCGGAGAAGCCAGCGCTAGACAGAATAGAACCGAAACTAGAAACAAAATCGGTGCGATCAACTGGGCCGATACAGGTGCAGACCGCCGAAGGTTAAAGCGGGGCAGGGGGCAACGATCCCCTGCATCAAAAATATTTCTTGCGAGGGTTATTCCAAAAGAAAACTACGACGAAGCCTAAGCTCAAAGGAGAATCGCTATGGCAGAGTTGCTAAATGTCTTATACATCGGAAGCGAAACAGGTGGACGTGGGTTTAAGGCCATTGCCAAGACGCAGGGTTGGGAAACATATCTCCCAGAATCTATCAATGAGGCGTTGGGCATGTACATTTTCTATGCCCCACACTTGATTGTATTTGAGGGTGACACCTCGTTGGCCCAGAATACGTTTGAGCACCTGTCGGAAGTGGCCTATGCTTCGCCGCGTTATGTTGAGGCTATGCTGGTTCTGTCTGATGATGTGGCGTGGGATGTCCCCGAAGGCGCGGTATTGAGCCAAATTTCATGCTGTGCCGAACCACCCGAAATCTTTATGACTGTGCGCCAATTGCTGCGGGCACGTGAAGACGCCGTGTATGAGCGTCAATATGTCCCGATTGAGGCACTCTAGGTCAATTCATTAGCTGTCAGTAAAAACAAATAAGCCCCCTCACCTATCAAATTGGGCGAGAGGGCTTATTCGTTTGTGTAAAGATGACCAGACGCCATTTGGGTTAAATCGGCGGATAGGTGATCATGTTGGTAACTGACCGAGAAAGGTCAGTCAAATACTTCCTCGCGTGGTTTCGATGGGAGTACATTGAGATTAGTGCTCAATTATCCCATTAAACCGCATCACACCGCGAGGAAAATATCATGCCGTGGAACCCCGACCAATATCACAAATTTCGAGAGCAACGCGCCGCCCCGTTTGAAGATTTGGTGAAACTGATTACCATCCACGACAACCTGAGTGTCATGGATTTGGGGTGTGGCACAGGCGAATTGACCGCGAAATTAGCCGCGATGCTGCCGAACAGCCACGTCGTTGGGCTTGATTCATCGGCACAGATGTTGGAAAAAGCCGCTGCCTATGCTGGCCCAAACCTGTCTTTTGAACAGGGTGATCTGGCGACGGTAGAAGGGCAGTGGGATGTCGTGTTTTCGCACGCGGCGATTCAGTGGGTGGATGACCATGCGCACCTGATTCCACAGTTATTTGGCCTCGTGAAGCCGGGTGGTCAATTGGTGGTGCAGCAACCCTCGAATCACAACCATCCAACCCATGCGATTGTGCGCGAGATGGCGATTGAAGAACCCTATCGAACCGCGCTAGGGGGGTATGTGCGATTTTCGCCTGTGCTGGGAATCGAAGCCTATGCCGATTTGCTCTATCAATGCGGCGCGGAGGACATCACAGTGTTTGAAAAAGTGTATCCGCATGTCATGGATAATTCGGATGCGATGGTCGAATGGACAAAAGGCACGCTGTTGATTCCGTATTTGGAACGGCTGCCAGATGCGCTGCGCGAGACATTTTTGGACGACTATCGAGCCAGATTGCGTCCACTTTTCCCCACCAGTCCCGTGTTTTATGGGTTTAGGCGGATACTCTTCGCGGCGGCCAGACCCGCTTAAGCGTAAAACCTCAACTTCGACGGTGTACGGCGCGTTGGGTCAGTTTCATATAATTGATCCACATCGCCCCAATCGGTAAGAAACACAGCGTCCCAATACAACAATAGGATGAGATAAAACCAAAGAACGGGCTTTCGAGAAAAAAGGCATCCGGGACAATAAAAGTCACAGTTAATGCCAGTCCTCCGCCCACAACAACTGCTATCCCCAAATATGACCCAAGTGTCCAACCGACGCTTAGGACAATGGCATTGGTCGTGGTGCGTGCGGCAATACCAAAACGCACCCCTACGATGCCGCCAATAATGGATAATCCCGCTAACGCAACGTTGAGTAACAGGAGTAGGACATATACGCCTAGATAGGTACTGAGGGGAATATATTCCCGATAGTCACTGGAATACCCATAATAATAGGAACTGGTGGGGTGGTCGCTCCAATACATCGTCACCAACACCGCAATCGGCGTCAAAAAGCCAAAGATAGCCTGCATCCCCAAGAGCAAACGGAGCCGATGCAGCCCCGCCACAAAATAGGATTCGGCAAAAGCCCGTTCATGCAGATGGGTCAAGCGCAGTAGGTCAAATTTTTCGTCGCGGCTTGTCCATGTTCTGGTCATAATCGCGCCAAACACCGCCATGATGACTGGCAGCAGCAGTGACCCACCGATATAGAGAAGATAGCCCCACCCAAAAGCCGTTTCATAATCCTCGCGCACAAAATAATCATCGACGTTGAGCATAATAATCAGCATCAATATCGCTCCCCCGATGGTCAGAAGGGTGGTTAGGGCAACGACAAAGCGCCACGTCAAGAGGGTCTGCGCTTCACGGCGTAATAAAAAGGCTAGCAGTGGGTTGGGGATATACTGCAAATTTACCTATCCAAAGAGTGAAGGCGATTCAACTCACTCTATTCTAGCCTATTTTGGGTAGGGTACACTTGGATAATACATCATTCATAGGATAAAAGGGGAATTCCATGCCATTACTCACCCAAGAAAAAGCCTTACGTTCGCTGCGAAAGACACCCGGTATTTTGCGGGCCGTGTTGCGTGGGGTGGATCAACAAACCGCCGTCAGCCTAACCGACGGGCCGGACGGGTGGAATGTGGTGTTTATTGTGTGCCACATCGCCGATTACGAAACGATTTATACCGAGCGCGTACAGCGGATTTTGAACGAAGAGGAACCTCAGTTCGATTCGCCGATGGATAACGACGAAATGCCGCTTGCACATCGTTATGCCGAGCAGGAATTGAGCCATATGGTGGGGGTGTTTGAGGAACGACGGCGAAAGTTTATTGGGTTGATTGAGGGTCTGGATGAGGAGCAACTGGCGCGACGCGGGTATCATCCGGCCAGTGGGTATGGGACGGCGCTCGATTATGCCATTAACGCGGCGCTGCATGATGTGAACCATATTGAACAGATCACTAAGGCGTTAAAGATCGGGGAGGGGTTCTAATAAAATCCCCTCCCATGAACTGGCGTGTACTTCGAGCTAGATTTAGCACGGTGGCTAATGCTCTTTAACTTTTGATTTCGGTAACACATCCTCACCCCCCGACCCCCTCTCCACTGCGTAGCGAGGGGGAGCAAAACGGCCTGCTGAAGCC
>JAIOHL010000343.1 GCA_019913005.1 Anaerolineae bacterium | reverse complement strand
CCCCTCCCCAAACATAGGGAGGGGAGTAGATGGCGGATTCATGCCCTTCCCTGTGTGCGGGGAAGGGTTGGGGATGGGGTTAATTGGATTACAGGCCAGCGACCAATTTGCGGGTTTCGGCGGTCAGGGCGGGTGCCCAATTGAGAATGCCCGCTACCCAATCAGGATCACTGAAACTGGCTTCGATCTCGGTCAGGAAACGCCACAGATCATAGGCTTCGGCGCGTTCCCCATCGGCATGTTTTGCCACCGCCAAGCCCGCGATGATGTAGGGATTATCGGGTTCAGCTTCATAGGCTTCTTCAAAGTCAGCAATCGCCTCATTAAAGTTACCCATACAGAAATGGGCCTCGGCACGGCAGGCATAGAAATCAATTTCTTCGGGGTCGAGTTCGAGGGCGGCGTTGGCGTCGGCGATGGCTTTGGCAAAATCACCCTTCATGTTATAGGTGACAGCACGTTGATAATAGCCTTCGGGGTCGTCTGGCTCCAACACAATCATTTCACCAAAATCGGCAATGGCCTCGTCGAATTGTTCTTGATCGAGATAGAGGACGCCGCGTTGATAATAGGCATCGCTGAACTGCGGGTCGAGTTCAAGGGCTTTGGTGAAATCGGCAATCGCGCCGGGGATGTCGTCGAGTTCATCCCGTGCAATGCCCCGCGCCCAATACGCCTCGGTGTTGTTGGGGTCGAGCCGGAGGGCTTCATCAAAATCTTTGATGGCCTCATCAGATTCACCCATATCGTGCAGCACCATGCCGCGCTGGACATAGGCGGCGACGTGGCGCGGGTCTAAATCTAGTACCTGCGAAAACAGCGAAATGGCATCTTCCATAATGCCGTCGGTAATCGCGTCCTCGGCCTCTAACATCAGTTCTTCAATTTTCTCTTGGGACATGTGGTCTCTCCTGCAATTATCACGCTTGGCGGCGTGGGATGTGTCTGGTAAAAGGGTGGTTGTTTGAATCACGCTCCCGTTGATTCAGCCCACCTATTATAGCGGATGCCGTCAAGCGTGCGTGGGCTAATCTATGTAGTAGAAAAGTGGCTGCATCCATACCATACTTGTAACTTCTTGACCCGACAAGACTGGCCTTAGATCATGTATTGAACCGTCAATACTTACCGTCCCTTTACTGGAAAGCACAGCTAACGTCTCCGTTATGGAGTCATAGGCAAATATTATCCCCTCTTGTTGAAAAAACCATTGAGTGTAGCCGTCATAGGATAGATAGGTGGGTAACTGGTAAATCCTGCACCCCTCGAGTTTGGAGACATTGCTACAGGCGGTTATGATAACAGCGTCTTCGTTTCTCCATATTATCTGCTTAATGTAACTGTCTTGAAGTCTTGGACTTAAACATGAATACGGCGTCAAATAGCAGATTTGAATGCTGTTTTGCTCGTTCAATGGGTCAAATGGAATTAGATATCTGTCATCTGGAGATACCACTCCATAAGGAAACTTCTCGCCAGACAATGTATCCAAAGTGAAGTGATTGCTACCGACGGAAACTGCAATATAGCGATCCAGAGGTGAAAAATATCCTGCCAAAGGGATTTCGTCTTGATCTGTTGCATGAACTAACAATCGCGGCAGTATATTCGAGGAAAATATGTCCCAAAGCCACAGACCCTCAGTATCACTATAAGCTAAAAAACGTCCATTTTTGCTCCATACAGCGCTATTTGTGATAACTTGAGATGTTAGCCTAACGGATGTACGCAAAATGGTCTCGTTCAGTAAAGTAACCCTATATTCGTGTGGAGCATCACCAGGGAGCCGTAACAAGTATATTCGGAGAGTATTCCCGTTCCAGACTGCAATGGTGTCACTTGTAGAGGAGAAGAGAAAACTCTGCCCGACAATAGTATCTCCTGTTCCATAAATTATGACCTCATTTAGATTCGTGAGTGCCGCGCTGTGTAATTCGTTGGGCGAAATTGCAGTGCATCCGATCTCTATGCAACCATACTTTGCATGAGTAGTTCCATGTGCGAATTGTAGAGAATTTTGAGTAATCTTAAAAAGAGACTGACCATCTAGTGGTAGCATGAATGTTGCATTGCTGGTATTGATTAACAAAGGTGATTTCAATGGATAAGGAGTATCCATGCGAGGAGGCATAGGGGAATCGTGTGTTTTTGTTGCGATTAAATCTAAAAACTCTGACTCGGAAAGCAAATCCCCTTGGCGAGAGTAGGCGGCTTCCTCAGTCATATAAATCTCATATTGTGGTTCAGGACGCCATTGACCCTGATATGGATAAAAGACTTGCTCAAATAGCGGGCCAGAGGCTGTTTCATAACTTCCGTCTGAGTTGCGGTATACAAAAAGATATGCGGTTTCTCCGATAGGTAGTCCACCAAGCAATCCATTACAGTCACCCCCACCGTGAAAACCCTGCATCACCCCTTCGAGGATAATCGGAGGATTGAGAGTCAATAGTATGTAACGTGGGCCAGAACCCCCGGCAATATAGGACTGGGCTTCCAAAACATAATTCTGATTTAAATCGTCTACTTCAATTATAGTAGCCTTAACCACATATTGGGTACGTTCCAAAATTTCATCAATGGTGGCAGGTGTTCCACTGCACGCCAGCGCGGGTTTGGCTGGCCCTAACACGACTAGCGCTGCTAGGGTGATTTGAACGAGGAGCAGGAATTTGATGGTGAATCGCATGGGAATCTCCTTATCGGCTTATTTGCTGGCCCGGCGCTGCAAGGTACGCAAAATTAGGGCGTCACGGCGGCGGTCTGGGATGGCCCGCAAGAACATCACCAGCGGTTTGGGAATGCCGATCAGATAGCGGGTGCGGGGTTTGTCGGCGGTCATGGCGTGGACGACGGCCTCCACCACTTTGATGACAGGCGACCCATGTTGACCGGATGCCATTGCGACCTTTTGCATCTTGGCAATCAAATCGCCATACAACTGTTGCATATCGGGGGTGAGTTGGGTTGCCCCATGCGCGGCGCTTTTTTCCCAGATAGGGGTCTTGATGGCGGAGGGGTCAACCAGCGCGACGTGTATCCCCCATTGCTTGAGTTCCATCCGCAGCGAATCGGTGATGGCTTCCAATGCAAATTTCGAGGCGTTATACGGGCCAAGCAGTGGATAGGCGATCAAACCGCTGACCGAGCCGATATTGATAATCCGCGCTTGGGGAGCAGAGGCCTGTCGCAGCATCGGCAAAAAGGCCTGTGTGACGGCGACCTGCCCAATCACATTCACCTCTAATTG
Source organism: Anaerolineae bacterium (assembly GCA_019913005.1). Lineage (GTDB taxonomy): Bacteria > Chloroflexota > Anaerolineae > Aggregatilineales > J027 > CFX10. The sequence continues at coordinate 7,870 of JAIOHL010000343.1, read as the reverse complement.
ATGGCGCAGTTCGGCAATCGGCAAAAATTCCAATGGGCCAGCGATGGCAACCCCGGCATTGTTGATTAACCCCTGTAGACGACTATCGCCGATGATGTTGCGGGCTTGTTCGGCGGCTTGGTGGATGCTGGTGTCGTCGGTCACATCCATCAGCAGGGGGGTGAGGTTGGCGCTGGCTTTTTGGCGGAGGCTGTCGGCATCGGCTTCACGGCGCACAGTTGCCAAGACCCGCCAGCCGAGTCGGTCAAATTCGAGGGCACACGCCTCGCCAATGCCAGTGGATGCGCCAGTAATCAAGAGGGTGGGGGGTGTTGTCATAGGGTTTTTTCACTGGCCTCGTTACTGAAACGTTATGGTTGTTCAACCCCACCCCAAACATAGGGAGGGGAAAACGCCTGTATTAGGCCCTTCCTTTGTTAGGGGAAGGGTTTGGGATGGGGTCGGCTTTTTTGCGATATGGGGTCAATGATAAAGCGTTTTGGGGCTGTACACCACAACCCAAATTCAACCGATATTCTAGCGGAATTAATATATATCGTGTGACAAAGCCTTTTGCTCCTCATTTATTTCTAGTAGACCGTCAACGGACTAGGGAAAAAATGAGGAGAGTATCATGAGTAAGCCGAGTGGTAAACCCAGAAAGGTCCTGACTGGCACGATTCATCTTGCTAATTCTGAGGCCAACGAGTTGCAGCCCAAAGTCGCCCTCTATATCGTAGATCGCTCATTTAAGCTGATCCACATGTCGACTGTCGGTGAGGTCGGGGCATTTGAAATTCCAACTGACACCGTGCAGTCAGCCCATCGCATTCTGGTCGGCCCCGTTACCGAGGACTTTGATAATCTGGAGCGCGAAAAGCTGTTGACGCTCCGCCCCGCTGATTTTAGCCAATTGATCGAACGGGGGCAGTTGAACATTGCCCGCACGCTCTGGCAGACGTGGCTGAGTTTCATCACCTGTGTGAGCGGGACTGTCAAACGCTGTCGCCGCCACCCTTCGTGGTGGTACGAACTGGTGCAACATGTGCGCACACCCCTTACGGCGCGGGCCTTGTCACCAATCAATGTTGGACGTACTCAGTTGTCACTGCGGGAGCGTAGCCCATTGGCAACATTGGCCTCCTCCTCGGTCTCAGAATTGCTACTGTGGCCGTATCAATGCGCTATCGTCTGCAAAGGCACGGTAGAAGTCTATCGCCGCACCTGCTGTTGCGAGCCATGGATTATTGATGATTTCCGTTGGCCCGAACTCATCCGCGATCTGGAAGACATCGTGCGCGAGATTCCAGAAATCCGCTGGCCGCCACGCCCCTTCCCCCCAGACCCTGAGCCATGGATTAACCTGCCCTTCGTCAAGTCGGGTGCGCTTGATGAGTTCAGCCTCAACGCCAGCCGCGATTTAATGGCTTTGCGCAGCCTGCCCAAGACCGAAGTGGTGAATTACATCAATGCACGGCCCTATCTGTTGTGTCGGCGCTATTCGTGCGGGACGCCCGTCAAAGTGGGCGAGGGACGCATTAACCCGGATGGTCGCTATAACGTGTGCTGGCGTGACTGGCCGCGTCTCTATCTTTCACACTGCCACGATGCCTATGCCTATGTGGTCAAACAGATCATCAACGGCGTTGAAGTGGTCATCTATGATGGGGTCGCTGCGAACCAGTGGTATGATGTGCATGATAACCCGACGCTCGTCTCGTATCACCCCCAAGCGGTTGCCTGCCGTGATAATGGTGGCCCCGGCGCTGGCGCATTTGTCTATCTCGACCTGATTGGAGATACAGGTGCCCATAACCTCAAGACGCCTGATTCGACGGGTTGGGATCGGGTCGCCATGCCCGCTTATAACGATGGCCTCGCCTTCCCCGCCGCCAATGCACTAGATGCGGTTGGCAAAAACAAAGACTGCAATTGGGGCGGCACGCTGAAACTGAGCTATATGTTCAGTGAGGATATGCTTGGGGTCGGCGCGAAGTATTACCGTATCAGCGTCGCACAGGCTGACGGCAGCGGCAATCCGGTTGTTGGAACACGGCACTATCTTTCGGCAGGTCTGTCGTGGAACAAGTCCGAATCCACCCCCACTGGAGTGGAAATCATCCCTGTCACGATGGGGCCATTTTCACAAGGCGGGCAGGACTTCCTCTATCTGATTCCGTATGATGCGGAGGAAGATTGGAGCGATGGCTTCTATCATGCCTATTTGGACACAACTCAAACCCAATGGTCAGGGCCTGTTAATCTGACCGACCCCACGCAACGCCATTTAGTGACATTAGAGGTCTTTGACGCGGCGGGTCACCTGTTGCGCCCACAGGGTACTGCGGCAACGGGTCAAGGGTTTACCGAACACGAGGCGGACTTTACCTATCGTCGGCGGTCTCACGCAACTGGGGCAACCGCCCAAGTACCATTTGCGGCGCTGACCCATCTTTTCTGGTGGGATAATCGGCGGATCGAAGCCGACATTGTGGACTTGCGACACAATGGGGTTATCTCGACGCAGGAATGCCAGTTCATGGAGACGTGCGGGCCATCGGCGGGTTCCAGCACTTTTGGTATCGGCTACCGGGCCTATCACCCTTATGAGCCATTCCAGTTGTATCATCAGATTTGGTGGCATCGCGGCCTGAACGGGGCAACCGACTATCTGCCGCCCGATCCACCACCGCCTGCACCGCCTGCGCCGGATTTCATCACCGGAAATGTGGGGCTGCCTGTTCCACCCGGCACACCACCCGGACCCAGCCCAACCGCCACCTTTAGCCATATGCTCGGTCATGAGGCAAGCACGCCGCACGTCCGCTGTACCTTCACGGTGTTCCTCTATGCGTATGCCAAGACCACCGATGGGGAATCTTTGAGCAACCCCTACGATTGGGAATCCGCCTCATTTGCGCTCGGTGCAGAGCCGATTTGTCCAGAAGAGGCATAGGCCCTAGCGTGGTTTCAAATAAGGGGCAGGTGCTGACCTGCTCCTTTTTTACAAACGACTGACTGGAAGGGGTTGAAAGTCGTTCGGTTGTGGTAATAGGGAATCTGAGTTTTGGATCAGCCAACGCCAGACGGTCAAACCATCCGGCTATTTTTGGGGAAAAGCCCCATAAATGAGGCTGAAAAACACCCTAGCTGGCTTTAGTCAGCTTGCGCTTTCCACCTAGCCTTCGGCTTTGAGCCGATGGCGACCCAAACGAGAACCCTTATATCCAAAACTCAGGTTAAGGAGCTTAGTTGTCCATGCTCAGGTCAAGCCGAGCGTGTGTTTGAGGGCACGATCAATGTCCGTCATGGGAAGTGTGCCGATTTTGCGATGGATTTCCTCTATGTGAACAGTCACGACGTTATCTGTCATGACTACCGAATCCAATTTAAGTCGGGCCTGCTCGCCCATAGGGCTATCTGCCAAGATCGTCACCCGCGATGGATGCCCAGCCCGCTGCATATTGGTAGTAATCATGGCAATGATAAGCTGGTTTAGACCCGTATTCAGATCGTTAGCTTGCACCACTAGACTAGGCCGCGCCTTAGATGTTTTAAGGTTGGAATCGGGAAACAAAACCAACACTACGTCGCCGCGACTATACATTGGCTTCGGGGCCATAATCGTTATAGATGTCCATTTCGGGTCGGTCCCAATCCTCCATAAATGTCCTAAGTCGTGCCCGTAAATCGGCTGCTTGAGCCTCACTTATGCCCACTTCTGCTAGGTTGATCGGCCCATCGGCGAGAAAGGTCACAATAACACGAGTATTCTCGTCTACATTACTCGGTATCTCGGCCAATTCGATTTTGCCGTTGCGATAGACGCCTTCAACACTGCGTAACATTGGTTCAATCCTCCTCATTTGCGACGATGGCCTACTTTCAGTATACTATCCCTTACTTGCGCGAGTAATTATCGTTTATTGAAGTGAAGGAGGCGGCGTATTAGACAAAACAAAGTCCCATGCCCCCTAAAAAGGGCAAAAGCGGTATATTGGACGGTGTGACCTGCCCTACAACTCAGTCACTCCGTCCAATTTTTTTAGGCGGACGGAGGGGTAGGTGTTGGAGGTGGAGGTGTAATTGGAGCGCGGGCACGCCAGATGATGCGGCCCAAACCAGCAAAGGCCACCGCCAACAGCAAATAGCCTAGTGCCGAGACAAATTTTTGGTCAATAAAACTGCTGACAATCAACACGACTGCTCCGGCGGCAATGGGAAAGTCAATCCAGTAGGGGGTTTCGTCGGCAAGGTAAATCGCCAGCGCCAACAGCCCCAACCCCAGCAACCACAGGGCCGTGGCTGCTAATGCCATTGCCTGAATCCACCCGGCATCCATATATGACAAGGTAAGATCACGCGCGATGACTTGTTCGAGTGTCGAGTCGGATTCATAGGCAGCCACCCGCATCATCTGAATGAAGATGGCGTCGGCGCCGATAAAAGCGATCAGTAGTGCCCCGCCGGGCGCGTAGGCCAGCCAACCGAGTTGGGCCAGCAAGCCGCCTTTGGTATCCTCCAGCAATTCAGGCAGGGTCGAGAATCCCCACAGGCTGAGGGCAAAGATCGCCACAAAGCCCAGATTGACCCAACGGTAGAGTGAGGCATCTTCTAAATCCTCGATAAACGCGACGACATTATCCCCCGGCTTTTCGATGCTTGGGGTAATGGCCGCCAGAACCGCTGCGACCACCGCAAAAACGATGAGTGCAGCCACACCTAATTGCGTTTGCCATGTGATTCGCATAATTCCCCCTAACTAAACGTATTGACAACGATGACCGGACAAGGTGCATTACCTAAAATGCGCTCGACTCGTGGCCCTAAATATAACCGTTCCGAGCCTGCTTGCACACTGACTCCCAGTATAATCAGGTCTACCGATTTTTGTCGGGCCATTTCCAAAATAATGGCTTCGGGTTCGCGGCCAATTTTGACCTCGCCAAAGGTTCGCACCCCAAACGCCTCACCCAATTTTTCCAATTCATCCACCATCTGACGGGAGGCCACCATTTGACGTTCCAAGAGGCTGCCACTGGCGTCCAGATAATAATCGCCGCCGGATTCGACCACCCGCAAAAAGACCAATTCTTCATCGCCCTCCACCGCCAAACCGATGCCCACTTCAGCAGCCCGACGCGCGGCAATCGAGCCATTGGTCGGGATAAGAATATGGCGGGGTCGCCAACCCGGTGAAACCTCACGGCCATGCAGAATCAGGGTGGGGGAGGGCGACAGGCGTACAAGGGTATCAATGATCGGGGTGAACAAGGTTTGGGTGGAGGTTTTGCCCTGTGTCGCACCCAGAACCATGAGTTGATAGCCTTTCTCGGCCTCGTCCAAAATCAAATCGCTGGCATCATCGCCGCTGGCAACCTTGCGCTGGACTTCGTGGTCATTAAATACTTTGCCTGTCTGCGTCAAAAAAGTAGTGGCCTTTTGCTCATCACCTTTGTTAACGGCGCTCATCAAAGTGATGGCAAGCGGCGATTTTTTGCCAATGCTGCCCAACACGCGGGCGGCGATAATTTGCAGCGCGGTTGGTTCGACGTTTTCACGGTAGCGGATAGGCAGCAGAACGCGGTGGATATTGGCAACCAGATTGTCGGCGCTGAGAGCTTCTTGGCGCAGGCGCTCCAATTCGGCCTCCGACGGTTGGATTTGTTTGAAGGTTTGACGCATGGCGGCGGGGGCAAGGAGTGAGGTCAAGACCGCCATCACCACGATAATGGAAAACAGGTCTTGGGTGATCATGTTTTGCTGCAACCCGATATTGGCGACAATAATGCCCATCGAACCCCGCGCATTTAGCCCTGACCCAAAAAACAAGGCCGTCCAGTGATTGACTTTGCCGATCAAACGTGCCCCAATGTAAACACCGATGGTTTTGGCAAGAATGCCTGCCCCCATAATCAGCAGACCGTAACCCATGAGGCGCGGCTCTAGCAGATTGCCAATATTGACCTTGAGTCCGGCGACGGCGAAAAAAATCGGCGAAAAAATGCCAAAGGCAAGGCTCTCTAATTTATGAATGACCTCAGCATCGAGCTTGGGCATTTGGCTGAGGATGACACCCATCAAAAATGCGCCGAGCAGCGCCTCAAGATGGAGAGCCTGTGAAAACGCGCCCCATGCAAAGGTGAACAGGACAACCAGCGTTAGGATTTTGTCGCGGCTCTTGATACGGTCTAGAGTGAAATCGAGGGAGCGCTTGACCAGCCACCGCATGACCGTAAAACTCAACCCCATGAGCAGGACAATACTGCCGACGGATTCGCCAATCGCCCCCACTGAAATGGCCGCGCCACTGGCAAGCCCAACCACGACGGAGATGAGGATCCAGCCGACTGTATCATCAATCATGGCTGCCGCGATAATGGTTTGGCCGACATCGCGTCGTGTGAGTTTTAGGTCAATGAGCACTTTTGCCAAGACGGGCAGGGCCGAGATTGCCAGTGCAATCGCCAAAAATAACGCAAATACGGCCCGTTCGATCCCGCTGGCTAACAAATCTTTGGGTAGCAGCAGGCCCACGATGATGCCTGTGCTGATGGTGAGCGAGAGTCCACCTACCGCAATGCCCGCCGCTGATCGGGCATGGTGTTTGACCAGTGAAAGATCAATCTCTAGGCCTGTGATTAACAGTAGGAGCATTAGCCCGATAAGGCTGATGGTTTCGAGCAAATAGCCCTGTACCGGAGTTTGGGGAATCATCCATTCCTCAATCATTGGGGAGAGGCCACTGAGGAGGGAGGGGCCGAGCAGGATGCCCGCCAAAATTTCCCCGACGACGGCAGGTTGACCCAAACGCAGTGCCAATTCTCCCAACAGACGGGCGGTTAGGAGCAGCACAGAAATTTGAACGAGCAGTACCAAAATATCGTGATGAGAAGCGGCGGTAAAGGGTTGTTGCATGGAGTCACTCCAAATTCCGGTTTAGAGGTTGGCAGTATAACCGATTCCGACTAGTAATACCGTTATGATCCCGAAAATAACTTCTTGGATGCCGATGATTTTGGCTTGGGGGGCGGGGATGCGCCATTTGGAGAGGCCATGCAGCGAACGGGCCAATAATATCACCAGCGCCACTATCGCCAGCACGGGGGCTAGATCACTGATGACAAGGCCGATCACCCCGATAAGGCCGATCACATGGGCGATTTGGGGCAGGCGGGTGTCGGGATATTCGTCACGTTCGAGGCGCAGACGGGCACGCACATAGAGAATCGAAGTGATAATCCGCGCTATCAAAATGCCCCACAGCGCATAGGCCGCATCCAATTGCCAATCGTGCGTGAGGGCGATCATGGGGGCGACGGCAGCCAAAGCACCGGCACCGAAAATTTCCGGGATGAGTTCGCGGCCACGATTGGAGGCATCGAAATACAATTGCACCAATGCGAGGGGAATGGCAATGATGAGCGGTTGCAAAAAAGCGTGTTCGGTGATGACCAGCGCCAACACCCCAGCGATTACCGCAACGGCGCTGTAAATAGCTGCAAATCGTATCGCCCATTCGGTGCGGGGGTAGCGTTTGCCACGCTGGGTATCTTTGAGGGCCAATTTAAAGGGGTGACGAATCAGAAAGGTGGAAAAGGCCGCGATACTGAGCAGGAATCCGGCCCATGTGCCAGCGACAAATAGGCCCAAAAAGATGGGTTCGAGGATAAAACTCCAACCGCCGTGTTCGGTGGGCAGGGCGATGGGGCGAAGTTTGGGGCGGGGTGCTGCGGTCATTATTGCTCCATTGGGTGTCATGCCGAAAATCCAAATATCAGATAGGCCATTTTTGTCAGGCCAAAGGCGCAAAACTGATTATAACCATGAATAGGTACGGGGCTGAAATTTAGATAGTGGTGACATTTTGACTTATAGACATGACCCCACC
>JAIOHL010000342.1 GCA_019913005.1 Anaerolineae bacterium | reverse complement strand
GATCTTCAGGGTTACTCCCCCCAGCGGATTTAGGTGGAATTGGCGTAAAGGTCGGTTCATTGGAGGCCAGCGCAATATCCGGCAGCGTGGTTGGTGTTGGCGTAGGGGTCGCATCATCGAGTAAGGCTAAGGCGGCATCGGTGTCGCCTTGATAGACCAGAATATCCCCTTCGGGAGCCTTCTTTTTCAATTCACATAGGGCCGAGATACGGTGACACCAAATTTCCTGATAACGCGGCTGCAAACTGCGATACCACGGCGGCACGATAATTGCCAAGACGACCCCTGCAACTAGCACAAATCCAAATGAGCCTGCCGCGACACTGACCAACGTCCGAGCGAATAACCCAAACGGGGAGTGTCGTTTGCGGCGCGGATGAACGGGCCGGATGTGATCTGTATCTTCGGAGGTTGTTGGTGCTCGAAACAAATCTAGCTCGGAATTGTCGGGCGTTTCCTCCGGGGGTAGGGGTGTGCGTGAAATTTCGTGTGTTTGTTCAGACATTGCTTTTCCAACTCCGCCTAGCTGACGACTGGCGGCGTATAGGTTCCTGATTGGACGGCGGTGATGGCTTCGGCGGCGGGCGTGAAATTGGGATTGAACCGCAGCACGTTTTCAAATTGCGTTATGGCACGGGTGAAATCGTTCTGAGCAGCGTAGGCCAACCCGCGATAATATGAAGCCTCTTCGACATAGTTGCCGGATGAGCGATCCACATCATTTGCCAAGCGGATGACATCCTCATAGCGGCCTACGTTGTAATAGGCCTCAAACGGGCTGAAATGATACCACAAGGTTCGCCATGGCAGTTGTAATTGAAAGGCTTGGTCAAAGGCCGAGGCCGCCTCTTGATATTGTCGAAGCATAGTATAGGATTCGCCCATATTCAGCCATGCCCATTTGTCATTGGGGTTGGCGGTGGCTTGGGCGCGGGCGGTTTCCAGCGCTTTATACACCGCTTGCGATTCATCGGCATGTTCACCCAACACCGTCATCAATTCCGCTTGGCGGTCAGGTGAATAGAGGACGATAAAGGTGTAGTTAAACTGCTGCCAATACTGCTCGATATAAGCATAGGTTTCTTGGCGACCCTGTCCACGATTGGTGCCCTGATAGCTGTCGAACACAAGGAAATAGCCGGGGTCATCGTTATAGCCCACCATCAGCAGGTAGTGACCCATCCAACCGAGTTCCGGCTCACTGGGGAGTTCATAGCCTTTTTCGATGATGACCGGGAAATTATTTACCAGCAGACGCTTGAGCAATTCTTGATTGCCACCGACCCGCCATAGGGCATTCACGGCGACCTGCTGACTGGCAAATTCATTGACGTAGCGGGCCATCTGCCATGGGCTGACATTTTTATCTTCACGGTTGGGCTTCAGAAAACTCGCGGCTGGCCCTTGATTACTGGAGTAGCCAAAGTAGCTGAGGCCCATCGTTAAATTGGTCGGGCCGCAGTTGTTCCACCATTGGCCTTCGGGCCGCAGTTGTCCCAAATTCAAACTGGCACTTATTGGAAGCGGTGCGAGGGTCGGCGAAGGCAAGACAATTGCCGTTGGCAAAAGGGTCGCCGTTGCCGGAACGGTGCTGGTTGCGGTAGGGGTTGGGGTCATGGTGCCCGAAACAGGCGGCGGCGGTAGCGTGCCAAGCCCCGTTCCCTGAGAACCACCCCCACCTTGTTCGCTCGGCGTTCCAGTCAAGGCGGCATTCATCGCGTCGAGGGTCAATAACAAATCTGGCCCACTGACCGTCGCTCCACCTGCTAAAGTGGGCAGAACTTGGAAGGGCGGGGTGGGTTTCCAATCGCAGACAAAATCCATTGCTACCCGTTCGGCGCGATTGCACCAAATAGCCTGCTGTTCGGGTTTTAAATCACGATAGGTAGGGGGTAACACAATCGCGGCAACCACTACACCTACCATCCCAAATAGGATGAAGACCCCCAATAAGACTAGCCCAATTTTTAGGCAGCCTGCCCGACGGCGGGGTTTGCGACGGCGATAGGTTCCCGTTTCGGGATAGAAATTGGGGGCCTGCCGCTGTTGGCTTTGGGCCAAACGAGTGGCGCGAGGGTCATTATTAGGATCGGTACGGCGCGGTTGATTTGGATTGCTCATAAAAAATACCCACTCGACTAAAACGTTATCCCTTAAACATAGCCATCAAACATTACGTCTTGCTTACTGTATCACAACTCGGAATATGCCGTATTGATTTGTGAAATACAATGCGCCATCTGGCCCATTTTCAACTTCAATGGTGCAGGACTGCCCTTGTAAATCCACATCACGCACGGCGGAGAGACGCGAACGCCCCGCATCCAAAATTACACGGCGCATCTTGCCTGTTTTCCATGCACAGAAGAACACCTGACCACGCCATTCGGGAATCTGCCATCCGGTATACACGGCGACCCCTGTTGGAGCCTCAGTTGGCGTGATAGACCAGATGGGATAGATGTATTTTTCGGGATTCAGCGGGTTGGTATCATCGCAAGGGTAGCCATCGCGCCAGCCATAATTGCCCCCCGGCACAATCAAATTGAGTTCATCATCACAATCCGGCCCATTGTCCGCCCCAAAAATCTGCCCCGTTACGGCAAACATATAGGGGTCAAAGTCGAAATCGAAGGTATTGCGAATCCCATAGGCATAGGTCGCTGTCCCAAAAGGATTACCGGGGGCAGCAATGAGGCCTTCATCGGTGACTTGGAAACGGTTGATTTTGCCGGGGATGACATCCACATTTTGAGCATTGGAGGGGATGTAGTATTCGCCAATTGCCAGATAGAGCATTCCATCCGGCCCAAAATGAATATTGCCGCCTTGATGCCATAGATTGTTGGTGGTCAGCGGGATATTCAGCATCACTTCCGGGGTACTACCTTTACCATCCGCATCCACTTTGAGACGGGCAATGCGATTGACGGGCACATTGAAGCCATCGCCGGGGACACGGGTGTAATACACATACACATAGCCCGTTGTATCGAAGTCAGGGGAAACGGCCACGCCTAGCAACCCGCGTTCGCCTTCAGTGGAGACTGGAAACGTCCACACCGGGTCGGCTTGCAGGACGCCATCGGGGGACACACGGCGCAGATAACCCGTAAAACGCTCGGTGAAAAACAGCGTGCCGTCCGGTGCCCAATCCAACGCAATCGGCCAGCTTGCATCCAAGACTTTTTCAACACGGTAGCTGGTGGGCAGATCGGGATCGAGCACGGGGGTCATGGACGGGGTAGGGGTGCTGCCATCTTGGGCATTGGTGCGGTTGGGTAGACTAAAAAATATCGAACTGACGACCAATAAAACCACCAATGCAGCAAAACTCAGCGCACTTAATTTCAATTTCAGGTTCAACATACCAGTACAGTCTCCTCCGGTTTAGGGCGTGAATTATCGCACAGAGTTGAGAATTATGCAGGGTACGATTGGCTGATGATTGTCTGGCGGGGGAGTGAGTGAGATGCCGAGAAAAAAACGGGGGTGTTGGAGGCCCCCGTCTTTGTGTTCAATTATAATTTAGACTTTGCGGACATCTTGGGCTTGAAGGCCGCGTTCACCTTGAGTAATGATAAATTCGACTTTATCCCCCTCTTCGAGGTTACGGTAGCCAGAGCCTGTGATGCCCGAATAGTGCACGAAAATATCTTTTTCCTGCCCATCGGCCTGAATAAACCCGTAGCCTTTGGTGCTGTTGAACCACTTCACAACACCCGTCACTGTATTTTGCGACATACTTTAGTGCTTATCTTTCTGCTCATACGAGCCAAAACCAAAACGTAAAACAAAGACTTGATAATAGTATCATAATTTTTAGATGCGGTGCAATAGCTCTACGCAGGGTAAATACAGCAAATTCCGGTCATTGTGAACTTTGTATAGACCTGCTCCGCTTGCCCCCAAAATCGGCTGTCCTGTATAGTTAATAGATGTAGGCTGGGCCGCTGCTCTGTCTCGATCTCAAAACAACTGGAATAGGGAGCAATTCTCATGGAATACGCTGTGATTTCACTGACCCGTAGCCTTGATCTCGCCAAGAATTATCAACCCGTCAAGGTCGGGCATCTTCAAGTGGGTTTGCAAACCATCAAAGGCGATGTGGCGGAAATCGAAATTCAAGCGCCGGATGGCATGAAATATCTCAAAGTGCCCGTCGCCGCCGCTGCCACCGTTGAGGGCTATACCTTCATCAACCGCTATGTGGATGTCAACGTCAAAGATGAAAAGCGCCGCCGGGGGATTTTTGGACGTGGCAAAGATAAGACCCCCGCAGATGGCATTATGGAAGCGGTGTTTGATGTGCGGTGGGGCGATCAATCGTTGGAAGTGGCCCAACCGGAGCGTGATAAGGTCTATGATTTTATGCTGGTGCGCCAATATGACATCGTGAATGACCGCCCGCTGGTCTATAACAATCAAGATGTGCTGCAATTTGGCAAACTGCGCCTACGGATAGGCGAACGCATTGAAGAAGGCACACGCGCCTATAAAAAACCACGTCATGCGGCATTGGTCGGCAAGATTGGCAATGGTGACGAGGAAGAATGGCAGGTCAAGCTCGATGGCGATTATGAACGTTGGGAAGATTACCGCGTCATCGTGACCAGCTATGACCTCTATAACGGCTGGTATCAGGCCTATGGCATCAGTTTGGTGGAAGGCAAACCCAAAGAAATTATTGACGAAACCCCACAGGTCGTTGCTACTGGGATTGCGGTGGATGCCCATGTGTCCGGTGATGTCCAGATTTCACAGACGCGCCTTGACCAAGCCAAAGCCGATCCCCATGAAGTGATTATCAAGGTCGGCGAATCGAAAAATCATGGCCCGGTGGGGGTGAAATTGTTGAAAATGCGCCCCGGCGAAGTACAGGTGATGTTCCTCTCCCCCAAAGTCAAAACCGTGACGCTGCGGCATGGGCAAATCTTCGACTTGGGCCGTTTTGATGTGTCGTTGGTCGGCGTGCATGGCGACATGGCGATTTTGAGGATCGTGCCGGAGGATTGAGTTGAAATTCCAAAAGAACTTAATCATTGGATTTTTAGCCATCGTTGTAGCGATTGGCTTTGGTTTTAGCAAGGGCGTGTCTCCTGTGGCTTCACAGGAGGATATACCCTTGATTGAGGTCGCCACAGATTGGTCACCAGATGGTAGCCAAATACTTTTTGGCTCTAATCGTGCAGGAAATTTTGACATTTGGGTCGTGAATCCTGATGGCTCAAATATGACCAACCTAACCAGCGAATATTCAAGTGGGGATGGCTATGCCTTTTGGTCACCTGACGGAAAGACTATTGCTTTCAGGTCTGATCGGGAGAGCACGAAATCAGAAGATGGTCTTCCGAACGTTGACCTCTGGATAATGGAGTCGGATGGTTCTAACCCTAGTAACCTGACCTCAGATATTGAGGAAAGTGTCGATGTATTCGCTTGGTCACCGAATAGCAACCGTCTCGCATTTGTAGTCACCCAAACGAATTTTGAGACGATGGAATTCGATAGCGAAATATGGATTCTTGAATTGACGACGGGTGAAAAATCTCGTATAGATCCATTTTCCGAAGGCGATGACAATTCTCAAAACTATAGGTTTGCTTATCCGATCTGGACACCTGACAATAGATTGGTTTTCACCATCGAAGCCGAGCGACCAGTAGGAATTGGGATTTTAAACCTGAACGCAGATGATGAATTCCAAGAGATTCCAATTGGTCCGATTATAGCTTATATAGATTTAGCGCCGGAAGGATCATCTATTGTATGCACCTCATTCCTTAGCATTATTTTGGTCAATATTCGCAGTGGTGAGGTGGTGGAATTAGTCTCTGGATTGCCCGGTGTCACTGCTGATCCTAAATGGTCACCCGACGGCAGCAGAATCGCTTTCCGATCATCCGATGGTGATTCCAGTGATATATGGGTAGTGTCACCAGATAGCAGTGACCTCACCAACTTAACGGCAGATTATGATAGTTTTGCCAGCTTTCCCGTATGGTCGCCAAATGGTGAGCAAATTGCTTTTGTCTCGGATCGTTCAGGAGAATCTAACATTTGGATCATGAACGCCGACGGCTCAAACCCAATTAATCTGACAGGAAACGCTACTCAGAATTAGGTAGCGTATATGGCGACATGGCGATTTTGAGGATCGTGCCAGAGGATTGAGTTGAAACCTCGAAAGAATTTAACCATTGGATTTTTAGCCATCGTTGCGGCGATGGGCTTTGGTTTCAGCAAGGGGGTATCTCCTGTGGCTTCACGGGATGATATGCCCTTGATTTATATGCCCACCGATTGGTCGCCGGATGGCAGTCAAATTCTTTTTAGTTCTAACCGTTCTGGTAATTTCGATATTTGGTTTATCAATGCTGATGATACAAACGTGACCAATTTGACAGGCGACTATTTAGGAATGGATGGGGATGCTTCTTGGTCACCTGATGGAAAGACTATTGCTTTTAGTTCTGATAGAGAAAGCCAATCTCAATCTGGACTTCCTGTCTTTGATCTATGGTTGATGGACTCTGACGGGTCTAACCTAAGAAATTTGACCTCAGATATAGAAGAAAGCATAGGGGGATTAGCTTGGTCGCCAGATGGTAATCATCTCGCATTTGCGGTGATCAAAATGGAAGTTGATAGCCTGCAAATTTATGGTGAAATCTGGAGTATCAGTCTTCTAACGGGTGAAAAATCTAGGGTTTCGCCAATTTCAGAGGGCAATACGTCTTACGAAGGCTTTATGTTCGCTTTTCCCGCTTGGACTCCGGATGGGTCACTAGCATATGTCGCCTCAAAGGTGGGACAAGTAGGTGAAGTATGGATTTCAAGTGTTACTTCGTCTAACCGAGAGCAGTTTTACGTAAATCAGCCAGTAGGTGAAATCAGAATATCGCCAGACGGATCGATGATAATTTGTACTACTTTTCCTCGTACCGATGGGGAAAGCATGAGGATAGACTTAGTTTTACTTGACACTCAAAATGGTGAGACGATGGTTTTGACAAGCGAGATGCCAAATTTTAATTCGTATCCCGAATGGTCACCTGATAGCAGCCAAATTGCTTTTCAATCATCTGATGGTAATTCCAGTGACATATGGGTCGTGTCTTCCGATGGCGCTGGCTTCACCAATTTAACGGCAGGTCATGATAGCTTCGATACCTTGCCTGTTTGGTCGCCAAATGGTGAGCAAATTGCTTTTGTCTCGGATCGTTCAGGAGAATCCAATATTTGGATTATGAACGCTGACGACTCAAATCCCATTAATCTGACGGGGAATGCTATTGAGAATTAGTCGGCGTGCATGGCGATATGGCAATTTTGAGGATCGTGCCGGAAGAGTAAAGCTAAACAGGTACTAGGCTAATTGGGGGATAGTCCAGTTTGTCTATTGCAAATATTCTAATTGTGGTATTATAATTGAAGAATAGTTTAGCGCAAGGATAAAGTGAGTAATGGTAAAAATGCCATATCAATTTGAGAATCAAGGTGCTATTCAGGCATTGGATAGAGTGACTCGAGGAATCAACACTATGTATAAAGACGTTCTCAGGAATTACACCGAAGATCAGGCAAGGTTGAATCAAAGGATTACAGAGATGCTTTCTAAAAACCTCCAAAGCATAATTGAAAAACAGTTGGCGAGCTTCGAGATAGCCATGCAACCCTTGACTGTAAGTCAAGCCCAGTGTCTTCAATCCATTAGGAAATCTCAGGTAAGTTTAGATGGGCAGCTTGCTCCATTTCACGAGTCTATGCGTGCCACTCGATAATGAGATTTTTGCGAGGGTTGCCAAAGAAACTCAGCCAAATTGGTAACTATTGTTCGCAGAATAAAATAAAGGTGATTCATTCCGTAAGACGACTCATCACCTCAATCACATTGGCGGCAGGCTTGCGTGAACGGTCTTGCCGCCAAATGCCATAAAAATGCCGCGCATCCGGTTGCCCTTCCTCATTTTCCACACACGCCGCGACATCACAAGCGCTCCCCGGCACAAAATCAAAGGCCGTCCAGACCACCCACCCGATAAGCCCCGCAAATTCGACCCCCCGTTCCGCCGATTGCAACCCTTCGCGCAGGGCCGAAGATTGTTGGCTTTCGTTGCGCGTCTGCGATTCATAGCCAATGCCGATCAGCAGCAGGGGTTTATCGGTTTGCTGGCGCAGTTGCGTAATACGATCTTCCAGCGTGCCGGGTTCGCCCCAAAATTGAAAACTGATGAAATCCACCGCCGCCGCCGTCGCCACATTATCGGTATACCAGCCTGCTGTAATCAGATGGTGTTCATCAATCGCCCGAACCGCAGTCGAGGCTCGAAACAGCCAATCCAGTACCCCCGCCCGTTCAAAGTGGGCCTCACGCGGAACCCCGCCAATCGTACCGCCTTGATAATCGGCATCTCCGGCGTCGCGTACATCCCACGCCAGAATTGCGGGTTCATCCTTATACCGCTGGACGATATAGGCCGTTTGCGCAGGAATCGGCGGCGGATTGTCATAGAGGGGCGGGGCGGTGATGTCGGGTAGTTCGTGCAGGGTGACAATGAGATGCAGACCACGAGTGGCAGCGGCTTGCATAATCCGGTCTAGACGTTCAAATTGCGGCGCGAGTGGCACCGCCCCGTTACCCGGACAAGTAAACAGCGGCTCGTTCCAGATGAAAATACGAATGGTATTGAGGCCAGCGGCGGCAATGGTGTCCAAATCGGCCTCAATAGTGGCGCTGTCGGCCTGCAAAAATCGCCAAAAGGGGTATTCGGCGGGGTAATAACTGACGCCGTGTATCACGAACGGGGTGTCATCCAATATCAATTGATTTTCCGCCAGTTTGATGAATGCCCCCTCACTGGGTTCATAGGCTGGCATCCCCGCCAACAATTCCGCCACTTGTGCGGGGTCGCAGGTTGGCAGATTTGGCGTGGGCAGGAGTTCGATGGTTGGGGTCGGAGTGGCAAGTGTCGGTGTGATACGGTTGGCGGTCACGGCCTGCACATTCAGGGTCGGGGGTGGATTTTCTGTCTGGCAGGCGGTCAGGGTGAGGAGGAAAAGGAGGACACTAAACGCGAGTTTCTTTACCTCACCCCCCGGCCTCCTCTCCAATAGGCGAGGGGGAGCAAAACGGCCTATTAAAGCCCCTCTCCACTCAGTGGGGAGGGGTTTGGGGTGGG
>JAIOHL010000341.1 GCA_019913005.1 Anaerolineae bacterium | reverse complement strand
CACAATCGAAATCACCACTGAAGATGTGATCGAAGGTAGATAGGCGATAGTACGAAAAGTACCGCGTGCCTTCAGCCATTTCTGATTGACGATAACGGCCAAAATCAGGGCGATAAGCGTTTGAGTCGGCACTACCCCAATCACATAATAGGTCGTGTTTTTGACGGCGGTAAAAAATCGAGTTTGGCGGCGACCTTCTTGAGTCAACAGTTGTTGATAATTGTCATCGCCAATGGTTTCAAAGGCATCTTCATCACGCAGAGGAGTAATACCGTTCCAGTCGGTGAAGCTGATATACACAGCCATGACCAGTGGAATCACCAAAAACACAATGAATATAATCAGCGCCGGGGCCAAAAACAGATAGCCCGCAACGGTTTCCTCAAACTTGGTGGTTCGCATGGTCGTGACTTTTTGGGGAGGTATAGCGGGGGCAGTCCCGCTGACAGAGTTCTTTTCTGCAATCATGGGAACCCTTTCTGTCAATAAATCTAGTTGGTAAATGGCACAAACAAAAGGGAGCATCCCCTCTACCAATCGCAGACGGAACGCTCCCCAACAAAAAGTCTTTATTCCGCGAGAATTTCTTCGGCAATTGCTACTGAGTCTTCTAAAACCTCTTCCGGCAGCATATTGCCAGCCATCGCTTATTTCAGGCCATTGTTGAAGGTGTCAATGAAGTCCCCAAAGCCTACCGGGAACTGCCAACGATGTGCATTGGCCGCACCTGTGACGAAGGCTTCAAATTCTATACCACGAGTTTCCAGCCAGACTGCGGCGGCATCTTCACGGGCAGGCATTGCACCAAAACCAGCTTCACCAACCATCATTGCGCCTTCTGGCCCCGTTAGGAAGTTTGCCAATGCCCATGATTCATCGGGGCGATCGTTATTTGCCGCGACACCATAGCACACAGTAAAGGCCATCGTCGCTTCACCAGCAGGGCCAGCGGGCAGTTCAACTACACCATAATCAACATCCGGGTAGCTCTCAGCCAATGCACCAATGACCCAGTTACCTTCCATCGCCATGGCAGCGCGTCCAGTACCAAAGGCTTCACCACCCCAGCCTGCATCGAGTTCGGAGGGAGGTGCGGCAATACCATCTTCCACCATACCCAAGTAGAGTTCAAGGGCGGTCATGGCTTCTTCACTGTCAAAGGTCACTTCTGTGCCATCTTCGCTCAATACCGAGCCACCGGCCTGATAGAGGAAGGGCAACCAGCGTGGGAGTTCGGGCGGAACCACCAACCCCACAGTGTCACCACTGGTGAGGGCTTCAGCGGCGGCAGTCAGATCGTCCCATGTCCAATCGTTAGTTGGGTATTCCAGTCCAGCGGCATCGAACAGGGCTTTGTTGTATTGCAAAGCCATTGTCGAAAAGTCTTTGGGTGGGCAATAAAATGTGTCATCAATGGTGAACACATCCACTAGAGAGGGGAAAAAGCCTTCTGGGTCAACGATCATGTCACCCCCAGCGGCGATTACACCAGCGTCCACAAAATCGGGTAGGCGGCTGCTATCCACATAAAAGACATTCGGCGCATCACCACTGGCAAATGCTGCTTGGAGGGTGGTGTCATATTCGGGGACAAGCTGTAAATCAACATTAATATTCGGATTGGCCTCTTCAAAGGCCGCAATCATTTCTTCGAGCGCCGCATTTTCGGCTGGGGAGGATGACCAACCCATCAATTGGATCGTCACGGTATCTTGAGCGCGGCTGGAGGGAACACGGGCGAAAAATGCGAGAGCGAGGGTTAAGACAAGTACGAGCGCTAGTGAGCGTTTCATCAAAAAACCTCCTAAAAAATCTCACTTGTTCAAGATGCTCTAAAGTGAAACGATTTACTGAAACGTTTCACTAAAATCATATTTTGACGCATCTGCCAAACCTTGTCAAGTAGCTCACAAAGATCTGTATTTATTTGCCCTTGACAAGGTTATCCATGCAATTGATAGGTGTTTTGCTGAATTACGGGCTAAACCGCTGGATGTATGTTAACTATCAATCATCGTCACTATCCTCACCACCCCCATTGTCATTGCTATTGTTGTTGTCGTTATCGTCGCCGCCATCACTGTCATCATCGTTGTCATTTTCACTGCCATTATCGTTATTGCTTCCACTGCTATCGTCATCCGTCGGGGGTAGATTTTGAGGTGGCAAAGGCGTCTGGCTGGCAGGGAGCCGTGTCGGTATCAATGAGGTGTTGGTAGGAGCAGGGGTACGGGTCAAGGTTGAGCTAGGGGTACGGCTAGCGGTCATACTGGGAGTGCGAGAAGCAGTTCTTGTGCTTGTCGCGGTCAATGTGCGGGTACTAGATGCTGTAGCAGTCGGCGTTGAAGAACGCGAAGGACTAGCCGTTGGGGAACTGGTGGAAGTACGAGTCAAAGATGCTGTAGCAGTGGCTGTGGGTGTGCCCGATGCCGTCAGCGAAAAGGTTGCAGTCGGTGAATCAGTTATGGATGGTTGTGCTGATGGAGTGCCAAACTGAACATCATCATTATCTAGGTCAATAATCCCCGTAGCGACCAATCCTGCGCCGCCGCCAAACAAACATAGGCAGGCCAATAGCAGCGCAGCAGCCATACTCAAAACCGGAGGCAAAGTGTATCGGCGAGTGGGAGCAGCATGATATTCATGCAACACCCTAGATCGTATGCGGTCTTGAGACGCAGAAATCTCGGCTGAGGGCACGCGCACCCGCTGGATGCCGCGTGTAATCTCTAACATGGGTCGCAACGTATCAGCATAGTTGGGATATTGGTGCAAAATGTCCTCAACCGACTGGCCTGCATGAAGTCGTTCCACACAATCATCAAAAATTTCAATCATGAGCCGATCAGCCATAGGATTCCTCCTTGCGGCCAGCATTTAATAAGCGGCGCATGGATTCGACGGCGCGAAATTGCATTGTTTTAATCGCCCCTATGGATTTGCCCATGATGTCAGCGGTTTCTTCTAGGCTCAACTGCTGTCCAAAGCGCAGAACCAAGACCTCCTGCTGTTCAGCGGTCAGACGACGCATGGCCTCATAAATGGCCTTGCTATTTAGGTTTTGCAGAAAGATCACTTCCGGATCTTGGTCGGAGGGGGCAGCAAACCATTCCTCCAATTCAATTTCTGGTTGTTGCTTGAGCTTGACATGATGCGTGGCGATAAGATTCCGCGCCACTTTAAACAACCATCCACGTAAGCTGTGCCGAGGGGCGTTGGGGCCACGCAGAGACTTAACGAATTTGAAAAACACCTCACTGGTAAGGTCTTCAGCCTCGTGCCGGTCATTAACCCGCAGGCGGATGTATTCATAAATCGGTGGAAAATAACTTTCATATATCTGCATCACGGCGGCCTCTTGCCCTTGTCGTGCAGCGGTGAGAAGCGCATCTTCTTCGGGAATATCCGGCAGTACCAATAAGATCATAGGCCCCAACTTTGAACGGTTGATGGTCAAGCACGGTGATTATAACGAGAAGTGCCACAACGGATATTTATTGTTGGGGCGCAGGCAAAACCTCCCATACATAACAATTGTCATCACGATACACCATCTTAAGGCGCGGGTCAGCATCGGCAACGCGGGCAAAATTCTGATGGCGGGTGTCACTGATGATATAACGTGCCCCAAACTCCCCTTCAATAATCGCCGCAGGGTTTTCAATATCCCCCTGTGTAATCGCCACCCATTGATCCCACAACACGGAGTCAAACCGCTGCATGTAGGTTGGGTCGAGTCCGACGAGATAACGATTATGCGTGTTGTGATAATACAGATAGGGGAAATCGTCCCAATCTGTCTGAAAAACTATCGAACCCGCTGGTGTATTTTCTTCCAACCATGACGACCCTCCAGCTAAATAATCGGGGTGGGTCGCATGGCTAATATCATCACGTGCCTTGATTACGGTAGTACGAACGTTCATGGCGGCAAACAGCACCACTCCTGCTAATACGACATACCGTAACCCACGAATTTGTGGGAGTAAGTTGAAAAAATCGGCGGGTTCACGTCCCCATGCTGCCGCTCCACAAAGGAGTGCAAACGCCGGAAAATATTCGATAAAACGGCGTGATCGTAACAGCATGTAGAGCGTTAGGAATGCAACCAAAAGTAGGGTGGTACTAATGTGGTCAGATCGGCGGCGACTGAGACTCGACCAGAGCAGAGCCAACGCCAATAAAATAAGCGCTCCTTTGGAATTATCGAGTAGCTGCTCTGTCGTATAGGGATACCATTCATTACCCACACGGATGCTGGTTTCAATGTCGGTTTTTGCACCAAGATGCTCACTGATAAAAGCAAAGTTATCGGGGAAATAAGGATTGATGACCAATCCCAATACTACTCCGCTGAGGCTCAATGCAACGGGCTGCCAAACAATTTCGCGCCGTTCCAGCCAAACCGCCAGCGCATAAAGAATCACGATAGCAGGCAGCAGTACAAATCCGTTGTACAGCCATGCAAAGGCAAATCCGAGTGGCAGGATAGCCCGATGATGCCGCTGGAAAAGACAGTACAACGTGATGATTAAAACCAGCAGGGCCGCGCCTTGTGTTCGGGTCATGAGCACGCGATAGATAAAAGGACTGGATACCCCAAGTAATAACAGTGTCCATCCCAGCGGGTAACGCACCCTGATGCCGCGCAGCAGTACCCACATCGCCACAAATACCCCTGCGCCAATCAGCGCCGTTGCCAATTTCGCCCCATCCATCCCACCATAATGAATCCAAGGGGCGAGGTAGAGATGAAACAGTAAATGGTGATCCACAAAATCGTCTTGATTGAGGATGGTATAGGGTAGGGCTGTGAATTCCACTCGCAAACGCTGCTGCTCAATGATTTGGTCGGCGATTCGGGCATGATAATAATCATCATTGCTGACAAAGCCGGGAGTAGCGCTCATCAACCACCACAAAATCGCCAGTGCAACAGCAAATAACAATACGCCTTGACCAAGACCCACCCATGAGGCGAATCGTAGGTTAATCTTCCGATGAGTAGAAGTAAAGGTTGAGGCATTCAGGCTCATGGCTGTACTTTCCTTAGTCAAAAACAAGAATTGCCCCTCCCCGTGTTAGGCAGAGGAGGGGGTTTATTTGCGGGGGCTGTCTAGGATTTAGTCATCATCGCCGTTGTCGTCATCACCACCATGATCATCATTATTGTTGCTATCGCCGGAGTTATCATCGTTCTGATTTTGGTCATCATCCCCGCCACCGTTGTTATTCTCGTTGGAATTTACAGTGTTCTCATTGCTCTCGTCGTCATCGTCATCGTTGGAATTATTGGTGTTGCTATTGCTTTCATTTTCGTTCTCATCCTCGTTTTCATTTTCATTCGAGTTCGAGTTGTTGGAGTTGCTGTCGTCATCATCATTGGAGTTGTTGGCATTAGTGTTGACGTTGGAATTGGTGTTGCTGTTATCGTTGCTATTGTCGTCGCCGTCATCGTCGGAGTCATCGTCATCACTGGGGCGGCTGTCGTGTAGTTCAACTTCCCGCGCCACCAACACCCCATCTACCCAACTCAGATGAACTTTGACCAATGCACCTTCGACCAATATCCCCTTGATTTCAGCAGAGGCAATATCAATCGTCAAACCAGATACCACAATCGTATCGCCATCAACAGATGTGAGTGTACCAACCATCTCAAATTCACCAGCGGGAGAATCATCACTGTTGTCATCGTTGCTATTGTCAGAGTTGTCATCTTGGCTGTTGTCGTAAGTGCCGTCCTGCACTTCACGCGCTACCCACGATTCAACCCCTGCCGCGTCGGTCACCAATGACAAATGGACTTTTACAATTGCGCCAACTTCCAAAACGAGGGCATCTTCCAACTCAGCAGTGGTAATGTCAATCACAAGCCCGCCAATGGTAAGGGAATCCGTATCAAAGGCTTCCACTAGGCCAATAATTTCGACCTCACCGGGCAAAAGTTCGCCTTCTTCAACTGATTTCACCTCACGGGCGACAATCGAACCATCGGCTTCGAGCGTCCCTTCAACTTTAACCACTTCACCAACAGCGAGGGTCGTGTTTAATTCGGCGACACTGATGTCAACAACTTGCCCGTTGATGGTTAGCGTGGTTGTCGAGAGCGCTTCAATCTCACCCACCAATTCGATTTGTATGACGTCATCGCCTGACTGAGCATAGATTTTGGGTAGGCCAATGAGCGTTGCAAGCAAGAGAGTTATGACCACTACCAATGCAGGCCGGATAAATTTGGATACCATGTTATTCCTCCACAAGTGAACTAGCGATTTTCGTTCATGCAGCTATACCGACCCAAAAATTGTAAAAAGGTTACGGGTGAAAAATAGAAATTTCAAAATTGAGGAGTTTCACCCCTATACGCCCTGAAATTTTCCGGCCAGCGTTGCGACAATTGATTCCACGCAAGAAATATTTGACAAAAATTTTGAAGTGCGTTACTCTTTTATTTGAGAGCGCTCTCAAGAAGAAATGAGCGGTCACAAATTATGAAAAAATTGACCTTAGAAGAAGTTGGAAAATTAGCCGGAGTTTCGAGGGCCACTGTTTCACGAGTTGTGAATGGGTATCCACACATACGCCCTGAAATTCGTGAACGGGTTCAGCGGGTGATTGATGAAACAGGGTATCGCCCAAACCTCCTAGCACGCTCATTGGCCTCAGATCGTTCCAACATCATTGGCCTCGTTATTCCAAGCGGCGCACAGGCCGTCTTCACTGACCCCTATTTCCCCTGCCTAACTCAAGGTATCGCACGCGGCGTCAACACAAACAATCTGACCCTTGCTCTGTTTATGGTACATTCTGAGCAAGAAGAAGAACGTACCATTTTGAGTATCTTAGGTACGGGTTTGGTGGATGGCCTGATAGTAACCAGTGATAACAAGGGTGATGTTTTTATCCCCGAATTGGTAAGACACGATATGCCGTTCGTCCAAATCGGCAGGTCGCTCTATAGCAACCAAGTCTATCGTGTAGATACAGACAATGTTACGGGCAGCTATCTTGCCACCAAGCATCTCCTTTCATTGGGATATCAACGAATTGCCACCATCGCCACCAACCGTAACTGCTCCGGGGATGATCGTTTTACGGGTTATACCAATGCTTTTGCCGAATACGGAAGAACTATTGATCGCCGACTGGTGGCCTATGGAGACTACGGGCTTGAAAGTGGTTATCACGCGATGAGACAGTTAATTCCGCAGCGCCCAGATGCTGTCTTTGTTACGTCCGACACAATGGCTTTGGGGGCACTTCGGGCCTTGCAAGAAGCTGAACTGCGTGTACCAGATGACATAGCCATCGTCGGCTACGATGATTTACCCCCGGCGGTGCAAGCCAATCCGCAACTTACGACCATCCGCCAACCAATCGAGCAAACTGGATTTTTGGCGGTAGCAACCCTAGTCAAAATTCTATCCGGCGAACCGCCCGAATCGCATGAAATTGTTTTACCTGTTGAATTAGTTGTTCGGGCAAGCTGTGGTGCCGTCCGAATGAATGCTGGAGTGGCGTCGGCACAAAAAGCAAATTACCAAGTCAATGCGTAGAGAGATTTTTTTCTCTCTTATTGAGAGCGCTTTCAAATACGCGCTTAGGTTCATGAGTTTAGAGTAAATCAAATAGTCGCAGGAGGTGTAAATGATTTAAGCAGTGACGTAGTGGGATTTTTTTAGGGCGCTATTGAGAGCGCTCTCAAGTTGATAGTGTATCAGAGTCTTTAGGAGAAAAAATACCATGCGTAAGTTTCGCTTCTTAGCGATAGTCCTTTTAGTTGCTCTTGTTGCTGTAGTTCTACCATCATCCGACGAGCCGGTTGTCAAAGCCCAAGATAAAGTTCAAATCCGTTGGTATGTCGGCTTGGGTGCTGGAACTGATGCCCCACTCATTGAAGCACAAAATAAGCTCGTTGAAGAATACAATGCCTCTCAGGATAAAATCGAACTCGTAATTGAAATCGTCCCGAACGCCCAAGCCTATGACGTACTCAGCACACAAATTGCGGCGGGTAATGCGCCAGATATCGTTGGCCCAATGGGTATTCGTGGTCGTGCTTCTTTCCCCGGCGTTTGGATGGACCTTACGTCACTCATCGAGAAGAACAGCTATGACCTCAGTGATTTTGACCCGGCGTTGGTTGATTTCTATAAAGTCGAGGGTGAAGGCCAACTAGGGATTCCGTTTGCTGTATTCCCCTCGTTTTTGATTTACAACACGGCTCTGTTTGATGAAGCGGGCATTCCCTATCCACCCCAAGCCTATGGCGAACCCTATGTGGATGCGGATGGTGTGGAACATGAATGGAACATGGATACTCTGCGCGACATTGCCATGTTCCTGACCGTAGATGCAAACGGTAGTGACGCCACGATGGAAGAATTCGATCCTGAAAATATCGTTCAATTCGGTTATGGCAATCAATTCACCGATGTCCGTGGCCGTGACACCCTGTTCGGCTCCGGCAACTTTGCGGACGCCGATGGCAACGCGGTCATTCCTGAGAATTGGCGTGAAGCGGAACATTGGTATCACAAAGCCATGTGGGAAGATTACTTCTATCCCAATGGTGTCTATGGCAACAGCGAATTGCTCGGTGGCTCCGGTGGTAACTGGTTTGGCACGGGCAATATTGCGATGATTACCATTCACACGTGGTTCTTGGGTTGGGGTACGGATGGTTTGGAAGGCACTTGGGATTTTGCACCCGTACCGTCCTATGAAGGTGTGACCACCGCCAAACTCCATGCAGATACCTTTGGCATGATGAACACCACCGCCCATCCCGACGAAGCGTTTGAAGTGCTTTCTTATCTCTTGGGTGATCGCGCTGAAGACCTGACCGCCCTTTACAATGGAATGCCCGCTCGTTTGAGCCTGCAAGGCACCTATATCGAGCATTATATTGCCCAACTGACCGAAACCTATCCCGACACTGACTTTGCAAGCAAGAATTGGCCTGTTGTTCCTGCGGGGCTGGCCTATCCTGACAACCCCAACCATGAAGAAGGAATGCCCAGTTTCCTAGAAACCAGTGACCGTTATACCTCCTATACACAAGAGGCGGATAACAACGCAGACTTTGATGTGGACGCTGGTTTGGATGCTTTACAAGCGGATCTACAGGCGATTTTTGACGCCCGCGCCGAATAGTTATCTCATCCCAAACCCCTCTCTAAACTGGGCAGGTTTGGAAAGGGGTTCTCTCCTAACTCCATGTGGGCTAGGGGGGGAGATAAACCTCTCTTCAAAAGGTAAGGCAGATTCTGACGAATTTGGTCAGAGTCTGCCACAACCTTCATGCCAATTGCCAAATAGAAAGGATTTAGGACGATGGGCGTCTCTCTAAAATGGACACGTGTGGTACGGGCACAACCCCGATCAAGATTTCAGATGGGATTGAGAAGCATGTCGCCAGCGCAGCGCCGTGAAGCACGCTGGGGGTTAATCTTCATTAGCCCATGGTTAATTGGGTTTACGCTTTTTTACTTAATGCCAATGATCGCCTCGCTTATTTTTTCGACATATGATTTTAAACTTTCGGCGCCCGAAGATGCTCGTTTTGTTGGATTGGATAATTGGAATCGTATGTTGTTCCATGATTCCAATGTGTGGGAAGGTTTGCGCATCACATTTACTTTCGGGACAGTCTCTTTATTAATTGGCATGACTTCGGCGTTTCTGTTGGCGGTCTTGCTCAATTCCAAACATTTGCTGGCCCGCAATGTGTTTCGCACCCTGTTTTATGCGCCAACGATGGTGCCCCTGATCGCAGCGATTGTCATTTGGTCGCGGGTTCTGAATCCTCAAACGGGTTGGTTAAATAAAATCATCGAGTCGTTTGGCATCAATGCCGTAGGGGTTGATGGCCTGCGCTGGTTGGATGATCCTAATTTAGTCTATTTCGCCTATACCTTTATCGGATTGTGGGGTATTGGGAATGCGGTACTGATTAATCTGGCTGGGTTACAAGGTGTCCCAACTGAGCTTTATGAAGCCGCTGAGATTGATGGAGCGGGATGGGGTCGCCGACTTTGGAAAATCACCATTCCAATGGTCAGCCCAATTATTTTCTACAACCTCATCCTGAACGTACTTGGCCTCCTGCAATATTTCATCGTGCCATGGGTCTTAAATCAGGGTAACGGTTATCCTGAAGGCTCTACCCGTTTTTACATGGTCTATTTCTATAAACAGGCTTTCACCTTCCAAAACATGGGCTATGGTGCGGCACTGGCATGGATGCTGTTCATTGTTGCTCTGATTATCACAATGTTCCTGTTTACAACAGGGCGTTCGTGGGTCTATTACTCAAGTGAGGAGCACTAAATCATGGCAAAACGTCCCGACATAGAAAAACCTCTATCGTCCTATCAAGCTGCTCGTAAACGCCGCAATCTGCTGATCCAAATGGGTATTACCCTGTTTGCTTTGGTCGTGTTATCCATCTACACCATGCCACTTGGCTATGGCGTCATGACCTCGCTCAAAACCAAAGATCAAGCCTCTGACCCCCAAGGCCCTGTTATCCCTTCCGAAGCCTTACAGTATGAATATGAAGGTGAAAAATACGATGTCGTTTATGTCCCAACCGATGACGGCGTGCAAAAATGGGCTTTAATCAAGCCGACGCGAAGGGTCAGCCAATTTATTGACATCAACAACCCTGAGGCGGGCATTATTGAATGGGAAGGCAATTGGCGGGCACTTGAACCCGTTTTTGAGACATCGTTCCAATGGGGCAACTATAAAGAAGCGTGGGAGACCATTGAATTTCTCAAACTGCTGAAAAACACCTTCATCTATGCCTTTGTAACGATGATCGGGACACTGGTGGCTTCGGCGCTGGTGGCCTATGGTTTCGCTAGGTTCAAATTCCCCTTCCGCAATGCGTTGTTTATGGTCATGATCTCGACTATCATCCTGCCTCCAGCGGTGACATTAGTGCCGACCTATGCCTTTTTTGTCAAAGTGCTGAACTGGGGCGGCTCGTGGTTGCCGCTGATTGTGCCGCAGATGTTTGGCAATGCGTATAATGTGTTTTTGCTGCGCCAATATTTTATGACTATCCCGCGCGAATTGGACGACGCCGCGAAGATTGACGGGGCTGGCCCTATGCGGACATTTATCTCCGTCATTTTGCCACAGGCTGTTCCTGCGCTGACCGCTGTCTCTCTATTCCATTTCTTCTTTGCATGGAATGACTTCTTTGGCCCTCTCATCTATTTGGCGGGCAGCCGCGACCTGCGCCCCATCACTGTCGGCCTAACCGAATTTAACGGCTTGTATCGCACAGAGCCCCAGCTTATTTTGGCCGCCGCGACTATTTCAATGATCCTGCCGTTGACCATCTTCTTCATCGCCCAACGGGTGTTTATTCAAGGGATTGTTATCACGGGTGTTGATAAATAATTCTTCCCAACATTGTAAGGAGTTTGTATGTCTTCTCAGCCAACCGTGAGCTTGACCACTGCTGCTAAGGAACGCGCCGCCACTTTACTTGCTCAGATGACGCTACCCGAAAAAATTGGTCAGATGACCCAAGTTGAAAAAAATAGCCTGACGCCTGCCGAGGTCGCCGAATTCTTCATAGGGTCGGTGCTTAGTGGCGGCGGGGGCAACCCCGATCCAAATGATGTGGTGCATTGGGCCAAAATGGTGCGTGGTTTCCAAGAGGCAGCTTTGCAAACTCGGTTGGCAATTCCACTTCTTTATGGGGCGGACGCGGTGCATGGGCACAACAATGTCAAAGGCGCTGTCATCTTTCCGCATAATGTCGGTTTAGGCGCGACCCGCGACACTGACCTATTGGAGCGCATTGGGCAAATTACCGCGACAGAGACCCTAGCAACCAGCGTACACTGGACATTTGCCCCGGCGGTATCCGTCCCACAGGACATTCGATGGGGGCGCATCTATGAGGGTTTCAGCGAAGACACCGATGTAGTAATTGAACTGGCGACGGCCTTGATACGTGGCCTACAAAAGCCAAATGCCGAAGGGTTATGGGTGCTGCCGTCGGTCAAGCATTTTGTGGCAGATGGTGGTGCCAAATGGAATTCAACCAAGCCACTCGAATGGATGCCGGGGAATAATTGGCAGGCCGCAACCCCCTTCTACAAAATTGATCAAGGTGACGCCCGCATGGATGAGGCGACCTTGCGACAGATTCACCTGCGCCCCTACGAAGCGGCGATTGCTGAAGGGGCACTCAATATCATGGTATCGCTTTCGTCGTGGCAGGGCCTCAAGATGCACGCTCAACGCTATCTGCTGACGGACGTACTCAAAAATGAATTCGGCTTTGAAGGCTTCTTAGTTTCCGACTGGATGGCGATTCAGCAGTTGAATGCCGATTTCTACACCTGTGTCGTCCAGTCCATCAACGCGGGGTTAGATATGGTGATGGTGCCGTTTGAATATCAGCGCTTCATCACCACTCTGGCCGAAGCCGTCCAAAAAGGTGATGTTTCCGAAGCGCGGATTGACGATGCTGTAACACGAATACTGCGGGCCAAATTTGAATTGGGTCTATTTGAAAATCCCATCGTGGATGATACCTATATGCCCAAAGTCGGCTGTGCCGAACACCGCGCCGTCGCTCGTGAGGCAGTCCGTAAATCCGCCGTGCTGCTGAAGAATGAGGGGAATGTCCTGCCCCTCTCTAGGAATTTGACCGAAATCATCATCGCAGGCGCAGCAGCGACAGATTTGGGGATGCACTGCGGCGGCTGGACAATTGAGTGGCAAGGGACACATGGGGAACTCACGCTAGGGACGACCATTTACAAGGCGATCCAAGAACAAATTGGCTCTACCTCGGAGATTATCTTTACCGACAGTGGGGATTTAGCCGCTGATCTCAAAGCCGAAGTGGGCATCGTGGTGATTGGCGAATATCCCTATGCCGAAGGGTTTGGTGACCGACCTGATCTATCACTTACCCCCGAACAAATCGCTTTGATTGAAAAAGTGCGTCCTCGTTGCCAGAAACTCGTGCTCATCCTGCTTTCAGGGCGACCCTTGATTATCACACCCCAACTGCCGTTAGCGGACGCAGTGGTGGCGGCATGGCTGCCGGGTACGGAAGGGGCAGGCATTACAGATGTGATTTTTGGTGATTATCCCTTCACTGGGAAATTGGCCTATACATGGCCGCGCACGATGGCGCAACTCGACCAAAAATCGGCGGGACAGCCCATCACCGACCCGCTGTTTCCTTTTGGTTTTGGCCTAACATAAGTAAAGGAAAACCTCATAAAAATGAAACGATTATGGTCAGTAATTTTGATAACTAGCCTGCTTCTTGCAGTGCTCAATTTTGCCCACCTGCCAACAGCTACTTACGGACAGGGGGGTGGAAATCTCGCTCCCGATGGTGTTTTCGGCGAAACCTATTACGCGCCATTTCCGGTGAATATCGAACTGGATGGCAAATTCGAAGATTGGGATGGTGTGCCGCTCGTTTATTTGGAACGTGGGGTTGGTGGGCCTGCTGTCAACTTTGGGGCTGCCGCTGACGACGAATTTTTGTATCTGTATGGCGACATCATTGATAGCAACATCATCAGCGGTGAACACGGCGAAAATTATTGGAACGAAGATTCCATCGAATTTTATCTGAACGGGACAGGTGATTTGAGTCTGCGTAGTTTTACTGATGGGATAGTACAAATCACCATTCCCGCCCTCAACCGCGATTTGCCCCCGGAAGAAGCTATTATCGCCGGGGTACGTGGTACATCCGCCGAAGCCACAATTTTTGCCATGACGACCGAAAAGGGTTGGGCCGTCGAAGTGGCTATCCCCTTGAAGAGCAGCATCTGGGAAATTACCCCCAAACATGAAGCCGAAATTGGGTTTCAGGTACACCTGAACGCCGCGTCGGAATTCAACCGCGATAGCAAGCTGATTTGGTCGGTATTTGATACCAGCGACCAGTCCTACCAAAATCCCAGTCTATTCGGTAAGCTCATCTTTTATGAGGCTGCCGCCCAACCTGTCGCTTCAGGAGTCTATCAATTTATGTCCGCACTCGACGACGATGGCATGTTGGATGATTTTGAGAATGGCATCTGGCTCGATTATGACGACGCCGACCAACCCATCGGCCTTGTCCCCGGCGAAAACTCCGCCTTAGCGATTCGTCAGGTGTTGCCAACCACTGCGCTTGCCCTGCCCAACCAAGAAGAAGTAACGAATGTTCTCGCTGTGCAATATGAAGCAACGGGCGGAATGCAGCATCGCTTCACCGATGGCTCAGATGCTATTCAACTCAATTGGTCGGCCTACAATGCCATTGGCTTTTGGATGTCAGGCGCAACGAATGGCTCTGTCGAATTGATGGCAGGCGACCCCACTGATATTTGGACTTACTCATTCGAAAACGTTGCTGAGGGTTGGCAGTACATCATTGTGCCGTTCAATCTGTTCCAAAATTCAGAGGGGATTTCATTACCACTAGCCACAGTTGGTGGATACGGTTTTGAATTCATCTCTACCGACGAAACCAGCACGGCCTATATTGATAATGTCAAACTCTTTATGGTCGAGAACACCAGCGCCTCGAGTTATCTCACACAACAACCAAGTGCCGCTTTCGTTATTGACGAGAATATCAATTGGGAGTCACGGGAATGGACGCTGGTTTGGACAGATGAATTTGAAGGCGAGGTCAACACCCCCATCAACGCTGATGATTGGACATGTCAAATTGGCGGGGATGGCTGGGGCAATGGCGAAATGGAGTATTACACTGACCGCGTAGAAAACGTCTCACTGGATGGT
The DNA here is from genome assembly GCA_019913005.1 of Anaerolineae bacterium. GTDB lineage: Bacteria > Chloroflexota > Anaerolineae > Aggregatilineales > J027 > CFX10. The sequence continues at coordinate 28,075 of JAIOHL010000341.1, read as the reverse complement.
TCTGGCAATCTTGCGATTATCGCTCGTGCCGAAAACCCCGGTGATTACACCTGCCACTATGGACGCTGTGCCTTTACCTCCGCCCGCTGCATCACCGCCGATAAGGTCGAGTTTACCTATGGTCGGGTTGAAGCCCGCCTAAAAATCCCCTATGGGCAAGGCATTTGGCCCGCTTTCTGGATGCTCGGTGCGAATTTTAGTGAGGTTGGCTGGCCCAATTCGGGTGAAATTGACATCATGGAGAATGTCGGCTACGAACCCCGCACCGTTCATGGCACAGTACATGGGCCGGGTTATTCAGGAGCCAGCGGTATTGGCGGCGGATACAGTCTAGATGAAGATTTTTCGGCTGATTTCCATGTCTATGCCATTGAATGGGATGTTAATGTCATTCGATGGTACGTAGACGGCAATCTCTATAATTCGGTTTCATTAAACGACCTACGGAACCGCGAATGGGTATTTGACCACGACTTCTTCCTACTGCTCAATGTCGCTGTAGGTGGTGGATGGCCCGGCTACCCAGATACAACCACTGAATTCCCCCAGACCCTGTTGGTAGATTATGTCCGTGTCTATCAGCTTGCGTCTAATTGATTGATCGAGAATGTCCTTTCTACAAAATCTGCTCCGGTTAGTGGGGCAGATTTTTCTTCCCAAGACTTTCGACCATCCCCAAATGTGAAAAATATAAATTCAATTTCGCACGCCCGATAGCAATTGACAAAGCTATCTGATGCCCAAGTTGCCATGAACCAAACAGGCTTGATTAACCTGATTCAGATAAATATAGAGAAGGGGTCAATGCAGATCGTTTGATGGCCCAAATCGAAAGAGCATTGGGCAAGGATTATGCAACCAACGCCGAACCAGAGGATGCTTTTGCTACGGCGAATTATGAGTAAACACTGCTGGGGTAATGTGGAACGAAATGGGTCGTGTACAGACATTTGATGTTTGCCCGGCACAACCCATTTTGACTAACACTGAAATCCCGCTTTACGGCTCAATGGTAAATAACAGCCCATGACTGCGGCCATAGACCTCCGGGAAATAGAATTCCTGCCCGGTTGCGGGAATCACATTAAATTCACCCGGCAACCCAAGCCGCAGCCGATACACGTAGGTATAGGTTCCCGGTGCGAGATAGGTGGCGTACAAGACCACTTTTTCGTCACGTAATTCGGTGTGGGAGAAATACCACCATCCCCAGTCGGCGCGGTCAGCTATTTCGAGATGGGGACGCTGACCAACAATACTCGTGGTCAAAAGATGTGGGTCAACCGCTTCTGCACCAGCCGGAATGGGGTCTTCAATCACCACGTAATTGAGCGAACGCAAAGCCGTAATCGTCAGCATGACCACCACTTCATCCCCCACTTTGGCGCTCGTAATCGGCTGGCGGGCAGGGTCATCAGCAAGATAATACTGGCGCTCGACGGAGATACCCCGTGATGCAGGTTCGATCCCCGGCACATCCAAAAATGTCGTCAAATGGAGGGTGTAATACAGATTTCCCGGCCCATCGCCATGCGTGATGACCACTTGATTGGCCTCATCCCACAATAATTCTTCGATCTCAACTCGCAGACGCTGCGATTCACGCACCGTATCGGGTGTTACTCGTGTATCTTCTGGCAGCAGTGCCTCGCCATTAAGATCAACACCAAAAGCATAGTCGGCCTCAAGTTCGCGGGTCAGCAGCATCCAATCGGTGAGTGACATCACCGACCATGCGGTTTCTTGAGTCGTCTCCCATGCGTCGGCTTGGCGTGCCGTCATCAACCAACGCACCGCCCCCGGCAGTAGGTCATTCGTAACATCATAATGCGCCAGTGCCATCAAGACTAAAGCCGTCGTGCGGGTGTCGGTTGTCCAATTGTAATAATCAGGCCGATCTTCCCAATGAATCCCAGTTGCGCTGGCACTTCCCGCAAACGTGGCGGCACTCATGAAATCACTCTTCAATGTTTCAAGGCGAGGGTCATTCGGGTCATTCGCCATCATGCTCATCATTAGAAACGCCTGTGCATCCAGATTTAGGCGGTGACGCTGCTCGTATATCAATGTCAAGCGGGCCGCGTAGGTCACCGAATCTAGGCCACTGGCGTAAGCGCTGCGATTCAGGGCATAGAGGATAAAAGTCCGTTGATTGAGTTGCCAATCCTGTAAGTTATCGAGTCCGCCACTCCCCTCCTGTTGGGCAATATACCCATAGAGAAAGTCACCCGCTCGTTCAATGACACTGGTATCAACAGCAGCAAAACCACTGTTACGCGCCTCACTCAAACCAATCAGAGCATAGGCGGTTGTTAAGGGATTAGACGCATCGCCGGGGAACCAGCCCCAACCGCCATCGGAATGCTGAAGCGCATAAAGTCGCTGCAATCCAAAAATCACTTGCTGATTCAGATTTTGCTTTAGTTCCGGGTTCGATTGATTGAGTTCCGCCAGTGCCCGCATAGTCATGATATTCGGCAAAAAACGACTGACCGTCTGCTCAATACATTGGTGCGGATAGTTCTGCAAATAGTTCAGGCCATCCAACATCGGCCCAGCTAATGTGTGGTCAAGCCGGATGCGCAGACTACCCCGTTCGGTGTCAGCTTGTTCAGGCAGTTCAATCGTTTCAGTAACACGCCGCGCCTCTGGCCCATCCAAGACCCCGGCTGTACCCACTGTCTCATGAGCCACATAACGGTAGACAGGCAATAGACGTTCATCGCCTTGACCAAGCAGCGGCTTACTGCCATCGGTATAGGAACTATCTTCATTCCGCACCGTGAAGGTCGCATCAATATCCGAAACATCTAGGACGACAATGGGCCAATCCACCCGTTGGCGTCCTTGTGCCGGAATGGTGACAGTTTGGACGAGGGCAGCGTCATTGAGCACATCAAACCCTGTGCCAATCAATTCCACCTGTACGGTTTGCTCGCGTGGGGTGTTGTTGTTGACAATTGCGCCGATGCTGAGTTCATCGCCAACGACAAAAAAGCGTGGGGTAACAGGCCGAATGAGCAGCGGTTTGGTGCTGATAAAATCCGCTGTCGACTGCCCAACCAACATTGGTCCATCGGTGTCAGTTGTAATAGCACGGGCATCAATATACCATGTGGTCAAATTATCGGGCAGGGTAATGCTCACTTGGGCTTCCCCATTTTCATCAGTAACTACACTAGGTTCCCAGAGGGGGGTATCTACAAAATCTTGGCGGATTTCGATGACCCCCGGATACCCGCCGCCACCGCCACCGCCGCCTTTGCGCCCATTGGTGACATATTGAACGTAATCATCGGCGGAGATCGTTAAGGTAGAGGCCGTCATAATCCCCAAACCGCGCCGACTATAAAAGTATTCCAAGAGGGGTGGGCTATTGGGGGACATAAGCCCTAGAACCGACAAGTCCGTGACGCCAATCCCCACTTCGGCGCTCACCGGATTACCTGCCCAATCGCGGGTTTTTACATCAAGGGTGACGGTATCTCCCGGCCCAACTGTTTCAATACCCTCTGGCATAACGGGTGTGACTTCGACATCCATCACCAATCGCTCGGTATCAATCGTCAATGGAATCATGCCGAATCGAAACTGTGCGTAAGTCGTATGTTCGTCAATGCCTTTAATCAGCATGACCGAGACATAGATATTCGGGGCATAGAGGTCTTCAATCGGCAGTTGATACACATACGAATTGGTTGCCATATGGATAATTTCGGTGTGCAAAAAGCTGTCGCGCTCCACCGTGACCAACGCTAGTGTTTCCCCTTGAAATGGGCTGGGTATCAAAATTTGGGCGGTATCGCCGGGGTGATAGGTATCCGCATCCGCAATCAGGGTGACACGATTATCATTACGCTGTCGCCATGAAACATATTCAGGACTGGACACCCACATAAAGCCACTGCTCAAGATTTCATGGCCCACATCATCGCGGGTGGTGGCATACAGCTTATAGGTTCCCCCACGCGGCGGCACATACTCCACTTGACCCTTGCCATCGGCGTCCAATGTTACCGAGCCACTTGCCACCTCAATTTCTTCCAAATCCCATGTCCATGCCATGCGTCCGTCGGTGTCTTTTTCCAAAACACTTGTCCAGCGACGCTCGACAATGCGGTAATCTACCATCTGATCAGCTACGGCTTGGCTGTCCCAATCCACCGTGATTAAATTAAAGCGCGAGGTTTTGCCAGCCTGACTCAAATAGCTGTCCGGCGCAACGCCTACATAGACCTTGCCTTGATGCACCACCACCCGCACACGCCCTGCGACGGGCTGATTGCTTTCATCGGTGACGGTGGCTTCAATGGTATAGACTTGGCTACCGGGGTGATTGGCGGCTCCGGCAGGCAGACGGACGATAAAACGGCCTTCTGCGTCGGTCACACCTTCGCCCTCCGATACTTTTTCGGCCCAAACCCCAGAGGTCGTCTCGATGTAGTTCTCGGTATCGAGGCGGTCATAATCAAAATCTTGGAATGTCCAGCGTCCACGCCCTTGATAGTTAAAGTAATAGTCTTGACCCAGTGCTACCCACTTAATTTGGGCATTGCTGACTGCGCCCCCAAAAAAGTATCGAGCATCAATAGTCACATCCACCATCTCGCCCATCAATACTTCATCGGCGGCTGGCACTGCCCGGACTTCATATTCTGGCGCATGGTACTCGGCCACATTAAAGGTTAAACCCGGCAGATTCCAATAGTACCCCGTGTAGCGATTGTAATATTCCTGATAGCTTGGCAACGCAACCGCAATACGATAATTGCCAAGGCTGGCCTCTTCATCCAATGTGAATTCACCAGAAAATGTGCCCTGCGGATTAACCTCAATGCGCTCCTCGTAGATTTTCTGATTCGACGCATCATAGATTTCGATAGGCACAGTTCGGTGTCCCGGCATGAGTGTGTACAACACATCGTCTTGTTTACGCAGGATACCGCGAAAATACACGGTCTGACCGGGGCGATAAACCGGGCGATCACTGTAGAGATACAGACGTTGATTACTCTGTTGGTAATCCATCTCGACATTAAAATCGCCGGGTTGGATGCCGTAGATGAGACGGTTTGAGACGAAGCCGAAATGTTCAGGTGTCTGTACCACTGCGTAGAGTGTGCCATAGGTATCCAGTTTGGGTAGGTCAACGAGCACAAGGCCGTTTTCATCGGTGCGCCCAAAAGCGGCCACGCTGAATTTGTTGTCGTAAAATTTCACCAACAAATTGGGTTCGGGATTCCCTGTTTGCATGTTCGTAACCCATGCAAGGGCTTCATGTTGGCTGTACTTAAACGTGATATTGACCGTCGCCACAATCATCACATGGGTATTGGCGGGATAACCGCGTTTGTTGGATTGGGGTGAGTTGACATACAGTAGATAGGCTCCCGGTTCAAGCGCTTTGTATTCGCCGTTTTCAATCAGGGGCACATCGGAAAGCGGCTCAACGAAATAGGTGGAGAGGCTGCCCTCTGGAATCCACCCTTCCGTCTCGTCCTCAAAATTCTTGACCTTCCACCACAAATAGCCCTCGGCGCATAGCGGGCCATCTTGCACCCAAAAGGTTGTACCCGCCGGGTATTGGGTCACGGTATCGCTTGAAAAACTAGCTTCGGCCTGAACAGGCAACGGGCGGGGGTCATCGTTGGTCACACGCGCTTCAATATCTACACTCAAGCGCCGGGCCGCCACTCCTTGACAGGCGAAATCTTCCAGACCGCGATCTACTTCTTCTGGTGAAATCAACACCATCCGGTCACGTGATACATTCAATGGGGAGGCCACCGGAACTTGCCATGAACGCAGCCGTTGGTCGGCACGGTTATCCCGGTGAGGTTGGCTGTTGCTGCGGGCTACCCCTGCCAATGAGGGCAAATCCAGCCGATAAAGCTGCAATTCAATCGTATCAATGTTACGATGGGAGACAAACAAGCGTGTCGTGGGGTCATACGCATTGTAGACCGCCATCATACCGGGGACATTCAGCCTAAGCGACGGCTCATAGGCCCGTGTCGCAAAATTGATTTCGGTGGGCGTGGTAATTTCATTGCCATAAATATCCCGCATCCCCGGTTCTAGGGTAATGGCGTAATTGACATTGGGCAGGCTTCGGAAAATCACAAAATAGGCATTACGCCATTCTTCATAATACCCACCGATTTCACCTTCCGGCGCAGGGTCTATCTTAATTTTATCGGCGATACTGTCGGCGTCCATCGGGGCATTAAAGAAGATACTGAAACTGCCGCCGGGGTCAACATTCCGTTCGCCATCGGCGGGATACGTTCGATAGTAATCAGGATAGGGTACGGTGCGTAAGGGTCGCAAATAGTCATTATTCAATTCCGCACCCGTCATAGATCGCAGAATGGCGTCATCCCCAACCAGTACAAAAATCGAGTCGAGTGCGAGCGGGTCAAGTGTGCGCAGTCGAACCGTCCGACGATCTATTGACCATGAATAACCCATGCGCACCCTGTCCCCATCCCACGATTCAATATACAGGCCGTTTTGTGTAACAGGATTCATGGGCTGGGTAAAACTCAATTCGAGAATGGGTTTTAGGGGTACATCAAATGGGGCAAAAAGTTCTCGCTCGGCTATCAGTCGGTCAACTGCCTCATCTTGTTCTTCAGTATGGCGCACACGCGGCGCGTTCAATACACGTGCATTGGCAAACGTGGGCTTGACGGTGGAAAAACTAAACTGATAATCCTCTTCTAAAACGGCATCGGTCGGGGTTTTGAGTCCGGCATCAATCGTAACGGTATAGGTCGTTCCGCCAATAAATCCCTGTTCGGGCTTGAACGTATAGATAGAAGTATTGAGCCACTCGCCCGTCCCAGTCGTTTCTGGTTCGATGTGTACCGGGTTAACCAGATCGGCCTGATAGCCAATGCTGGTCAGAGGCACAACCGGGCGGTTGAAAATAACCGTGACGACGGTATCGGTGGAGACATTTGCAGCCCCGTTTCCCGGTAGCACTTCCGATACTTGCAGGGAATTCGTGGTAAATACATGAAGCCGATAAGCAGACTCCATTGCGACATGTTGCGTATCCTCAGCAAATACGCTGAAGATAAGGTCACTGTCGGTTGGATACCCTTCGAGTGGAGGGGAAAACCTGAGAATACGTCCCCCATCTACCCATTCCCATACGCCGCCTTCTATAGCGGGGTCAACACTAAAGATACCGCCACTTTCCATATTCATAGGACGGTCAAAGGTAAACTCGACTGAACGTTGGAGACCTAGTTCTTCGCCATTTTCCGGTGATGTTTCAATAATCTTTGGTGCAATGTTTCCAGCTTGATTGGGTGGAGAGGCCTGTGGAGAATTCGGTCTTATGAGGGCAAAAATAACCGTACAGATTATCAGCGCCAATGGTAGCGATACCAAAACACGCTTGCGCTTGAACATTTGAGATCTCCCTCGTCAAAATTACTTTTCACGAGGTTATAACATGGGGCTTATGCTTCTGTTGAACGCGCAGGCCACGTCTGTTCAATTGCTACCCCATGCCCGTCTTGCAAAAGGCTGACAAAAGGCTGACGCGGTTAAAATACTCTAGGCCCCTCTGTTGAGAGGCCCAAAGCATTTACCGGGGATGGACTAGCGAATCCCTTGTTCAATGAGTGGCGCGATATCGGCAATATTTTCGGGGGTGACAATGCCGACACCCGTGTTGATATGGAGACCCGGAATTTTATAACTCTTGGTCAGCCAAATCTGTTGAATGGGGTAATACCCTTGCAGGTAAAGCACCTGATCGAAACTGGCGCTGATATAACCTGCTTCAATGCCTTCAATGGTCGCAGGGGAAAGGTCTATCCCACCGACAATGATGTCACCGGGATTTAGGCCCTCAGATTGCAAAACGTTCATCATATTGGCGGTGATGTTGCCGTGTTGGGTTCCAATCGCCCGCAGATTGGGGTGGGCTTCAATGTAGGCCGTCAAAATTGGAACTGCCAGCGAAACATCTTTATCTACTTCATCGGTGACGTCTAGTTTTTCCACATTGACACCCGCTTCGGTCAGGGCATCATACATGCCTTGACTGCTCAGGCTGCGGCCCTCTTGGTGCCAGATGTCATAAATCAGGGCTTCATCCCCTGCTTGAAGGCCCGCCTCGATCATTGCCAATCCGGTTAGATAACCACCTTCATACAAATCCGCCCCGGCATACCCAAAGCCATTGCTCTGGTATCTAGCTTCGAGTGTGGGGAGGGGATTGTTACCACTGGTCACGATAATGCCGAGGTTTTCGGCTTCTTCTACCAGTGGGGCAAAGGCATCTTCGCCGGGGTGTCCCATAATGACAATGCCATCCGGTTCGGCGGCCATCGCTTCATTAAATTGGTCAATCATCGTCTGGGGGTCCCAACCGGAATATTGCTCAACCAATTCAATGTCATAGGCTTCGGCGGCGGCACGTGCCCCATTGGTGCGGGCAAGGGTCGAAGGGTCGCCTGCTGTACCACCCATCTGCATATAGACGACGAGTTTATCCTGCCGGGCCTGAGCCTTGGGGGTATAACTGACCGACAGGACAATGGTAGCAACGATTAAAACTACCAATGCGATACGAAGATTTTTCATTTGGATAGCTCCTCCTAAATAAGCTGTTTTTGTTGGCGTGCGTAATGCAGGATGTCTGAGATATGGACTTAACTATGTTTGCTCCTTTCTTAAGTTTTCTGGCTGGGATGCCGTTTTCACCAAACGAGTTGGCGTACTCCAACGACGAATGCGATCCGAGAAATTGGCGATGTTCTGTTCTCCAATGAGGACATGGAGGACAACGGAAGCACCCAGCACTAAACCTTCAATCAACTGAACCCAATAACCACTCACCTTTGTGGCGACAATCCCCGGTTCTAGGGAGATGATGATAAAAGCACCAAAAAATGTCCCAATAATTGCGCCATAGCCGCCTGCAATGGACGTACCGCCGATGAACACAGCCGCCATTACCAGCAGCAGCATTCCCTCGCCCTGTGTAGGATAAGAAACGGTGACTTGTAGCGTCAGAATGAGTCCGGCGAACGCAGCAATTACACCCATCATGGTAAAAAGGCGAATTTTGGTCGCCACTACATTGACGCCCATCACCTGCGCGACGTTGGGGTTATCGCCAATGAACATGATGGCTTCTCCAAACTTGTGCCGATTGAGGATAAACCACAAAAAGATCGCCAGACCTAAGGCCCACAGCGCTTGGGTCGGTACGCCAATGGGAGCGCGGCCTTGTTGGGGAATAATGCCATAGATGCGGCGGACAAAAAGCTCCCAAACTGGGTCTTCTTGAATACCTTTAAGACGCCATGAGCGCCCACCCGCTAGTACAATCGTCACCCCATACCAGAAAAATTGGGCTGCAAGGGTCGCCATAATCGAAGGAACGCCGATTTTGGCAATCAGGAAACCATTGATAAATCCGGCCAAAGCGCCTGCCCCCAACGCCAGCGCGAAACTAGCCCACGTTGCCCATGTCTGCCCCAACTCTTGATCGAGATTTTGATACCCCCATGCAAATACAAAACCGGACAGGGCCACAATCGCAGGAAAACTGAGGTCAATTTCCCCGGCAGTAATCACAAAGGTCAGTCCGAGCGCGAGGATTAAGGGCGGGGTGACGGTCTGGAGAATGGACATGTAGATGCGGTATTTCATAAAGACATCTGGAGCAAAGACCATAAACGTGCCGTACATAATTAACATGACGGCAAAGACAGGTAGGGCCTCGATCTTGCCCAAGAACGAAAAAACTGAACGTGCCCTTTTCATGAGAGTTCCTTGTCCTTGAGGCCTTGCGAATAGCCCAATAGAAATTCATCCAACGCTTTAAGGCTGATGTCCGCTTTGGTGATGCTGGCAACCACTTCGCCACGATCCATGATGATGAAACGGTCTGAAACCTCGTAAACGTCTTGCATATCATGGGTAATGTAGACGCAGGCTTTGCCCCCCTCTTTGATCTTATGCACAAAGTTGAGCACTTTACGCACTTCCTTTAGCGACAAAGCAACGGTTGGCTCATCCAAGACAATCAATTCGGCTTCAAAGTGCATGGCCCGCCCGATGGCAACCCCTTGACGTTCGCCGCCGGAGAGTTTGTTCACTTTGGAATTTACGGTGATGCCCCGACCACGAAAGCCGATGGTATTCAGCATGATTTCTTGAGCGATCTCTTTTTCTTTTTTTACATTGATAAAGCCGAAGGGGTAGGTAATTTGGCGTCCGATGAAAAAATTGCGCCAGAGGGCTTGCTTTTCACCCAGTGACTTGTCTTGATAAACGGTTTCAATGCCATACTGGTGAGCACGTTTGACACTGTACGTTCTAGGATTCACCTTGCGTCCAGCGATGTAAAATTCACCACTGCTAGGCGGATACACACCGGTCAGGATTTTGACGAGCGTGGATTTGCCCGCACCGTTATCCCCAATGAGGCCGACAATCTCGTTGCTGCCGACCTCGATATTGATATTGCGTAAGGCATGGACTAAGCCGAAATATTTCTCGATATTGACCATCCGCAAGGCCGCAGGTTTCTCAACCACGATTGAGTCTCCTTGTGGCATCTCTAAGATTCATAGGCAACTTTTCCTCCAAAACAAAACGCCCAATTTATTTTTACCTACCCCAAAAGTAGCGTGTTTGGGGGTCAAGAGGGGTGCAAAACAAGTGCGACGAGTGCAAAGAGAGTGCAAAAATCTCTTATTTTCACTCCAAACTAGAACCTGTTGGCTATAATCGAGAGTTAGAGCAATTTAGGAGCATTTCAATTGAGCGCAATCTTGAAACTTCGCGAGGTGAGTAAACAATTTCCCGGCGTGATGGCACTTCAAGCTGTTGATCTAGAAGTCCATGCAGGTGAGATTCATGCCTTGTTGGGTGAAAATGGCGCTGGCAAATCTACCCTCGCCAAAATTATTGGCGGTGTCTATCCGCCCACCTCTGGCGAAATCTATTTAAATGATGTGCTGCAAAATTTCCACTCGCCCTATGATGCCCAAAAAGCCGGGGTGGGGATGTTGTATCAAGAACTCAATCTTCTCCCTGAACTGACCATCGCTGAAAATATCTTCCTCGGCAGTGAACCTAAACAAGCCATTTTGCCCTTTATTGATTGGAAACGTATTCACCGACAAACCGCTATTCTACTGGAAAAGGTAGGGTTAGAGGTCTCATTTAAGGTAAAGGTCGGCAGCCTTTCCATCGCACAGCAACAAATGGTACAGTTGGCAAAGGCCCTCCATCAAAATATCCAACTGCTGATTATGGATGAACCAACCGCACGGCTGACACACCACGAAACCGAAAATTTCTTTCATTCCGTGCAAGCATTAAAACATCAGGGGGTGGCGATTCTGTTCATCAGCCATCGTTTGGATGAAGTCAAAAATCACTGTGACCGTGCGACGATTTTGCGGGACGGGCAGGTAGTGGCAACACTGGACGTGAAGGAACACTCACTCGATACGATTTCGACTTTGATTCTGGGGCGACACCTCTCAGAAAAATTTCCTCAACGCCAAGCCCAATATGGGGCGGAACTCTTGCGAGTGCAAGGGCTGACCCGTTATGGGATTTTTGAGGACATCGGCTTTACCCTCCGCGAGGGCGAAATTTTAGGCATTACCGGATTGGTGGGATCAGGCCGAACGGCTATTCTGCGGGCAATCTTTGGTCTTGAACCCGTGGACGAAGGGGATTTTTATATTAACCGTCATCGTGTGCAAATCCGTTCCCTACAAGATGCTATCCAGTATGGTATTGGCTTATTAACTGAAAACCGCCAGCAGCAGGGTCTTGTCTTGGAAATGAACATCAGAGAAAACATCCACCTTGCCAGTTTGGAAAAAGCCCCCGCCGGGCCGTTTATAGACCATCAACAGGAAGCCCAATTGAGTGCCTATTACATCCGCAAACTTGGTATTGAAGCCCCTAGTCACGATTTTAAGACCCGGCATTTGTCGAGCGGCAATCAACAAAAAGTTATCCTCTCCAAATGGCTGGCGACCTCCCCGCACATCCTGTTATGTGACGAGCCAACCCAAGGGGTTGATATCGGGGGCAAGACTGAGATTTATCACTTAATGAATCAATTGCTGGATCGCGGCATGGGAATCGTGATGGTCAGTGGGGACATCAACGAGATTTTAGAAATGTGTGATCGTGTGATCGTTTTGCACAAGGGCCGTATCGCCGCGACCTTGCCTTGTAGTGAAACAGATGAAGCATCCGTCCTAGCTTATGCCTTACATGGAGGTACGCCATGACCACCTCCTCGCTCAATTATTTATTACAGCCCACCCGGCTTGTCCGTTTTTTGCGACAACAAACCCTTCTTATTGTTTTTTTGGTATTGGTGGCCTTTTTTTCACTGCTATCCGAACACTTTGCCGCTACCAACAATATCCTGTTGATTCTTTTGGGTACGGCTCCCCTTGCCATTATCGTGGCAGGGCAAACATTGGTTATTATCACCGGAGGGATTGACCTCTCAGTGGGGTCGGTTGCGGCCCTAACCAGTATTTTGGCAGCCAAGATGATGTCGGACTCAGGCCATATTGCCCTGCCTCCGCTGATTGCAATGGGGTTGGCACTGATGGTGGCGACGCTCATTGGCGGCATTCATGGCTGGCTGATTGCCAAAAAAGAACTATCGCCGTTTATTGTGACCTTTGGTTCGATGAGTTTCATTAAGGGCTTGGCGCTGGTCATTAGTGATGGCTCCCCCATCTCCATCCCGCATGGCGAGTTTTCTTGGATGTGGCGCATTGGCAGCGATGCCCGACCTATTCCGATTTTGGTGATGGTCGCCGTCTTCGTCAGCTTCGGTTATATCCTGCGCAATACAAAGCTGGGACGCTACACCTTTGCGATTGGGGGCAACGAAACCGCCGCACTGATGTCGGGTGTCCAAGTCAATTTCTATAAAATCCAGATTTATTCGCTGAATGCGTTGACGGCAGGGGTAGCGGGCATTCTGTTGATGACCCGTATCGAAAGCGGCGTATATACCATCGGTGAGAATTACGCCCTTACCTCCATCGCGGCGGTAGTCATCGGGGGAACCCGATTGCGCGGTGGCAAAGGCAGTATTTGGGGGTCGCTCCTAGGGGTGCTGCTGCTGACCAGTGTGGAGGTGGGGTTAAGTCTGCTCAATGTCTCATCATTATGGAACGCAACTGTCATCGGCGGGTTGATTTTAGTGGCGGCACTGTTGGATGTGGAGCGACGAAAATTACATGAAATGCTGCCCTCCACCCGTGCCGAACGCCCCATAAAAAGCGAGACAGAATTAGTCCAAGTGTTTGACCGCATGAAGTCCCTGATTACCCAGCATCTGCCCTGCGAACACGTCCGTCTGTATATGACCGATTGGGATACAGGGGATTTGATTCAGCAAGACCTTGAAAGTAATGCCCACACGATTATTGACCAACCCGCGCATCTGGCTCGGCAAGTTGGCAGCACCCGCGCCCCATTATGGGTAGATGATCTGGCCCATGAACCGAAGGTCTTGGTAGAGCCAATGCGCATGGGTCTTCAATCCGCTATTGCCGTGCCCATGATTCATGCTAATCGTCTGGTGGGAGTGTTAGAACTACAAGGGCCTTACCCCAAAATGTTTAACCCCACAACAGTGCGCATGTTGGCGGAAGTGACAGAACCGATTACCCCAACGCTACAAGATGCGTGGCTCTTGGAGACAGGTTGGTTTCAGAGGCAGATTCGGGATGCGTTGCGTCATTTGTGGGATGAGGTGTACTTAAGTAAAAGTGATTTGGCAAATTGGGCCTATCCATCAGAGGTCAATGGCCTGCCCAATAAGCTACGCGGTCAAGAGCTACAGCAGCTTTTGTTACAGGCAGTGGAAGCAATGGGTCAAAAAGACCATTCGCGCGATCAGCGGCGCTATCAGATTTTGAAACAAACCTATATTCAGGGGCTAACGGTTGACCAGATTACGGAAAATTTGAGTATCAGTCGGCGACAATATTTTTATGACCAAAAAGAAGCCCTCGAAGTCGTGATCCATCTGGTCATTAACCACGAAAACCTTCTCAAAACGAGCCTTATTGCGTCGTGAAGTCGAGGGAAAAGATGTTCCTCAAATCACTTGTTATCCGTCGCAATTTTACCTTGATCATTCTCTCGATTACTGTTATCACGCTGGTCGCCATACGGGTAATACGTGCCCAACGGGTCGAGCATACCGTCGCGGTTATCCCTCCTGCATTGGTAAGCCCTTTCCATGTCACGTTGCTGGAAGGGGTACATACACGCGCCGATGAATATCATTGGAATGTAATTACCCAATCTCCGGAGCGCGAAACCGATATTGAAGGGCAAGTGGCTATCGTAGAACAACTCGTGCAGCAGGGTGTGGACGCGATTTCGATCAATCCGATTAACGCCAATGCGATGATCGCAGGAGTTACCACCGCCAATCAGATGGGTGTCCCCGTATTTATGCACAATCTGATTACCCCGATTGCCGAGGGCCAAGTGGTGGAATATATCGGCTACGACCAATGGAGCGGCGCAGCGAATCTGGCGGCCTATGTCTGTCAGAGATTGGCAGACCAACAAAGTGTGGAGATCTCTGCCGCCAAAGGCAAGGTGTTTATTCTGACAGGCATTCCGGGTTTTCACACTAATCGGCGAACGGGGGGGTTTAAATATGGCTTGGCGCAGCATTGCCCGCTGGTCGAGGTGGTTGGGGAACAAACCGCTGAATGGGAGCGAGAGAAAGCGCTACAGGTAGCAATGGCGGCGCTACAACAACACCCTGATATTGATGTGTTTTTTGGCAACAGCGATGAAATGGCGATTGGAGCGGCCCTAGCAGCCCAGCAAAACGGGCTAGTCATCAACGAAGACATTTTTTCGGTGGGGATAGATGGCAACGATGTTACCTTAAATCTCATTCGGGAGGGCACGCTCACCGCTACACTGGGCGTATATCCAAATCGCATGGGACAGGTGATCATTGAACAAATCAATAAATTGTTTAATGGCGAAAAACTGCCCTATATTTTGTTGACGCCCTCAACCGTTGTGACACGCGAAAATCTCGATGCGTATATTGCAGGCGAGACATGGGTCGCTCCAGTTGAGGGTTCGCCTGAATTTGATAACAATCGACCAACTGGCTCTAGTCGGTAATTTGCCGTTCACAAATTGAAGACGGTTCTTTTCTGCCGATCTTATTGGCTTAATATTGTTTTTGCCTCTTTTATCACCTCGACTAAATCAAGATTTTGGCCTTGCTGGATGATTTGCATGTACTCGTCGGTTTCTAATTCTCGGCAAATGGACTCAAATAAGCGACGATTGAGATGGATGGCATACCGATGCAGAACGCCCGTCCATCGTGCCGCTTGTTCATATTCTTGACCGTGCCAGAAAAAATAAACCACGATAAGTAGCGTTTTTGCCACATAGGGTTCGATCCCAAGCTGAAGAGCAAGTTCAATAGCCTCCAGTATGGCTTGGCGGGCTGGTTCATACCGATTTTGCAGAAGGTCTAAGTAGGCCATATACCCTCGCGCGAGGCAGACATAGTAAGGGGTCTTTCTTTGGTGGGCCAATTCAAGGGCTTCTCCATAAAACTTGGTCGCTGCCTCAAAGTTACCGAGGTGTGTATAAATATTACCCAGATCAATCATCCCACTCACCACCAAGTTTTTCATATTGATCGAGTCGGCAACTTGGATACCCTCTTGATAATGGCTAATGGCAGAATCCAGCTTATCCACTTCGACTTCACACATCGCCAAACTGAGCAAGGCAGCGGGCAGCATTCGCATAAAGCCAACATTACGGCATATTTGTACGGATCGTTCGGCGTATTGTTCGGCAGTGATAAAATCTCCTAGGGAGACAAGGCTGTTGCTAAGGGTCAGCAGAGCGACACTCAACTCTCCTTCGCGGCCTGTTCCCTCAACGATTGCCAAATATTTGGCAAAATAATCATATGCCAACTGATAGTCGCCGCGAAAATGGGCCACTCGGCCAATCCCCTGATAAACACGACCAATTTCGGCGGTTCCTTGGCATTTTTCAAATAAAACGAGCGCCCTATTTAGCAATTTCTCGGACTCATCGAACTTGCCTAGCTGTTGGGCAACCGACGCCAATGTGTAGTAAGCTCGCCCAATGTTCAATGTATCTTTGGCTTGTTGGCTTAAAATCAATAACTGGTTGGCAAGTTGCGTGGCTTGTTCAGATCGGGCTGAATAAAAATGGGCTTGCGCAAGGTGGTGCAGAATGGTGCGCTGCGCTTCGGCATTGCCGACCAAAATCGCCGCATCAAGCGCCTGTTGCAGCCAAGTTACCCGCTCGGACGGCGTTTGGCGGACCCGCAAAATATCAATTCCCGCAATGGAAAATTCTACACATAATTGGGCTTTGTCTAGCTCATCTGCCGCACTAGCCGACCATGCCTGCCATTGGCGGATTTGACTCCAGTCCTGTTCAATCTGGTTATACCAATAGGTGCGGTTGCCATGCCCGCGCCGAAAGGCCGTATTTGCCTGTTGCAGACGAGTAACATAATGTTGAGCCAACCGATATTGAACGGTGCCACCAGAAGATGCCATTAGTTCATCACCTCATCCAAAAGTGAGCGGGCATGTAAAACCAAGAGAGCGTGCATTTGGAAACGTCCCCCACCAACGGGTTCTAAGAGACCACGATTGACCAGTAATCTTGCAACCGGTTTCGGGTCGTCTACCTCCCATACGACGGCCATCGCGGGCAGATCAAATGTGGCAGGTTTGGCAACAAATAATCCCAAATAAGCGAAATACTGCCGGGCTAAGGCATCGAGCGAATCCGTACTGCGTTTGAGAAGTGCGGTAATTGTCAGCGAGGTATCGGACTTGACGCCCAACATATCACTGGGTGCTTGGGCGGTCAGCAAGCTGGCACCCTCTCGCAAATCAGCCAATAATTCAGTCACCCCCCAGCCCAATCGAGCCTCGCTTTGTAGCAGACGGCCTGCCACATGAATCGCCAACGGCAGACCTTCGAGGTCACGCACCAATTGCGTGGCTTCATCAAGTTGATTTGCAACAGTTTCAGGAGTGAACTTTGCCAATAGTTCCAGTGCGGCATGTTCGGTTAAGACGGGTAGGCGATAAATATCGGTAGCCGTCGGGGCAAGAGCAGTCGCCACGTCATTTAAACGACTCGTCATCACCAAAGTACAGTTTTTCCCCCCAACCCGAAAAGGTTGGGCATGATCCGCCTGCCACACATCATCCACAATCAGCAGCATTCGTTTGTCACGCAGCAGCGCCGTCAATTGGGCACTAATTTCCTCGACAGTACGGGCTTGGCCGGGTTCATTCAACCGTAATGCTTCTGCCCAAGCTCCAATCTCACTGGCGATACTGGGGTTTTCACCCAGTGAGGCCCATAAGACACCATCAGGATAATGCTGGCTGAGTTCCAAATCGTGAGCCAGTGTTGCCACAAGGGTGCTTTTGCCGACACCCGGCCAGCCTTGAATAACGGTGATTGGTCGTGCTTCCGGACTGCCCACGCCAAGTCGCTGCTTAATCGCATGGAGCGCAGCATCACGTCCCACCACAAGCGATGGCAGGGGCGGCATCACCCCCGAAATCGGCGTACTAATCGAGTCGGTGGACGACACCAGCGTGGGATTACCCTGTTGAATGGCCTCAAAAAGTCGGGTGGTCTCGCTTTCGGGAGGGGTAGCAAGTTCACTATCCAAAATTTCTACACACTGGCGATATTGGCGTAACGCTTCTGATCGCTGACCATTCGCAGCATATAAACGCATCAAGTGGCGATGGGCAGGCTCATGTAGGGTATCAATTGCCAACCACTGAATCGCATGACGAATCGCTTGTTCATACTGATCCAAGTCAGCATAATAGTGGGCCATGCGGCGTTGGACATCCGCATATTCACGACGCAGCCATTCACGTTGGGCTAACTGCCAGTTCTCAAATTCCAAATCATCCGGCAGGTTGAACCCAATCAAAAAATCATCGCTATAGAGTGTTGCAGCTTGTTGATAAAAATCTACACAATCTTTACAAATGCTATCCGAACCGTGCGGATGGCCGCTGTTCGCCGCGAGTAGTGTTTGGAAAGCGATCACATCAACCCATACCACTTCTCTTTTGAGGCCGATAGTCATACGATCTGCTTGAATCCATTCTATCTCCACCGCCTTGGTTAGCGCCCGTAGGGCACTTCGCAAAGCTGACCGCGCATGATCCTCGTCTTGATCGGGCCACAATAAACTGGCGATAACCTCGCGGCTCTGCATTTGTTCGGATAACGCGAGATAGGCGATAAGGGCCAAAGCCTTGCGGCGTTCAATCTTGACGGCTATGCCTTGAAATTCGATGCGTGGGGTTCCTAACAAATACACCCGCAAGTCACTCATTGGTTTGTCCCCCTGTCACGATTCTGTCACCAAGCTGTCGCGCAGCTTCCCTATACTGACCGTCAATCAAGCAATGCTTGGGGTGTGTGCCAGTCAGCAATGTTTCCACCCATTGTAGTGGAATTTGCAGTGCGACGTTTCCATGCAATGAGATTGCACATGGCAATGAGCATGTAATCGTGGGACAGCCGTACTGGATAGGCTCCATTGCTGACACCGCCACACTTCGTTGGATCAAAGGGTTGGGAGAATATCATGCGAATAGCAACAAACGAGTCTCGTGTAGTGCGGACATCTGTCATTTTACTGGCAGTAGTCGCCATCTTGTTTTTTCTGATTGGTTGGCCGGCCCATTCGCAGGAGCAGTCAAGTCAACGGATTGAGTCGGACAATGCGTTGGTCAGTCGTGAAGGCAATTGGTCATCCCAGACAGCCCCCGCCGCCAGCGATGGGGCCTATCTCTATTCGAGCGGAGCCGAGGGGGATGTGCTGGAATTGGAGTTTGTCGGCACCACACTGGAAGTTGTCTACATTGAGGGACCAGCTTTAGGCACACTGGCCCTTGAGGTGGATGGTACGGTGCTGCGGACAGTCATCACGAGGGCCGACCAAACCGTCTATGGGCAAAGCGCAGTCATCAACTATCTGAGCAATGAGTCACATCTACTTAGGGTCTATGCCCAAGAGGGCGGTATTGTGGCGGTAGATGCTTTTGTCATCTCTACTGAACAAGCCACCGATACAACCATCAGTGGCGACGAGGAAGGTGGGATATTTGCCAGCACCTGCACCCCGGTGAATGCCATTCATCGCGTCAGTCTCGACTATCACAATGAGCAAGTGTCTGGTGCATTTACCAACAGTGACTCAGCCCTATCGGAAGATGGACGTTTTGTCGCGTTCGAATCTGCCTCGTCGGAATTGGTAGCAGGCGATACCAACGGACTCATTGACATTTTTGTGTATGATCGCCAAACCTGCCAAATTAGCCGGGTGTCTGTTGCCAATGATGGTACGGAGGCAACCCTGTCGTCAGTTAACCCTGATATTTCAGCCGATGGGCGCTATGTGGTGTTCGAGACAAGTGCCGAGTTGGTTAGCGCTGATTCCAATGGTGTCAGCGACATCTACATGTATGACCAAGAGACTTTTGAGATCACCCGTATCTCGCGGGCTAACATTGCATTTCCTCAGGCGAATGGAGCTTCACATAACCCGACAATTTCTGGCGACGGGACACGCATTGCATTCGAGTCTACCGCCACCAATCTTGTGACAGGCGACACCAATGGCGAATCAGATATTTTCCTGCGTGATCTCACAGCAGGCACAACTACCCGAGTCTCGCTCACCAATGCGGGCAATGAAGCGACAGGGGGTGGTTCGTTTATGCCGGATATTGCCTCAGCGGGAAATCATGTCGCGTTTGAGTCCGAGGCGACCAATCTGGTGGCGAATGATAACAACGGTGAACGTGATATTTTTGCACGGGCACTGACGGCGGGCACGACCATCCGTGTCTCCATACCGTCGGGTGGGGGTCAAGCCAATGGTAATTCATGGGACCCGGCAATTTCATCCAACGGAACGGTCATCGCCTTTGAATCCGATGCGACCAACATGGTAGCTGGTGATACCAATAATTTCCGGGATGTGTTTGTGCGTACCACCAGCGGCACTCCCACTACCTCACTGGTTTCAGTCTCGACAGCCGGGGTACTAGGCGCACTCCCATCAGCTAACCCAGCCATTGCGAATGGCGGGCGCCAAATTGTCTTTGAATCCGATTCTCCCTTAGCCACCGAAGATACCAATGGTTGGACAGACATCTATGTGCGTGACCGCGTTGCCAATACGACCACCTTAGTTTCGATAGCGCGGGATGGAACATTGGGGGATGACAATACCAGCTATCCAGCTATTTCGGGCAATGGCAATTATGTGAGCTTTGAATCGGAAGCAACCAATCTGATTTCAGGGGATACGAACGATGATCCTGATATTTATGTTGCGCCGCGTTTCCCCACACCTGCCGATAATCTAGCCGTGTTTAGTCCCAATTTCCAAATTGTTGGTCTTGTAGAGGGCTTGGGTGATCCACCTGCGGCGGACGACTATACGTTCTATTCGGCCTATGCACCTGTCACAGGGGGGCAATGGGTCATGGGCGACTGGGACAGTGATGGCCTAGAAACCCCCGGGGTCTATAGTAATGGCGCGTTCTTCTTCACCAATGAACCGGGTGAGACGGAGGATTGGGAACTACTCTGGATTGGTGTAACCGGGTCGCCGGTCACTGGGCGGCTCGATGCAGCCGTGACCAATGACTGCATTGGAGTCATCGAAGGGGCTGATTTTCCACCTTATGGTATGGCCTTTGTCCTCTACTACACCTGCGACCTATCGGGCAATCTCCTCCCTGCTATCGGTTTTCAATGGTTGAGTGTCCTGTTGCCCGACTCGGCAGGCTTTACCGGCACGCATCAATTTTCCGCAGGGGATTTTGATGGTGATGGGGTGGCAACGATTGCGTGTCGGCGCGGAACTTCGATCACATGGACTAACGATGCAGCCACAACAGGTGCTGGGGGCTTCCCGTTTGGGCAATATATCGGCGCACCCGGTATCAGCGATGAAGGCACTTTGGTAGCGGGCGATTGGGACGGTGACACCATCGCCTCATTCGGGCTGTATTATCAAGATGGTGAGTTCTACTATCGCCACGACCTCGATTACAATTCAGGGGTGTATTTCAATCAATCGCTTGGTGTGCCGCTGGCAGGTGCGACACAGGTTTCAGCATGGCGATAGGGTATACCAAGTAATACCCCTAGATTCCCCTCACAAAAAAGGTCGGGTTATGAAGCCCGGCCTTTTTGTTTAGGTGTCATACAGTTGTCACGTTTTTGTCGCGCAGTTTTTTTATACTGACCTCTGTCTTGATCACCTTGCACTTGTATTGTCTCAACCCTTCTCATCCGCTCCCACTTTTTGTAGGGGTTGAGACATACCTTTTTAGGGATTGTGATTTCTTATGGTATTCCCTCGATCAACGATGCAGACACCTTGATCGGACACCAATGGGACTGATTCATTTGGGTTGTTTTATCACAATGGCAAGCGGTTCTATTGCAACGATGTTGAGTTCAGTTCGGGCATCCACCTGAATCAATCAGTTGGCACACCTTTCGGCAATATCGGCGTCCAAGTAGCAATTTGGCGCTAAAGGAGACCCTACTCATGTTGATTAATCACCTGCTTCGACCATTTATCATCGCGGTTTTTTGCCTAGCTTTCGCTGCCTATCCTGTCCTAGCCTCCAATGGCGGTGGGCAGGCTGGAAACAGTAACTCTCTGATTTGTGCGCCAGTTAACACGATTCATCGGGTGTCGCTTACGGGTTTGGGTACACAATCACTCATGAGTTCACTCTACCCAAGCCTATCGAGTGATGCGCGGTATGTTGCGTTCCGTACCTTTCAGTCGCTGCTACCGGGCGACGGCGATGGCCTCAACGATGTCTATGCGTATGACCGCCACACGTGTAGTTTGCAATTGATTTCGGTCAGCAGTGCCGGGGTCAAGGGTAATGCGTTTTCTGGTGTGCCCAAAATCTCCAATGATGGACGTTACATTGCCTTCCAGTCTGATGCAACCAATTTGGTGGCAGGCGATACCAATGCTTTAACTGATGTTTTTCTGCGTGACCGCCAGATTGGTACCACGACCCGTGTCTCAGTAGCGACAGGTGCCATACAGTCCAACGCAGCGTCCGAACTGACTGCGATTTCTGGCGATGGGCGTTATATTGCCTTCCAATCAAGTGCGACCAATTTGGTGACAGGCGATACCAATGGCAGATATGATGCGTTTGTACATGACCGTCAAACCGGAACTACCACTCGTGTTTCGGTAGGGTCGGGGGGCACACAATCAATAGGTGGCGATTCGTTTTATCCAACTTTGTCCACCGATGGGCGCTATGTGGCGTTTGAGTCTACATCCAATAATTTGGTGGCGGGGGACACCAATAACCTCTCAGATATTTTTGTGTATGACCGGACAACCAATACAACAACCCGGGCCTCGGTGGCAACGGGGGGAGTACAAGCGCTACCAAGTGGGTCGTTTCGTGGCATGATCTCTGGCAATGGTCAGTATGTTGCTTTCGAATCGGCAGCGACTAATTTGGTGACAGGCGATACCAATAGCAGCCTTGATATTTTTGTCCATGACCGGACGGCCAATACGACGACGCGCGTCTCGGTGGCGACAGGTGGGACTCAATCAACAGGTGGGGATTCCTATGATGCGGTCATCTCCAACGATGGACGCTATGTGGCGTTTTGGTCAGTTGCCACCAATCTTGTGCCAAACGACACCAACGGGGTCTATGATACGTTTGTGCATGATCGCCAGACGAACACCACAACCCGTCCATCAGTCGCAACCGATGGGACACAAGGCACTGGAGGGGAATCCGTTAACCCCGTCATCTCTGGTGATGGTCGCTATATTGCCTTCCACTCTGCCGCCACCAACTTGGTCAATGGCGATACCAATGGGATGTGGGATGTATTTGTCGCCCCTACCACTCCTACCATAGGGGACACTTTGGTACTCTTCAACCCTGCCCACCGCCAAGTCAACTTGATAGACACGCTCGCAGATAACCCTACCGCTAGCCATTACGCCCTATTTTCGGACTATGCACCGTCCACAACTCCCGGTCAATGGGTAATGGGTGATTGGAATGGCGACGGCTTGGATACACCGGGAGTCTATATCAGCGGGGTGTTTTACTATACCAACGTCATGGGGGAAGCCCAAGCATCAGATTGGGGCGGTTTCTGGGTGGGCATCAATGGTCCATCAGTCGCGGGTCGGTTTAATGGCAGCCTCCCTAACGACTGCATCGGTGCAGTGGATTCGGCCAATATCCCACCCTATGGCTTGGCCTTTGTCTTGTATTACACCTGTGATATGTCTGGGTCTAGCCCCACGCCGCCGATTTCATTTCAGTGGCTGAGTGTTGTGCTACCTGATTCACAGGGATTCACAGGTACATTCCAATTCGGCGCAGGCGATTTCAACGGCGATAGGGTAGATTCAGTCGCGGTGCGACGCGGTGCGTTTATCGCGTTTGGCAATATCGCCCCTTCGGTTGGCCCAGCAGCCTATGATCTCGCCCAATATATAGGTGTACCCAGCGCAAATGATGAAGGCCTATTGGTCATCGGCGATTGGGATGGCAGCGGTGTGGATTCCTTCGGCCTGTTCTATCAAAACGGTGAGTTGTTCTATCGCAACGATCTTGACTTTAATTCAGGGGTCTTTCTTAACCAGTCTGTCGGCACACCCTTTGGGAACACTGGTGTTCAAGCTGCAACATGGCGTTGAGTTCCCATCTGCGTGAAATGGAGGGCATCCAGCAAGCAGGTCTCATGGATACCCTCCCGTTGTCCAATCATTGAGTGATCCATCTACCCTCCAAACTAAGCCAATTCCCTATTCCGAGTTTGGCCCATTAGATGGATATAACCATCTTCCAGACTTGGCTCAGTGGATATGGCGTTCGGAAAAGCCCCTGCGTCCCCGATCACCCGATACTGCATCCCTTGCGCCAATTGAAGTGTGGAAACCACTTTTAGACCGTGATTCGGGCGTTCTCCATCCGTCACAATGTTCCAGACTTGTCCGCGTGTTTTTTGAATTAACTCATTCGGCGCACCCCGAAACAACACGGTTCCGTTATACATAATAGCCAGATCACGGCAACTTTGGCTGATGTCTTCAATGATATGGGTCGAAAGAATCACCGTTGCATTTTCGGCCAGTTCCGAAAACAGGTTTCGCAACCGTACTCGTTCTTCAGGGTCAAGCCCTGCGGTTGGTTCATCCACAATCATAAGCCGAGGATTGCCGATGAGGGCCTGCGCGATGCCGATACGCCGTTTCATGCCGCCAGAATAAGTCTTTAGCCTGCGGTCTGCTACCTCGGTCAAATGTACCTTTTCTAAGGCTTCCCGTAACTGCTGCTTGCGCTGCTGCCGATTGGTAACGCCCTTCAGAATGGCGACATAATCTAAAAACTCGGCGCCCGTCAAATGCGGATAGAGGCCAAGCTCTTGCGGAAGATACCCTAATATAGCTTTGGCAGCTTGTTTACCTTTTAGGGTGTGCATACCTTGCCCATTGACTTCAACCCGGCCAGCCGTCCAATGCAGCAGTCCAGCGATAATTCTCATGAGACTGGTTTTGCCCGCACCATTTGGCCCAACCAATCCAAACATCCCAGTCCCGATTTCAAGCGAAATATCATTCAGCGCTGTGATATCACCTTTATAGATTTTGGTGAGGTGTTCAATCTTAATCATGGATTCGCTCCTAATGTTGTTCTTTCCAACGCAACCAGCCCCACATTACTACCCCTATCAAGATAAGTTCGCCTATGCCGACTACGGCTGCAATAACCGCATCTGTGAATGCCCCGGCTTGATTAATCCGTATATAGTAGGCAAAGATCGGCCAACGTAGCGGGCTGATGAAATCCCAAAGGTCAGCGCTTTCCCTTATGTTGCTGTCCATCCCCAGAAAATTGGGCAGGATAAACATACAGCCAATGGTTAGCAGGACAGCCCGTAGACGATTGGGTTGAGTAGCGGTGAGCAAAACTCCCATGCCACCATTGAGTACAGTCAGGATACCGAGACCAATGATCCACATGCCGATATAAGGTAAGGGTTTATAACCGCCTAGAAAAAACCACCATAACACACCCGTAATGACCATTAGAACAAAATTGCCCCACAATACCGCCACCCATACCCCCATAACCTTCCCCCACAAATAAGTGCTGCGTGACACCGGAAGGCTGCGGAACAGTTCTGAGACCCCACTCTGCCGATCAAGCGGAATGGTATCGGCGACACCAATGGGCAATATAAACCCGAAGGTCGCTGCGCCAACAAACCATGTGGAAAAAATAGCAAACCATGTATTCAACTCTGCATCCGACAGCCCAGTCTCGTCTTTGACTGGCTCATAGACATTTTTCTCAAAGTCTTCGGTGTGTTGGAGTAAACTGGTAATGACGATGAGGGCAAAAAGTGCGATCATCAAAATCTTCAAGGCACGCCGTCGCCAGTGCATTTTCAATTCGTACCAAATCATGCCACGCAGTTGGTGTGTAACTCTGTTCATAATCCCTCCACTGTTTCTGAAATCACCATGTGGATACGATGTTTGGAAGTAGTCCCTAGTAGGACAGTTTCTTCGTCTTGTAAATAAGCCCCTGCCCGACAGATCAAAAAACATCCAATTAAGGACACAAGGGCACGATTCACCCAATAATCATTCCAGCCTAAGTCCTGCGGTAGCAAATAGGGGTTCATTGACCAGAGATAAGGCTGAACATGATTCAATGGGAAAATGACAGGCATACCGGGTAGTAGTAGCGGCGCAAAAAACAACCCAACAAACCACACCAGTGCTGCGATTGCCACCCCGAAGGCTAGTACGCGCGATTTGAGCGTTGTATACGCCCCCACACCCGTAAGCAAAAGCGTGGGCGGTATCCAACGAATCAGGGCCAGACCAAGCATCCGGTCATCGAAAAAGAAAAAACTGATGAGAACGCCAACCAATGCGGCAGCGGCTTGAAATATGAAAGCGAGGCCCAAGCGTTCGGCCAATATCCACGCTACAGGTCGGGGATACGTCAACAAGATTTCTAATGCGTTTTCATCTGCTGGGGAAAACAAAACAGCAGCTTGAATACCCATGACTAGTGGAACAATGATTTCAACCACTCGGCCTTTATCCTCCCATAGTCCAAAATCGCCGCTTGCGGAGAACAGCATCAGGAAGAATCCCATACTAGCCAACAATCCCCATACCCCAACTGTGCGAAAGCTCGCCTGTAGCGTAAATTGAGTCCGGTGTTGAGCGAATGTTTGGAAAGCACGCCATCCATTCCAAAAAACAATGGCAACCAATCCGACTAGAATGAAGTAAATCATGCGGTTGTCCTTAACTCCCTGTCAGATTTCTCTAGGAACAGAAATGTTGTCAATAGGGCCAATACCGCTGCTATCAAGAGAAAGGGGCGGGTACTTTCGTCACGCAGGCCGGGCAGTGACAAGGCATAAACAAGCGTCTGACTAGGAGTCGCTTGGGTAAGAAACACGTGCAGACTCCACATAAGCAAGGACACCGCGATACTGAATGCTGTGCTGCGTAGGACAACGCTCATCAAAAACGCAACCGACGACAAGAAGGTCATGGGTAGGAGCCAAGCCAGAATCAGTGGGCCAAGTGAGATTTCAGCCCTTGCAATGGCTAAGATAACACTACCGCCCAGAGTCATAAGGAGATTGAAGCTAAAAATCAGCATCAGACGGGCTAACAAAATTCGAAGGATACCTGTTGGGGTGGCGTCCTCAATTTCAAGTTGGATTTCGTATTCCGCATCATAAAGCAAACCCACTCCCACCACCGCCATAATCGGGGCAAGGATCACCAGCGGAGCAAAAGCATCCGTGTCAGGCTGATAGGCTACTAAAGTGACAAATGTGCCGATTAAGATGACCAAAGCGGAGGCTGCCCATAATTCTTTGCGAATGATCCGCAGTTGGCCCCGCAAAATAAGCCACATCCAACGCGAATTGAGATGTTGATTCCCACCAGTAGCCAACCCCTCAACTGAAAGCCGATTGAGCAGCTCTTGAATTTCCAAATCGGAAGTCGTCGGAGTAGGCCATTGTCTAAGGGCTTGGATAGGGCCTATTAGCGCATCAGCCGCGTCATCAGAACTCGTATCTTCGATTAACATATCCCATACCAGCTTAGAGTCATCTATCATGCTGATTCCTCCGTTAATTCACGCAGCCGCCGGAGGCCTATACTTAAGCGTGATTTGACCGTGCCCTCTGGAATTTTTAGGCTTTCCGCGATCTGGGCCAGCGGCATTTCCTCGTAATAGCGCAAGAGTATGACCTCGCGCTGATGCAAGGGCAGTTTGGCAAGGGCTTGGATGACCTGTAGGGTTTCTTCATTTGTCACCAATTGTGTTTCTGGTAACGGATCATCATCACTTAGGTTATGCCAGTCCATTTCCGATGCGGTAATCGTGTGTCGTGTGTCGGCTTGTTCAAAATGCTGGCGGACGAGATTGGTCGCAATCGCATAAAGCCATGCTTTAAAAGGGCGTGGGTATTGATATTGATGGATGTTCCGAAGTGCCCGTAGAAACGTTTCTTGTGCCATGTCCTCACTCAATTGCAAATTTCCGTTGGTCATACGATAAAGATAGCCTTTCAAGGGGCTATAATGCCGCTCCACCAACAGTGTCAAATTGGGAATACACCCTTGCTGAATTCCTTGTGCCAGTGCTTCGTCGGTTTGCAATCCCGATTTACTCCTATGCAGCGGCCTATCAACACCCTAATATCGGATTGGCCTCAAAAGGTTCACGCCTCAAGACAACAATAGGGCGTTATGCTAGATAAATTGGGATAGGCAAAAAATCTCTCGTTGGATAAGGTTAAGGTTGCAAACAAGAACCGAGTCCAGCGAGAGATGGCATGATCATAGAAGATTTTGATGATTTTTGCTTGTGGATGTATGTGA
>JAIOHL010000340.1 GCA_019913005.1 Anaerolineae bacterium | reverse complement strand
ATGCCCGCAGTAGGTCGTCAATCACCGTGTAGATGGTTACAATTAGATGCTCGTTCATGCTGTTCTGCGCTCCGCTCGTGTGTTTGGTGACTACGATTGTGGAGCGTTGCCAGCATGAACGTCAACTAGCAATCAAGGTAGGGTATCTTCGCCTAGCATCCACCAACGCAGCGGGGGTTCCATGCCTTCATCCACAACATGAACCGCCAATTGATCGGGTGTGCTGCGGCTGACGGTCACGGCAATGGATTCGGGCAGCCGTTCTTCATCTTTAGGGGTAAAGGGGTCGGCGCGAAAATAGCCCGCCTTGCCGGTTTCGTACTCAGCCCCATAGCCGATAATCGCCCCCTCCGCCTCTGACCAAAACCAATTGTGCAGCCCTTGAGCGGTGGTGACATAATGCTGGGCGAGGAATGTGCCATTTTCATCATAAAGGCGTAGGGCCTGCCCGAAAAAATTGTCGTCCGTGCCGCCAAATGTATCGGTGATAAGGCCAACGCTTGCCCATTGCAGGCCAATCGAGCCGATCAAACCCGCGTCACCAAACGGCCCCGGGAGATGATCTGCTACGACCTCGGTTACACCCTGCGCCACATCATAAATGGCGATCTGCCAGCCACCCCCATCCACTATTCCGCGTGGAATCTGAATCCATGCAATTTTGCTGCCGTCCGGCGACCAACATGGATTGAAGCGAGCATAGCCGATCATCTCATCTCGATTGTAAATGGCTTCGGCGGGCTGCCCTGCGATTTCCACGACCTCACCTGTCTGTAGATCGTGCAACCGGATGTTGGTCAGGTTGATTTCGACGGGGTAAACATCGTTGCGCTCAAACGCCTCTAGCATCAGATCAGCAAAGGCCGTATAGACCAGATAGCGACCATCGGGCGAACGATCCAGACTGTAGTGATAGCCATCATCGGTCAGGCGGGTAATCCCACTGCCCTCCGACCACGACCACAAATCCCCATTTGACCAGATAATCAACACGTCACGCACATCGGTTTGCGCTTTTGCCTGACCCGGCACAAACACGAAAAGGGCCATCCAAAAGATGGGCAGCAGTTTTTTCAACATAGCAATTCTCTCCCCACCCTACTCCACCACGAACGGCAGTTCATCCCAATTTGTCAGCACACCCGTCGTCGCACCCCATATCAGGTTTGCAGGTGGCCGCGCTGTGGCAAATTGCTCCGTATCAGCGATGCGTTGGGCTTGACCATCCTGCCAGATATAGAGCGCGTCGGTGATATAGGCAATCCGCTGACCATCGGGGTCAATAGCGAATTGCGAGGACAGATACCGCTCACTCGTCACCTCATACACGGTTGGAGTATCCGCCTGCCACATCCACCAGTGGGCCACGTGTGTTTCGTCGTTATCCACCAGATGATATGCCAATTGATCGGGAGCGCGGCGGCTGACGGTCACGATAAGCGAACCGGGCCGGATTTCTTCGGTACCAGCGAACAGGTCGAGTCGCAGTACCCCCACCGTCTTGTTTTCGTCGTTCCTAGCCATCCCGAACATCGCGGCTTCATCATCCGACCAGAACCAACCCGAAATACTGACACTGCTCAAATCATGCTCCGCAATGACCGCGCCCGCTTCGTCGTAGATCACAAAATTCTGCACCACCGAACGGTCATCGCTCATGAAAACCGTTTCGGTGATGAGGCCCACACTCGCCCAGCGCAGTCCAATCGCGGCCATCAACGACCCGTCGCCAATACCAGATGGCGCTGGCAAATCGGTCACCGATTTTGCACTTCCTTGTGCTACATCAAAAATGACCAACCGCCAAGCATCCTCGTTAGGCATCCCAAGCGGAAGCTCAATCCATGCGATTTTGCTGCCGTCGGGCGACCACTGGGGATTAAAGCGATCATAACCCACCACCGCCTCACTGCTATACACCATTTCGGCAGGTTGCGCTGCAATCTCAACGGCCTCGCCCGTTTGCAGATCGTACCGCCAGAGGTTGGTCGGGTAAACATCAACGGCATACTCCTCGCCGCGCTCGATTGCTTCGAACACCACATCGTCACGGGTCGCATAAACCAAATACCGACCATCGGCTGAACGCTCTACGTCGTAGGGAAAGCCTTCAACGGTCAGGCGGGTAAGTCCAATGACCTCCGACCACGACCAAAAATCGCCATCTGACCGAATAATCAACACATCGCCGAAATCGGTTTGCGCTTGTGTATGATCTGGCATAAACATGAGGAAGGCAAGACAGAAGATGGGCAGTAGTTTTTTCAGCATGGGAACCCCTTCTTTGGGTAGTGGCCTTTACAACTCATTGTAATCGAGGAGGGGCAAGCGCTTGCGGTACGTCTGCCTGACGGCCTCGCGGTGATAGCTCTTGGCGAGGGGCGCTATAAGATTGGCCTGCTGTCTTGTTGGGGTGCGGACGAGCCATCCATGTGACCCTATTTCGACGGGTCGGGTGTGCGGATTTTGACGATTAGTTCATAGCCCTCACCGAGCGCCGCGACATATTTGCGCAGACTGCTGAGGGTATAGGCATCGTAGCCGCGTTTTTCCAAGCGTGACACCTGCGCCTGCGAGATGCCCAATCGTTCCGCCATCTGTGCCTGTGTCAGCCCAAGCGATTGACGCGCCTCAACCAATTGCAGCCACAATTCGCTTTTTTCCGCTTCCTCTTCGTAAATGGCCCGAAATTCAGGGTCGGCCCAATTCGCCGCACGCCATTCTTGATAGTGCTGCGCCCCTTTGTTGAGCCTTTCTTCGAGCGTGAGTTTGGTCATGGTTCAATCCACCTACCCCTGCGTAAACTGATATTCAATCTCCGTACACCCATTCTCGCGCAGATAATCCAAGAACGCGCCGAAATATTCATGGATATCGCTCATCACGGTCAGCGGATAGATTAATTTGCGCCCTTCCCGCCGTGTATCATAATGATCGGCGACGCCCCACAACATCCCGCCGATTTGGATGTCGCGCTCAGGATAGCCGTCCTGCTGATACGTCACTTGCACATCGGCCAACAGCTTTTCGGCGGTCATTTCATCCGGGGCGAGACAGGTCACGGTCAAATAAATCTCCCCGCCGCCGACCTCTCGCCACGCGACCACCGATGCCCCCCACTTCGCCAGCAGGGTATCAAACGGCGCCGCGCCGATGTAGGTATCCCCGATATTTTCCAGCAATAGGCAGCGATCCACATGCACGAGGGCGTTGATGGCTTTTTCGGGATCGGCGGGCAGCCAATCCAATGCGTGGGTGGTATCCAGATTCACATGCCGCGCCCATTCGACCTCGAATTGTTGACGGAGGGTCTGTTCAATCGGGGTGAGGTCGTAGCGCCATTTTGACCACGCGGCAGGGCGTTCATCGGCGGGGATAGAGTGCCAGAAGGTCGCCACTTCGCGCAGGATATGGCGGATCTTTTCAGCGGCCTCTGCTGCTTGTTCGGCAGTCGCAAACTCCCCCACCAGTGTGAAGTCGGCGCTGTGGTTGCTGCTGAATTGAGACCAAATTAAGATTTTCATATGAAATTCACAATCTCAAGTCTTGCTTAATTCTTCTAAGTCATGTAATATGATTATTACTTTCGTGTAATATAAAGGATATGAGACGTAAATGCGTAAAGTCAACTTACCTCCCGGCGTTGAGACACTTGGGCAAAATCTGCGTGCCTTCACCGACAACCTCATGCACGATGATAGTTTCCCTGTCGCCCAGAAGTATGGCTTGGTAGACCTCAACCCGCATGAATGGTACCCTGCTCAATCCCTCTTGGATTGCCTACATGAACTACTGAATAGTCCCAATTCAACCCTGAATATGGTAGCCATCGGCATGGAAATCGGCAAGATTGTGCCCATGCCCCCCAATATGACCGATCCAAAACTTGGCGACGTACTGATGATTTGGGACGGTCTCTATCAATATCTCCATCGTGGCGGCGATGTAGGCAAAATTACGTGCCAAAAAGTGGATGATAAACACTATACACTCCTCCTGTCGGACATCTACCCCGATGATTTTTCCTATGGCATTATCTATGGGTATGCTCGCCGCTTCCTGCCACGTGGCTCGAAATTCACGGTGTATTATGATGAAAACACCGTCTGCCGCGATAAGGGTGGCAATGGTCCGACAATTATTCACGTGTCGTGGGCCTAGACACCACACGCTTCTCTGATATACAAAACCCTCCCTAAGTCCGTTGCGGAGGGTTTTAGATGTCTATTTGTCAAGCGGTTAGGGATTAAAGGGCCTCGTAAAACTCGCGCTGTGGTTGCTGCTGAACTACTGCCAGATAGAGATTTTCACTTCGCGCCCCTTTCAATTAATCCGGCCTCGGGGTTTCTTCAATGGCATAATTGATAATCGTGCATTGCTGGTCTTCCAGCCACCCGATGAAATCCTGAAATCGCTGGAATAGCTCACTCATAAACCAAAAAACCGGAAACCCCGCGATTGAAAATGTCAGCCCATCACGCTGATAGCTGCCGAATGGATACCCGAACTGCTCGCTATCAGATTCAAACTCCTGCCACATCACCGCCAATTGTTGCGCCATCTTCTCCGCGTGGGCCTCATCACGGGCGGCAAACTGGACAGTAAACGTCAGCCGATGCTCGGAATATTCCATCTCACAGGCAATCAGCCCACCCCATAAATTCAGCAGGTTTTCAAAGGGCTGTGTGCTGCTCCACGTCTCCGTATAGGGGTTGATAAAGACAAGATTCCGATAGACTTCGACACCTTTCGCGGCTTCGGCGGTCAGCGTCCAATCAATCGGCTCTCTGCCCCAATCAATGTTGTATTGACTCGCAATCGCCTGTTCAGGGGGTGTCAACTGCTTCTTTTTCGCCATTTGCGCCACTTGGCTAACACAATCCTCGAATTCCCCCTGCTCCTCCCACCAGTGCCCAATCATCTCAATAATTTTGCGGAGTTCCTGCCCTGCGTGTTCGGCTTTTTCGGGGGACTCAAATGTCCCCACCAGCGTAAAGTCGGCACTGTGGTTGCTGCTGAACTGCTGCCAGATAGAGATTTTCATATGGAACAACGCTCCTCCGCTTATTTGTTATAATGATTATAGTAGCACTTGGAGGTGACACCGATGACTGACCTACATACTGTGATACAGGCATTAGAATCCTTCAATCGTCAGGAATTGGCGGAGGTCGAACGGGCGATTAAATCGCGCTGGCATGAGTTGGGGGATGAGCCATCCCCATCTGATTCAACACCAGAGGAACGGATTGCCCTGATGGAAGCCGCTGTTGATGATTTTTGGGCGAACATGACTCCCGAAGAGGCGGCAGAAGCCATCGCTGCGATGAATGAGGAATATCTTGAACCCCTCGAAAAAATTGATAAGGATTTTGCTTGGATTGACGCACTACCGGAGGATGAACGTTGAAATACTTGCTGGATACCAATATTGTCACCTATTTGATTGAGCGACACCCGCAAGTATGGAAAAATTATCGCGAAGCCGAGCTTAGGGGCGACACCCTTCTGCTCTGTCAGCCCGTCATATACGAGATTGAGCGCGGCCTTCGCTGGCGAGGGGCAGCCAAGAAGTTAGCGACCTTTAGAAACAGCGCCCGTCGTGTGTTGGCGGTAGAACCACTAACGGACGACGACTGGCTCCAAGCAGCGCAATTTTGGGCAGAGACACGCAAGCAAGGCCGTCAACTATCGGATATGGACTTGCTGGTTGCCGCCATTACTCACCGACTCGATGCGACCCTTGTGACCAATGATGAAGATTTTGCCATTTTGTCCGTCCGGCGCGAAAATTGGGAACAAGCCTAATCAGCAAACTACGATTTGGGGCTTCATTTCCACCACTCAGTATCAAAGGGTGGTTTCGTGCCGCGCTCATGCTCATGCCATACCGCCCAATCAATTTCCTCATCCAAAGGCCATTTGCTTTTCCATTGAGCGTCGTGGCCTATATCTTGAATGTTTGCATAGAGTACATCAGCAATTCCGATCA
Source organism: Anaerolineae bacterium (assembly GCA_019913005.1). Taxonomy (GTDB): domain Bacteria; phylum Chloroflexota; class Anaerolineae; order Aggregatilineales; family J027; genus CFX10. Next base: position 7,702 of record JAIOHL010000340.1, on the reverse strand, counting down.
CCTTGCTATATTCCCCACCGAGCCGTTTTGCATTATGCGCAGCGGCGTCTGAAATAACAGTCAGGGAACTCATCAGCCAACTCAGTTCTTGGCTATTCGCGCATCCGGTAGAGCGGCAATCCGTTGAATCTCGTGGTTGATATATTTCAGTAGATACGCAATCGTCAGATTTTGCTCGTCCATAATACACTCGTCCTCCTATATCGCGTGAATTCCCTATGATTCAAGAGTAAAGTACCCATTGTTGGTTATAATGAATATAAATTTTACTCGGTGGTTGACATTTGGATACTGCACCGACCTTCCTCCCCGCAACAATGGCAACCTCACGACCAACATTTTTGGAGCGTTGTATGTACGACCATCATCGGCGGGTCATTGATCGGCTCGTCGAACAATTCAAAGCCGACCCAGAGTGCCTTGCGCTCATCATCGGCGGCTCATTGGTGCGCGGCTGGGGACGGCCCGACTCGGATATTGATATTCTCATCGTCATCAGCGAGGCCGATTTTCAGCGGCGCATGGACACCAATCGCGTGCTGTATTTTGACCGCGAAATCTGCGATTATGAAGGCGGCTACATTGACGGCAAATATCTCGACCTCGCTTATTTAAAGGATGCGGCAGAAAAGGGCATCGAAGCGACCCGTTCGGCTTTTGTCAACGCCAATATCGTCTATTCGCGGATGCCTGACCTCGACGAGTGGGTCAAACGCATCGCCACCTACCCCGAAGAGAAGCGCGTCTATAATATGCAAGCCTTCTACAGCCAACTGTTGCTGCTGAATTGGTTCGTCGGGGAGGCCGAAAAACGCCAAGATGCCTATTTGATGACGCGCACCGTCGCCGATTTGGTGTTGTTTGGCGGACGGCTGATTCTGGCCTACAATCGCATCCTCTACCCCTTCCACAAATGGCTAATGCGTGCCCTGAGTGAAGCCCCCGACAAGCCAGCGAATTTCATGGAGCTGACCGACACCTTGCTGAAAACCCCAACGATGGCGAACGCGACGGCCTATGTCGAATGTCTGACGAATTTCCATGATTGGGGGGTGGATTTCCCACAGGCGGTGGTCAATTTCACACGGGATCGGGAACGCATGTGGCGCGATGGCCCACCCCCGATTCATGATTGGTAAAAATGGAGGGTACGGATTCACAACCGCTTGCCCATTCCGAACAAATGTGCTTAAATTGAGGGGTGTATAGTCGTCGCAGACATCAAGGAAAGGAGAACTGGATAATGGATAATTCCCCACGCAATCAGCCACCCAGCAACCTGCCACCCGGTCTGGGTGCTCCGGCCCAACGGGCATTGGCACAGGCGGGCTACCAATCATTGGAGCAGTTAGCCGCCGTCCGCGAAGCCGACCTCAAGCAGTTGCATGGCATTGGGCCAAAAGCATTGGAAACCCTCCGCCGTGCCCTTGCGGAAAAAGGTTTGACCTTTTTGCCGGACTAGGCAATCGTCCTAATGTTATCCGCGCCGAGCACAATGGCAACCCGCCGTAGGGGCCAAAATGCCCATTTCGCCACTCGAATTTTAGGGAAAATGCTAGGGTAGAAATCGCCCGCCGATTTTCCCTAAATTTTGTCTCCGAGGTCACGCTCATCTCCTCCGTCGCCAGCGTCGTAGCCGGGTGGGATGGGGTAGGGCGGACGGATCGTGCAGACTAAACCCGCCGCGCTCTCCAAATCGGCGGAGGCGACCTTCGCGGGCCATGCGTGCCATATCACGCCGCAGTTGCCGTTCCGAACGCTCGGTGTCCAGCCACGCCTGCACCTGTCGCGGATAGACCGTTTTAAATCCATCGCGGGCCAAACGTGACATAATCCGTAAGATTTCTTTATCCATTTCCTCTTTTGACATGCTTCCTCCCATTTTCGCAGATGCGCTTGATAACGCCGTTTTCGGTCATTTATAAATATTATATATCAATTTTACTATCTTGGTTTTTATTCCCATATAATCATTATAGAATGATTATATCTCATCGCCCTCTATACTTACATCTGGTGGTCGTTGCATGAGGACGGATCGCCGACCCCTGCCCTACACGCGATCTCGGGTGACCTTATACCAATCTAGTTAGCTGCTAACCCTCCCTCTCTATGCTTGGGGTGGGGTTGAACGACTATCGGCTATTCGAATCTGGTATGATCGGTCATGTTGCAGACTCCCCCAACGTTTTCCTTCTTGCACACGTGAAATTCGTATGACCGCTATTCTCGGACGAAGTGACGACGTGGCTCCACCTAAAGTTTGTTAAATCGCCTACCTACTACGCTGCCACCCGCCGCCAAAATCCCGGCAACTCCATTTCCTAATTCGCCGTCAGATGGGGATATTCTTCCGCACATACGTTCTATCATAGAATATCAGAAAAATCATCTTATCACAATTTTGCCCCCGCCCATGATTTGATTTTGGTTAGGGAGCGGGCCGCGTATCGTGAGAGGCATTTTGGGAAAACATGTAGATAGTCTGGCGTTTCTCGTGTTGACAAACACCAATTTCCAGCTAGATTTAGCACGGTGGCTTTAGCGCCATGTACAAATAGGCAACCTACCCGAAAACCGCCATCGGGAAATCAGGTATCGTGAGGATGGCAACGCGACTTCGACCAGCACGCTTTACCGATTCTCCTTCCGCAATTTCGACATTTTGCCTCTCCGTTTTCGCAACATTTCCATACCGACACTTTTCGGAACTACGATTCAGTCACCCCGTCGCACTGCATTATGTATCTCAAGCGCACAAAATTACCACCCCTCGCTGGCCTGCGTGCTCCTCGCCGATCCCCAAGTCCTGAAAGGCTGCCATCGTTTTTGGATGGTCGAACACGATAATGGGGGCCGGATTTTGAGTTTTGGGGATTATTCAGAACCGGATTTTTGCGAAGACGATCTCGGTTCTTCTAGTCCATCCTACATCTTATGTTACATAATCCCGATTTTTCTATTTGGGTGGATCGCCGAAATTGGCCCCACCCCCCTTCAATCGTGCTCCACCGACTTCCAAAAAATCACCCCAGCCCGATCCAGTTTCGCCCCAAAAACAAAAAATCCCCCGGTTGAATGGGGGACTTTTTCGACTGATTTTTATGAATGCCCGACTAGATTTTCTGCAAATAGTCGTTCAGCAGTTCATCAAGCGCGTGGGTCGTCTGCAATCCGCGCTGCAACACCCGCCCCATTTTGTCAACGTTTTCCTGCCCCATCACGGCTTGGAAGTGTTCCAGACCCCGGATTTGCGATAGCTGACCGTACAACTTTTCCAGTTCCTCCACCTTCAAGACCATCGTCCGGTACATGGCGGCAATGTCTTGGGGCGAAAATTCTCCATGCGCAAAGGGGTTCGGGGTGGGTTCGATGGTAGCCGGAGTGACCGTCGCGCGTTCCTCCCGTCCCTCAAAACTGGGGGGGTTGGACTCATAGTAGGCCGAGCCGGGAACAAATTCTGCTCCATCGGCGTAAGGGTCGGCATCAAAATCCACCTCTTCCCGTGACGCCTCCGCGACCTCCGATTTTTTCTCCTCGGAGCGAAAATCTTCGAATCTTTTGGCCGCAGTCTGTCTAATCTGACTTACATTTTGCACTCTACCGTCGGCACCGACGACTTTTGAGGCATCCACTGTAACCCCTGTTACAGTTGTAAGCTCTTTTTTCCACCGACCAATAGCCATTGCACTTACACCGAGGTCTCTTGCAATCTCACGATCCGAGACCAACTGTTTGATTTCACCCTCGACTAGCCCGAACCATGTCCGACCATCAAGCAGGCGGCGGCGATAAATGTTCCGCTTATCCGCCATTGTGTACGGCAGCCCATGATTCAAATTATCCTGTTCGGCGAGTTCGCGGGCATCCTTGACATCCCCTTCACGGATGGTTGCCGGAATCGTCAGCTTACCCGCCAGTCGGTAGGCCTCAACCCGATGGAAGCCAGCCGCTAGGAGATACTTGCCATTCCCCAACGTAAACACATCAATCGGGGGGGCTTCGGAGTCATTCTCAACTCGGATGCGATATTCTTCAACTTTGTCCGTATCCAGACCATCAACGCGCACCTGCACATCCCCTTCGCGCACGATGTCGGCTAAGGCAATGTTGCGAACGGGTAGGCGCGTGGTCAACGGTGTATTGGTTGCTTGAACCAGTGCATCATACAACCCCGTGCCTTGATCGCCTGCTTGACGGATTGCTCTTTGTTTTCGTGGATTTCGACTTGCCATCTTCCTTGAATATCCCCTTTCATTTCGCCTGTGAAAAACCTTGCGGTGTTATTTGAAAATTGGATTCCCCGTTTACCCATCTATCCACTTGTCATTATTTTTGGGGAAGTGATTGACCAACCTCTCTCAAAATATTATAGCGCTGTGTGGTCTCGATGTGCATGGAAGTTTTCTCATTTTTTAGATGTTCCCCCTCCGTTTTTTGAAAATTCGCATGGCTGGTCGCCTTGTGTAACATAACTCGCATCATCATGATTGGGTTGCTGGTCGAACCGGGGTAGGTAGAATTTCAATTTTGACCCTTCAACTACCTCTTGCATTTCGACGTTTTGACTTTCCCAAATCTACCGAAAATTTTCGCCCACAAATTTTTTGTTTGTTTTTCGATTCCAAAATCCCCACTGTCTCCATCTCCTTTTCGATGATTTGCAATTCTGCTTAAAATCTATATTGTGAACATCGAGATACCCTATAAGTGACTGCGTTTAGAACATATGTGCAAATACTATAATTTCATTGGCTGTAATTGGTGCGTCCATATTATTATATCACACTTCGACCTGATTGGGACGGGGTAATCTGCCATTTTGCACCCGATTTTTTGCACGAAATTCTCCATCCGGCCTTCGAGATTTTGGAACATGGGTTGATGAGGTTTGGCATTTAATTGCGGCAACATATCCTCACTGTGTAGCGAGGGGATAAAGCCCCTCTCCATGCAATGGTTCAGACTCCGACATTTTTTGGGAGGGGCATCAGCAAGGGATTTCCAAAGGTGTTGACCTCACCCCCCGACCCCCTCTCCATCTGGCGAGGGGGAGGCGAATCTGGCGGATGGAAGCCCCTCTCTCGTGGGAGAGGGGTGGGGGTGAGGTCAGTTTTTACCGCTTCTGTCCAAAAAGTGTCGGAGCGTGAACCAAGCAATGGGGGAGCAAGGAGGGTATTGAAGCCCTTCCCTTTGTTAGGGGAAGGGTTTGGGATGGGGTGCTTCCTTATGAATAATCTAATTGATGTGCATTAACCCACCTGAATTTCATACAGGCTACCTTATCTGGGAGTAGGGGGAAACCACCGTGACCACCGGACTCATGCCCCACGATTCCTCCCTCGATAATCGTTTCTCTTCCATGTACACAACCACCACCCGCGCCGCTCGATCTTATGGGAGATCATCCAGCAGTCCATCGCGCCTTCATTTTGCTGCGCTGCGTATTCTATGAAATCCGCCAGAGCGTGGCCTCCATTGGCCTGATTGCCGCCCTCCCCCTGCTCCACCCATGCCCTCAAATCCACATCCAAACAAATATATATGGTTTATGTGAATATATAATTTGATACCTAGTCATTACCAGCATATGTATATTGCGCAGATATTCTAACAACATATGTATATGGAATGTCAATTACTGGATATTATTCTGAGGATGGCTTCAAATAGCCGTTTTAATATGAAATATTTGAAAAAATTAAAGGCTGAATATGTATTATCGCTTCTAAAAATGGACGGGGTTTCAATCCATGTCCAAAAAAGACGCTCGAACGTAATAACGGGAGATTGTGAGCATTTTCGTAGGGAGGAGTCGGTGCTCCGCTCCTCTGGCTTTTCCATCTATCAATTGGGATAACCGCTAAATTCAGCACGGTGGCTTTAGCCCCGTGATACCAATTTCGGGCGAATGATAGACGGATCACCGCAACAATGGGTTTAAACCCATTGTTCCAATAACCCATCCTTACCCGAATTCGGTATAACAACAAAAAAGGACAGGCCCATTTCCCAATCGCCTGTCCTCTACCATGCCTTATTCGGGACAAGTCCCCCTGCCCCAACATCGCTATCCGTTTTTAGCTGTCCTATCCATTCGCCTTCTGCACTACCTCTAATACCCGTCCCACGACGCGCCACGCTTGGTCGGCGGCTTGGTGGGCGGGCGCATAGCCAAAAACGGGCAAACCCGCGTCGGAGGCCTCTTTCCACAGCGTGGATTCGGTAATCCCATAGTCCGTCCAGACGAGGCCGGGGAACTTGGTGGAAAGCTCGGCAGCGCGATCCAGATGCTCACGGGTTTGGGGCTTGGTACGGGTCGGCAAAATCGCCATGACCTGCGCCGAGTGCATCCCGCTCAAATTAATGACCGTGCCCATGAATTTTTCCACCCCATCAATGCCCAAACGGTCAAGCTCCGTCGGGATAATTACGTAGTTGGAAGCTCCCAGAATGGCCGGGGTAAACAGCGAGAGGGTGGGTGGGGTATCTACAATCACAAAATGATTTTCGGTTTGCAGCGGCTCAAAGGCTTGGCGTAGGATATTGAAGTCTGCTCCGCGCAATTGCATATCGAGCGCCGCCAATTGGGTACGCTGTCCCCCCGGCAAAAGGGTCAAGGTGCCACTATCACGCCCTTCGACATAGCCTTTAAACCGATCCTCCGGCACTTGACGCAGGGTGTCTTCCAGCGCATAGCCATTGACCAATAAATTAAATATGCCTTCGTCGTCGTCTCCCATTGAATCTAAGGCCAGCGAGACCAATAGCTGCCCCTGTGGGTCCATATCAATCATCGCCACTTTGTACCCCAGTGCGGCCAACCCAACCCCGATATGAACAGCCAACGTCGTCTTGCCAACGCCGCCTTTTTGGTTCATGAGAGAAATTGTCACGCCCATTCGTTTTTTCTAAGCTCCTTAATAAGTTCGCGGTTGGGGGGTTATCCTTAATCCATCCAACCAATGCCCATCTATTTTACCGGGATTTGGGGGGATTGTACCATTGATCGTTGATACCCCCGAAATTTGTTTCATCGCTTTTCTAGCCGCCCAATCATACCAGATTTCGCTCGTTTAGAACATTTATCCCACACCCGCTCTGCCCTCTCGGTAACACATCCTCACCGTCCACCTAGAAAAGCCTTTGTTAAGCCCCTCTCCATGCAATGGGGAGGGGTTTAGGGTGGAGATAACCTAGATTCCAACCACACCACCTAATCCTCTGGAATATCCAGCACAAACTCATCCCGCAGATGGGTAAAGGGATCGGGCTTCTTGAGGCGATTGGGCAGCCGCACCACAAACCGCGACGGGTTTTCGAAATAGGTCTGATATTCGGCCCAATGCTGCACCACGAAACCGGGAGTCAGATAGCGCCATCCCATGACCTGTTGGAAGGCCGGCCACAGGCGGAACATGCTCGGTTGAACATCCGGCGTTTGGTTCAAGATGTCCTGCGCGGCCCGGGTCAATTCCTGCTCGATCTTCGCCGTCTTGCGTTGAACGCTGACATCACCCCCCGGATAACACACCTTGCACAGCGCATTCACGATGCTGTCGAGGGTTGCGGGCTTGGCTTGGGGCTTTGGCTCTGGAACGGCATTTTCCAAGCGGGCATCCATCAAATCTTCCGCCGAGGCTTGAAACCCTTTTTCCGTCGCGTCAGCGACCTGTTGGGCGGGTGGGGCGATCGGCGTAGG
>JAIOHL010000339.1 GCA_019913005.1 Anaerolineae bacterium | reverse complement strand
TTGGGGAGGGGCCGGGGGTGGGGTTCAATTACCGGATCTAAAAGTCAAAGAGCATAAAGGACAATGGCCGCGAGGTGGGAAATTGGATTTAGGGAAAGGTGGGCAGGCGAAAATACGGGGCGATTTTCCCTAAAGTTTAGTCGAGCAGTAGGCGGAATACGATCATATCACGGATGGGGATGCCGTTTTCGAGGACGGGTTGCGTGAAATAGTCGAAGAAATTGTGCCGCACGTGATCCATGCGAAAGCCGCATTTTTGATAAAAGGCGATATTGCCGAGGCTCGCATTGGCCGTACCGACTAACACCGCCTGCATTCCCCGTAAGCGGGCCTGCGTAATGAGGGCCTCGATCATCTGCTTGCCAAAACCCCGTCCGCGCATGGTTTCCGTGACCGCGATATAGGCGATTTCGGCGTCAGTGGCCTGCCAGTGCATTATCGCCGCGCCGATCATGGTCGGGCCATCCATTGCAACATAAGTCGAGTGGGCAGGGTCAGCCATTGTGGCACGGGTACGGTTATCATCCTCGTCGGCACTATGGAGGATTTCGAGACACCGCGCATGGTCATCCGGGGTGGCGAGTCGTAATTGTAGGGGCATGGCTGTCTCCAAATGCAACACTGAATCACGTCCAGTTTACCAAATCGTGGCGCTATCCTGAATGGACACAGGTCGTAATACCAGATTCGGGTAAATGGTTCGCTTCTCAAGAGGATGGGTCACAGACCCATCCCTACAGTAACAAAGGTATATTCTCGTAGGGAGGAGTCTGTGACTCCTCCAGCTTTTCCATCTGTCGATCACACGAATTTGGTGTAATTTAGGGAAAGTTGGGGTAAGGAAAATCACCGCCCATTTTCCCTAAATATTTCATCGTCCAAAAATCCTCCGGCGAGGGCGGGTGGCTTTGTCCTGTGATTTTTTGAAGCGTTGGGCGAGGGCAATACGGCTATTGACAGGGATACTCATGATAAAGCCCACTAGACCCGCGAGCATCCCAGCGGCAACCAGCACACAGGCCAGCGTCCAACTAAGGTCTTCCGAAATAAAGTCACTGTTGGCGAGTGCATAAGTAATGATGCTGCCCAACATCGCCAAGATAAACAGTGAATACATTAGCGACCTGATTTCTGAACCCCGCAGCTTGTTGCGTCCATAGAGTTCCCGATAGCGGCCTTCCCAAGCGAGATGTTCCACCATCGTGCGAAAGGGGCGGGGTGCGCCGTGCTGGGATTCGAGGCGGAAACGATCTAGGGAATGTTGTTCATAGGCGGATGGGACACTGACCGAGTTGAAGCGGAAACGGTGCTGCGGAAAATCTTTGTTTTCACCAATCGGGTATGCGGTTTCTAAGACGGCTTCATTGGCAAAAACGGTGGTGAATTGGAGCATGGCAGGCAGCTTACCCTGCAAGTCTATCACCTCGGCAAAATCCGTGTGGTCGGGGTTGGACAAAATCCACGTAATGGGGTTTTTGTGGCCTTTGAGCGGGGAACGGGTTTCGCCTAAGCGGGTAAAGCCGAGTTCGGCTAATTGGTTGATAAGCAGCGCGGCGTTGCGGGTGGGTTGGTAATTTTCCAATGTTACATCTTCATCGCGGCGGTCTTCGGCCTCATTCACCAGCTTAAAGGATTGTCGGGTCTGGGCAAATTGGGGGATGGCGATGATAAATACACCGAGGGCAGTCAGCCATAGACTGTATTCACGCAAGGACGGAACAAAAATAGGGGCAATGATAAATAGAGAACCGATATAGCCCGCGATCTGGGTTTGGCGTTTGGGAGTCATGCAAAAAATCCTTTTTGATAGAGTTGAACCTCATCCCCCCGACCTCTTTTCCCACAGGCGAGGGGAGTACGAAAATAGCTAATCAAAAACCTTTTTGTTATGTATTTAGACTGGTAGGGTTAATTACAGCAGTGTAATCGCCAGTAGTAAAGGGCAAAATTTGATCGAAGGGGGTGCTGAGATGGAGGTCGTCGCTGTCGCGCTCGACGTAGCCGGGGTGCGGACGGCGTTCGGGTAGTTATTGGGTGCTTCGATTGCGGTTCAATTACGAAATTGTTCCAATTCTAGGAGGTGCTGGCGAATAGGGGAATCAGCGCCGGGATTATATGCCTCAATATAACGGGTATAAAGCAGATACTCCTCGACCATTCTACCTTGTAGCCTGTAAACTGCACCGAGACCAAGATAGGCATTAAGAGCTTCACCGTTAAAAATCAATACAATGTAATAATTACTTTCTGCTACTCGATAATCCCCTAATGCAAAGGCTAAATCGCCGAGTAGAGTTCCTTTTAGGGTCAACTCTTCGAAATAGTGATTCGTCCAATAGTCCATGTCCGCATCTGCTAATACTTCGAGACCCTGATCTTGATAGATTTGCCCCCGGAATTGGTAAGGATTGTAATAACTAGGGTCGAGGCGAATGGCATTGTCCAAATCGGCTAGTGCTAGGTCGGACTTACCGAGACTAGAATAAGCAAAGCCCCGCAAACCGTAAATCGGCGCACAATTCGGGTCAATCTGGACAGCTTGGGTGAGATCGGCGATGGTTTGCTCTGGCTGTAGATTGTCAACTGGCTCGTTTCGAAGGAAATTGGTGCTATGTGACTTCATGGTGGCGCTGGCTCGCAAAAAATACCCCAATAGCTGCCGATTTGGATTATGCCGCGAAAATCGAATGGCTAATGTCGCGTTGGTAATCGCTGTGTCCATATCGTCACGTTTGTAGAACTTAAATGCCTGCTCAATGAAAAATGAAGCGATGTCAGGGTCTAAATCTTCGACCAGACTCCAATAGGCTTCGGCGATTTCGAGATAACCGAGCTTGGATTGCAGTACCCCCAAAAATGCGTTAGTGAGGGCAGGCTGTTCGCCGGAATTGGTTAACTGCATCAGGACAGCATTGGCATCCTCATAGCGCTCGTCGGCAATATAGGCTTGGGCCAACAGGATGGTGGCGAATGCAGCATCGGGATTGCCGCTAGAGGTATAAAGTTCGATAGCCGTGCGATAAGTGCGAATGGCTTCTTGATAACGTTTGAGGAAAAAAAAGGTATTGGCCTTGCCTAAATAGATGTCCGGATTCTGCGGGTCTAGGCCCAACGCCGTGTTGTAATCCGCTATGGCGTGTGTATCGAAGTCGCCGTCTAGTGCAACCAAAAGCTGGGCACGGTCAATGTAGTATTGGGCCGTGTTGGGGTCGCCTTGTGTAGATTGGGGGTAGTCTAGGGCGACGTGAAGATCTTTGATGTCTTCGGTGATTACTCGCAAATAATAGAAGCGCGGTTCGAGGGTACAAGGCTGTTGGGCGGTGGCTTTTGAGCCATTTAAGGTGCTGGTGATGAAGATAGCTGCGATGAGGCTAGCGCGGAATAGGGATAGGTGCATAATCGGACACTCCATTTGTGACCTTTCGCAACACTTCTGATTATAAAGGATATTCGCGCCAAAAAAGGGGGGCGTGTATGATAGAGATCATAATGGCGGATGCGAATTCGCTTTTCAGATTGTAAACAGATGCGGCAACTCACGGAATTTGATTAAGCCGCAACGGATTTAGACAAATTAATCATCCATAGGTGACGCGGATTTGGTATGAGACAATCAATTATTCAGGTGGATGCGTTCACGGATACGCCCTATAGCGGGAATCCGGCGGCGGTGGTGGTGATGTTGCAGCCGAAAAATGATGCGTGGATGCAGGCAGTGGCACGGGAAATGAATCTTTCCGAGACGGCGTTTTTACAAATGCAGATCACGGATTTTAAGCTACGCTGGTTTACGCCTTTGGTCGAAGTGCCGTTGTGTGGACATGCCACCTTAGCCAGCGCCCATGTGCTGTGGGAGATGGGGATTTTGCAGGCGCATGAACAGGCCCGATTTCATACCCAGAGCGGCATTTTGACGGCGGAACGGGTCGAGGGCAATTGGATTGAGTTAGATTTTCCGGCGCGGTATCAACAGCCGTATTATGATGATCGGCAATTGGGGAAGATTTTGGGGATACGCGAGGCGGTGTATGTGGGGCGGTATAAGGACGATTATCTGATTGAGGTCGAGTCGGAAGAAATGGTGCGGCATTTGAACCCCGACCATGCACGATTGAAGGAGTCGGGGGTGCGCGGGGTGATTGTGACCAGCGCGGCCTCCTCGAATGGATACGATTTTGTGTCGCGGTTTTTTGCGCCGGGATCGGGGATTGACGAAGACCCGGTGACGGGATCAGCCCATTGCATTCTCGGCCCGTATTGGCAGTGGCGCATGGGGCAGAGTGAATTTGTGGCGTATCAGGCGTCGGCGCGGGGGGGGGTGGTGCGTGTCCGGGTGACGGCGAATGGCGAACGGTGTATTTTGGGCGGACAGGCGTTCACGGTGATGCGGGGGGAGTTGTTGTAGCTTACACCAGAGATTGG
>JAIOHL010000338.1 GCA_019913005.1 Anaerolineae bacterium | reverse complement strand
GGGGATAACAATTCGACCAGCACCCGCGCCAGATGAATCGCCTCTCGACACAATTCGCGCCGCTGATAGTGTTCGCCGCTGGTCGCCACATAGCCCTCATTAAAAATGAGATAGATCACGGCTAACAGCGCGTCGAGGCGTTCCGGCAGCACATCTATCGGCGGGACGGCATAGGGGATACCCGCATCCCGGATTTTGGCTTTGGCACGGGCCAGCCGTTGGGCCATCGTGTTTTCTTGCACCAGAAAGGCGCGGGCAATTTCGGCGATGGATAAGCCCCCCAATGTTTGCAGCGTCAAGGCGACCTGCGCCTCCAACGCCAGCGACGGGTGGCAGCAGGTGAACATTAATTTTAAGCGCTCGTCGGGGATAGGGGGTGCGGTGTCGAATTCAGGGGTGTCGGCAGAATCAAGGGCCGCCAAACCCGCCAAAATTTCCTGCTTGCGGGCATAGGTTTTGGCGCGGCGCAGACGGTCAATGGCGCGGCGGCTGGCGATGGTCGTCATCCATGCACCGGGATTTAAGGGCACGCCCCGTTCCGGCCACGATTCCAACGCTTCAACCAGCGCATCTTGGAGGGCATCTTCGGCCAATGCCAGATCGCCCAATTTGGACATCAGGGCAGCAATCACGCGCCCATGTTCATCCCGAAAGGTTTGTGCCACCACCAACGCGGTGTCGTGCAAGGGTTTTCTCTCCATCGGCAGGGTTGGGGAAAATGGAACCTGTCACACCTATTATAACGCTTGGTAGAGTGGCGGGGGTGATAGTTCGGTCTGTAAGGGAGTCATAATCGTGGGTGTGAAACGGTATGCACTTGTCAAGTGGTGTCATGGATTATGGCGGAGGGTTATAGATGTCCGTTGGGGAGGCGGAAATGTGGTAAGGGGTCATTCAAAACGCGGGGATGAATCCACCGCGCTGAATTTAGACTCGTCGCACTCGTCGAAAGAATGACAATAGCACTAGACTATTGGCAAACAAAAGCAATCCAACTGATATGCTGCCCATAATCATCGGGTTCCAACGTCGGGTAGATTTCGGTTGCCATGCAACAATACTGCGATGGATATTCTGATCTGAAGTAAACAACCTTTGTAGAGCCGTTCCATCCTGTCGTATGCGGAAAATCTCATCTCGGTTATCGGTGGAATTACCCGTTTGCCGCAAAATTAGCCATTCTCCATCCGGGCTAAGAGTATCAACGACTACCGTGTGCGCAGGGTCAAACATCGTTTCACCTATTCGGGTTATATGTGCGCCATCCCATTTAGCCCGCCATAAACCATTACCACCGATTGTCGCATCATAGCCCACAAACAGCATCCATTCTCCATTGGGGGAAAGGTTGATGATAAACCTTGAATCTGGAACCCTTAGAACGCGCTGCTGCTGTCCATCTGTACGCATCGCCCCGACTAAATTAGGAAATGCGTAATGTTTAAAGAGCAACCATTTGTGATTCGGGCTGAGATAAACATTTGCGGGGGCATTCGGTTCACCAAGCGCAATAGACCATGCCTGTTGCCAATCCATCGTATTGATGGCAATCAGATGAGATTCAAACGAATCACGCGCATAGGTTATCAGATAGAGCCTATGGGTTTGCGGAAAATAGTCCACGATGTTGGCATAAAAGTTGGAGTTTTGAAAACTTGTTACCCAGTGAAATTCACGTCCATCGGCACTTATAACTACAAGGTCTCGCATGGCATTTTCTAACAGCAACCAGCGATCATCCAGCCATCGAATCGGGCCCAAACTTTCATCAACATCAACGGTAAGGTTTTGGAGATTACGACCATCCAATCCGACTCGATATAGGTCGGTATACTGCAAGTCGGCAATAAAATAGACGGTTTGTGAGTCAGACGGATGAATACCTCCAGCAGCAAAATATACAAGAGGACTAAATGGGTCTACATGCATGAGATTGATAGTCTTTATACCATCCAGTCGTATAGCCGCTATATCTCGATAGTTGGGGTTGCCCAGACCCTCGCGGAACACTATCCATCTCCCATCCGGAGTGAGGAAACCCCGTTCTGTGGTGGTATTGGTCAGTCGAATAATTGTGCCATCATCGGGCAAGGCCCTATAAATACCATATCCCGGCCTAGAGTCTATAGCAAAAAACACTGCTGAACCATCAAAGCCCCACCCCATCCAGACAATCCAATTGTATTCAGGGGTCAGCGGTTTTGTTTCACCCGTATCGGGATTTAGCAAGATGAGGCGATCAAAGTCATTATGCGTTTCTTTGACTACCATCATGTCGGTAGGCCAAGTTCGCTCTGTTATCCACAAACCTACGGTCATAGCTATTAAAACTATGCCCATCAACACCGCGCTGATTTTCAATACTCGCCACATAAACACCCCACCGATTTCAGAATGAATGGAAGGATTATAGGATTAGGAAGTCTGGCTCACCCCTACGCTACCTTCGCGCATGGAGGGCGGAAAAACGGCGGAAATATGGCGGACGGCTGATGGATTGCTGATATTTGGCTGGCACGGCGACCCGCCCCTACGAAAGCGTATGTCTATATGTCGGTTAGTCCGATTCCCGCATCATCGGCTGATCCACCCCCACCGAAAGCGCATATATTTGGCGTTGGGGCTATAATGGAACCAACGTAGCCGCCGTATCGTCTTTGCATCAACAACCTATATGAGAAGAGGTGCATTATGCTGGTCATACGTATGCGGTATCGAACGCTCGTGATGGTGATGGGTGGCATCGGCGTGCTGCTGATCGTCGCGCTGGCGGTGTTCACTCTCGGCGGCGGTGATTCGACTGAAGATTTTTCAGGCACAGCGGGCCAACCCAGCAGCGATAGTCAGCAAGGCAGCGGCTATAATCCCAATGGGTCGTTTCCCCAACAAGCCTCTGGCGAATCCGACCCATCAGGAACGGACATCCTCACCAACGGCAATCCACAGACTGTGCAAGAACGGGTTATTTTGCGGGATGCACGGCTGACGATTATCACGGAAGATGTGCCCGCCAAAGTGGATGCCATCCGCGAAATGGCGCTGGAAATGGGCGGGTGGGTTGTGAATCAAAACACGGATACCTCCACCTCCTCCGATGACAAAACGGTTGCCAGCGCGATTATTGAAGTGCGTGTGCCCAGCGATCAACTCGAAACCGCCCTGCAACAAATCCAAGACGGCGTAGTGCGGGTGACGAATGAATCCATCACCGGGCAGGACGTGACCGAGGATTATGTGGATTTGACCAGCCGCCTGACCAATCTGCAAGCCGCCGAAAGCCAATTGCAGGCCCTTTTAGATGAAACACAAAATGTGGAGGAGGTCTTGGCGGTCTACAATCAACTGACTAACCTGCGTGGGGAGATTGAGGTGATTCAGGGCCGGATTCGATTCTATGACCAATCCGCCGCGTTTTCATCTATCACGGTTTATCTTCGGCCAAAACCCGAACCCGTTGACGATACCAGCGACGATTCGGACGGGTGGCGACCCGGCGACACGTTTGAGGATGCCCTTGCCGCGTTGGGCGATACACTGCAAATCTTCGCCGATGCACTGATTTATCTGGCGGTGTTTGCCATCCTGATTGTACCGGGGGCTTGGATTTTGCGACGGCTGTGGCGGTGGTTGGGGCGCAAATTGCCGGATGAGCCTGCTGCTGAGAAGTCGGCAACGGGCGATGGTTCCTCATAGGGTAGTTTGGCCCACCGACTAATGATGTTTAGCAATTTGTTCCGATAATC
>JAIOHL010000337.1 GCA_019913005.1 Anaerolineae bacterium | reverse complement strand
CCTGCCGAACGTGCCTCCCCGCCCAATGTCAAATCGGCCTCGCCCTGCAAAATATGGATGATGGCCGGATGCGTCGAGGTGTGTTCGGAGAGTTCTTGGCCTGTATCAAAGCCAAACATGACGGCCTTGACGTGTTCATTTTTGAAGACCGTCCGACTCACAATCCCATCTTTGGGGATGTCGGTAATCGTCGCGGTGATGTCGGGTAGAAAATCGAAGTTCATAGAGGACTCCCTGTGTAGCAAAATTTACGATTCGAGCGTGGGCATTTCGGGATGATGCGGTTCGTCAGGCACATAGGTCGAGCGGCGCTTCATCATGGATGTGCCAAAAAACGCCAAGCCCGCCCATAGAAACCAAATGACGGAATACATAGTCCGGGGTGTCGCACCAAGCAGGTCGAGGCCGAGGGCAACAAAATAGGCGCCGCTGATCAGGACATGGGCAGATCCAAACAGGCGCTTGTCTTGGGGTGACAGGCGGGTGTAGATTTTTTGATCCTGCTTGATACTCAATAAAATATCTTTGTTTTGCAGCAGGCGCACGCCACGATAGAAGGTGTAAAACGCGGTTAAAACCAATAGTGTGAAAAAAATAAGCTGGAAAGTCATTGGTGTAGTGGTCTCCAAATGTTGGGAAGCAATATTTTATTATAGCGTAGGCGACAAAATTAAGTCGAGGGTGGTAGGCACGCGCCCTATGAGTAGACAGACGGTTTCGGCCCGAACTTGATCAGAATTACGACAGTTCTCATGTGGACTGATAGACATTTTTCACTAGATTCAGCACGGCGGCTTTAGCCCCGTGTTCTAATGGGTCAACGTACTTGAAAATTACTCTAGGATTCGAGGGTGGGCATTTCGGGCTGATGTGGTTCTTCGACCACATAGGTCGAGCGGCGCTTCATCAGGATCGGCCCACCCAACACCACCCCAAACAGCAGCAACCAACTGAGGTTATACAGCCCGCCCGAAATCGCCCCTATAAAGGCCAGTGCGTTGGTGATTAAATAGAACACGCCCACCGCGATGTAGGCCATGCCGAATAGCTGTTTATCACGTGGCGACAAGCTGCTATAGACTTTGCCCTCGCGTTTGATGCCCAGTACGAGTTCTTTGTTTTGCAGCAGACGCACGCCGCGATAGGTGGTATGGATGGCATACCCCAACAGCACCACCGTCACGATAATCTCAAGAGCCATTTTTCTTCTCCCTCCGTGAAGTCAAAACACGCCTTGTATTTTAGCGTATATGGCACAATTAAGGCAGACACCCGCGCTAGAATTCACCGATTAGGGTTTGGAATGATTAGTCACACGGGGCTAAAGCCACTGTGCTGAATCGAGTTTGAAAGGCTTTGGAGGATTGATGAAGCTATTGAAATTGTACAGGTAGGCCATTAAGCCTAATTTGAGCGCGGTGGATTTATCCCCGCGAGCAAACAGACCTCTCCACCAATCCCCTCCTAACAACCAGCCCCGTCTTATACCAAATTCGGATGGTCTATCGTTTTTTTCAAACAATGGGTTTAAACCCATTGTTGGCGGGATACCGCTGCTGTTCGCCCGAACCGAGTCTTACCCCTCCAAGCCCTCCATCATCCACTGCAAATGCTCCTCGTAATGTTCATAGGTGTTGCCGATAATCCACCCCACCACAGGCCGTTGGGCGCGATCCGGCAAGGCGTTCGGGTCAAATTCGCCATAGGGCCGCTGCAAATCGGAATCGGTCATGGCGACGATCACGCTCTTAAGGGTGGCGTGCATGTCATTAAAATAGGCCAGCACGTCCGGCCATGCCACGTTTTCGAAGCGCAGATAGATTTCGTGGTTCATCTGGTCATAACCGGGGTGGGTCGCCATGAATTCCGGCGATAACCCCATCGCCCCCCAGCGCGATTGGTGATTGAGCAGGGCCACCATGCCTTCCGCCCAAACCCCCAAATGCGCGATATGGTCTTTGATTGACCACGCGGTTGGCGTACTCGGCGCGGCGATCTGGGCCGGGGTCAATTCGGCGAGAAAGGCGTCCACCTGTTCACGGGCGGCATCCATATTTTCGAGCAGTTCGGCGGTAGTCATCGTAATGTCATTCGTCATGCGGTTGTTCCTTTGATTGAATTCCTGTGATAAACGGCTTGGTCATGGGCGCGGGGCTAATCACACTTAACAAATCATTTTGGTCATGCAACCTCACCCCCTGACCCCCTCTCACCGAGTAGGGCGGAGTCGAATCCGGCGTATTGAAGCCCTTCCCTTTGTTAGGGGAAGGGTTGGGGATGGGGTTAGTCCTTAGCCGAATTTGGTATAACTTGTTTCCCGTCCAGTTTCCGTCAAAATCCCGCCCCACATCGCGTGGACATTGACTTTGTGACCGGGGATTTCAAATCCTCGGCGATTATACCCCACCTACTTGACCGCCACGATGTACACACGCTCGGTTTGGGCTTCGACATCAGCAATCGGGCCGCGTTCCAACACCTGCTCAATCGTAAAACCCGCCTCCGTCAGATAACCCAGCATCTCGTCGCGCTCAAAAAATACAAAATCCACATTGACCGCCTTGCCCCACCATTCCTCCAGATGGCGCACCTCTTGGCCCTTATGAAAGGCCAGCGCAACCGCCCCACCCGGTTGCAACACCCGCCACCATTCGCGCAAGACCGCCGTCACACCTTCGCGCTCGATATGGATAATTGAATAAAACGCCGTGATGCCAATCAATGACCCGTCGGCAAATTCCAATTTCCGCATGTCCCCTTGTATAAATTCGATACTGGGGTGGGCTTGATGGGCCTGTTCAACCAGCGCCGCCGATAAATCGAGGCCACACACCGCCACGCCACGCTCATGCAGATAACGCGCCACCTGCCCCGGCCCGGTGCCAATATCACACACGCGCCCCTTGCCTGCCCAACGTGTTGCTAACCTTTCGAGCAGGCTGCGATCAAACGGTTTATGCACCAATTCGCCCAAAAATTTCTGGGCATACTCTTCGGCTACGGCATCATAGCTGATCTCGGTATTTGATTTTTCAGATGGGTTCATGCCAGTGCTCCTTATTGTTTTAGAAAAAGGAATCACAACATCTCGCTTAGTTCACTCACATAATAATTGAGAGCGATGTGATATTTTGACCCGCTATTTGTGCAAATTTGTCAGAACTGCTAAGATTCGTCATGGATTTCACAAAATGGGTATATGATTAGAGAGATATTTTGATTTTGCTTTATTGCACCTTTTATAGGAGTGATCCTAATTCATGTCGCGCAATATATTATTGGTAGACGATCATGCCAGCAACCTACGCCTCTCTGAAATGGCGGTGACGGCGGCTTTCGGGTCAGACTATGATCTCTATCGTGTTGAAACATACACCGAAAGCACCGAACTTATCCAAGAACTGCCCGTAGACATTGCCTTGCTGGATATTGAATTGCCCGATGGCGACGGCCTGCGCCTCGCCCGTCAAGTCCGCCAACTATCGCCCGACGCGCTGATTGTGATTTTATCGGTGCGTGATGAGCGAGACTACTTTGATCTGGCCTATCGTGCCGGCGCCGATGCCTATATTACCAAGCCATACAATATGCAGGATGTCCTATCCTTGTTCCACGACCTGAGCACCAGCCAGTCGCCCCAATCCGAAGGTGCGATGTGGGTCTTGTTTGGCAGTCATGGCCTGACGCAGTACCGCGCCGCCGTCTAAACGCATTTTCTCTCGATACCAAACCCGCCTTTTACAACCCCTCGCATCACCGGGAGGGGTTTTAACGCGCCCTTATACGGAATTCGGTTGATTGCTGTTGGTCCC
>JAIOHL010000336.1 GCA_019913005.1 Anaerolineae bacterium | reverse complement strand
GATAGTAGCCAATCAACGAGCCGGGGTGTTGATAGTGAATCACAAAATGCAGGTCGGGTTTATCAAAGCCCATGCCAAGCGCCACACTTGCCACCAGCGCCTTGACCTCGTTGCGGAGTAGCTGCTGTTCCAATTCGGCCCGATTTTCGCCTGTGTCCTCTTCCACATGGCTGTAATAGGCTTTGACGTTAAAACCGCGAGTTTGCAGCCATTCCGCCACCCGCTGACAGTCATAGGTGGTCGAACAATAGATGATGCCGCTGCCGTCAATCCGCCCCAATAATTTTGCCAACAGCACCAAGCGTTCGGCCTGCGATAACATCGGCTCAACCACGTACAAGAGCAGGCTGTCACGGGTCAGTGGCCCACGCAAGATGCGGATATTTTCGCCCAAAATTTCCGCCACATCCCGCACCACCCGGTCATTGGCGGTGGCCGTCGTGCCCAAAATCGGTGTTCCGGCGGGCAGTTCATCCAACAGGTGAATGATGCGCCGATAATCGGGCCGGAAATCGTGCCCCCAATCGGAAATACAGTGCGCCTCATCTACCGCCACCATGCCAATGCTGCCCCGGATGTGATTCCAGATGGACGCCTGAAAACGATCATTACCCAAGCGCTCCGGTGAAATCAGCAAAAAATCCACCCGCCCCGCCAGCAAATCGGCCTCAATCGTCTCCCAATCATCCGCGTTGGTGCTGTTGATACTCGCCGCCCGTATGCCCAATTTTGCCGCCGCGTCCAGTTGATTCCGCATCAAGGCCAGCAGTGGGCTAATCAAGATCGTCGGCCCGCTGCCCATATTCCGCAGCAGCTTGGTCGCCAGAAAATAGACCATGCTTTTGCCCCACCCCGTTCGCTGCACCACCAACAACCGACTGCGCTGCACCACAAGGGTTTCAATCGCCTCCCACTGATCGGGCTGAAATTCGGCGGACGGGCCAGCAATCTGTCGCAGCCAGTGGAGGCCCTGTTGATAGAGGTCGGTAGACGTGGACTGGGTAGACATGCTTGCCCCTTAAAATAATTGATGCACCCCAAACACAGGGATAGGCTTCAATAGGACGTTTTTGACTCCCCATCGCCAGATTTCAGACTCCGACACTTTTGACGATAGGAGCAAAAAACCCAACCTCACCCCAACCCCTCTCCCTTGTGAGAGGGGCTTCAATACGCCAAATTCGCCTCCCCATCGCCAGATGGAGAGGGGGCACGGGGGTGAGGTCAATTTTCCACATGACGCATCAAAACAAACTCAATTGTGTTGGCGGTTCGGATGATTCAGGTGGGTCGGCTGGCGGCTCAAGTGATGGTAGTTGGAGGAGGGGATCCACTGAAAGCGCCCGTGCCCCTTCGTTTATCAAAATACGATTCCCCGCTGGTTGGTCAGGCCGATCCAGCACAAACACCGGGCGCCGATACTTGAGGGCGGTTCGACCTGCGCTGAGGGTGCCGCCGCTCTCGCCCGCCTCAATAATCAGCAGTAGTTTGGACAACGCGATGATGGTACGATTGCGCTGCATGGCATTGCCCGCCGACCACCCCATCTTGGGCGGAAATTCACTGATGACCAGCACATGATCGGGGGTCGCCCATTCGCGTAACTGCGCATTGAGCTTAAAGTTGATTGCCCCCTCCGGCGCGACAATCACAGTAGAGCCGCCCCGTTCCAATGCCGTCTGATGGGCCATCATATCCACCCCGCCTGCTTGTCCCGCCACAACCGTTAGCCCTGCCTGCACCGTCAATTCGGCCAGCATGTGGGTATAGCCCAAGCCACTTTCGGCGGTATGGCGTGACCCGCTGAATCCGATGCCCGCGTGCTCCCACAGTGCCAGATTTCCACGCCAATAGATGAGCGGCGGCATCAATTCGTCGTCGCGTAAATGGGCTGGATAGTCGGTGTAGGTGATGGGCTGAAAACCCGCTGCCCCTAACTGGTCAAGCAGTCCGCTCGTGTCGGCAGGCTGTTGCAACGCCACAAGGGTATTGGCCTTGAACAGAAACTCCCGTGCCCACCCTTCCGCGCCCATTGCCCAAAACATCTCTAGGCGTTCTGGTTTGCCCCCCACCCACGCCAAAATCGTGCGGATGGTTTTTGCACCAACCCCCGGTAGCGTATGGAGTTTGAGCAACGCCTCAGTGGATAATGGCATCATTGAACTCGCTATTCATTTTCTCTTATGCCTATCATGAACGCGCTTATAGCTTACCTCAAGTGCTAAAAATCACGTATAATCCATCACACATCGGTCAGAAATGGTAGGTGAGGCAGGTCATGTCTACCAGAACCATCGCCGCCATTAACCATATCGAAATCCGGGAAATTGGGCCGAAGCATGAGAAAGTGGCCTATATCGCCGGGACGCCGCTCACCGTTGCTGAAGTTGCCCACATGCACCTCTATCAAGATTCGGACGTGGAGTGGATTTTAGAGAATTTTGATGGGTTAAGCCTAACCGCCGCGAAAATCTACGCCGCCCTGTCGTACTATTTGGATCACCAAGCCGAATTGGATGATTATTTGCGTCGTCAATCGGAAGCGGCCCGCGCCCAAGCCACCCGCTCATTAACCGAGGAAATCGCCCGATTGAGGGCCAAAACGCAAAGACCATAAGCCGAAGCAGGCTTTTTGCGTCCAACCTCATTAGAGCTATTATAGTAACTTTAGATAGAAAATTTTTATGAATAAAGGAATTATATATGTTTACTACAGCTCCCACCGTTGCGTTCCGGCCACAGCAGTGTCCGAGATGCCAACTCTTGTCAGGCGACTCGTGCAAAGGATATGCCTCACCGGGCACAAGCTTAATTGATCTTGGCATGAACGCACGATTCAAGGGCGACACGAATGATCCCTGCCCTAAATATGCGGCTGGCTTGATTAGAGATTATCACGACCCGGTTTCTGGACTTTCGCTTGATTACCCTACTATTCCAGAGTGGGTTATCCAAGAAGTGAATGAGCCTAACCAACCCACTCGTCTCTTATTTACCAAACCCAGCAGCGGCACAACGTTGATCTTTGGTGTTTTGAAGGTCAAAGATACTGATCTGACCAATTCCGATACCTATCAGGCAGCACTGGACGAAATTCTGACTGCTGTTCAGGGGACGGATCCCACATTTGAGCTTAAATCGTCCGGACTGGTAATCAATCCAAATAATGGGGCGCGAGGGATTCAGCTTCTGTATCAGACCAAGATCAAAAATGAATTATTCCGAGCTAGGCACATCGCTTTTTTTGAAGGCACGACCCGTTACGATGTGACCGCATTAGGGCCAATCCGAGGATTTGATTATTCGGACAAGTTCATTTTTACAACCATCATCAACAGCATGAAGTTTCCGAGCCAAAGCAAACTCGAAACAATCGAGATTGAAGCCAATACACTCGAAGAAGCCCATGCCCAGTTAAAAGCGCAACTAGCACAAGGGTTTCTCTTGCCCAAGATCGAGGTCATTTCGCAAGGCCAAGGGGAAACGCTGAGTGGTTCCGCTAAAACGTTGAATGAGTCGTGGGAGAAGGTTCGTTCACAGATTCCGCCGGGTGCCGAAGTGATCCAAGAGCGCGTTGTTTATGAGCCTCAAGTGAGCAAAGTGAGTGTTTCCGCACTGGATGAGACCAGTGCCAAAAATTCGCATCGCCTAGCCCGAAATGAGGAGTTTGTCGCTATCCGTCTGGTGAAAGAGGGTAGCAAAGGAATGCTTGGGATTGGCAAAAAACCGAACAGTTACGAAATTGAGACTCGCCGATTAGCCCTTGTCGAAATCACCTATATCACCGAGAAGGCGAAAGTACGTGCGGTATTGGGCTAATTGATTCCCGAAAGAGGCACTGTATTGACCACATCCCTATTGTTGGATCGGCAGGGACTTACCACCCTCGACCCTGACCTGCTTTCTGTCTCCCTTGAGCGGATCAGTGCGCGGGAAAATCAATTGACCGTCCTGCCCGATGGGCTGTGGTCGCTGCCCCATTTGAAATTTTTGTCCGTCGGGTCAAACCAAATCCGGGAAATCCCGGCCCAAATCGGCCAATTGACCACCCTCACCCACCTGCTACTGGATGGAAATCCGTTTACGCATTTACCCGACAGCATTGGTCAGTTGGTGCATGTGCAAATCTTGGATTTGGGTCACTGCCGCCTCGTGGCCTTACCCGCGACCTTGACCCATCTCCAGCGGTTGGAATTTCTCTATGCCAGCGACAATCAACTCACCGAATGCCCGGCGTGGGTCGGTGAATTAGCCAATCTGCGTTATTTCAATATGACCGATAATCGCTTGACGACCATTCCCGATACACTCGGCAAACTGACCCAGTTGATTGAACTGCGCCTGTACAACAATCAACTGACCCGTCTGCCGGATGCCGTCTGCCAACTTCCCCACCTGCGCGAACTGTATTTGCAGGGCAACGCGCTCCATACCCTACCGGATGCGATAGGTGATCTAGCCCATCTGCGGATTTTGGACTGTCGCAACAATCACTTGGCCCACATCCCAGATAGTATCGGCGATCTCCCCAACCTGCTCTATCTGGATTTACGCGGCAATCAGTTGACCCATCTGCCCCCGACCATTAGCCGCCTGCCCAAACTGGAAAAACTCGATTTGCGCTGGAATCACTTCACACAGAAATCACCCGAAATGCTCGAACTAGAACAGCACGGGTGTCTGGTCTACATTTAATAAATCCGGCAAAGCAGCACCCCAAACATAGGGAAGTGGATCAAATACGGCCTCCTCTCCCTACGCTTGGCTGAGGGGAGAAGGGCTAGGGCGTTACAGCGGCTCAAAATGCGCGGTGAAATGGCGCAGGAAGGGCGGCTGCCACGTAATGCGTACCCCACGAATATCCTCTTGAATGGAATGGATATAAGTCAGCACCTCCGCTACATAATCAATATGGCTTTGGGTGAAGGTGCGGCGTGGGAAAGCCAAGCGCACCAATTCCATCTGGGCGGGCGTTTCTGTGCCATCGGGATGCGGCTTGCCAAACATCACACTGCCGATTTCGACTCCGCGTATCCCACCTTCGAGATACAGGGCAATCGCTAGGGCCTGTGCCGGATAGTGATACACGGGGATATGGGGCAGCATGGCTTTGGCATCAATAAACAGGGCATGGCCGCCGGGGGGTTGGATAATCGGGATGCCCGCGCTGACCGTCTTTTCCGCCAGATACGCCACTGTGCGTACCCGATATTCCAGATAATGTTCGTCCAATACTTCACGGAGGCCCTGCGCGACGGCCTCCAAATCGTAGCCTGCCAAGCCACCATACGTCGGGAAGCCCTCCGTCAAGATCAGCAGATTGCGGCACTGCATTGCCAGATCATCATTATTCAGCGCCAAGAATCCACCGATATTCGCCAAGCCGTCCTTTTTGGCGGACATGGTGCAGCCATCGGCATAACTAAACATCTCCTGCGCGATTTGCAGCGGCGTCTTATCCCGATAGCCGTCCTCACGGGTCTTGATAAACCACGCATTTTCGGCAAAGCGGCAGGCATCGAGGAAAAATGGGAGGCCGTGTTCGTGGCAGACTTCGCTGACAGCGCGGATATTTGCCATGCTGACGGGCTGACCCCCGCCAGAATTATTGGTGACGGTCAGCATCACGAGGGGGATATTGTCGCGCCCGACCTCGCGGATGGTTTGGCGCAGCAGTTCCACATCCATGCAGCCCTTAAACGGATGGATCAGGCCGGGGATATGGCCCTCTTCGATGACCAGATCACGCGCCTCCGCCCCGACATATTCGATGTTGGCGCGGGTGGTGTCGAAGTGGTTGTTGTTGAGGATGACGCAGCCGGGGTGGGCGATAATCGAAAATAGGATGCGTTCGGCGGCGCGGCCTTGATGGGTAGGGATGACGTGTTTGAATCCGGTGATGTCCTGTACCGCCGCTTCAAATTTATAAAAGGAACGCGACCCGGCGTAGGATTCATCACCCAGCAGCATCCCGGCCCACTGTTGATTGGACATCGCGCCGGTGCCAGAATCGGTCAGCATGTCCACCAGCACCTCGTCGCCGTGCAGACCAAACAGGTTGTATTTGGCCCGTTGGAGGCTGGCGAGATGGTCGTCGCGGGTGGTGAATTGAATCGGTTCGATGGATTTAATGCGAAAAGGCTCAATAACGGTCTTAAATTGCATGGGGGCAATCCTCCTAAATGTGGTTGCCCTAGAGTGTAAACCGGGGCGGGGGGCATTTCTAATGGCGGTTGTCATGATTTTGACAGGTGTTATCTCCCGAAATTTCATAGAATGGATGTTCTATAAATCTGGCTTATATAAGTGAGAAGGGAATTCGTAACTGCCGTTACGGATTTATGGATGTGGCTTATATAGCGGGGTGGATGGGTGGCCGTTAGGG
>JAIOHL010000335.1 GCA_019913005.1 Anaerolineae bacterium | reverse complement strand
CCCCTAACCCCACCCCAATGCTTGGAGAGGGGAATTTAAACAAAGACCTTTAATTTTTCAAAATCCCGACGCAGCATGGTGGCCTGTGTGGGGCTGTATAGGACGGAGGCGGGGTGATACATCGGCACGATAAACACCTCGCCATAGGACATAGTGGCCTTGAGCAGCTTGCCATGTAGTTCGCTGATCTTGCCACGCTTTTCGGGCAGGTCGAATTTTTTGAGCACGTAGCCCATCGCAAAACGACCCAACGGCGCGATGACTGCTGGCTGGATGATGTCAATTAGACGATCTACAAAGGGCGCGTAAAACTCGATTTGTTCCGGGGTGGGGTCGTCGGCGGAATAGTCCAGCAGCAGATTGGTGACAAAAACGTCGGCGCGGCGCAGTTTGATGGTTTGCAGCATCTCTTCCAAAATCTCACCAGATGGGCCGACAAAGGGGCGGCCTTCTTCGGCTTCGACACGACCCGGTGACTCTCCAATGAAAATCATGTTGGCATCGGGGTTGCCTTCGCCCAAGACGGCTTTGTGTTTGTTTTGCACGCGGAAGGGATAGAGGGGGGAGGTTTTGGCGTTCTCCAAATCCACACGGAGTTTTTCTAACTCGGCCTCTTTGCGGAAATAGGTTTCAGGGTCGGAGCGGCGAATCCCAGTGGTTTTGACACGGGCAGGCAGGGATGCTTGAATGACCTTTGCCAGACGTTCGACATCATCCCGAAAATGCAAATGGCTCAACACAAAAGCGTTGCGGCGTGCGAGCAAGGCAAGGTCGTCGGGCAGTTCGTTGGGGGCGGGCATTTTGGCCTGACCCACCAAGACGGGGATGACGATTTTGTTTTCTTTGAGGGCGGTGGCAACTTCGATACGTACAAAGTCGTTCCATTGATCTAGCCGCCGTTCGCCAGCTTCATCGGTGACACGTGACCATGTGGGGCCGATGATGGAAATCAGCACATCGCAGGCTTTGACGGCGTTTTCGAGTTCGGCGACAAAATCTTTGCCGGGGGGGATGCTGTCTACGTCCATAAATAGATCTTCGCGGTCAAAATGTTGCAGCAGATGGTCGAATAATCGGCCCACGTAACCTTCGCTGTCTTGGCGTCGGTAATTAATAAAGATACGCCCCATAGGGTTAGTCGCTCCCAACCGAGATGGCTTGATTCTATGCTATGATATTTGATACTAGGTCACTAGATATTAACACGATTGACAGCACTTTAGCCACATCGAGGGCCACCATCATGACCAGTGCTACCGAAATCACCGTCCGCTGCCCCTGTTGTGAAGCGAGTTTTCCCGCCCCCATTTTGATGAGCACCAATACGTTTGGCGGCCAAAGCACGGATTTTCATTCACGGGCGGTGGGGGCCGATCCACTGTGGTTTGTGTTGGGGACATGTCCGACCTGTGGTTATACCGATTACACCAATGCCATTGAACGTGGGGTGCGGCTGCGTGAGGCCACCAAAGCCAAAATCCTCGATGAGCTTGCGCCACAGGTGCAGCAGCACAAACCGGATGTCGCCACGCAGTTTGTGATGGCGGCGCAGATTGCGATCTGGGAGCATCAGGAGGCCAGTGTCATCGGGAATCATTTTTTGCGGGCAGCGTGGTGCAGTCGAGATCAGGCGCAGGAAATCGAGTATCGGCGGCTGGCGTGTCGCTATTTTGAGCAGGCATTGGCGGAAGAGCGGCTGACGGATAAGGCGTGGTTGAATTATTCCTATCTGGTGGGCGAGCTTTATCGGCGCGTGGGTGAGCCGCAGATGGCACGGAGGTGGTTTGATAAGGCCATCGCGTATGCTGAATCGCTGGATGACCCTTATGCCGATCAATTGGCAGCGTTGGCCCGCGATCAACGCGATCATCCGCGAGAGAAGATTTGATTTTATAGGGGTTTTCAATTATGACACGGGGCTAAGTGCTTCATCCCGTAAAAAATGCGCAAAACCAACCTCACCCCCCGGCCCCCTCTCCATCTGGCGAGGGGGCGTTGGAATCTGGCGGATTGAAGCCCCTCTCTAATTGGAGAGGGGTTTGGGGTGAGGTCAACCATTGCTGAACTGTTTACCGGATACAGCAATAAGCCGCCGTGCTGAATCTAGTTCAGGGTTAGTCAACACGAAAACCATTGTGGGAGGGAACACCACCTGATGAAACCAGATTCTATATTTGGCAACGCAAATGCCTATGAAGGCTACGTAGGGCGCTGGAGTCTTTTTGTCGCACAGCGGTTTGTTGCTTGGCTAGGAATTCCCCCCGGAGGCACTTGGCTGGATGTGGGCGCGGGAACGGGGATTATGACCCAAGTCATTTTGCAGGAAGCGTCGCCAGCCAAAGTCATTGGCGTTGACTTATCGCCCGAATACATCGAATTTGCCCGCCAGCGCATTCAGGATGAGCGCGTGGAATTTAGGGTGGGGGATGCGGCTCAGATCACGGCGGAATCGGCAGCATTTGACGCGGCGGTGGCTGGCCTCGTCTTAAATTTTGTGCCCGCCCCCGATCAAGTGGCCCAAAACATGGTGCAAGCCGTCCGTAATGGGGGGATGGTCGCGGCGTATGTTTGGGATTATGGGGGCCGCATGGAAATGATGCGCCAATTTTGGGATGCTGCGATTCAAATTGACCCATCGGCGCGAGAAATGGACGCAGGGCAGCGCTTTGCCATTTGTGACCCCAACAACCTGCGGGCCTTGTTTCAATCGGTGGGGTTGGAGGGGGTGGCGGTGATGCCGATTGATATTGAAACCCCATTTAAGGACTTTGACGATTTCTGGCTGCCGTTTCTGGGGGCGCAGGGGTCGGTGTCGAAATATCTGCACGGATTGAGCGATGAAACGCGCAATGCGATACGCGATCAGCTTCGGCGACAATTACCCACGCTGGCGGATGGGGTTATCCCACTCATGGCACGGGCATGGGCGGTGAAGGGCAAGAAAGCGGCTGCCGGATAGCTGGAAACCAATATACGGCAACTTAGGTGGCTTGCAGGCGGGCTAATTCGTCGTGCCAATGGGTGACGGCTTGGAGGATGGCCTGATATTCCCAATCGGCTAACAGCGATCTAAATGGCAAGTGCGACGGTGTGTATTGGTGATTGTCCTCGATTTGAACGGGGATAAAAGTGATTTCGTAGGCTTTGTTATAGGCATCCTGCAATTCTACGACTACTACACTATCTGAAAGTGGTAAGGCAATTTTTTTGAGGGGTTCATCTAAGGTGAGTGGGATAATGCGAGCGAGTTCCCCCGGTATAAAAATGGCAACATGATAAGGATGGCCGCTCGTCAAAGGATGCTCGGTCAGCCGTTTGACCGACCGGGTTAGGTCTATTTCGACCACATTGACGCCGATCTGTAGAAACTGTTCTAATCGCTTGGTCTGATACTTGCTGACGTCCTGCAAATGGGTCTTATTGCGAGGCGAAATGATTTCCACGACTGTAACCAATTTACCGCTATCCTGCCGCCAAATCTGAATGTTGCGTAAATCTATATCCTCCAGTTCAATTTGAACGCCGGGTTCTACCAGCATTGCCTTAGCCTCTGATGGGTAATCGAAAAACTTGTCACGCGGGGGTGATTGAAGGTCAAAAACGCTCATGTCGGGTTTACGCATGTCGGCAATTTGTAGGCTGGCCTCTTTGCTGACGTAATAACCCTTTTCGAGTAACACAGGCCGTATTTGCTCCAAGATGCCGTCAATGATACTCCCATGTAGCTGACCGAAATAGTGATCGTCTTCGGCAAAAGGGTCGGGGCGGCCTGCGAATGGGCCTTGCGATAGGAGTTGTGTATAGGGAGAGGTGGGCATGGGGCCGTCCTTAGAACTCAAGAAGTACGTAAACGGGCTAATTCGTCGTGCCAATGGGTGACGGCTTGAGTAATTTGGGTCATCTCATCATCATTGAACAAGCTAGGGAACTCAAGGGCCAATGTAGCATAAATATCGTTCCACTCAAGCTGCGGCGCAATCATGGATTTTCGGTAGGCTGAATCATAAGCCTGTTGCAAATTCACGGCAATACCGTCCTCAAGTAATGGCAAAGCAAATCGCTTGAGAGGGGCATCCCAGCGCATGGGAAGGATACGAGGAGTCTCACCCGGGATGAATACGGCAATGTGATAGGGATATTGGGTAGTTAAGGGATGTTCAAAAAGTCGTTTGACAGAGCGCGTCAGGTCAATTTCCACGACGTTGACCCCTGTTTCCAAAAAGGTGCGGCGGCGGCCCTCTTGATATTTTAGGATGTCCAGACCAGAAATTTTGTTACCCGGCGACACAATCTCAACAATTGTGACAAGCTCACCCGTCCCCATTTGATGAATCCTAATGGCATAAAGGTCAGGCTCATCAGGTTCGGCGAAGATGCCGGATTCCACCAATAAGGCTTCTGATACCGCTTCATAAACAAGTTTTTTGCCTGATCGCGGTTTGCCAGTGTCGAGCACGCCAATATCGGGCTTACGCATGGCAGCGATCTGGAGACTGGCTTCTTTGCTAATATAGTAGCCATTTTCCAAGAGTGGTTGCCAAATCTGCTCCAAAATGCCTTCAATGATGCCACTGTGGATTTGATGAAAATAGTGATCGTCTTCGGCAAAAGGGTCGGGGCGACCAGCGAACGGGCCTTGTGATAGCAGTTGAGTATAGGCAGAAGTGGGCATATTGATTTGACCTTTTTCTAAAGCGGCTGTTGTTCTTCCGCAGGCGGCACGAGGCTCATGGCGTATTCGGCAAGGGCCGTGATGGTCAGGCTAGGGTTGACACCGGGATTGGCGGGCATAATCGAACCATCAATCACATACAGGCCGGAGTAATTATAGACCTGACAATTCAAATCTATCACGCCGTCGTTGTCGCTGCGACCAAACATGACCCCGCCGAGGATATGGGCGGTTGAGGAGACATTCAAGATCGTTTCGGTGAGGGCGGCTTGGGGCAGGGCGTTATGGGCTTTGGCAAAACGCTTGGTAACTTCGTGCCCAATCGGGATGACGGCGTGGAGGGGGTGTTCCTGATCCATCTGGGAGACAAGACCGTGCCGAAAGAGTGTCCATATACTCCGCCCCGCTTTGATCTTAATCATGTTATCCTCGGTTTGCATGACGAGCATGATGGTGGTGCGGGGTGCCCACCGTTTACCAAAACGCACTTTGGCGAAGGCCACCGGACGGCGCAAGGTTTCCAAAATAATCTCGCCGATCCGCACGACCAGATGTTGGGCCGGGTCAATCATGGGGCTGCTGAGAACGCGCATGAAGCCTGAGCCTTCGGGATAACGCACGGGCTGAATCTGGGTGACGTCATCGGCGCGGAACATGGAGGTAATGGCGATGCCCTCCGAAAAGTTGGCATGGTCATCGTCGGCGGTGACGCCTAAGAGGGCTTCACTATTGGTGCGGACTTGTTCACCAAGACGGGCCGAAATGCGGGGCAGCGATTGGGTGACATCTCGACAGCGGAACAGCAATTTGAGTGTGCCGATGACCCCCGCCGACACAATGACATTTTTGGTGCGGATGTGGCGAAGTGTGCCCTGTGTCAGTGCGGTAGATTTACCGTAGACGACTTCATAACGTGCGCCGTCGGGTTGATTGGGAGGCAGGGGGCGGATGTCTTGCACTTCGGCTTCGGCGCGAATTTCAGCACCACGTTTTTCGGCAAAATAGAGGTAATTTTTGACGAGGGTGTTTTTCGCCCCCACACGACAGCCGACCATGCAGCCACCACAGTGGGTACATCCGGTGCGGGGAGGGCCATCACCACTGAAATAGGGGTCGGGGACTTCTTGGCCGGATTCGCCAAAAAAGACCGCGACATCGGTGGGACGGAAGGAATCGCCATAACCGAGATCGTTGGCGATGAGTTGCAGGGTGTGGTCGGCGGGCCATTGACAGGGGTTGGGGGTGACACCGAGCATCCGTTTGGCGGTGTCGTAATGGGGACGGAGCACAGTTTTCCAATTGTTCAAATCACGCCAGCCGGGTGCTTCAAACA
>JAIOHL010000334.1 GCA_019913005.1 Anaerolineae bacterium | reverse complement strand
CCCCTAACCCCTCCCCATTGCATGGAGAGGGGCTTCAAACAGCGGTTTTACTCCCCCTCGCTACGTAGTGGAGAGGGGGTTGGGAGGTGAGGATGATATTGTTTGGCTCATCTGGGGGACTGGCAATCAAGGTAGAATTATTCAAAGATTTTTGCTACGGGCAGTTGAAAACCGGGCAGTACGTCCTCGCCATCAAGTATCCCATTGATATTCAGGTGGCGGGGCTGCTCGGCATCGGGGGCATAGATAATGGCCTTGCGACTATGCGGATAGATGACCCAGATGAGGCGCACCCCGTCGGCAAGATAGGCCTCAATTTTGGTATCGAGTTCCACGATTTTGTCAGTCGGCGACACCACTTCAATCACCAAATCAGGGACATAGGGAATGGGACGCTCACGGTAATCGGGGTGGGTGGCTTTGAATTGTTCAATCTGATCGCCCGCATAGACCATAATATCAGGGACACGAGAACCTTTTACCCAGTTTGCTTCATCCTGATCTCGCACGATAAAGGTTGTTTCTATTTCCACCTTACCCAGTTTTCGGGCTTGAATAAACATATAAAGCGCGATGAAGACAATCTGAATAACTTCACTATGTCCATAGACAGTTGGCATAAGGGGTATCCTTTCGCCATTAATAAGTTCAAATGGCTGTTGGGCATTTAGTTCCAGAAATTCATCCAGTGACATGCCTTCGCGGATGGTTGGGGTAGCGGTCATGGCGGCCTCCTTCCAGTAGAGATGAATTGCATTATAACATAGCCTAAGAGGTCGTGTTTGGGTCGCCATCGGCTCAAAGCCGAAGGTTAGGCCGAATCGCTAATCTGACTGAAGGTGCTCTGTTGCAAGGTTCAAAATTGGGCAGGGCTAAGACCTGTCCCTACGAAATGGCGTCACGATGTGGCTCTGTAGGGGTCAGGCTCAGACTGACCCTGTTTATAGATAGAGATTCGCAACAGAGCAGCTTCAGCCGTATTTTCAGCCTCATTTATGGGGCTTTTTGCCCAACGATAGCCAGATGGTTTGACCGTCTGGCGTCGCGTCTCCAAAACTCAAGGTAACACAACCTTCTTTGGGGCGTAGTGCGGGTATAATGATACTATTCCTATCCTGCCCAGTCTCCTTTTGGGGATATATCCACTATGAATCTATTTATCTCCTACAGCAGTAAAAGCCGTGAGGCCGTCCAACAGCTTGCCAGTGATTTGAGCGACCTCGGCTATACCGTCTGGTTTGACCGCGAACTCACCGGAGGGCATCAGTGGTGGGCGGCGATTTTGGCCCAAATCCGCGACTGTGATGTCTTTGTTTTTGCCTTGACGCCGGAATCATTGGAGTCGTTCCCGTGTGAATTGGAATGGAAATATGCCCGCGATTGTCACAAACGTATTTTACCCGTTCAATTGGCGGAGGTGCGCTTGGCCTCCATTCCGGCGGGATTGCAGGAAATCCAATTGGTGGATTATCGGGAGCAGGGCAAAAGCCAACAAGCCGCCTTAAATCGGGCACTGGTCAAATTACCACCCGCCAAACCTCTGCCCGACCCTTTACCCGCCGAACCCCCGACGCCTCTTTCGCCGCTGGTGCGTTTTGGCGAACAAATTGACGCCCTGACGTTGAGCGGGGATGAACAAATCTTGTTGGTGGCTAAATTACGTCCATTTTTGGATGATGCCGATACCAAAGCCGATGCCCTTGCCCTGCTCAAGCGCTTACGAAGGCGGGATGATTTGTTGGCACGCACGGCGGATGAGATTGGGCGGTTATTGGATGAGCCAATGCGAGCGGCATCATCGGTTCCAACTATCCCCACCCACACCGCGATTCATACCTTCAATCATGATTATGAGGTGTACTGTGCCCTTTTTGCCCATGATGATGAAATCTTAGCAGGCTGCGAAAACGGTCATGTCTATCAATGGGATACCCGCGCCAGATTTGTCCAGAGTTTTGTTGTCGGCCCTCCCAAAAAGAACGAAGGTGTCAAACTCCATAATGGCGCAATCCGAACGATGTCCCTTTCGCCGGACGGCTTGGCCCTATTGACGGGCAGTGATGACCACAGAGTACGCCTCTGGAATTATCCTGAATTAAGCGAAGCAGGCCCAGTCGCGCGTGTTCATATGGAACACACACGGGCGGTCAATGGCGTGGCAATTTCACCCAATGGGGACTGGATTGTCTCCTGTGGCGATGATGGAAAAATCCGCGTATGGTCATCCACAATCGGGGCTGAAGGGGACATGGTTCTAGATCATGGCGACAAGGTGCGCGGTGTTGCCATTTCGCCCGATGGCAAGTATATAGCGAGTGCAGGCACCGATGGTGTCATTCACGTGTGGGGAATGGGCAGTGGCATGGATCTACGTCGGTTTCGCGGGCATGAATCGTCCGTGAATGGCGTCGCGTTCAGTCCTGATGGGCGTTTGGTCGCTTCCTGTAGCTCGGATTGGTCGGTGCGTCTATGGAATATTGAGTCGGGAGCAGAAACCCAACGGTTCATGGGCCACAATGGACGGATTACCAGTGTCGCCTTTGCCCCGGATGGCAAACATATCGTGAGTGCCGCCGCCGACAAACGCGCGATTATCTGGGACATTGAACGAGGGACTGAAATGTGCCAATTTGTCGGCCATACCGAGCGTATCACCAGTGTGGCCTTTTCACCGGACGGCAAAACTATCGTCACCGCCAGCCATGATAAAACGGCACGGGTGTGGGAGACAGGGTTATAATCAGATGGATGAGGTATTGCAGACCGCAGTTTCCAAACATGGGCATACGATCCGTGTGACGGTTAAACAATGGGCACATATCAGCGCGGCACATGATTATATGTCAGGTAATTTGGACAAAGTGTTGGAAACAATCGCCGAACCGACGCGAATCATCGAGGGTGAACAGGGTGAGTCATTGGCCTTGCGAGACTATGAAAGCACCAATATCACCCGTAAAACGTCGGTGGTTGTCTATCGAGATGAGCCAGACGGTTTTGTAATTACCGCGTTTTTTACGTCAAAACCCCAAAAAATTGAGCGAAAGGGGAAAAAATTGTGGTCACAATCTCAAGAGAATTCGTAGCGGAAGTCTTGGCCCTACCTGCCCGTCAAATCTGGACGGAGTATGATGCTGATGCCGATGTCCTGTATATCAGCTTTCGCAAGCCCCAACAAGCTAATGATAGCGTGTTGGAGGACGACGGTAACATTTATCACTATCGAGACGATGAATTAGTGGGTATCACGGTGCTGCACGCTTCCACCAAAAGCCATCCCGCCTCGACCAGCTAATCCCGGATGAGTACGGGAGACAGGCTTGTAATCGGGAATTTCACCGTTGGCGCTTATCCACCCATGCAGGATAATCAGCCCCCAGCATTGTTGCATCCATCACTGAGGGAGGGGTTTAGATGTCGGAAGTCACCGTTCAGGGCATCAACATTGTCTATGATGTCGTTGGCCCACTTGATGCCGCCCATACCATTATCCTGATTCACGGCCACCCCTTTAATCGTTCCATGTGGTCGCCCCAAGTAGACGCCTTGAGTCCGCACTATCGCGTTTTGACTTTCGATCTGCGGGGTTATGGGCAATCTGACCTGCCACCCACCAATAAAACCCTTTTAGAAGATTTCGCCCGTGACATCGCCGCCCTGATGGACAGTCTGCACATTCGGGCAGCCGTCATTGGGGGGCTTTCGATGGGGGGACAAATCGCACTGGCCTTTTATGATTTGTTCCCCAATCGGGTGAGGGCGCTCATATTAGCGGATACCTTTGCCCAACTCGATACCCCCGAAAACAAAGCCTTGCGCTATCGGGTCGCAGATCGTTTGGAGGCCGAGGGGATGGCGGGTTATGCCGATGAGGTGATTTCCAAGATGGTCTGCCCCGCCACCCTCGCCGATAAGCCCGCCGTTGCCCAACATGTGCTCACCATGATGCAAACCACGCCGCCACTGGGGGCCGCCGCCGCTCTACGTGGACGTTCTGAGCGCAAGGATTACACACCCCTGCTCGCCAAAATCGCGGTGCCGACCCTGATTATGGTAGGCGATCAAGATGCCTATACGCCTGTGCCTGACGCCGAACATATGCACCAGCGCATTCCAAATTCCGAAATGGTCGTGATTGAGGCGTCCGGCCACATGCCAAATCTGGAACAACCAACGGTGTTTAATGACCATCTGCTACGGTTTTTGCAGACTCGCCTCTAGTCCCGTCACGTTCTGGTGACGATTTGGTGACGCAATCGGTGTAAAATGAATGAAGACGCCCATACGCCATAGGCCGTCTCAACGACTACAAGGAGGGCATCATGGGTCGCAAGTATCGCCGCATTTTGGAAGAAGAGGATGTGCAGCAGCGCCGCCTCAGCATCGCCGAGCGGGAGGACTCCGGTAGCCCCGCGCATGAGACCGCTGAATCCTCGTCCCACAGTATCCTCAACTTACAGCGCAGCATCGGCAATCAGGCCGTGCAGCGGTATATCGTCCAGCGTGATCCAAAACCGAAAGTGCGGTCATCCGATGAACAACCGTCAGCCGTAGCAACCATTACGGGCGCCCAGCGCGGCAAGTTCAAAGGTACCAGCCGGGTCGTCGGGCACGAGGGCAAGATCGAA
Source organism: Anaerolineae bacterium (assembly GCA_019913005.1). Lineage (GTDB taxonomy): Bacteria > Chloroflexota > Anaerolineae > Aggregatilineales > J027 > CFX10. The sequence goes on along the minus strand of JAIOHL010000334.1, from coordinate 14,609 downwards.
ATCTTGGGCCTACAATTTAAACCGGAGGCCTCCAAAATGACAGTCATCTTATATAAGCGCGTGGATGAATCGAGCCAAGCCTTCATGATGGCCTTTCAAAATGGTGAGCGACTCACCACTGCCCAATTTATGGGCATTCGGCACGACGAAAACGGCAATGTCGAGACGGTGATGACGTATGACTTCAGCGATGGCTATGTGACCGGGGTGCAAATGTCCACTTCGCAAGGGATCCCCTATGAGGCTATCACCCTCGAATTTGACTTGAAAAAAGATAAGGAAAAAGAATAAACCACGCCCCACGCCATGCCACAATCCACAAATTGAAACCCAAGCCCGCTATGAGGAACCGTACAGGCCTAGAAGACGGGGTTATAATGAAAACAAAAGCGAAAGGATTTCACATGGTCAGTCCAATCACAGAAAACATCAAAAGCCAAATGACGAACCTGAATGAGGACGATCTGACCGAGATTTTGCACTGGGCGCAATATCTTTTGGAAAATGTGATTGAAAGCGACCCAGAGGATGATTTGGAATTGAATCAAGAAACCCAAGCCCAACTTGAGCGGTTCTTGCGCGGCGACTATAAAGCGCGTGATTTTGATGATGTCATGAAAGACTTGGGGCTTGATGAGTGATTCCTATCGCATCCAGATCACCGAAGAAGCTGAAGCCAATCTCGCCAAAATTGATCGCTCCCATGCCAAACAAATAGGCGAAAAAATCAGATGGCTTGCCGCAAATATCGAAGACGTTCCTCATCAAGCACTCAAGGGTAAAAAATGGGCGGGTTTGTTTCGTTATCGCGTTGGGGACTATCGTTTCATCTATTATCTTGACCATGAGCAAAAGATATTGATGATTACGCGCGTTGGGCATCGCAAAAACGTCTATGATGAATAATCCGTCCCCCGCACTTTTTTTTGTGACTAACGTCACAAATCCTGTGACACCCCCGCAAAAAATGGCATAATTAACCGTGAACATTTTTACGAATGCTGGTCTCGCCCGTACCTGTTATCCACCGGAACGTTCCTCCCTCAGTGAGTGTCTTTAGCATCACTCCCTCCGGCGCTTGAACAGAGTGCGTCCGTTTGAGACCGCTGCTGATGATAGAGGAGCTAGTGGTAGTTCAATGACACCGTTGAAGCTATTGCAGAAGAACATTGATTTTGTGGTGCTTGGCACCGTGCTTGCCATTCCCGGCGTCGTGTTGTTGCCGCTGGTCTTGGCCTATTTTTTGATTATCGCCCCCGATGATGGGGAAGCCAGTAGCGAGGCCGAGAATGCCCCAACCCTCGCCGTCTCGAATTATGCCGCCGCCATCGCCACCGTCAATGCGGCCCCGGTTCGCACCGCCGCCCCACCCAGCATTAGTGGCGCGGGGAGTGACCCGGTCTCGGCAGCCAATGGGTACACCCCTGACATGATTTCGGTAGGCCAGTCAAGTTATTTGGCGGTGTGTACGGCCTGTCATGGGACGGACGCTCGCGGGATTTCCGGTCTGGGCAAAGATTTGATTACCAGCGAATTTGTCCACACCATGACCGACCAAGAACTGCTGGCGTTTATTATCAAGGGCCGCGATATTTGGGATCCCGCCAATACGACAGGTGTCCAGATGCCGGCGCGTGGTGGCAACCCCGGCCTGACGGACAATGATATTTTGAATATTGTCGCCTACCTCCGTGTGGTTTCCGGTAACCCCGGTGCGGGTGTGGGGACTACCGTCGCTTCGACAGGCGGTGGCGACACAGGCACGACCTCCAATCCGGTAGATGCGACCCCGGTGGCGACCACTGATCCGAACGCGCCGTCCCCGTCCGATGAATGGGTGCCCCCGGCGCTCGTGCCGACCCTGCCCTCCGATACAGGCAGTGACACTGGCACGACAGCGGCGACGAATGAAAATGGCCCCGCTGTGTACGCCGAATACTGCGGCGACCCGCTCAACACCCCTGCGTGCGAATTCCTGCAAACCAGCTTGGCGGATGGCACACTGACCGAAGATCAAGTGACCGACCTGCTCATCAATGGCACATCGCCCTTTGATAATCCCTACCCCGTGACCATTTCGCAGCGCGGCGGGATGTTGATGATGAGCGATGACGACGTGGCCGCCCTTGTCAGCGAATTGAAAGTGCAGGCGGGTGTCGCGGAGACCCCTGCCGCCACCGACGGTGAAACGACGACCCCCAGTGACGGTGAGAGCGAAATCTCGCAGGGCCGCGATGGGGAAACGCTCTATGCCGCCTTCTGTGAAGCCGATGACACCGGCAAGGCGATTTGTGAATACCTGTTGGCCGAAATCGCGGCGGGCAATCTCGACGACGATCAGTTGTTTGAACTGCTGACTCTCGGTACACCCCTGTTTGACAATCCATATCCTGTTACCATCCCACAGCGCGGCGGGAATCTGATTTTGAGTGACATTGACGTGACCAATCTGATTAACACGCTCAAAGAAAAGGCCGGGGTGGAGGTGGGTGCCGCCATGCAACCGCCCCCTTTTATAACAGTGATGTAACGCCGATTCTGCTGATTAACGGTCAGCCGAACGATTTTCAGCCGGGGTTCAGCTATTACGAACTGCTCAAGGGGTCCATTGTGACCCCACCCCGCGACATGGAGGATTTTGTACTGGCCTCCACGACGGGTGAGGATTTTAAGTTCTCGGAGCAGGGGGGTCGAATTTTACTGATCTATTTCGGCTATCTAACCTGCCCCGACATCTGCCCGACGACGATGGCGGTGCTGCGCCAAGCCTATATCGCGGCGGGTGAACCCTCAGCGCGGGTCAAGGTGGTGTTTATCACGGTGGACCCCGAACGTGATTCGCTGGAACGCATGGGTAAATATCTGGGTGCCTTTAGCCCGGATTTTATCGGTCTGCGTCCCACACCGGAGCAGTTGCCGGAATTGTTGGAGAATTTCAATATCACCGCCATTCGCCGTGAGGTAGATTCGGCGGCGGGCTATCTGATTGACCACACCGCAGCGGTGGCACTGGTTGGGCCAGATGGTCGGATTTTGCTGGAATATCCGTTTGGGGTCGCGTCGGACGAGATTTCCTACGACCTCGGTGTCATGCTGGACTATACCTTCGCGCCGATCAATTACGCCCCGCGTGATGTGACCAACATTGACCCCGCCCGTGAATATCGCATCGTCATTCCCGAAGGCACCTCCTTTTTGATGGCGCAGGGCACCGACCCCGGCATCATCCCGCTGAAAATCGAGTTGACGATTGGTGAACGCGACATCTTGGTGCTGGAAAATCATGATGATATGGATTATCTGGTCGGTGGCATCTGGGTCGCGCCGAACGAGACGGTCATGAAGCAGTTTTTTGAGCCACAGACCTTTGTCGGCCTCTGCACCATCACCGTCGGACGTGATACCGTCGAAATCGAAGTCAAGAAACCGGAATAATCTCCCGCTCTAAATCTGCATATAGGTGAAAGGACGGCTGTTGGTCGTCCTTTTTTGTTTGCATCGCTTGGCGATATAATTGAAATGATGACAAGGAGAGGCGAATCATGACCGAGCGTGTTTCTAATCTAGCCGATTTACAACGCTACCGTGACGAGATTTTGCGAATCGCGGCCCAGCATCATGTCCGCCAAATCCGGGTATTCGGTTCATTGGTCAATGGCAACCTGACTCCCACCAGCGATATTGATTTTCTGGTTGAATTTGAGCCAGATTACAAACTGCGTGACCACATCCGTTTGGTACAGGCCCTCCAAAATCTATTAGGCCGCCAAGTCGAGGTCGCCGACCAAGCCATGCTGCGCGATGAACTGCGCCCCTCCATTTTGGCGAGTGTCCGTCCCATATGAAAGACCAGCGGGTTTATCTACGGGATATTTTGGAACGCATTGCCCGATTGGAGCGTTATATCGCCGAGGGGTGAGGTCAGCCTGTCCATAAATCCCGTATGGACGCCCTTGCCGAAAAACTGTCGGTCATTGAACCCCAAGTAGAGAGGGGTGCAAAACGGCCTTCTGAAGCTCTTCCCTATGGTTAGAGAGGGGTGTTTTATTAATTCAATGGGCGGACGCACGATTTCTCGCCCGCCCCACATGAGCGATGGTTACGGAATCACCAACACCTGACCAATCTTGATGGCCGTCGGGGTAATCAATTTATTGCGCTTCATGATGGTCTCCATCGGCACCCCAAATTTCGCGGCGATGGCCCGCAAGGTATCCCCTTTTTGCACGGTGTAATTGCGACCCGCACTGCTCGATGGTGTCGAAGGCGTGGACGGCTGTGAGGGCGTGACAGGCGGCATCGGGCTGGTGGGGATAGTCGTCGAAGCAGGCATTTGACTGGTCGTTTCGCTGGTCGGCGCGACAACACCCCCCGCCGGAATGGTCAACACCGTGCCGACAATTAAGAAGTTGGGGCTGGTCAGGCCATTCGCCTGCATCAAGGCTTGCGTGGTGATACCAAATTTTTGGGCAATGCCTGCCACTGAATCGCCCGGCTGTACCACATATTTATTGCCCGTGCCGCCCCCGGTCAAAGGATTGGTCGCGGTGGTGGTCGTCGTCGTGACAGTGGTTGTACCCGTGCCCGTGCCGCGTGGCGGGATATTCAGAATCTGGCCGACACGAATCCACGTCTCATTCGGCAGATTATTGACTTTCATGATCGCCTGTGTGGTGACGCCAAAACGGGTCGCAATCGCCGCCAGCGTGTCGCCATTCTGAATGACATAGGTGGTCGAGCCGCCGGGGGTGATTGGGCCAGTCGGGGTAGTACCCGTCGCCGGAATCAGCAGGGTTTGACCGACCAGCAAGGCGTTGGCACTTGGTAGATTATTGGCCCGCATGATGGTTTCCAGCGTGACGGCAAACCGCGCCGCGATACTCGCCAGTGAATCGCCCGGTTGTACAACATACGTCCGATAGTTGCCGGGGTTGATTGGGCCAGTCGGGGTCACATTCGTTTGGGGCACATATAGCACCTGCCCGACCACGATAAAATTCGGGTTGACCAGATTGTTAGCCCGCATGATGGCCTCAATCGTCACCCCGAAGCGTTCGGCAATCAGACTCAACGCATCGCCCGGCTGCACGATATAGGTGAAATAATTGGTCGGTGTGGAGGGGGTCGAGCCGCCGGATGGGATATTCAAAATCTGGCCGACCCGAATCCACGTCTCGTTGGGCAAATTATTGGCTTGCAATAGGCTCTGGGTCGTCACGCCATACCGCGCCGCAATCGAGGCCAGCGTGTCGCCCGCTTGTACCGTATATTGGATGGGTGTGCCGCCCCCATAAATCGGTGGAACGGTACTGCCCTTCGGAAAACGCAATATCGTGCCCGTAGCAAGGGTACGCGGGTCGGAAATATTATTCAGGCGCAGCAACACACCCAAATTGACACCGAAGCTGGCGGCAATGGCCCGCAAGGTGTCGCCATATTGCACGGTGTAGCTGGGCATGTCGGCGGTGATCGTCAGCGGGGGCAGGCCCGGGATTTTCAATTTTTGATTGACCACAATCATGTTCGGATTGATGAGGTTGTTCGCGCCCATAATCGCATTGGCTGTTACACCGAACAAAGTGGCGATGGCATTGAGGGTATCCCCCGGTTGCACGGTATAGACATAATCCGGGGCAGGCGGTGGCGCGGGCAACGGCAGGGCGATAGATTGCCACTGATTGTTGCCAACGCGACGATAGGGCAGGCCGTTGACATCCAGATACCAGACGGTGTTGCTGTTGCCGACCTCCACCTGAATGCCGACGACGTTGCGTGGTTCGGGGTGGATCCATTGGTTGTTCCAATACTGCCACAACTGACCATCGGGGCGCACAATCCACACCGAGCCGTCGTTGGCAACTGAGACGTGTTTGCTGCGGGCAAGCGTTGGGTCGCCCTGAATCCAGTTGTAATTATTGCCGACATACGCCCGTTGGAAGACGAAGTTTTGCGCGTTGACGCACCAGACATTATTGGCATTGCCCACCGCGACCTGTATCGCACGGGCGGCTTTGGGTTCGGGCTGTACCCATGTGTTGCCCTGCCGCTGATACATCTCGCCCGCCGCGTTGACCACCCAGACGGTGCCATCCCCACCGACAGCGATCCGTATGGCGCGGGCATTGGCGGGTTCGGGCCGTGTCCATGTGGTGCCGACCAGTTGGAAAATCTCTTGGTTGGCGTTGATGCCCCACACACTTTGCACATTGCCCACCGCAACTTGGGCCAGACGGATGCCGGGGGTCGGTTCTTGCCAGACCGTGCCATTCCAGCGCCACACCCGCTGATTTTTGTCCACCGCGAAGACCGTGCCATCCGCGCCGACAGAGAGATTGGAAAAAGGAGTAACGGTAGTTGAAGGGTTCGTCATAACGAATCTTGACCTTTATGTGTGCAGATGAAATTGCTTGTATTTTTACGCCGGACGGTCAAACCATCCGGCTGTGATTTTTTGGTAAGCCCCGTAAACGAGGCTGAAAACGCGAATTCTATTATCAAAGCAATGGGCTATTAAAATCGTCACTCATCCAGCCACCGAGGTGCAGATTGGGACTGCGCTGGAATGGCTCTGATGACCCGGTATCCATCGGCGACACCTTTGCCAGCGGGATGCCATTTTGCATCACTACCAATTCGCCATGCTGCCGCATCAATTCAATCAATTCTTCGGGCGTGGTTGTTTCTAGTTGGATAGTTCGCGTCGCCACGTGCTGTTCCCAATTGTCATGGTCACTCCCGCCAATTATAACCTTTTTTGCGGGATGTGCCGCTGTTAATATTGTACGCATCTCGCGCCACAAAATGCTACAATCTAGCTACTTACGCAAAGGAATAGAGGATGCCGACGGTATATCGTGAAAAGGGTTATAGATTTGTGATTTATACGAATGACCATCGCCCTCCTCATGTGCATGTGCAAAAGGTTGGCTCTGAAGCCCGTGTAGGAATAGACCCGATTGAAGTCCTTGAAAATTGGGGGTACCACCAACGCGAAATAAAAACGATTCTTGAAATTATGGCAAGAAATCAAGATACTTTTCTCAAAGCATGGAATGAATATCATGCAGAAAATGGAGACGACGAATGAAACCTATCACCATTAAACCAGATCGTCCCGTGAGTGTAAGCATCGAACATGGCGAGGTTCGGGTTAAGTTAGCCGATGGGCGGTTAATTGGCAATCCCCTTGATTGGCATACATGGTTAGCCAATGCCACCCCAGAGCAGCAGGCCAATTTTGAACTATACCCGATGAGCGTTTTTTGGCCTGATTTGGACGAGGGCCTTGATATTCAGGGCATGTTGATGGGGATACGCCCTAAACAACCCGCCTCTAGCGATGCTTATGGTTGATTGACCTGCATTTCCCCTAAATTCAGCGCGGTGGCTTTAGCATAATAGCTTCGCTGCGACTTCGCTCCCTGTGCTACAATGACCCCTATGACCGATGAGACAGGAGAATCGAAGATGAAAAAATCATGGTTGATTAGCCTATTCGTTGTCCTATTGGGTGTCACGTCCGCATTCGGCGCACCCCATTCCCAAGCCGAACGCACCCCCATTACCGTCGAAAATGCCGCGCAATTGCAACCGCTGTATACCTTCACCGGACATACTGGGCCAGTTTTCAGTGTGGCCTTCAACTATGTCTATGATTATGAATTTAAAACACCCACTGTTTTAGTCGCATCGGGCAGTATTGATGGCACGGCGCGGGTGTGGGATGTGGCGACGGGTGAGGAAAAGTATGTGCTAGAAGGCCATACCGCCCAAGTCGTTGCTGTTGCGTTTAATTATTTCGAGTCCGATGGCGGAATGCACCTGCTGACGGCGGGTTACGACAACCTTATCTTGGAATGGGATATGGCCGACGGGTCGCTGGTGCATGAATACCCCACCGATTTTGCTGAGACTGACCCCATGAGTTTTCTGAGCATCAATGATCTCAATATCGCCTTTAGCCCACGTGCCAGCCAATTTGCTGTCACCACCGGGGCCATGATCGAAATCTGGGATATTCCCTCTGGTCATTATTACACGATTATGGCCGAGGATGTCGTGGGCAAAATCGCGTTTAGTCTGGCTGAATTCAGCCCCCTGCATGACTACCAAGATTATCGGCTCTATCTCGTGGCGGCTTCCAATAATCAAGTCGCCATTTATCGTTATCTCGGGGTGGAAGAGGGCTATGATCCTGAGCCGTATGTGATGGCTGGCCCGGATACTGATTTTTATCTCGATAAGGGTCTGGCGATGGGCTTTAATCAGAATGTGGCGGTGGTGGATGACAGCACCTCCGAGATTCAGCAGTTTACAGCGGAGGGGGATGCTGGCCCACGTTTGGTCGGTCACGCCTCCAATGAAAATGGCGATTTGGGTGTGTATGCTGTCGCGTTTAGCCCCGATGAAAGCCTGATTGTCTCGGCGGGCTATGACAATCAACTGCGCCTATGGTCACATGAGACGGGTGAGGCGTTGGCGGTGATTGAAACCACCGGGGCAGGTTTGGCATCGGTAGCCTTTAGCCCCGATGGTACATTGATCGCCACTGGCGATTTGGATGGCACGGTGACGCTGTGGGGGATTGGGGAGTAGTTAGGCACGTAGCTTCAAGTGCTGACCGTTATTTGATCGCCGTCGCCCACGAGTAAACTTGCAGGCTATCGTTGAAAACTCCACTGAAGTGGACTGCTTTATTGATGCGGTTTCTGCCTCCCCAGTCTGCTTCAGCAGAGTTTGCAAAGATAGCCGGAGAATTCATTCTCTGGCGACGGCCTACCCCGACTATCCCCGCAATTCCTCGACCTTCCGTTCCGCTGGCTCGATCACCTTTTCCGGCAGTTCGGCGATCAACTGGTCTTGGCTTTCATATTCATGGAGGGGCAGCACCGATGGATACCGTCGGAAATGCTCGAACATGGCATATTCGCGCTGGGCGGCAAGGATAATCGGCTGGATCGGCACCGACAGCAGATTCGGCACAATCGCCTGTAATTCTTGTGGGATGCTTTTGGCGTCGGTGATGTCGGCGATGACAAAACGCGATAAATGCGCCAATGTGACGATAGTCTCGGTCAAATCGCGGCTGGCGGGTTTCTCAAAATCAAACAGAATCGGCACATAATTACGGCGGCGCAGTTCATTTTTGATGGCATCCAAGACCACCTTCCGTTCGTCGGTGAATCGCCCCAAAATGAGTACCGCCTTGGTGGTCAGCGTATCAATCACATCACGTATTTTGGCGTTGTTGAGCAGCATATAGACGAATTGGGCGATTTCGAGGTTGTCAACCGTAACCTCAGGTTCATCTCCCTTGCTGATAATTAGATCTGACTGCTTTGCCCCTCGCAGATTTGCGTTCCACACCGAAATCCCATAAATGCGACATTTCGTTAGAATGGCCTTCTCCAATTGGGTCTCAACGAGTGTTGCCGAACTTAGCGATGCCCCACTGAGGTCTGCCTCAGATAGGTCTACCCCATTCAAGTTTGCCAATGTCAGATGTGCCTCACGCAGGTCAGCTTTACGCAGGTTTGCCCCGGTCAGGCCCGCCATGACTAGGATTGCGCCATTGAGGTTCGCCTCACTCAAATTTGCCCTAATTAGGTTTGCGCTCACTAACAAAGCGCTATGAAGGCCCGCCCTCCATAGGTTTGCCTCGCTTAGGGTCGCCCCAGACAGGTTTGCCTTACTCAAATTTGCCTGCTGTAGATTTGCCCCATTCAGATATGCCTCACGCAAATCTGCTCCCATCAGACTAGCCGCAGTGAGGTCGGCCCCCATCAGGTCTGGCCTGACATGGGGATTTTCCGCCATCCACTGATTCCATGCCTCCACCCCGCGCCGCAAAATCGCCAAATGTTCTTCGTTCGCCATAGCTTCTGCCCTATCATCGCCACTGAATCACGTCCCGCTAATACAGCCATTATACGCCCAAATGCCGATTCCCATTTCATACCCAAGCCCACTTTCCCCCATCGGCCCATCGGGTGTATAGTCTTAACAATCATATTAGGGAGAGAGGGGCGGTGTATGGGCCTAGATGATGAACTAAAACGGCTACAAATCGAGTGCATCGAAAAAGAACTGGCACTCATTGAATTGGAAGCGCAGGTGGCCGAACTCGAAAACGACCTAAGCGACCTCAAAACGCGCTATGACGGCCTGATTGTGCCGTTGGAGAAAAAATTGGCATCCACCGAGGAGGCCATCCAAGAACTCGAACGCCAGCGCATGGTCAACAAATTGGGCGATTACAACCCGCTAGAGTCCTCATGGCGTCCGCCGGAGGGCTATGTCTCGGTGGCCGATCAATTTGAGCGGGCATGGAATAAATCCTCCGAGCCGCCGCTGATTAGCCCCATCAAATCCACCCTCACCAGCCAAGAGGATGCCACCAAGCTGAAAAAACTCTATCGCCAACTCGCCAGCCGCTTCCATCCCGATTTGACCACCGACCCCGACGAACGTCAGCGCCGCCATGCGATTATGGCCCGCATCAACGAAGCCTATGCTCAAAAAGATTATGACGGGTTGATGGTGCTTTCCAAACAAGCCGATGTCACCCCCGATACCCCCTTGGAGGCCCTCAAGATTCAGGAACTGCGCCAACTACGTAATCAACTCAATGAGCGCATCGAATATCTGAATTCACGGCGGATTAGCCTGATGCACAGCGATTTGATGGACTTAAAATTGGAGGCCCAACTCGCGGCGAAAGTCGGGCGCGATTTATTGATGGAGATGGCCGCCCAATTGAAGCAGGATTTACAGGTCGCCCAAGCGAAATTAGCGAAATTGCAGCGCGAGGTACGGTGAACAAAAACGGCGGATAGATGCGTGTCCTGCCCATCGCTGCGCCGTTAAATGATGGGTAGGTTCTGGGTGAGGTTGGTCATTCCGTATTCTGCGAACGAATTTCGATCTCAGGATACTCGTCCGACGGCCCGTCCAACAAGCCCGAATTCTCTCCTTTAAGATATTTGTCGAAGAAGGCCAAGACATAGGCTCGGACAATTTGCACAGTCCGCATACCGTCGAGTGAGCCAACCAGCGGCATCGGCGCAGGCCAAATCGGATCATCGGCAAACGATAGGTGGTCAAACCCGTCTGACCAAACGACGTAGTTGACGCCTAGTGAAGGGAACTCACTTAGCCCTGTCATCTCGAAAAAACTCGGTGAGGCAAAAAGCATTATGGGTCGCTCCAATGGCTCATAGTCAAACGCAGGCATACCGTCTTCAGTCACAACGGCTTGGACGCGCTTGTCTTGCGAGGCTGCCAATGGCGCGGCGGCCCCACCCAATGAATGCCCAAAAACGCCAATCCGCGTTAGATCAAGCCGCCCGGTAAATACGCCCGCTGGGTCATTTGCGTTCAAGATTTCCAGTTCATCAAGGGTGAAAATAAAATCGCTGGCCGGAATGGTTTGCGCTTGCCGTTGTTCAGTCCGGCTCGACGGGAAATCTGTCACTGTGACGGCGTGCCCGTCCGGGAATAGGGTCACTCCGGAATAATAGGGGTGGTTGATGCCGACCACAATGTACCCGTGACTCGCCAGTTCTTCAATTTGAACCGTATATTCTTCAGGCGGACCACCGAACCCCGGCGAAAAAACCAAAACCGGATAACTCGGTTGCGCGGCTGATATGGGAGCATCCGCGAAGGAATGAGTGGTTGACCTACCCAACTCAGATACTTCCGGGCCGTGAGCATCTATGCCAATATCGGGCACCAGCGCTACCCACGTTTCGATGAGCAGCACCGCCAGTGCTTCGCTGCCCATTGACCCCGAAATATCTGCGAAATAAAGTGCCGGAGCAGCGTTCACTGCCACATCCGCCGGATACCAGATGGTTACCACAATTTCACGGTGATCGTCGGCATCTTCGGTGAAGGTCTCATGGCGGCTTTCGTCTACCCAGTGGCGCGAGGTTCGGCCAATTTGATAGGGGCCGGTTGGGGCTGGCAAAAACGTAGAGGCGGTAGACTGGGGGTCTTGGGCTAACGACACGGGGGCAAGGCTCAATAAAGCAATGAGAGCGCTCAACATCAGCCAATATCGTCTCATGAGGTATCCCTCCAAATAAGCCGAAACTTGGTCTCAACCCGTAAGCGAGATTATGGGAGGTTATGTTCACTCTGAAACAGTTTGATAAGCTCATTATAGCGTTTTTGTGGCGATGTTGCGAATCATCTGGGTTTGACAGTCAGTCGGCTGAAATTCATTTGCCTCTAATCGAACTTTTGTGCTATAATCCCTCTCCACCTAGCACATTTGGAGACGGTACACATGGAAACATTCTTTGAAGGCCGCCCCTCAGATTCCCCCTACATTCAGATGGTCTGGCATGGACGCACGGGCAGCCATTACACCCCCACCTGTCCGGCTGATGTCAATTGGAATCTCCTGTTTCAGCGCTACAACGGCAAGGTCAAGGTGTCGGTGGAAGGGCCATTGTCGCAGGCGAAATATAAAGAACTGCCGGAAGGGGTCGAATGGCTGGTCATCAAATTTCGGCTGGGCGTGTTTGTCCCGTTTCTAAATGTGGAAAATCTGACCAACGGCGATATTTTCCTGCCCGACGCCACCCACCAATCCTTTTGGCTGCACAGCACAACATGGCAAATGCCCGACTACGAAAATGCCGAAACCTTTGTCGAACGATTGGTGCATGACGAAACGCTCATCACCGACCCGGTGGTGACGGCAGTCTTGTGTGACCATCCCCTCGATTTATCCTTCCGCACGGTGCGCCGCCGATTTTTGCGGGCGACGGGCCTGACCCATCATACCATTCAGCAGATCCAGCGTGCTCAATTCGCTTCGGCGCTGTTGGGGCAGGGCGTTTCGATTCTGGATGCTGTCTATGACGCGGGTTATGCCGATCAGCCGCACATGACGCGCTCACTCAAACGCTTCATCGGCCAGACTCCGGCCCAAATCGCGCGGGTGGCGGTTGCGGAATAGGCGGGGGTTATTTCAGATCAATACTTCGAATCATCGCTTCAAAATCGCCATACACGGCGCGGAAATTTGGGGCTTCGGCTGACCAAAACGTGATTTCAATCAGGCCGCCCTCCACCGCCACATAACCCCGCGTCACGGCATAATCAAATGACAACCCTGCATCCGGGGAAAACCGATTGGGAAAGGTGTATTCCTGAAAAATAACCGACACAGCGTCTACCGTCAGCGTGGAACGGGGGCCAAATGGCAAATTCGGATACCACGCCAGATACTGCTGCCACAAATAACTTGCCATCCCATCCGGCGTACTCCCATTCAGCGGATAATAGGCGAACGCGAGGCCGACATCGTTCATATTTTTGTGACGCACATACAGAAAACACCCCTGTGGATAATCATGGCAAAATTGCGCTTCATCCGGTGGTGTGGAATACCAATCATCGGGGCGTTCCAATGTTAGGTAATCGCTATCAATCGGCGCCGGCGGGGTATCTGTCCCACGCGCAATCACGATGCCAAACACGATGCCCCCCAACACCAGCGCCCCGGCCCCAAACAGCGTTGGCCCCCATTGATAGTGATGTTTGAGCATCCCCATCACATCGCCGCGTTTCCGCACATGTTCATACGCCTTGTACTGCGCGTAGTACATCGAAAACAGGTAGACATGAAACAGCGCCCCGATCACCACCAGTCCTCCCACTTTGAGCAGGATGGAATCGCCAATCGGGAAGATCAGCAGGGTGATAAACGCCGCCATCAAAAACCCGCCGATCATCCAACTGGGGGCGACCCAACGCGGTCTGCCCAAGCGCTTCCAATTGATACATAACATCGGCATCGCGGCGATAGTGAAAAATAATAACACCACCCCAATCAGGGCCGGGTTGATCGGTCTGCCAAACGGAAAATGGGCGGGTCTGGAAAAGGGCAGTGGTTTGGCGAGCGGCAGGGGCGGGGTGCGTGACTGCGAAAAATCCAGCGCGGGTTCGGCAAACGGGTCGCCAATCTCCGCTTCATCGGTGCTACCACTTGTTTCGTCGAGCGGGTCATCATCCCAAATCCGTTCGTTCGGCGGGGGTGGGGCGATCTTATCCAACGTTTCCAGCCATTTGTAGGCGGTGGGATGCGCGGCAATCGGGCGCAGTAGTCGGCGGGCCGCTTCATACTGCTGTTGGCTAATTAAGGCTTTGGCATCCAGTAAAATTTGGCGTTCGTCGTGTTCGTCTCGTCCGTCTCGTTTGTTCATGTCCGCTCCCATTAACAGAACCGCTATCAGAATACCATAAATTTTTCAAATAGGCCGTGTCAAATTGTTAAAAAACGGGTCATACCAAATTCGGTTAATGGATGTCCGTTTAGCCCCGCCCCTGACCCCTTCCCAAGCATAGGGAGGGGAGTAAAAGGCCTTTTGAAGCCCTTCCCTTTGTTAGGGGAAGGGATGGGGATGGGGTCAGTCTTTAGCCGAATCTGGTATCACGAATGCACATCGCCATTTTGGGTTAGCGAAGTGGGGGTATGTTGTCCGTTGGCGAGCCGCTCCCACGCCTAGAATACGGATAGACGGATTTTTGCCAAAACCACCGAGTAGCGAGGGGGAATAAAACGGCCTATTGAAGCCCCTCTCCACTCAGTGGGG
>JAIOHL010000333.1 GCA_019913005.1 Anaerolineae bacterium | reverse complement strand
ATGCCCGCAGTAGGTCGTCAATCACCGTGTAGATGGTTACAATTAGATGCTCGTTCATGCTGTTCTGCGCTCCGCTCGTGTGTTTGGTGACTACGATTGTGGAGCGTTGCCAGCATGAACGTCAACTAGCAATCAAGGTATTTATATCATACAGCCGTAAAGATAATGATGTGGCTTCAAGGCTTGCCAGTGAACTTAGGGACTATGGCTTTGATGTTTGGATTGACACACAAATTTCTAGTGGTGAAAGATGGTTGGCTGCCATTGGGGAAGCCATCAGAACAAGTTCGGCTGTTATTGTTATTGTCAGTTCAAGTTCGTCCAAGTCAGAGTGGGTAGAACGAGAGATTTTGCTTGCCAACAGAGAGGCAAAGCCAATAATTCCGTTTCAAATTGACGGTACATATCTTCCAATATTAATAGATGTTCAACATATTGACGCGAGAGCCGATTGGGAGCGTGCCAAAGAACAACTCCTTGCAGCATTACAATTATTTACTGAACCTAAGTTGTCTAGCACTCCGATCAGATCCGGAACGGTGATGCCTCGCCCTTCTAGTAGGCCCGCTCATATTTTTGAGCCTATAGAACCGCGAACTCGACGGGGAATTTGGTTTTTTGGAGCTATCTTGTTACTGACTTTAGTTATTTCGCTTGCAATAATAATAGTATCTCCTGAATTTTTATCTGACACCCAAGAATCCCCGACGGCCTCACAAGCCGCAATTTTGTCAGATACTGAAACACCGACTAATACAGTGACACCAACAAACACGCTTGCCACTAGTGTTTCTCCTACCACATTATCTCCGACGCTACCCACAGAGAGTCTCAATATTAGGACTGCTATTGCCCAAGCAGTCCAAGAAACGGTGGAAAGTGTTGGGTTTACCCTGACTGCAATTTCGAGAACCTCTACTCCTACCTATACCAACACCCCCACACTCAGTGTGGAGCAAAGAGTTGACGCAACTTTATTCGTAATGAGAACTACCGAAGAAAATAGCCTTTCACCACAGGAGGCGGGGGAACTTGCTCAACTAGCGGTTGAAGCCAGTAACCAAGATAAAGACTATTCAATAACATATTGGGGAATCATAATAAGTTTAATAGCCCTAAATGGATTTTTAACGATAATCGCCTTAAATCGCGTTTTAGGTAATCGCTTCAAATGGCGAACTGCACACTTGTCCAAAGATTCAGAAAATAAACCAGAACCTTTGTTGAATGAATATCAAGTCTTTGTCTCTAGTGCAGATGAAGACAAAGAATGGGTCAAAACTTTGGTTAAAGATTTAGGAGAGTTGGGGTTTTTGGTATGGTGGTATGCGAAAGATGCACCCGGTTTGCCATTTGGTAAGGAAATTCAGAGTGCTATTTATTATACCAAAGTGTTTTTGATCGTCATTTCACCAGATTCCATGGAGTCCAAACATATAGAAGAGGAAATTAGATGGTCGGAAGTCTATGAACGCCCAATAGTTTCAGTCCTCTACCGCCCTACGACTGTGGTAGAACGCCTATATGGACTTGCCAAAGGTGCTGATATAGATTTTACCAATGAGCGTGAATATAAAGGTTCAATGGAAATGCTTACTCAGGCTATCAATCATCATCTGAAGAAACGGTTGGAGGATATCCAAGATAATTCTGAACCCGAAAGAAATTCATAAGATATTCATGAAAATTGTATTGATTTTTACGCAAGTTAGATGATATACTCAACTCATCATCAGCAATTATGCAATAGGAGCATTTCAACATGTTGTATCTCCCACGTGAAAAAGGTCAAGGTCTGGTTGAGTATGCGTTGATCCTCGTGTTGGTCGCCGTCGTCGTGATTATCATTCTCGTCGTGCTCGGCCCAGCCATTGGTAACGTGTTCTCCAGCATCATCCGTTCACTGTAATTCTGACGATCTTATCAAAAGCAGCCTCGGCAACCCCGGGGCTGTTTTTGTTTTGAGGTGTTAAAGATTCGTTAGGATTCACAACATTCGTTGATTTTTAATTTTTGTCTAGGGTATACTTTATTCTATCATTCAATTTCATTGAAACAGGAGTCATATCCAATGCTGTATTTACCGCGTGAAAAAGGTCAAGGCTTGGTCGAATATGCGTTGATCCTCGTGTTGGTCGCCGTCGTTGTGATCATCATCTTGGTCGTGCTCGGCCCCGCCATCGGTAACGTGTTCTCCAGCATTATTCGCTCTCTGTAAATTCAGTCCTTTTCGAAAGCAGCCTCGGCAACCCCGGGGCTGTTTTTGTTTCTCATGGACACTCCGGTACAATAACCACCGCAAAGGAAAGGAGGGAGCATCTGGAAAAGATGCGTAGCTTATTATTGCTTACCGTTTTTTGTTTAAGCCTGCTGGTGGGATGCGGCGGGGATAAAAAAAGTGGAGGAAATTCAGAATCACGGCTAGATCCCAATACAGATGCGGGACGCGGGGAGCAGGTTTTTATGTCCCATTGTGCGACCTGCCATGCTATCAAGGGGGATCGTGTGGTCGTTGGGCCATCATTGGAGGGGATAGCCACTCGCGCCAGCACTCGTATCGAAGGGCTTTCTGCTGAGGACTATATCCGCGAGTCCATTATCTATCCTAACGACTTCACGGTGCCAGATTTTGCGGAGGGGATGATGCAACAAAACTTTGCAAATCAATTAACGTCCGATGAAGTCAATTATCTAGTGGCTTATTTGATGACACTAGATTAAGGGAAATGATGATGGCGGGAATACAGAAACGCCTGTTTGCCTATTTTATGGCACGAGTCCAAGACGATGAACTGACCATTTCTCACAAACGCCGCTTATTTAAAGATATATCTGGAACAGTTTTGGAGATTGGCCCCGGCGCTGGCCCCAACTTGGCCTATTTCCCTTCTGGCATTCGTTGGATCGGGGTTGAGCCAAATCCGCATATGCATTCCTATCTGCGTCAACAGGCCGAACGTTTAGGCTTTCAGGTAGAGTTGCGGGAATTGCATGGCGAACAATTACCTGCTGAGGATGCCAGTGTGGATCATGTGGTCAGCACGTTAGTTTTGTGTTCCGTGCCGAATCAGACCAGCCTCCTTGCCGAAATCGTGCGGGTACTAAAACCGGGCGGGCGATTTGTGTTTTTCGAGCATGTCGCCGCGCCACGTGGATCGGGTTTGCGCCACTATCAAGGAATTCTCAACCTTGCTTGGAAGTGGTTTGGGGATGGTTGTAATCTTAACCGTGAGACATGGACGGCGATTGAGGCGGCTGGGTTTAGTGAGGTACAAATCGAGCATTTCCATATGCCGGAAGGGCCGGTTGCGCCGCATATTGCAGGTTTTGCCATTAAATAAATTTTTGAAACATAAGGGGGAATTGAATTTATGATGTCGAATGAATCACCGACTCTAAAAAAGCGCCGCCTACCCTGTTGGGCATGGGTTTTATTTATTCTGGTTGACCTCTGTATTTTATCTGTCGTCGTGTTAGCCCTTCTGCCAGTTGAGGAAGATGCCAAAATCGCCGAGGCTGATTGGGGCGTAGGGGCCAATAATATTGAGCCGTCGTGGACCGGGTTGCAGCGTGAATGGCCTCAGCCGAACGGTGAAGTAGACCCCGCGATTGCCAATCTGGGTTATCAATTGTTTTTTGACCCGGTGCTGTCTGGCAACGACAACTATGCGTGTGCCAATTGCCATCATCCTGATTTGGGCTTTAGTAATGGGCAGACGACTGGAGTCGGGCCAGAGGGTCAAGCACTGACCCGCAACGTGCCGACCCTGTGGAACGTAGCCTATAGCGACTCATTTTTCTGGGATGGCCGGGCTAGCAGCCTTGAGGAGCAGTTGATTGTGCCACTGACGGCTGAAAATGAGATGAACCAAGACCTTGAGGAATTGGTGTCCGAATTGGGGGCGATTGAGGCCTATCAGACACAATTTGAGAGCTTATTTGAGGATGGCATCACGGCGGATAATGTCGCTACCGCCCTTGCGACGTTTGAGCGCACCTTAGTAAGCAACGATTCGGCTTTTGACCAATACGTGTCCGGGAATTTTGATGCGCTGACCACCCAACAGCGGCGCGGCTTGGGGATTTTCCGTTCGGCGGGGACACGCTGTTTTGAATGTCATGCCTTGCCTGTATTCGTAGATGAAAATTTCAAAGTAGTTGGCGTGCCGGATAATGGGACGGATGACCGGGGCGTGGCGGATGCTTTCCCGGATGGTCAGCCCTATGCCTTCAAGATTCCGACACTGCGTAATGTGGTACTGAGTGGCCCGTATATGCACAACGGTTACTATACCTCGCTGGCAGACATTATTGATTTTTACAGCAAGGGCGCAGGACGCGGGGTTGGTTTTGAAGGCGCAGAGGTAGATCGGTTTGTTGCACCGGGGTTCACACTGTCCGATCAAGAAAAGGCCGATATTGTCGCGTTCCTTTATTCACTCACCGATGAGACCATCCCAGAAAATTTGCAGGAAGGGTTGAATTATGTGGATGAAGACGGGCGCGTTATCATTCCGACCAGCGTACCCTCCGGCGCGGAAAATCTGGTCGAACCGATGGACAATCCGGCCCGTGAGGTCTTGGCCCAAGTGCAATCTGAGCCGAATGACCGACCTAACTGCGAACGGGATGATGTTGCTAAGACGGTGGCTGTGCGAGAGGGCCAGACCATTCAACAGGCGGTAGATTGCGCTGTGCCGGGTGATACCATCTTGGTTCCGCCGGGGATTTATCGAGAGCGCGTGTTGATTGATCTGAGCGACATCACCCTGCGAGGGATGGTGGATGAACCGGATAGCTGTCCCATTCAATCCCCCGAAAAGATGTGGCCCGAAGGCGACGCTGCCCCTAATTGGCCGATTTTGGAAGGTGATATTGATGGCGATGGGGTACGCGACTTAACTGACGGGGTGATCGCATCTGGCAACAATTTCCACATGGAGTATTTTGTGGCACGCAATTTCACAGGCAACGGGGTGTTGGTTGAAGGGGTGCGCGGTGTGACGTTGCGACATTTATTCACTGCCAATACCGGATTGTATGGCGTGTACCCCGTTCGCAGCAATGATGTTTTGGTGGAATGTACCGTTGTGACCCAAGCTACTGACGCCGGAATTTATGTGGGCCAGTCGCAGGATATTGTGGTGCGCAATAATTTGGCTTATGACAACCTAACCGGTATTGAAATCGAAAATTCGGTGAATGCCGATGTATATGATAATGAGTCATGGAATAACGTGGGTGGAATTTTAGTGTTCCTACTACCCAATCTCCATTCGCGGGTGTCGGAAAATATCAAAGTCCACGACAACTATGTGCATGACAACAATCGAGGCAAGGACGACGCCACCCCCGGTTCGATAGTCGCGGATGTACCTGTTGGAACAGGAATCTTAATCATGGCAACCGACCATTCCGAGTTTTATAACAACCGCATCGAAAATAATCGAAGCGGCGGGTTGGCGATTGTGTCACTGTATCAGGCTTATGAAGAAAATGAGATCGGGGACATTGGGCCGTATTCGGAATACAATCGTGTATATGATAACGAATTCAAAAACAACGGGTATGACCCCAGCGATGAAGTGACCGACGCAGGCCTGCCGGGGTCGGATATTCTGTGGGATACGACAGGGTACGGCAATGTGTTTGACCAGCCGGGGGCCAAGATGTTCCCGCCTGTCCTGCCCGGTGAAAATTGGCCCGAATTTGCCCAGCGAATTATCTTCCAAGTCTGGAATAATCTTGGTAAGCTGTTGGGATAGTGGGTTGATACTAAAACACGGGGGACTAAAGCCGCCGTGCTGAATTTAGGATAGAGGAATCTACCGTGCTCCATAAGGAGGTGATGAAGCCTCCTTATTTTTTAATTGAGATACTGGCGGCAAAAGTCCACGCTATCCTTCAGATTCTGGCGAATGCTCACATCATTTTGGAAGCCAAGCGAATCAGGGTAGAGTTCCAAACACACCGTCCCCGCAAAATTATCCTGTGACAGCCTTTGTAGGAAGCCCCCCAAATCCAGTTCGCCTTGATGGGGTAGCCGATGTTCTCGCCCATCCTTGTAATTGCTGAGGTGGATATGCCAGACACGCCCCTTGGCTGCTTCATAGGCTTCGAGTGGCTTTACGTCGTGGGTGGCCCAATGTGTGGTGTCGAGGGTCAGATATTCATTCAAATTGGCCCACTGCTCGATACCTTTCCAATAGTGTGGGTCGGTTTTGAGGCCCATAATTTTGATCGTTGGCACATTTTCCACTGCGATTTTGATCGGGGTCGTTTTCTGGTAGGCGGGCAGTTCTTTTTCGATCCAATTTTTGACTGACTTAAATGGGGTTTTCCACGGAAGCCAGTAACGACGACTTGGTGTTTCGAGCGCGGAACGATAGATACTCGGCGGGTTATGGATAACAATCGCCTCTGCCCCAATCTCTTCAGCCAACTTCAGGGTTTGGTGAATCCGACCCAGATGATCGCCCCGATTTTGCCAACCCATCAGATGAACACTGAACGGAGTATGCAGTACAAGCGTTGGTAGGCTATAAGTTTGGCTGAGTTTTTTAAGGTAGCTAGGGTCGCGGGTACACCAGCGCTCGTCACACATGACCTCCATGCCATCACATCCTGCTTCGGCGGCAATTTCATAACAATAGGCGATGTCGTGGGTGTAGAGTGACCCAGTAGAAAAAATCAGACGTGCGGCGGACATTTTTGGATGCCTTTTTTTGTGTGGATTGATTTTATACGATGCAACTTGGCGTAAGTGTAGAAAGTTTGGCTGAAATTGGTGCTACGAATTTTACACGCCCCGGTGATGATTTCCCCGCCCTTTTTCGCCGATTCAAAGTACGAATTTTTTATTCGTGATAATACGGATTATCACTAGGTAATCGTCTGGCGCCGATTGCTGTAGATGAAATTTGCTGTTATCACTGGCAATTTTCGGTAGACGGGGAAAACAAAAAGAGACCAGATTCAAAATGGCCTCTTTGTAAGTTCGATTTGTTTGGATGATTAGTTACGGGGGCCGCGATCACCGCCACCGCCGCTGCGATTGCCAGCGTAGCCACCGCGATTGCCACCGCCGCCACCGCCACGACGATCACCGCCGTAGCCGCCGCGATTGCCACCACCACCGCCACTGCGACCACCGCCACCGCCGATGCCTCGGTCATTTTGACGGGCCTCTTCGAGTGACCAGCCTTCGAGGACAGCTTGACGGCTGAGGCGTACCTTACCAGAACCCCGGTCAATATCCGTGACCATGACCATGATTTCATCGCCGACATGGAATTCATCGCGGATACGTTCGACGCGCATATCGGAGAGCTGACTGATGTGAACCATGCCATCGGTGCCGGGGAGGAATTCAACCCATGCACCATAATCTTCGATACGGGTGATCTTGCCGGTGTAAATCCGTCCGGGTTCGGGTTCCTCAATCAACCCCAAGATCATGTCGCGGGCGCGTTCGGCTCCGGCGGCGTCCACACTGGCAATCGAGACCAAACCGTCTTCAGCAATTTCGATAACCGTGTTGGTGGCTTCTTGAATGCCACGCACAGTCTTACCTCCCTGACCGATAACCGCACCAATGCTTTCCACGTTGATCTTGACTGTGATGATACGTGGGGCATAGGGGCTGAGTTCGGCGCGAGGTTCGGGAATGACACTCTCGATTAGATCAAGGATTTCGAGGCGGGCATCCAAGGCCTGTGAAAGGGCGCGACCCATGACATCATGTGGAATACCACCGATTTTGATGTCCATTTGGAGGGCAGTGATACCCATGCGGGTTCCGGCAACTTTGAAATCCATGTCGCCGAGATGGTCTTCCATGCCCTGAATATCGGTCAGAACGTGGTATTGGTCACCATCTTGGATGAGGCCCATCGCAATACCCGCTACTGGACGTTTGATTGGAACACCCGCATCCATCAGAGCCAATGTAGAGGCGCAGACTGATCCCATACTGGTGCTGCCATTCGACGACATGACTTCGCTGACGACACGCACGGTGTATGGAAATTCTTCTTCGGATGGGATGATGATGCGAAGGGCGTTTTCTGCCAATGCCCCATGTCCAATCTCACGGCGCTTTGGCCCACGCAGCGGGTTTGCTTCACCCGTAGAATAGGGCGGGAAGTTGTAATGGTGCATGAAGCGTTTGTTATCTTCGGGGTACAGACCATCCAACAATTGGGAATCCCGCGAAGTGCCCAAGGTGCAGATGCCTAACACTTGGGTTTGACCGCGTTTGAACAAACCCGAACCATGTACACGTGGCAGCAGATTAACTTCGGCGGCCAACGGGCGGATTTCTGTCAATGAGCGACCATCAGGCCGAACGCCTTCTTGGGCAATGCGACGGCGCACTTCAGTCTTGACCGCTTCAGAAATATAGCCCCGGATTTCGGAGGCGGAGGTTGTCGGTTTTTCGCGCGGTTCATCCTCTTCAGCCAACACCAGACCTCGATCATCGTCATCGAGCAAATCCGCGACGACTCGTTCTTCCAAATCACCGAGGGCGTCATTGCGTTCGCCTTTTTCAACGCGGGTCGCAATGATTTGGGCGATGTCCTGCCCAACACGGGCCATGACCCGATCACGTAGGGCGGCATCTTTTTCGACAGAGACCATTTCACGTTTGGGTTTGCCCACCGCCGCCTGCATTTCTTTTTGCAGGGCAATGACGGGCTGCATACTTTCATGGGCCAAACGCAGCGCTTCCAGCATGGTGTCTTCGGGGACTTCGTTGGCGGCACATTCGACCATCAAAATGGCTTCGGCTGTACCTGCCACACGTAGATCAAGGGCGCTATGTTCCATATCTGGAATGGAGGGGTTAACGACCAATTGCCCGTTAATCAGGCCAACACGCGCCCCCGCAATTGGGCCATTCCAAGGAATGTCACTAATGGTAAGGGCGGTGCTGGCAGCAATGATGCTTAACATGTCCACATCTACAACCTGATCGTGGGACAGCGACATCACGATTACTTGTACTTCGTTGTGCAAGTCTTTGGGGAACAAGGGGCGCAGAGGGCGGTCTGTCACACGTGAAATCAGAATGCTGCGTTCACTGGGACGACCTTCGCGGCGCAGGAAAGAACCCGGAATACGTCCGACTGCATAAAGGCGTTCTTCGTAATCTACGCTCAATGGCAGAAAATCAATGCCTTCACGAGCATTTGCACTCATCGTTGCCGTGCAGAAAAGAACCGTGTCCCCCATTTGGGCCACGACCGCTGCCCCGGCTTGTTCCGCGAGCTTCCCTGTTTTTAAAATGATCTCTTTATCGCCGATGTATGTTGAAAAAACTTTGTCGGCTGGCATTACACTATGAACCATAACGTTTTTATCAGTTCCTCCTCAACGGAACATTTCTCGCGCTGCCTAAATACTAGGCAAATCAGCTTATTATAACGCAAACAAGCGCACGAAACCCCACAGCACCGGGGGCGTGCGCCCGATTTTTGAAGTATGGCGAAAATCCAATGGGTTGGATTAGCGACGCAGATTTAACCGTTGGAGAATTTCCGTATAGGCGTCCGCATCTTTATTCTTCAAATACTTCAATAAACGACGACGCTGCCCTACCATTTGGAGTAGGCCGCGACGGCTGTGTTCGTCGTGCTTGTGGACTTTCAGATGTTCGGTCAGATATTCGATGCGGCTGGTCAAGAGGGCGATTTGTACCTGTGGAGAACCCGTATCGCCTTCGTGGGTCGCAAAACTTTGAATGATAGATTGCTTGTTATCTTTAGTAAGCGCCATGATCTCGTTAAATTCCTTAATCAAACACCCGCTCAAGGCAGCAGGCTGATTTTCGATTGATTCCATCCTGATAATTAGAAGGCTTGTCATAGATAAAAACCTGCTCAGGAATGTGGTCGGCATTATAGCAGAGGCATTTTGGGTTGTGTAGGGTTGTTTAAGGTGGGTACAATCAGCGTGACTTTTTTATGCCATTGCTGTTATTCTTGTAGAAAACCACTTACTTGTGCAGACATGGAGGCAAGCATGGGCCTATTGGAGGGCAAAGTTGCCCTTGTTTTTGGGGTAGCGAATAAAAATTCAATCGCATGGGGGATTACCCAAGCCTTTCATCGAGAAGGGGCAACGCTGGGCCTGAGCTATGCAGGAGAGGCGTTAGAGAGGCGTGTGGTTCCGCTTGCCGAAACTTTAGGGGTAGATTTTGTTGTGCAGTGCAATGTCAACAGCGATGAAGAACTTGACGCGACATTTGCCAAGATTAAGGAGCGTTTTGGTCGTGTTGATGTATTGGTACACTCGATTGCCTATGCCACCCGTGAGGACTTGGATGGGTTATTTGTAGATACCTCCCGTCAAGGATTTATCACCGCACTGGAAACATCGGCCTACAGCTTGGTGGCTCTATCCAAACGCGCCGCACCCTTGATGGTTGAAGGTGGCAGTATTATGGCCTTGAGTTATTATGGGGCGGAAAAAGTATTACCCCATTACAACGTTATGGGAGTGGCGAAATCGGCATTGGAATCCAGCGTGCGTTACCTTGCCGCCGATCTTGGCCCCAAGAAAATCCGCGTCAATGCCATCAGCGCCGGCCCAATCAAGACCCTATCCGCCGCTGGGATCGCGGGTTTCCGGAAAATGTATCGGCTGGCGGAAGATGTTGCCCCGCTGCGTGAATTGGTCTCGCAGGATGATGTGGGGGATGTCGCGGCATGGTTGGGATCACACTTGGCCCGTATGGTCACAGGCGAAACGATTTATGTAGACGCCGGGTTGAGCATTCTCGGTATGCCAATGACTGAGGAAGATTTGTAGTCACGATTTGAAACCTTATGGATGGGGCGGGCCAAAATGGTTCGCCCTCAAATAATATGGATTCTAAATACCCTCAAATAGAACAATTCAGTTGGAAAAGCCTTAGACATGCCCTGAAACAAGCGGATCCAACAATTTTTGACGAGTGTCTAAAATTTCTAATGGATCACCCCCGTACTATGGGATCAGGCTATATCAGAGAAATGATTTGGCGATATATGCCTCGCTATCCGCTAACCGAGACTCAACTCTCAACCATACAGCAAATAGCACTCCAATATCTTGAACGGCCCATGAGTCGGGAATTTAAGTGGATGTGCCTCACAATGGCTCGTGTTGCGAATGAGCAATTCTGGCTGAAGGTCAAGGCACTTTTAGATTCTGACAAGCCAATAACCCAAATCAACGCTTTTTGTTTATATGCTTATTCCGAAGGTGTTTATGCTGGGGAACGCCAACGCTTGAAGCTGAAAAAGGAAAAGCTACCCTATAGAATGCAAATGTGGAGTGAGTTTTGGTCATCCTCTTTTCCTGATGAGGAAATTCTCTATAGGATTATTTTGGACAAGGAACATTGGTATGATGGCCGACCCATCTATAAACCAGCATTTGACGAGTCTGACTTGCCTATTCTCTACTACCGCCCAAAATATTGGCCTTTCGAGGTCAAACTTGCTTCTCTCGATATAAGTCAATGCAGAAAGCAGGAGATGATTAGCTCATTGTCAAAAATTCTCGACATGGACTGGCATGGGCCTTCTTTGGAAGTTTGGGTGTATATCACCTATCTATTTGACAAAATCAACTACCCTGAAACCTCTAATATTTTGGCGAATTTTTTGGAGAAGCAAATTGATTGGAAGCATGAGACCGTCACAAAATCGATCATGTATCGGGCTACTTTGAATGTTTTTCTCCGCTATCGAACTCCTGAAGCGATGCAGGCAATCAAAAATCGCCCTCAATTAGAAGAAATTTTGAAAGAAGGAGTTGCCGAGGGCTATGGCTGGTTGTTGAAAAAGATTCCCTAAGCGTTTCATTGCAATCGCCCCAATTTCTCTGGATTGACCACAAAACGCACGGCTTGGATTTGCGAATCCCCCACGTCTACCGACATGACCCCGATAAGGTTTCCCGCAGCATCTCGAACCAGCACGGAGGCCCACCCATTGATTTCGGCTATTTCCGCCCTATACTGCTCACGCCCCTGAACCGTTAACAGAAATCTCGCAACTTTGTCATGGTTGTAAATCGGCAGACGCGCGGCTTGAACCACCCCACCCCCATCTGACCAAAGCGTAACATTTTCGGCGAGGACATCCATCAATTCGTCCAAATCCCCTGTGCCAACAGCTTGCAGAAATTTAAGCAAAATGCGTTCGTGTTCTTCCTTGCTGGTCTTGAAACGTGGACGGTTAGCGGCGATATGCTGCTTGGCACGATGGAATAATTGACGACAGGCGGCCTCCTCTTTGCCAACGATTTGTGAAATTTCATCATAGCCGTAATCAAAAACCTCGCGCAGCAAAAACACCGCCCGTTCAACCGGGGTCAGATTTTCCAGCAGCATCAAAAAGGCCATCGAAATAGATTCATGCTGCGTCACGATATTGAGGGGATCGAGCGTAGCCGCGTTGTCTAAATGAGTTGGTAAAGGTTCAGGCAGCCACGGTCCATAGTAGATTTCGCGTTTTTCTTGGGCGGATTTCAGACGGTCAAGGCACAGTCGGGTAATGACAGTGGTCAAAAATGGCTTTATGGATTGAACATTTTCGGCGGTGGCTTGGTAGCGTAAATAGGTTTCTTGCACCATATCTTCGGCCTCCATAACACTGCCCAACATGCGATAGGCGATTGAAAAAAGCAGCGGGCGATAGCTTTCAAATGGTTCCATGACGATGACCCTCGGATAATTTTTCTCATTATAATATTGGACGATTAAGAAATGAGCATTGTGACAACGTTGGTGTCTTGCCGCACTTTATTTTCGGTGGTATATTGATAACGGCGTAGTTTGGTAACATAGTGTGTGCCAATCGCAATTGTAGATTTTATCTTCTAGCAAATTTGACATTACCCCTGAATTTCAACTATTATCACCAGACGTTAGGCGCACTCGTCTGGGATGGCAACACTTGAAAGGAGCGCTTGGAGATGGCGAAATCGCGGACTGAATTGATGGTGGATCGTCTGCGCGACCTCGCATCGGGTACACCGGATATCGAAGCATCGGCAGTCGTCAGCGTAGACGGCTTGATTATGGCCTCCGCGCTGCCCGCAGGTGTCGAGGAAGATCGTGTATCGGCGATGTCGGCGGCCCTACTGGCACTGGGCGAACGTATCGCTAGTGAACTAGGGCGTGGCTCTTTGGAGCGCGTGTTTGTTCAAGGCGACAAGGGCTATGTAATGCTGAGTGCGGTAGGTGAAGAAGCCGTGTTGACGATTCTGGTTCGCGCCAATGCTCGTCTCGGCCTCATCTTTTTGGATATGCGCCGTGCGGCGGATGACTTGAAGAGTCTAGTCTAATGGTTTTTTGCGAGTGAACTTATTTTCCGTACCACAGTCACAACGATTCCGCCAAGAGAACACTCTACATAACGGGCGGTTCATTTAAGCACCAACGGGGAGCAACCAAAATGCTCCCCGTTGTTCTTTTTTATAGAGTCCAGCCAATAAGTGAAGGAGTTCTGATTTTCCATGCCCCGCTATATTTTCTGCACTGGCGGTGTTGTGAGTTCGGTTGGTAAAGGCGTGACGGCTGCGGCGATTGGTCGCATTTTGAAGGCACGCGGTCTAAAGGTCGCTATCCAAAAACTCGACCCCTATCTCAATGTTGACCCCGGCACGATGAGTCCCTATCAACACGGTGAAGTGTTTGTCACGGTGGATGGGGCGGAAACTGACCTTGATCTCGGACACTACGAACGTTTTACCGATGAAAATTTGGATCGGGCCTGTAATGTCACCACCGGGCAGATTTATAGCGAAGTGATTGCCGCCGAGCGCCGGGGGGATTATCTAGGCGGAACGATTCAAGTAGTGCCGCATATCACCAACGAAATTAAGCGGCGGGTACATCTAGTAGATCGTAACGACGATTTAGATGTGGTCATTGTTGAAGTGGGTGGTACGGTGGGTGATATTGAAGGCCAGCCTTTTTTGGAGGCAATTCGTCAATTACGCAAGGAGGTCGGACGCACCTCGGCGCTGTTTGTACATGTCACCTTTTTGCCGCATATCGGCGCGACGGGGGAACTTAAAACCAAGCCGACTCAGCACAGCGTCCGTGAATTACGCGGCATCGGCATCCAACCCCAAGTGATTATTGCGCGGGCCGATTTTGAAGTCAGCAAAGACATGTGTGAGAAAATCGCATTGTTCTGCGACGTTGACCCCGAAGCGGTGATTCCTCTGGTGACAACCGACAATCTCTATAAAATTCCGCTGATTCTAGAGGATGCTGGGTTGGGGGATTATCTGGTCAAGGCATTGGAATTGAAAACGCCCAAGCCAGATTTAGCCGAATGGCGGCGTATGATTGACAAAATGTCCCGCGCCAAAGACCCCATTCGGATTGCCATTGTTGGCAAATATGTCGAACTCCACGACGCCTATATGAGCGTCAAAGAGGCTCTGACCCATGCCGCTATTAGCACCAACCGCCGTCTGGAAATTGAGTGGATTCATTCCACCGACCTTGAACGCAACAAGGGGTTTGACCAGTTGGAAGGCGTGGCAGGCATTGTTGTTCCCGGTGGTTTTGGCGAACGCGGGGTGGAAGGCAAGATTATCGCAGCGCGGTATGCCCGTGAGCGCAATATCCCCTATCTAGGATTATGTTTGGGGATGCAGGTTATGTGCATCGAATTTGCGCGGCATGTTTTGGGCTATGAGGACGCCAATAGCTCTGAATTTGAGAACAAGACCGACCATGCGGTGATTGATTTGATGCCCGACCAGCGCAGCATCACCAAAATGGGTGGTACGATGCGATTGGGGTGGTATACGTGTGAGCTAAAGACGGGCACTAAATCAGCAGCGGCCTATGGGGATACCCGCATTCAAGAGCGCCATCGTCACCGTTTTGAATTTAACAACACCTATCGGGACGAGTTTGAAAATGCAGGCATGGTCTTTAGCGGCATGAGTCCTGATAGTCGCTTGGTTGAGATTTCAGAAATCAAAGACCATCCGTTTATGGTCGGTAGCCAATTCCACCCCGAATTTCAGAGCCGCCCCAATCGGCCTCATCCTTTGTTTGTGGCATTTTTGAAGGCCGCGACGGAATACGACCAACAAGGGCATCAAAATTCCAAAACCAAAGTTAAGGGAACCCTGACAGCGAACTAGGGGGTGTCGGATGGATAAATGGCTGGAAAAATTCTGGGGAGAGGTGTTGAGCCGTGACCCCCAGCGCATTTTGGCGGCGATGGACAGCCTTGAAGATGACCAAGAACGCGAGGCGATTATTGCCCATTTGCAGTGCATGGCGACGGAAGAAGGATGGCTCGAACCCCAGCGCATTTCAGCAGAAGCCGCATTAAAGGCGCTTGGCATCAACAAATAGGGCTAAACATGGCCCTATTTTTATTTTCGCCCAAAAATTGAATGGTGATTTGATTCGCGTTATACTCGTAACCTATCACTATTGAGCAGGAAGTTTGGGAGAAAAATACATTATGCGCGAAGCTGTTATTGTTGCTGCATCTCGCACCGCCGTTGGAAAGTCTAAACGCGGCACGACCCGCAATTTACGTTCGGATGACATGGCGGCGGCGGTTATTCAGGATTTGATGGCCCAGACAGAGGGTAGACTTGACCCAATGCTGATTGATGATGTGATTATCGGCTGTGCCATGCCGGAAGGCGCACAAGGGTTGAATTTTGCCCGCAGTATTGGCATTTTGTCGGGCTTGCCTGTCGAAGTCCCGGCCCAAACGGTCAATCGGTTTTGTTCCAGTGGACTGCAAACCATCGCGTTGGCGGCGGAACGCATTATTGCCAATGGCGCAGATGTGATTATCGCAGGCGGGGCGGAAACCATGAGCCTTGTCCCGATGACAGGCTTCCGCATCAGTCCTAATCCCACGTTGGCAGTCGAAGGCCCTGAAGTGTATATGAATATGGGGCTGACGGCTGAACAGGTGTCGGTGGAATTTGGGGTCTCGCGTGAAGATCAAGATGCCTTTGCGCTTCGCAGTCACCAACGGGCCGCCGCCGCAATTGATGCTGGGAAATTCAAATCGCAGATTGTGCCATTGGAAATTATTGAGACCGAGTATATCAAAGGCGAACGAGTGGAACGGGCCATCCAATTTGACACCGATGAACACCTACGCCGCGATACTACGCTTGAAGGACTGGCGAAATTAAAGCCCGTTTTCAAAGATGGCGGTACAGTCACGGCAGGTAATTCATCTCCCCTCAGCGATGGGGCCGCCGGGGTGATTATCATGGAAGCGAGCACTGCCGCTAAATTAGGCCTCAAACCGTTGGCTCGCTTTGTTGGGTTTAATGTGGCCGGGGTGCGTCCTGAAATCATGGGGGTTGGACCGATTCGCGCCATTCCACGTTTGCTGGAACGCACCGGATTGCAACTGGCCGATATTGATGTGATTGAACTCAATGAAGCGTTTGCGGCACAAGCATTGGCGGTCATCCGTGAAGTTGAACTCGATCCGGAGCGCGTCAATGTCAACGGTGGGGCCATTGCGTTGGGGCATCCATTAGGCTGTACAGGCGCGAAATTGACTGTGCAGTTAATTCACGAAATGAAACACCGCAAGAGCAAGTACGGCATGGTGACCATGTGCATCGGTGGTGGTCAAGGCGCGGCAGGGATTTTTGAGAATTTGAATTAATTTCGTTTCTCCTATCATCGAAATCTAAAAACGTAGTCCAAGCGGGCTGCGTTTTTTGTTTAAAATTCAATCTCGGCAGAGGTCGGCGGAGGCGCGGGGGTGGTCGGGGACGGCGTAAAGGTTTCCGTATTGGCAGGCGAGGCAATTGGCGTTTGGGTGTAACGCGGCGTGGGGGTCAGAGTAATCGTTGGCAGAGGCGTAAAGGTGCGGGTGGGACGTGCTGTTGGATAACGCGCTTCGAGTACTGATTCGTGCATGTAGCCATAGTCGGGGAAGGCGTCGTTGGGGGTCAAGTTCACTACAAACCATTCCTCCGGCGCGTCGGCGTTCGGGAATTCTGCTGGATTGGCCCGCCCATACACGCAAACTTCACCCTCGTAACGCACGATGGTCTTGCCTCGACAGCTAAATTCGGGACACTCGCGGACATTGGCGGACGAGACACTCACAAAAAAGATTTGGCACGGGGGTAAAGGCGTATAGCTGGGGAAGATAATCAAGGTAGGCCGATTTTCAGCGGTACTGGTGGCGTGTGCTTGCTCCGTCGCTTCGGCAATCGTTTTGCGCCCGCCCTCTTCTAAAAAATTTACCAAACCAGTCCACAACATATAGCCACCGAACACAAGGATAGCGGCAATCAACATCACGGTAATGGGGGCGGGGCCTCGGTTGCGGCCATAGGAATACTTGCTCATATTCCTTATTTTAACCGCCGACTTGCCAAAATGCTTGATATGTTCCTGACAATTCCCTGACAATCCAGCGAATTATTTCAATCTTAACAAACGATAGGCATGGACGGGTTCACTTTTTCCGGCAAGGTGTAGAGAGCTTAATGCCTGTACTTCCACATAAGTTGCTACTTGTTGATAGGTGCTTTCGGTGATGACGATATGCCCACCCTGTGCCTGCTGCTGCAATCGACTGGCGGTGTTGACGGTATCGCCGATGACGGTGTAGCTCATCAAGCGTTGTGAGCCAACATTCCCTACTGCCGCTTCACCCGTATGGATTCCAATACCAAGACCCAAATTATTGATGCTGGGGGCGGTCAGACCTCGCTGCAATTCAGCAAAGACCTGCTGCATTTCGACGGCCATCCGCACGGCGTTAATGGCATCATATTCGCTGGCGACGGGCGCACCAAAAAAACCCATGATTTCATCGCCAACATATTTATCGAGTGTGCCCCGATATTTAAAGACGATGGGAGTTAGTTCCGAAAAAATACGATTTAAAACGGACACCACTTGTTTAGCGGGTTGTGCCTCTGCAAAGGAGGTGAAACCGCGAATATCGGCAAAAAACACCGTAATCATGCGCGATTCACCACCCAGTTGCAGATGGCGGTCTGGGTCGGACAAGATGACCTCGGTGATGTCTTCATTGACATAGCGATTAAGCACTTTGCGCAGTAGGACATTACGGCTTTCAACTTCGTCGTGTAGTCGTCGTATACGCAAAAGCGACTTGACCTGCGTCATCATAATGAGTGAATTAAAGGGCTTGGTCAAAAAAGCATCCGCCCCGGCCTCAATCGCCTTGAGTTTGTCGGGGTCGGCCTCGAGCGCAGTCACAACCATGACAGGTGTGAGGCGGGTCAAGGGGTCACTTTTGAGGCGTGAGCACAATTCATAGCCATTCATCCCCGGCATATTGACATCCAAAATGACCAGTGAAGGGACTTCTTGTGCGGCAATTTCGAGCGCCTTGGCCCCACTGTTGGCCGTTAATACCCGATACCCAGCAGTTTGCAAATAGGCCTCAATGACTTCGCGGTTCATCCAATCGTCATCTACCACCAGAATATACTCATCACGAAAGGCGGGGACTTCCGTTGTTGAATACTTTATTTCCGAGGAACGGGATGTAGATGCCAGATTCATGAACACTACCTTGAATAAATTTCAATAATCATTCATTTATCATTGTAAATAAAAACGACCTAGCAGCGCGAATCTTGCACTGACTAGGCCGTCCATTGTTAGAACCTCTTCGGATTTAGCCTAGCGACCATTCCGCTGAATGGCTAATTTCACTTCCCCAATGGCGCGGGTGACTTCGATTTCACGTGGGCAAGCCGGGGTACAGTTAAAGATGGTACGGCAACGCCACACACCCGATTCCTCGGACAAGATATTGAGGCGTTCTTGGGTTGCCCCATCGCGGCTGTCGAAGATAAACCGATGGGCGTTGACAATAGCAGCAGGGCCAACATATTCACCACTGGCCCAAAAACTAGGACAACTCGTCGTGCAGCAGGCGCACAAAATACACTTGGTTGTGTCGTCAAAGCGGGCGCGATCTTCCGGGCTTTGACGGCGCTCACGACCATCACCGGGGCGCGGCGTGGCAGGCATGAAGTAGGGCATGACGGTGCGATAGTGATCGAAGAAGGGTTCAAAATCCACGACCAAATCTTTGACCACAGGCAAGCCCAAAATCGGCTCGACCTGAACCTGTCCACCATCTTTCAAGTCTAGGGTCTTGACTAGCACCTTACAAGCCAGTTTGTTAACCCCATTGATACGCACGGCGTCCGAACCACAAACCCCGTGAGCGCATGAGCGACGCAGGGTCAATGTGCCGTCCTGCTCCCATTTGACCCGGTGCAGCAGTTCCAAAATGCGGTCAGTGGGTTCAACGTTATCAAGGGTATATTCGCCCCAATAGGGTTTTTTGTCTACTTCCGGGTTAAACCGCCGGATACGGAATTTGACTTTCATGAACGGTTCTGCTCCTAGATTCCCTATACTTAGTAGACGCGCTCGGCAGGTTGATAACCCAGTGAGAGGTCAACCGCACGGTCATGAGCAATACGAATGCCGCCTTTTTCGGGATAGGCCATCGTGTGTACCAAGAAATTCACATCATCGCGTTTGGGATAATCTTCGCGGCTGTGACCCCCACGACTTTCCTTACGTTCCATTGCGCTAAGGGTGGTGATTTCGGCTAAATCCAACATGCAGCCGAGTTCCCATGCTTCCAACAGGTCAGTATTGAAGCGCATCCCTCGATCATCAACCGCCAAATCATCCTGATAGCGGGATTTCAACTCGCGGACGGTATCCAATGCTTTTTGGAGGCCGGGGGCTTCACGGAACACGCTGACGTGATCCATCATCACCTTTTGCATTTCTTGGCGGATCATGTACGGTTTGGTCTTGCCGGAACTCTTACGAATCCGTTCAATTTCCGCGATGATCTTGCCGGCTGGATTGGTTGGCAGCGGCACAAAATCCGCCTGACGTGCATAGTCGGCCATTGCCTTACCTGCTTTGCGACCAAACACAATCAGGTCGGTTAGACTATTTGTCCCCAGACGATTCGCCCCATGTACGCTGACGCAAGCGACTTCACCCGCCGCATAGAGGCCGGGGACAACGGTTCCTGCCCCGCTGCTTAGGACGGCTGCGTTAAGATCGGTTGGGATACCTCCCATGCCATAGTGGGCAGTGGGTTGAATTGGAATAGGCGACTTGGTGGGGTCAATGCCGAGATAGGTATGGCAGAAATCGGTAATGTCGGGCAGTTTGGACAGGATATAATCCGCGTCTACCCGGCGATCTTCACCAGCTTCGGCGAGATAGCGGTTGACGGTTTCGGGGCGCACATCCAGATGGACATAACGTTTGCCACCGATACCACGTCCGGCTTGCACTTCTAAATAGATCGAACGGGCCACTACGTCACGGCTGGCGAGGTCTTTGATGGTCGGGGCATAACGTTCCATAAAGCGTTCGCCCTTGTCATTAATCAAAACACCGCCTTCGCCACGCACTGCTTCGGTAATCAGCAAACCAACCGGGTAGAGGCCGGTAGGGTGGAATTGGAAAAATTCCATATCTTGCAGGGGTAATCCCGCCCGCCAGACCAATGCGGGGCCATCACCCGTGAGGCTGTGGGCATTGCTGGTCGTTTCCCAAAGGCGACCCCAACCCCCAGTAGCAAAACAGATGGCCTTCGCATGGAAGACATGAATTTCGCCATCATCAATACAGACCGCCGCTACCCCACAGGCCTTGCCGTTATTGGTAATGAGGTCAATGGCCTGATATTCATCAAAAAACGTGACTTTTTCTTTGATGCAGTTTTGATAAAGGGTCTGCAAAATCATATGCCCGGTGCGGTCAGCGGCATGGCAGGCACGGCGGACAGGTTTTTTCGTTTGATTGTTGGTGTGACCACCAAAACGACGCTGGGAGATTGTGCCATCGGGGTTGCGGTCAAAGGGTAGCCCCATTAGTTCCAATTCGATAACGGCATCAATCGCTTCACGGGCCAGCGTTTCGGCGGCATTCTGATCGGTGAGATAGTCACCACCCTTGACGGTATCAAAGGCGTGCCATTCCCAATGGTCTTCGTCCAGATTTGCCAGTGCCGCGCCGATACCCCCCTGTGCTGTTCCGGTATGGCTACGCGTGGGATAGAGTTTACTGATCACGGCGGTTTTGGCTCCACGACTGGCATAGAGGGCTGCCATCATGCCAGCGCCGCCTGCACCAATGACGACCACATCAAATTGATGGGTTTTGACATCCATAACCTTCTATAACTCCTTTAGGTATGCTCTACCGTTAAACCCAATTCAGCCCCCAAATGGGGTGGTGGGTCGCTGGCTAAATGTTTCAAGGCTGTCCTTCGCAATGCTATAAGCGGTTTCGTCTACGCCAGCTAATAGTGCGGCAAAGCCGAGAATAATGAGTGCGGCGGCCCCAAATGCAATCGCCCAGTTGAGTGCTCGCTTAATCACGCGGTCATGCGCGTAATCATTCACCACATAACGCAGGCCGTTGAAACCATGTATGACGACCAATGCCAAGAGCGCTCCGTCGTAAATACGCCAAATCGCAATTCCGGCCACCAGATAATCCCAGCGGCGGCCTACGAATTCAACAGCGCGGCCACTGTCGTTCACCAGATCAGTACCGACGACTGTATGCCCCACCGTCGTAATATCAAACACACCTTGAATAAGATGAATCATCAAAAGGTGTCCAAAGACCAATGGAACAATCAATACACCAGAGAGGCGCATAAAACGCCACATCCACGCATCAAATTGACTGGGGCGACGGTTCGGTTTGGCAGGATTGCGGGTTTCGCCTGTAACAAGGGCATAGGCCAATGATAGCAACAGCGCTGACGCCAAAATCACGACAAAGCCAAGCAAGAATTGCGCTTGGGTTTTAATGATTTCACTAATCGTTACGAAGTCGGGATTGGTGTCGTAATAATCCAATACGTGCCCGAACATCAGGCCAAATATGGGTATTAGCAGCACAATGGTTGATGCCAAGACAATCATGGCCGCTTTTTGTTGTAGATGCCACCATTCCGGTCTAAAGTCAAAAATGACAATACGTAGACCATTGAGGGCGTGATATACAACGGCAGCCGTGAGTGCGAATTCACCCAGCGTGAAAATGGGGCTTTGATATTCGGCAATGGCTTTCGCATAGAGGCTTGGGTAGAACGCGGCCCACGAGGTGTCAATAACGTGGAGAACCAAAAACAACAGAACTCCTAACCCTGAGACGCGGTGCAAAATCCAGCTCCACTGACCGAGTTTGCCTTTGTAGCGGAGGGTTTCTGTAATAGTTGTGACCAGAGTTGCCATGCGGCAAATTCCTCGCTGTTGTAAGCGTTAGAATTAAAGATTAGTTTGAAAGTAGAAAGATGCTGACTCAGTATAGCGCCCCAAGAACGGCTTTGCAAAATATACCGATGATTGAAAATAAGCAAGTTGGCGGTAAAATAAGAAAAAGTGTTCGGATCATCCGAAACGGTTCAGGAGTAGTTGCTGATGACGGGTGTTCATTCTAATCACGATGCAGCATATGACGTATTGGCACAAGGATTCATTACGGCTATTGAAAGTTATGAGCGGGGCGAAATTAACAGTCGCGGGTTGGTGCAGTTGGCCCAGCAAATTTCGACTCCCGAAGAAGTAGACCGGATGGGTGATGAACTCCTAAGTCATACATTTTGGGCCATGCGTCATCTGGTTCAACGTCCGGCGTGTTGGGCACCGACCCCCGCTGAATTGCGCTATCTACTACGCTGTCTGCGTGGGGAGGAAGTCTTTAGCCTCGAAATTGCCGAAAGTTTCCGTCAATAGGCGTGCCGCATGTCGTCCAAAAAACTGAATTCCATGCGTTTCCTCGAACAGCAAAAAATTCCCTATGAGGTGTTCGAGTATGATGATAGCCGTCACAGTGCCAGCGAAGTGGCCGATCTCATTGGTGCTTCCGCCGCTGAGGTTTATAAAACATTGGTCGTCATACCGGAAGATGTGGGCAGCAAAAAACCACTGTTGGTGTTGCTAAGTGCTCCTCAATCCCTCGATCTGAAAAAATTGGCATGCGCAACGGGCTATAAAAAAGTGCGTATGGCGGCCCATGATGAAGCCGAAAAATTGACCGGATTAAAAGTTGGTGGCATTTCGTCGTTAGCCTTGACCCACAAAAATTGGCCCGTCTACATTGACCAACGCGCCACCCAACTGACTCATATTTATATGAGTGCTGGACAGCGGGGCATGAATTTGCGTGTCCCGGTAGCAGATTTTATGAAGGTACTAAAAGTGACACCGATAGATTGTGCGGAGGAATCCGGCAATTAGGGGTATTTTACCAGCCCAATTCCTGCTGCAATTGCTCAATCGTGTGGTAAATAATCGGGCATAACCCCACCCCACCCAAAATTTCCTCAATCATCCAGCGAAAATCCGGTGTAAAAACAGGATACATACGGCAGCTTTCGGGCCGATGCTCATAGACGCTGCATAATGTACCCTTTAAAAATTGACAAGGCTTGTGTCGAAAAACACCCCATTCCCCATTTTCGGCGGCACGGTCACAGTCAACCGTATCGTTTAATAACTGCTCAAGCGAGATAAATGAACCAGCGGCAAGGCGCTCGGCATCGGATTCGGTTAAATAGACATCTAGCGAACGGCAGCAGTTGGCGCACTGCTTACAATCAATCGTGGTGATGATCGAGGCGGCGATTTTTTCGACAAGGGCGTCCAATTCGGCGTCGGTACACTCATCCAGTTCGACAAAATAGCAAAAGGCGTCGTAATCGTCGGCACGATTGGCGGCTTCGGTGGCGATAAAGACTAGGTCAATTGAATATGGGTTCTCGCTCATTCCACGACACGCTCAAAGATAGCCGCTAAGTCATCTTCGTGAACAAGTCCCCACTCATCCGGTTTTTCACGCAGGAGAGTAGCAAGGGCGCTGGTTTTATCCACCACCACCAAGCGAATATCATATTTGTCCAGTGGTTTGCGCCATTCTTTGGTGCCAAGCGTGGCGCGGAAATAATCCTTGAGGAATGAGTCGTCGTATAAATCGGTGCGCCCATCCACAAAAACGGGGATGTCTGGCACGGCAAAAATGAAATAGCCCCCCCAGTTATATTCGTTAAACATCGGCCCCGCTGGATTGTTTTCACGTAAATATTCAGCGGCTTCGACAGGTAAAAATTCTTCCTGATTCTCTTTGACCTGTTCCGTCGTCAGGGTCGAGCCAATTTTAGCGATGGCGGCAAACAGCACCACAATCAACAAAATCCAATTGAGGCGCACTTGGCTGGCGGTGGGTTGGCGGGAAGGTGTTAATTGCCACTTACGCTCGGTTAGCCACGCATCCACTTGGCGTGAGAGAACAGGCGTGGCAATCACCGCGAAAACAGCGATGTTGCGCGAGGCCCACAATGCCAATAATGCCGTGCCAGCGGTTAGGGCGAGGTCACTCCATGCCAAACGGTGACGGGTGCGGCTGCCAAACACAATCACTGCCGCCAACAAAATCAAAAAGGGCCATGTTTGCACCATTTTGAAATCAGGGGAGCGCCATTCTTGGATGAACAGATTTAAGGTTTGGATGCCAGCCGTGCGGAAAGGGTACAAAATCATTTGTGGGCCATAGGGATTGAGACTAAGCGCGAAAATGCTCACCAGCGTGATGAGGCCAACTTTTTGCAGGCGTTTCCAGTTGACGGCGTGTTCATCCTTTTTGTCTAAAATATTCCCAACGACCTCGCCCCCCAAAAAGCCGAATAAATAAATGAAGCCGATAGCAAACCCCGCGTGTAGATTGGCCCACAGAATCATCATGACCGGAATGAGCCACAGCCGATCTATCTGCTTGTATTTATAGAGATAGAGCAAATACAGCACGACGGTACTCAACAAAAATGAGAACATCTGGGGGCGGGGTGTCCAAAAAATCGCGGCGGTAGCGGCCCCAATCACCAAAACAAACATTTTGCTGTACACATTGCCCGCACACATGCGATAAATCAGCGCCATGCCTGCTGTCGCCAAAATCGCGGTGAATAGCGCCAAGCCAATCGTGCCAGTGTCGCCGGGGTCGCCATCACCCCCGGTCAGCTTATACGAACCATAGAGGGCAATTTGGGCCAGCCAACTCTGGTCAATCCAATCCTCACCGCGCAGGGTATGGGAAAATTCGTCGCGGGTCGGGATTTTGCCCTCGTCCAAAATCGCCTTGCCGCTGCGGAGATGCCACCATGTATCGGTATCAAGCGGGACACGCACCGCCATTGCAAACAAGAGAATGAACAGAATCCACACGGCAAGTCGTTCGATGGTTAGGGGACGAAATGGCACAGGCAGACACTCCTTTGGTCTAAAAACTCTTTCCTATGCTACTCGAATTAACCGGAAAAGGCCATTTACGAAGCATTGCGGACAATGATATGATTGCGGGTCACTGCTCCCCAAGATTAAATACTGGAGATTTAAACAATGACTGAAACTTCCACTCGCTGGCGTGAGGCGCTGGCGGATAATAACCACCCGCTTTACAAGGCGGCATGGCTTGTTTTTACGGATCGTATTTCGGCGGAGATGGCTTTCGAACATCTGAAGGATGCCCAAGAGACCGTTGTGCCGTTCTTAAATGAACTTTTGGCGGACGATAGCTTGTTTGATAATGATTCTCCCGGCAAAGGGATTGCCCCTGCCAATGCTGTCCGGTTGTTAGGGCAATATCAGGTGTATGAGACCTTCCCCAAGATTTTAGAACTGTACGCAGACTCAACTAGCCCTGCCATGCGAAGCGCCTGTACGTATGCTGTCGGAAAATTTGGGCCAGAAGTGTTGGATCAGATTATCGAATGGGCAGGCGAAGACGGAACGCGACGCCCCAAAGCGGCTGCATTGATCGTTGAAATTGGGACGGGTAATGACAAAGCCTTTGAAACCCTGCTGAGTTGGATTGATCCCGAAGTCAGCGGCCTCGAATATTATGCCCGCTATCTAACCAAGATTAATCCCGAAGCCGCCATTACCGCCCTAGAGAAACTTTCGAAGGATACGCGGTTTCATGGGGATGTACGCCGCCGCTTCAAAGATCGCATTAAAGAAGCGCAGCAAGCACTTAAGGTTGTACAACCAACCAGCTAGGTACTAAAGGGCGGGCGATCATTCACCTGCCCTATTTATTTATGGGTTCAGCCTGTCACGAGCCGCTTGGATATAAGGGTCTTGTTCCAAAATAGCTTCATACACATCGTTCGGATCAGTATCGGGGTCATCGTCGGCGGCATAACGTTCGGCCAATAAGAACCACCCCGCATAATAATCCGTATTGCGGCCAGTCACGGGCAGTTGCGGCAAATAATCAAATGCGCCGGGTCGCAAAAACGTCACTTGGGCAAAATACTCGACCTGCCCTCGCACCTGCACGCTGTCGGCTAACTGCTGATTAAATAGCTCGTCATCGGCGGGTACATCCTCGCGGTCAAGTTTTATCAATGCCAAGATGTAATGGGCACGGGCGGCGTCGGCTGGTGAAACAAATAAGGCTTTTTGGGCATCCGCTTCGGCTTCATCGAGATTGCCTAAGCGATAATTGGCCTCGGCTCGACCCACATAGGCTCTGGCGAGTATGCCATCGAATTCAATCGCTCGGCTAAACCACTGAATGGCTTCTTCATATGCTTGCTGACTCAGTGCATATTCCCCCATCGCATTGAGTTCTTTGGGATCAGTCGAGTTTTCCGCTTGGCTGCCCGCCATAGAGGGACGCTGGAATCCTCGATAGGCCGCTATCAGAAATTGATTGGTGGTAGTGGTCTGACGATAAAACACACTTAGGGCTGAACTGCGGGCCGTATATTGTTGACCCTGCTCCCAAAAGGCGGATTGGGTGATCTGGGTATCCAACCGCAGGGCTTCCCGATACGAAGTCGCAGCGGCGGTATCAAGTGGGTTTTGTCCTGCGGCAAGGGCACCTTCTTCAATAACTTGCCCCAACAGCAGGTGATATTCGGCTTTGTAGGAATTATTGTCTACGGCGAGTTGGAGATGGTCGGCAGCTTTTGGCAAGTTGCCCTTTTGCCAGTACAACGCGGCGAGATTGGCTTGGGCAATATCGAAGGTCGGGTAATCGGCGAGAGCCTCTTCATACGCTTGGATAGCCTGATCCAGATACTGCTCTGGCTGATCTTCCGCCAGCAGACCCAACACATAGGCCACTTGGAAATCATAGAGACCTAACGACGGATCAAGGTCACGGGCATTTTCGGCACGTTCGAGGGCAGCCTCCAGATCATCTTTTTGAATGGCGATACTGCTGCGAAAGAATTCGGCGTTTGCCATATTGATCGGCACAAACCATACGGCATATAAAATTACCACTCCTAACGCAACAGGCCGCAAATAACGGGTTGTCGAAGTGGGTGCCTGAATGGGAGCGGGGTTGTCGGGGGTGTATTTTCCGGCAAAGGTATAGGCTGCCAGAATCAAGATGGGTAGGACGGAGGTGGTTAATATAAACGCATCCACCATGTTGTTG
This sequence comes from Anaerolineae bacterium, assembly GCA_019913005.1. Lineage (GTDB taxonomy): Bacteria > Chloroflexota > Anaerolineae > Aggregatilineales > J027 > CFX10. The sequence goes on along the minus strand of JAIOHL010000333.1, from coordinate 185,879 downwards.
ACCACCATGCCGATCATCGCGGCGAGAATCCCCTCAAGTCGGATGCGGCGGGCCGGGTCAGCCGACTGCCATTCTTTACGCCATGCTTGTAGATAGGCCGCCGTAAGCCACAGCAAAATCAGCAGGCCGGGGATGCCTGTCTCTGAACTGACATTCAATAACACATTATGGGCGGTTGCCAGTTGATTGTCATCAATCGAGGGGTCGCGGTATTCTCGTGAGACGGCCCCAAACTCTCGCACACCAAAACCCGTCAGCGGGCGATCAACCGTCATCTCAATAGCGCTGTTCCACATATCGAGACGGCCTTTGTCTTGGTCAATGACATTTGTGCCGCGCACCAAACTGGCAGCTACCAGTAGTAAAATCAGGCCCACTAGAAAACCGCCAATCGCCACTGGCATCACTAACTTGGGTGGGTATTTGGTTGAACGGGCCGACCAGCGATAGAGCCAGAAAGCCCCTAATGTACCGCCGACTGCCAATGTCGCCAACCAGCCGCCACGTGACAGCGCCAAAATCTCAACACCGAGCAAACCCGCTGAGAGTGCCATTAGGCCGATACGGTTATCTCGTTGTGCAGCGGTGAGTCCCCAGCAAAAGGTTACGGGTAAAACGAGCGCGACCCAATTACCCAAAACGGTACTGTTATTGAGCGCCAGTGTCAGCCGATGGATATATGGGGGAACGAGGCCCGCGCCATCAATGGTAATCCACCCCTGCGTGAATCCACCGAAGCCAAGCCCGACATACCATGAAATCATTTCAAGGGCGCTGACCAGCACAATCACCCCGCCTGTCAGGGCCAATGCCTCCATCACCCAGCGTTGGCGTCCACGTCGCATGAGGTCAACCAACGCATAGAAGGTCATGAAATGCACCAGAAAGCGCCACAACCCTTCCATGCTGACCCGTATATCCCGCGAGAGCAGCGATGTAACAATCAACCACCCTGCTCCAACTGCAAGCGGCATATCAAGGGGTGTGTTGGGCCACTGGTGACCCTTTCGCAGGGATGCAATCAACCACCATGCCAGCACCCCTGTCACCACAATTTCGAAGATGATGTTTAGGAAAAAATAGAAATCCGAATAATACGTGCCTCCAATGAGGCTGACATATAAAACAAGGATAATGACACCGAGGCGTTGAAATCGCTCGGAACGACTAAGGGTGGGCATCGTGTTATGTCCCTGCAAATGAAAGCATTTTGCCAATAGTGCGAATCATAATTTGTAAATCGAGCGCCAACGATTGATGGCGAATGTAATAAAGATCGTATTGCAGCTTAATTAGGGCATCTTCAACACTGCTGCCATAAGGATAGCGTACCTGTGCCCAGCCCGTCGCGCCGGGTCGTACCAGATGGCGGGTGCGATAGAACGGGATTTCCTCCGATAACTGCTCCACAAAAAAGGGCCGTTCGGGGCGTGGGCCGACCAGACTCATATCTCCTTTGAGGATATTGATAAATTGGGGCAGTTCATCCATGCGGGTTTTACGCATCATTTTGCCCATGCGGGTGACACGGGCATCGTTCTTATCGGCCCATTGCGGGCCTGCTCGTTCAGCATCGGAGCGCATGGAACGCAGCTTGATTATTCTGAATAGCTGCCCCCCCTTGCCCACCCGTTCTTGAGTATAAAAAATGCTGCCGGGCGATTCGAGCCGAATAGCAAGGGCGATGAAGGGTAGCATTAAGCCAAAACCCACAAGACCAATCAGTGAAAGGCCAACATCCAGCAACCGTTTAATTGGGATGAAGGGGTTAAAGATGGATTCGGATTCCAGTGGCAGCACCACCGCCCAATCATCCATGCCGACATGCTCAATCGGCACGCGCCCGGTAATTTGCTCATACAGCAGGGCCATCGGGATAATCGTCACGCCCTGTTCATAACAATCCAGCACGCCTTGAAAAATCGTGCCGGGGAGTTGGCTGCCATAAGCCAACACAATTTCAGAGACTCCCAACCGCTGGACGATGTTGGGCAGGGGTTCACCATCCACACCGTAGATCGGAAAATTTTCGCTTAGGGTGTCGTCGGGATCGAAAGCTGCGACCAAGCCGACTACCTCATATTCATCAGTGGCTTCTTCGCGCAGAACTTTGATGATGGTACGGGCCGCCCATCCTGCCCCGACAATGAGGGCACGTCGCTGTAGGCCAAATCGCCGCGCAAAAAATGACCACCAGATGGCCCGCCATAGTAAGATGAGGGCAAAGGAGAGGACGCTGTAATACAGGATAAACAAACGCGGTAGGGTTTCACGCGGCGAAAAGAAGAAGATGACGAGATAGACCATCAGCAGTTGTAATTCGATGAGCAGCAACCGCCGAAAGCCATTCCAGAAGTTTGCCGAAATCCGCAGGTTATAAAAATCGCTCGCGCTGGCAAGGGTTTGGTAGAGCACCCACAATACCGGAAACCACCAACTGTTGTTCAGCAAAAAATCAGCATTAAACTCAAGGCGGGTCTGGTCAACTTCTGACCAAATCGCCAATGCCCCGACCACCGACAGCAAAATGGCTATGGCATCACCGATTTTGAGTAGAGTACGGCGCTCTGAAATTTTGAGTTGCAGGGTGCTTGGACGAGTGGTACTTTCCATCAATCATCCCATTTTACTGAAGTGGATATTACCCATTATAGGCCATTCTCAAATTCGCACTTCCCACCCTCAATTTTCGGCAGGCATTCGGAATAACCCGATGGCAATCAGCACTAGGCAAAGCACCACAGCCGCAAACGTGACGATGACACCTGCTCCAAATCCATTAGGCCGATAACGCAATGTCACATCCGCCCCACCCGCCGGAATTTCAACGGCTTGGAAAGTCAAGTTGGCTTGATAGAGGGTTGCTTCCTCCCCGTCTACCTCGACTTCCCAACCGGGATACCATGTACTGGCAAGTACCAAATAGCCGATTCCATCACTGGTTACACGATAGCGGCGTTCATTGGGACGCTCGGAAAGCACCTCAACTTCGGCTTCGGTGAAGGGAGCATTGGTGATCGGTTCAAAATCGGCGGCCTCGATAATCACGGTCTGTTCAGGCAACCAAGCGGGATTCAGCAGTTGTTGAACAGCCTCATCTTGATTGCTGGTGGCTATGACATTTGGAACCATCCATGCGGTGCTGGGTTCGATTTGTGCGACAAATTCCGTCCCTTCGCCCTGCCAACCCTCCGGCTGAATTTCGCCATAGGTTTGTCCCACCCCGGCAGCCCACAACAAATTGCCCGCATTGGAGCCAGCATCTTCGATCAACTCAACATAACGCACATGGGCAGCGGGTTGAAGCGGGTCGAAATTGTTGAATAGGTGGATGTCGTCCAGCATATTGAGGTTGGGTAGCAACGAGGTACGGGCTGAGAGCCAGCGTCTTTTAGCCACGCGGTAGTCGTCGAGGTCGAAGTAATCATCAAATTTGACCTCCTCCTCATAATTCTCAAACCAATACAAGCGCCCGACGGGTTTGGAAACACTGAAATCACGCTGGTAAAAATCACGTGAAACGGTGGGATTGAGGCCAATGACCGACCAGATCAAATCAGCGGCGATAAAAATCAAAACAGCGATCTGCCAACGGGCAAATGAACTGCTGTTGATGCCAGTGGGAGGCTGTGTTAGCGTCAAGATAGCACTGCCGAAAATGGCGATACCCAACACAATCATGGCACGGGACAGCACTTGCAAAGCATCACTGTCAGGCGCTTGCAAAAAGGCCAGTGATAACAATGACACCACCACAATGCCAGCACCCGCCGCCGCCGAAAGCCGTGTCCAGAAAATGACTCGTGGACTGCGTCCCCACCCATGCGCACCGATGCCTGCCAGAATTGAAAGTCCAAAGGCGGGCCAGATTAACCAGCGCACCGGTTCACGGAAATTATCAAAGGTCGGCACGTTGTCATAGAGGAAACGATAAAATGGCCCAAAGCGTCCGGTTGCCAAGATAAATCCGGCAAGACTCAGCACCGACCAAAAGGGCACGGAACGAAACACGGGATGATGTTTGAGTAATTTGCGACGTTGAAGCCACCCGATCATCGCAGCAATAGCCGCCATCAATGGCAAAAAGCCAATATAGGCGGTATCCTCAAAATAGACCCCCCGCCCTTTGGTCAGATACGACCCGTCGGCAGGTGTGCCAAAAAAATGGGGTGTAAACATCGTGAAAATGCGTGCTGGGGCATATGAAAGATTGGTAAGAACCTCATAATCTACCCCGCCTGACCGCTGCGATTCACGCAGGAATTCTTGGGTCAATACAAGTTGAATAGCGGCGACCCCTAGACCCAACAACAGTGCGGTGCCGCAAAAAACGAGGGCCAAGAAACGCACTTTTTTAGCAACGGGACGCACAGGCCAGCGGGTGTACCACAAGGCAAATAGGCCCAACGCGACAAGGCCATACCATGTGGTTTGGGCATGACCCGCCAACAACTGCATTCCGGTAATCAGCCCCATCAAGCCAATATCACGCAGACGCCGCTGTTCTAGGATACGCAGAGTAATCCAAAACATCCAAGGAATCCATGCTGCCGCGTCGGTAGAGGGGAAAGAACCAAATCGCCCGATATAGTAATTGCCGAGCGCGAATGAGAGTACACTGATTCCCCGACCCAATGGGGAAAACCCCAAGCGACCCGTAAATAACCACATGCCCAAGCCCGCCCAAAACACGTGCAGAATGGCAATCAGGCCCATCGCGTAAGAATCGCTGAGGAAAAAGTGCAGCCAGTTGGGGGGATAAAAAATGGCGCTTTGATAATTGGCGATCAGGGGGGCGCCGCCGCCAACATAGGGATTCCAAAACGGTATCCGCCCCTCGCGGATTTCATCAAAAGCGAACTGTCGCCAAGGATAAAATTGCAGCGAGGGCAGTCCCCAAAACAAGGCCCGCCCAAAAATGAGGGGATAAAACAGCAGCACCGTTGCGATTGCCAGAATCGCCAGCGGCAGCCATTGGGTAATTTCACGTCGTTTCGTCAAGGCAAGACCTCATAAATTTGATAACCCGCCTCATCATAAATCAGCCGTGTATCAGCAGTCCACAGCGGCGGTGTATCACGCTCAGTTGCGGCCAATGCGCGTTCGGTTGGGCCATAGAGAATATAACGAATTCCCACCGAACGATAAAGGGATTGGCGCTGCTCGGTGGTCATTTCGTCACGGAAAAAACGCTCTACTTCGCGTTTGCGGCGATCAGAATAGATGGTTTCGGGGCCATGCCCCAAAAAAGGACGCAAATTGGTATATACGGGCAGGGCATTGCCTGTTTCCATGGCCCCCAACACAACCGTTTCATTGGGTGTTTGTTCATCCAACCAGCGGAAAGCCTCTAGCAGTGCGACTGGTTCAAATACAGGTGTGTCATGATTGAGGGCGCTGAAAAATGTGCCGATGAAAAAGAGCAGGCTGCTAAGGGAGGTCAGGATAATGACGGCTAACTTTGACCGCCGCCATTTTACAGGGTGCGCCCCGGCCCATAATTTCAAGCCTGCCGCTGCCAAAATTGCGAGTGGGATGAGCACCCCTTCTGCCAAACGCCGCTGCACGTTAATCGGTAGATAAACCAGAATGGGTACGATGAGTACCCAGCCAATCAATAAAAGGGGGCGTAGTTCATTAGCGTGGCTGTGTTTCCATGCCCACTTTCCACCAATCCACGCCAGCAACCCCAAAATCAAATAGGCGAACAGGTATTGCAACGGATTAGGGGATTCCAGCAGATTTTGTTTTGACCACTGGGCAAAGGCCGGATTGTCATTAAATGAAATCAGGAAATAGGCCAAGAATGGCAGCGTCACAGCTACCGCGACAGCACAGCGCAGGGCAAGTTGAATAGGGAAACGCTTAGTGCGTGCCCAAACCACTAACCCCCATGCGCCTAGCAGGGCGTCAATTAGCACAAAATAAAAGGTGACAGATAGGCCCACCACGAGCCAACATACTCCGGCTAGGAGTGCCCATTTTGACCAGTTCTGCCATTTTTCCAGTGCCAACGACTTAAATAGGGCGATGAATCCAGCGAGCAGGGCGGTACGAGCCAGCACGATATGGGGCAGACCCAGCAACACCAACCATGAAAAACCTTCCGGGATGTAAAATTCAGGGGGCAGGCTGCCTGTCAACACAACCAACCACCCCAACCCGCCGCCGAGGGTCGCAAAAATTAGGGCGAGAAAACGGGTAGAGGGGGCACGCAAAAATAGGGCGATAAAGCGGTAGGTCATCAAAATCAGCGCAAAATTGAAGATGATACGTAGAACATGAAACACCACAATCAATGCTCCCACCAGCGCCGGATCATCCTCTGCCATAAATAAGCCGACGACCTGACCGGGGATGATATACGGGTAATAAAGCAGGCTTACGTTGTCATGTTTCTCAGGGGAGTAGAATAGGTAAAAATCCCAGATGCCCCTCACCCCCAAGCGCATTTTGCCCAAATAGGCATTGCCATCTTCGACACCGAACAGTGATCCGCTAAATCGCCAATCGTCGCCTTGTCCCTGCCACGCAATGAGATACGGCAGGACCGTCAGCGCAATCAAGATGATGGCATAGAGACTGACGCGCCGCCATTCTTGTCGAGAAATGTGAGATCGGGTATTCACTAAATTAGACATCCGTGATTGTTTTCCTATAGCTGCTCATTGCCAGTTTTAGAGTAGCGAGCAATCTCGGATAAAAGACGGTAAGCCCCATAACAAAAAAGCCCAGTGAGGTGACTAGAAAGCCATTAACCTGAGATTTGGGCCAATATCTAAACTGGTAGACAGCAGGATGTTCCCTCCAATCTCGTTCATAAGGAACAGTTCGTAGATTTCCGGGTAATCCCACATTATTTAACCGTTGGTGGTCAATAGAGTTTTCCCAACCCAATGCGTTTGCCGTAACATTGATAGGTTCAACTGCCCCAAAACTAACCGCGATATAAACATGATTTGGGTTTTCCCAAATCGTGTCAATTCCGTGCTGCACTAGAGTATTCCGGTATACATACACATCCCCGACCTTACCTATCCGTTCCAAGCCATCCGCCTGAATCTCAAAGGCCGAGACGACATGGGTAACACGCCAATTGGCTAGTCCCTGCACATCTATCACCGCGTTTTGATTGATGGTAGCAAGGTCGTCCTCATCGGCATCGTCGGGCAAATCAAAAGCCGGAATGGTGACACTGTAGCCTTTGGCTTTGACACCCGTAATGCGTTCGACTTCTTCGACATAACTTTCCAATTGGAAGGGGTCAATGCCATCAAATTGCGGGATACGCCAATAGGCCGCTGCCTGTTGGGGCAGGCTGTAACTGGGTGAATAGACCCGTTCGACACCATCTGCTTTGAGCATCTCGGCAAGCGGACGATATTCGTCCAGCCATTCGCGCCGATTGCGCCATTCGACCATCGAGCGCCCTACCCACAAAATATCCATCAGCATGAGTAACAAGAAGGCGGTTTGAAAGAAACGCATTGGAATTAAGCGCCATGCCCCTAATAGAATTAACCCCACACTCAGGGGCAGGGCCATCAAACCGATTAGAGCTTCAGTGGGGAGAGCTTCGGCAAGGGCAAATAGGCTACTTATCCAACACACCGTACTAAACCCTAGTGCGCCAACGGCGGCTAGTCGAATGGCCCGTTTTTTCAACACATCCGGTGAAATTTCGCCTAACCATTGCAACCCCCACCCCGCTATATAGGGCAAAATGAGCGCCACAATCAGCCATGCCCGCGCCGGAACTCGAAACCAAAGGAGCGACGGGAAAAGTCGTACCGCCGATGTCCATAGTAGGCTGTTTTGGCCCATGCCCCACCACGCTGCAATGATGATAACGAGCACCCAAAAAGCCATCGGACGGGGACGCATTATCAACGCGATGAAGGCTAGTACAAAGACCCCCACGCCGACATACAACATCTTTTCAGGGTCGGCTTCATGGTTGGCAATCATGAGGCTCAGAAATTCGCCTACCTCGATACTTGAAATCCCTGCTTCATCCTCGCCAATACGATTGCGGGATAGGTCGGGAGTTATATCAAAGAGGGGTAGCCATTGGACGGTGGTGAGCAAAATCACCAGCCCCCCCGCGACAACCGACCACCCAAACATAGGTCGCCAATTTTTTTCGGGCAAGTGGGTGATTAAATAGATCGCATAGGCCAGCGCAAATAGATAGATATAGATTGCCAACCGGACATCGCTGAGAAAAATTAGGGCCGCGAAGATAGCCAGTAGAAGGCTGTTGCGGCGGCGGTGTTCGGGTTGATGAATCAAACGCCACACAGCCCAATAGAGCCATGCCTGCCAACTTACTGCATACAATACATCTAGGTGACCCGCGCCAATTGCTGCCGATAATCGCGGGGCAAGGACATAAGCCAAAGCCACCCCTGCCGCCGGGATTTTTTCGAGGCCCGTTTGTCTGGCCCATAGCCACGCGCCCGTACCCGCCATGATTAAGGTGAGCCAAATGAGCAAATTGAGGCTGAGGGTCACGGGCAGGATGATGACCAACCACTGCGGCAGATACCACACTTTATTCAGCGGGTTCGCAGCAAACGGCTGACCACTCATGATCTGATTGCGCCACAGCGGAAGGGTGCCATCTTCCCGAACGGATCGTTGTAAAAAGAGGGCATTGGGCCAATGACTGGTTACGGCATCGGAAAATTTGGCGTCGGGGATAAAAGGCATTGCATTGGGGCTGACACCCCTTGTTATCATAAAAGCAGCAGTCAGCAGCGCTAACCCCCCGATTATTAGTGGAAGTACCTTTGGCATAGCCTGCTACTGGGCTTCCTAACGTGGTTCACGTAAGACGTACAGGGTCACATCCCCAAACTGCTCGGTCAACGTGGCCCGATCTTCAACCTCTTGGCGGCATTCTTCCACGCCGGGTCGAATGGTTTCAGCTTTCTTGTCGAGCAGGCCCATTTCTTCTTCGCGTGGCCCCCACACAACATAATGGATGTTGAAATCCACCGCATCCGAAAATAGGGTTTCACAATCTTTACCCTCAAAAAAGTCTTTGACTTGGCGTTCGCGCAATTTGGCGGGCACGGTCTCATAAGGATGACCATAAACCACCCGCACACTGGCTTGGGCCGGAATCCACCTGCCAATATCCGGGCTGCTGAGGACGACCTCATCTTCTCTGGCATTGATTTCAAGCCAATCAAAGACATCCATATAATTTTTCTCAATGAGAATACCCGCGTCTGCACCGGCCTCTCGATTAGAGACAGCCCCAAACAGCGGAATAAATAAGACTATAAAATTACTGGGCATGAGGAACACAAACAGTAGAATAAGGGCCAATCGCTGGCGTTTAACAGGGATATGGGTCATCCAATAATCTTCGATGGCGCGGATGCAAAAATACACCAATGGAATGATGAGGCCAATAAATAGACGGCGCTGCAAATTGAAGGGCATATAGACCAAGATGATATTGACGGTTAGCCACAACAGCATCAACTGGTCGCCATCGCGCTCGAATAGGCGGACGGCGCGTACAATTGCCGGGGTTGCCACCAGCAATAACAGACCAAACGCCATCAGCGTCAAAAACACATTCGGCGAACGGGTGATGTTCTGTTCATTAAACTTACCCATCGTCTCGTTGAAATCAAACACGAGTAGGTAGTAGAGCGCAAATGGAAAGGTCGGCAGCAAGACCATTGAACTCCAACGTACCTCGTGCCAGGGAATGTCGCGCCGTTTGTAGGCTGTAATGAGGATAAGCAGCACCAATGCCCCGCCAAAACTGACCAGTGCAGGTGGCTGAACGATCGCAAGAATAATAGAATAGAGAATCGCGGCTAGTCCCCCATTTTCGACACTGGGGGCTTCGTTATAACCGGGGCGAAATACTTGCAGAAAAATCCCGGCCAATAATGCCAATAGGCCAATCGAAAGCGGGAAGTGTGGGTTGACCAATGCCGCATAGAAAGGAAAGGCTTCCGGCACATTCAAATCTGGTGCAAGGGCTTTGTCGTCGAAAAGCAATACAACCCACCCTAATCCAGAGGCTAAGGCGAGGAAAATAAAAAACAGGCGGCGTGGGCGCAAACGTTTCCAAATAACCGCCCCCAATTGGTAGAGGGCGCTGAACATAAAAATGGAGGTGGCGACCCGTGCTAAATGAAAGACCACCACAATAGAAAGCCCGACAATACGAGCAATTTGGCCTAGCAATAAATAAAAGGTAAATAATCCGGCCCGGTCATGGACTTCGGGGGTGTGCATAAGTTCAAACAGCCAATAGCCGTCTAGCCCCTGACGGATTTTGGAAAAATAGGTTGCCCCATCTTGCGGATTGGAGAGGACACCTAGAAATTGCCATTTATTGTCTGAAGCAATCGAAGCCCAAGCATAGGGCAGCAGCGCCAACGTCACGAGAACACCCGCAAAGATTGCTACCCATCGCCATTCGTGGCGCGAAATGTCATCTTTCCTGAACGGCTGCATTTGTTTTTAACCCTTTTCTTCTGTGCCGTGCGCTTTTGGTCGCAGAATTCACCCTGTAGTATAATCAAGCCTATTCAAAATGCGAACTCTGGACATCAAGATGCCTAACATACCCAACGCCTTGTATACCCTGCAAACTTATGAACTTGCAGTAGACCATGCCCGTACCCGGATTGCTGAGATTGAAGCCGCGCTGACGGGCGATGAAGACCTAAAATCTGCACAGTCGGCTCACGAAAACAGTGAGACAGCCGTGCAAGAGTGTCAAACCACTATAAAAAATCTTGAGGAAGATTTAAAACGGTTACAATTAAAAATTGCTGAGGTGAATGAATTGCTCTACGGCGGCTCCATTCGTAATCCCAAAGAACTGCAAGAACGCCAAGATGAAATCACCTCCCTCCAGAATCGGCAGTCCGATGTAGAGGCCCATATCCAAGAATTGACGGCAGATTTGGAGAAATTGCGGGCCGAACATCGCGGCCATCAAGAGACCTTAACAGTGGCGATCTCGCAGCGGGATAAAAACCATGCGGAGCTTATTATTGAACGCAATCAATTGGATACCCAGATCAAAACCAACCTCCGCAAACGCAAAGCCGCCCTCGAAGAAGTTCCCGAAACGATATACAAACAATATCAGGTCCTCCGCAAGAAGAAACATGGGCAAGCCGTCGCTTTGATGCAAAATAGTCAGTGTAGTGCCTGTGGTATTGAACAGACATGGTCACACGCCCAACATGTCCATGCCAATGAAGGTTTGATCTATTGTGAGGGATGTGGACGTATTTTAGTCAGCCGTTAGAATTTTAAAGGGGGATGCTCCTATGGATTTTGACCCAATTTCATATGGCCTCGGCTTTCTCTCAGCTTCTGGCATATCCCTTGGCCTGTGGCGTTATCGCGCCCATATTGCCAAAGTTCAGGCCAGCGCCGAAGGGCAAGCCGAACGAGGCCGTGAATTCCTCAAGCGGACTGCCGATGCCCGTTATATCACGGACTTGACCATCTATTTGCAGCAGTATCACATCATGGGGAGTCAGGTGAATCTCTCCGACGTGTTGATTGAACCGCTGGTTTTGGCGGAGTCGAATCATGCGGTGCTGATGGAAGAAGATGAGGATGCGCTGGTCGGTGGGCCAACACGGGTCGTCCCCCGTACCCATGATTTCCCGGAACTTTATGCCCCCTTTAATCTGGAAACCATCCCATTGGCGGATTTGGTTGTTGGCGACCCGTATGTGGCAATTCTCGGTATTCCCGGTAGCGGCAAAAGCACGGCCCTCGCCACTTTGGGGTTGATGGCAGTTGGCGCGGTAGAATTTCAATCCGACCAAGATCGCATTGATGAAGCGATTGAGACTCAATTTAAGGGCCTGTCCGATTCCGAGCGGGAACGTCGTCTGAAAGAATTCCAAGAAGCCCAAAAACGTGCTATTGAACAACTGCGTATCCTGAAAAAATCCGAGACCGAGGGGACGGATGTTTTAAATCCCCCCAAAGCCGACCCGAAAAAATTCTTCCCGGTGTTTTTTCATATCGGCGACATTGACCTCGATTTGAATTTATATGGCATCGAAGTTGACCCCGCCGAGCCGATTATCCATGCCTTCCAGCAATATATGACATTGGTGACAGGGCAAGCCGCGCCGCCAGTGGTTTATCAACAATTGGGGCAGGGCAACTGCCTAGTTTTGATTGATGGATTTGACGATTTGTTCCCAGCCGACCTGCCCAAAGCCTATATGTGGCTGCGGAATTTCATGGAGGCCTATGGGCACAACCGCATTATCATTACCGGCCCGGTGACGGGTTATGATCCTCTGTTGCAATTGGGTTTTACCCCCACTTTCATCAAGCCATGGTCGCCGCGTGATGTCGAAAATTCGATTCAACGTTGGATCCAAATTTGGCCTTCACTCGTCGGCGCACGCGAAAGCCGCAACAAGAAAAAGGCCGGGGTTATCCAGATTGATGACAAGACCCGCACCCGCCTGTTAGCCGATAATCGCAACCGCACCGCTCTCGAAATCACCCTCAAAACCTATGCTGCACTGGCGGGCGAGGAACAAGAACTGGGTCGGCGCGGGTGGTTTGAGCGTTATGTGCGTAATTTTATTCCTGCCGATATCGCCCCAGCCCCATTAATCCTGCGTGAAATTGCTATGGTTATGCAGGATAAAGGAGTGCAGTTGAATGAGGCCCAACTCACTTCGATTGCCAGTATGCATTTGATGGACGCCCAAGACAAGCCGATTACCAATATTGACCAATTCGTGAAGGGCATCATCAATAGCGAGTTGATGGTCAAACGGGCGGGCGACGCCTATGGCTTTCGACATCCGCTGATGATGGCCTATCTCGGTGGGGAACGGCTTATTCGGGATATGCGTCAGCGCTTGGCCGAAGTAGCAGCCCTCCCCAATTGGCAGCAGTCGGTTGGATTCGCCGCTGCCGAACTGGATTTGACAACCGCCGTCTATCAAAAACTCTCGACCCCACCTGATTTGTTGTTCTCCAATCTGTTTGCAGTGGTGCGCTGGTTGCCCGATGCAGCGCCATCGGCGAGTTGGCGGGCTGAAATATTGAAGCGATTGGGGGCGGCGCTAATGGCTGTCAGCCAATATCCAACCATCCGCGAACGGGCATTGGCGGCGTTGATTGCCTCCCGTGATAAAAATATTCTCTTTATTTTGCGGCAGGCCATTCGCAACGCTGACCCTGTGATTCGTAAACTGGCCTGTATCGGCATGGGGGCATTTGGCGATACGGATGCCCTTAAAGATTTGCGCCCGATGCTGGTGGATGATGATACCGATGTCCAACTGGCGGCAGGGCTGGCATTAGGGGCAATCGCCACCGATACGGCATTGGAGTATATGGTTGAAGGCCTATTGCAAGGCGAAGAACCCCTGCGTCAGGCGGTGGCTGAGGCGTTGGCGGCTATTCCCGGTCATGGACATGATGTTTTGCAGGACGCGATTGACCACGACGACATGATGGTGCGACGGGCGGCAGCCTTTGGTTTGGCCCGTATTCCCACCACATGGGCATTGGTCGGCCTGTATCGTGCCATGTTGGAAGATGGGCAATGGTATGTGCGTTCAGCAGCAGAACGGGCTTTTGCGATGGCTCGCGCTCCTGAACGGACTGGCCCGCGTTCCTTCCCCCGTATCGAGCAACTTTCGTGGTTGGCGACCTATGCGGCGGAAATGGGTGAGGGTGTCCCCGAAGGCGATAAAGCACGTCAATTGGTGGTACGTGCCCTGCAAGAAGCCCAACCCCCACGCCGCAAACGGGCTGCCTATACATTAGGGCAGGTTGGCGGCTTGACAGGGATTAAACCCCTCTATCTGGCTTTAATGGACAAGGATGAGCGCGTGCGGACGGCGGCCTATGAAGCCCTCAGCATTGTGCAAATGCGGGCCTCCGCGCCACTACCCGGTTTGACCTAAAGGATCATCAATGGCGTCTGACCCTGCTGTTATAAAACATCGCCGCGATTTTCGATACAAAATCATTCTGCCCATTGCCCTGAGTGCATTGGGGATGATTTTGCTGCTGTTTGTGCTGCCGATTGTGCTGGTCTCAACTGATACGATTAGCGCGGGACAAATTTCCACCGTTGCCAGCGTTATGTTGGTGATCTGTATACTCATTCCCCTCGTGCTTGTATTTTTAGCATTAGATGTGCTATTTATTATGTTGGCCTATGGCTCGGCCCAAATTCCGGCTAAAATCTATGGACCGCTGCAATCAGTACGGCGCTTGATACAGCGTGTCAGTAGTATTACTATCCAAGCAGCGGATAAAGTCAACCAGCCTATGGTAGCACTGAATACACGGGTGGCGCGGTGGGAATATTTCATCGGTCATATGCTGGGACTGTCGAAAAAGCCATCAGAAACAGAACCGTCCAAAACGGGTCAGGCTGCATCTAGCGGGGAAAACAAATGAGCAATAACAAAAATTCGAACTCAGATTTGTATATTCGTGGCAGCATCGCGGGGCTAATTATTGGCCTTTTGGCCGCCTACTTTTATGCCAAAGCCGCCGACGAAAATGGCAATGACAAAGGCATCAGTTCTAGCGATTTTGTGAAACTCGGCTTGGCGATTCTGGGTATTGTGCGCCAAGTGACCGAACTCGGCACTGGCCCCGGCAAGAAATAAGGTATTGCAGGTAACTGCCCACCGAATGCTTCGCCGGCATCCGCGAACGCTAAACTATGGAACATGGGCGCTGCGCTGTGGTGTCCTGTTCCTGCTCATCTATTTTTGGGCGGCCCCGCGCTATTACCCTCTTGACCCCGCCTCCAAAAAATCTGCCCCTCCTTTTCATTTAGGTGCGCCGCAGCAAGTTGAAACTACTGACCCGCGCGTGTGTGCCCATACCCGCCTAACCGATGAGGTAGAGGATGCCAAGATTTTAGAAACCCTGCGCATGGTACGCGAAATGGGTGTCAGTTCGATTGTTGAGTTCCTGCCGTGGGCCTATGTCGAACGTGAACGCGGCCATTACGAATGGTATCACCCTGATCGCATCATCGAATACGCCGAAAATCAGGGCCTCAAAGTGATTGCGCGGATTGGCTTTGTACCGGGGTGGGCACGCCCAAGTGATACCCAATCTACGCTCAATTATTTACCCGAAAGCGAATTCCCCAGTTTTGCCAAATATATTGGCGCATTTGCGGCCCGTTACAAAGGCCGGGCGGATCAGATTATCATTTGGAACGAACCCAATCTCAATTTCGAATGGGGTGAACGTCCGCCCGACCCCGAAGGCTATACCCGCCTGCTGAAAATGGCTTATGAAGCCGCTCATGCCGCCAACCCTGATGTAATAATTTTGAACGCGGCCCTTGCCCCAACCCTCGCACCGCCCGGTGGTATGAATGGCGGATGGGACGACCTCGATTTTTTGACCCGCATGTACGAAGCAAGCGCAGGTGATTATTTTGATGCACTGGCGGTGCATACCTACGGATTTACGTTTCCGCCCCAAGCTGATCCCGCTCCCGATGTGCTCAATTTTCGGCGGATTGAGCTACTGTATGAGGTGATGGTGCAATATGGCGATGGGGATAAACCCGTTTATATCACCGAAACAGGCTGGAATGACCACCCACGCTGGTTGTACGGCATCCGTCCGGCCTTGCGGATCAACTACACGCTGGAAATGTTGGAGATGACCAAGCAGTATACATGGCTGAAAGGTATCTGCTTGTGGGTGTTTCGATTCCCTGCCCCCACCAATCGCTACCCCGATTACTTTACCTTTGTTTCCAGTGATTTTGAACCCAAGCCGATTTATGACGCGGTGCAAGCCTATGCGCGTGGATGGGAACAGCCGCAATGAGACGTCGAATTCAATGGCTTTCGACTAAACGTGCATTCGTGTCGGGGGTTGCCCTGCTCTCATTTTTAGTTGTGACCAGCAGCACGTGGGCCTTAGTACGCGGCGGCAATGGCCCAACCGATGCGACATGGGAACGCATTCACCGCGATGACACGCTGGTTGTGGGCATAGACCCCAGCTTTCCCCCCTTTGGCATTTTTGGCGAAGATCACGTTGAGGGTCTTGATGCGGATTTGGCGCAGGCCCTTGCCGAAAAAATGGGCGTGGCCCATGTGCGTTTGGTAGTCTTGGGTTATGACGGTCTGTATGATACGCTGGCACTTGGTTTTGTAGATGTCTTGATTTCGGCCCTGCATCCCGAAGCGCGGCGTAAAGGCGTAGTCCTGTATACCAAGCCTTATTTTGACGCTGGGCAGGTATTTGTAGGCCATTCCGATACCCCTCTGCCCGAAGATTTTGACGGCTTGACGGACGTAACATTAGCGGTTGAATTGGGGTCAGAGGGCGATAGCCAAGCGCGACAGTGGTTAGAGGATTTTGGGCAGCCGCCATTTGAATTACAACGTTTGATGGCCTCCGAAGACGCGATGCAAGCGATCTTGGCGGGTCAAGCAGATTGGGCGTTGGTGGATGCGATTAGCGCCCGCCTGTTTATCAAAGATCACCCTGAATTGGTGGTCAGTTCGATACCCCTCCTATCCGATCCCTATGTGATGGCGGTGCGACGTAGTGATTGGCGGCTCTATCTGGAACTCAGCCAAGCCCTTGATGCACTCCGGCGCTCAGGTCAACTGTACGAGATCATTGCTCGCTGGCTTTAATCGGTTTGCGGCATGGCCTCGGTCTGCGTCAAGATTTCCATGATATGGGCATCTAGATGTAGATTGGTGATGGGAATAAACCCCCATCCTTCGGGTAGTTCGTGGAGATCGTGTGCTAC
This sequence comes from Anaerolineae bacterium, assembly GCA_019913005.1. Taxonomy (GTDB): domain Bacteria; phylum Chloroflexota; class Anaerolineae; order Aggregatilineales; family J027; genus CFX10. The sequence continues at coordinate 169,090 of JAIOHL010000333.1, read as the reverse complement.
CAGCAGCACATAGATGAAATTGGTCTCGATGGCGGTGGCTTTGCGTGTGACGCGAATCAATTGGGCTGGCTCAAATCCAATATCCACTTTGCGGGTCGGCGAATCGGGTCGGGTCGGATAAATCTCCACCCCTAATTCGGCACGCAGATGGGCTTGGATAGCCTCAAAAGGGAGTTTCTCGGTTGGTACTTTGATTTTGGGGAATTCGCCATGTGCTTGCAGCAGGCAGCCGTTTTGAACGACGAGTCCAGTGACATACTGCTGAATGAGTGTCGGGTTCCAACCTATGGCAGCATCGGCGGCGAAACGGGTTTGGGCATTTTTGTCACACTCGCCAGTGACGATCTCGATCATCTCTTGGATGCTGGCCTCAAGTTGGCCCTCTTGGTTCACAATCACATAGTCGTATTCATCGGCAAATTCATGTTCAAATTCGGCCCTGCGCAGGCGTGTGTTCAACTCCTCGTCCGAAACCTCCGAGCGTTTGCGCATCCGATTTGCCAATAGGTTTTTGTCGCCAGCCTCGATAAAAACCAAAACAACCTGCTCGCCAAATTCCTGCTTTAACTGCATCGCCCCTAAAACATCTATATCAGCGATCAGCGGTTGGCCGCTGCGGATGGCGTCTTGGATGGTGGCACGCGGCACGCCATAGACACTGGCATCGTGGATAATTTGCCATTCGATCAAGGCTTTTTCGAGGATACGGCGGCGAAATTCGGCGGCGGAGAGGAATTCATGTTCACGTCCTTCTTGCTCATCGGCACGTGGGGGGCGCGTTGTGGCGGTGGGTAACTGCTTGAGGTGCGGCATCGCCTTTAGGACACCACGCATGATTGTGTTTTTTCCAACACCCGCTGGGCCAGATAAGATAAACAATAATCCACAGGGCTGCATGGGGGTTCAGTATCCTCTTTCCAATCATCAATGGCTTACTGGCGGACTAGGTTAATCCCATTTTACCAGAGCGTCTATTAGGCGGCATGGTGTATTTGTCTGAAAACAGGTTTCATTTTCGTTAACGAAAAAAATAGGCCGCTGTGACACGGCCTATTGCAAGAATTAAGGTTGGGTGAACATCAGTCTACGATACTGATGTTGTCAATGAACCACCCGTCGTCCACTTGAGCGTCTAACATGGCATCCAAACGGAAGCGGATGGTGATATTACTGCCAGCGAAGGAGGTGAGGTCAACGGTACGCTGTGTCCATGCCGGGTTGTCGGTGGCACGGCGATAGACCTCTGTCCATGTAAATCCTTCATCCGTCGAGACTTCGATGATGGTGTAGTCAATCAAGTCCAGCGATACACTGTCCTGCCAGATGAGGGCCGGGTTGACCGTACCTGCCAAACTCACTTGGCCTTCCAACGTTACGCTGGTGTCGGTCAAATCCTCATAGTCAACTGGCGTACCACCCGGACGGTTGCTGGGTGGGCTGTCATGGAAGACCAAGCTGCCCGTGTAGAGACCCAGTTGGAAGAGCGCACTTCCGGTATTTTCATAGTAGTCAACCGTGATGGTGTTCGCCCCTTGCGGGAACGTGTAGCCGAAACTGTAGAAGGTAGACGGGTCAAGGTTGGACCCGCTATTGCAGCTTGTCCAATAGGCGGCAGGACTAATCAGTGTTACTGGCCCTGTGCCATTCTGATTCGTGACTTGGAAAGCATCGCTTCGATAACCCATGATCTGATACGTCGTCGGATAGTCGAGTTGGATCGTCATCTGGAAGCGTGCCCCCCACGTGTCGCCAGCGTTGATACCAACCCCGGCGGGATAGTTGGTGCCCCAGTTGAAGTCCAAACGATCTGGGTAGGTGGTCGTGGCTGTGGCCGTGCCGAGGGTGGCACTCGCTGAACAGGTACCGGTCACGTTGTTGTACCAGCGGGCGAGCCATGGGCCGGGGCCGATTAACGAACCCGTTGAGAACTGCTGCCGGAAATTGACTTGGATGCGTGCCGCCCCGGTGTTTTCAACATATTGAATTCTGAGTGTATGATCCCCAGCGGTGAAAAGCCGCGTTATTGTGGTCGTTGAACCCCCAGAACATCCCCAGTTATTGACAAAACGGGTGGTGCCATCGTACATCCGGATACCGTCATCGGCAAAATAGCTGATGACCAGTGTGGTATCTACCGGGAAATTCACGGTTCGTGTGAACTCAATGGCGAATAGGTCGGTGGTCGGTGAAACATAGGCTGGCCCGGAGTTATTGCTCCAGTCGAACGCGATTTGACCACCTGCAACGGGATAGGTGCCACGATTGGTCGAACCCGATGGCAAGGAACCGAGATTGAGATTCGGGAATGAGCAGGTGGCACTGGTTGGGAAACGTTGGATGTAGGTCGCGTCCCATGTGCCCGGCCCCAAGGCGTCGGTGTCATTGCCGCTGCCGATGCTGCGCGGTTCCAGTGCGGTTCCCCAGTTGTGATCGTACACCCAGTCGCCGGGGGAGAGGGTTTCCATCGTTTCAAGATAGGGGTCGGCGGTATATTGGGTTTCGATACCATTACGATCCACCACCGAGATGTCATCAAGATACCAACCATCGTCGGGGGTAGACCCAGACAATGCATCTACGCGGAAGCGGATACGGATGATCTGATTGATGTAAGGAACCAGATTGACCTGTTGACGTACCCAACCCCGATTGGTACTGCTCAAGCGGGTGGTTGGCCCCAGTGTTTGGGAAGCTGTCCACCCAATGGGCTGCCAACCCGTTTGCGGAACCCCTTGATTATTCACCCGCATATACTCGACCACTACCCGGTCATTGGTAGCCATCTCGTAGTGTTCCCAGTAGTACAGGGTTGGCTCAACCGTGCCCGTAAGATTGACGTTGTAGCGCAGTTCGATGATGGAGTTGGTGTCCGTCGTGTAATTGCCCGCCGGACTTTCGGTAATCGCCGCCACGCCACTGTGGTTATCGTTGGTCGAGACTGCCCAAGTGCCACCAACATACCAGTTGTTGAGGTTGCCTTCAAAGTCGTCGGCAAATGGCAGGTTGATGGTTAAGTCGGTGCTGGCCTCACGAATGCAGATGTCATCAAGATACCAGCCGTCACGAACGTCTGAATTGACACGCGCATCCAAACGGAAGCGAAGGCGGAGGTCGGTCTGATTAAGCCACGGCGAAAGTTCAATCACATCGCGCTGCCAACTGTACATGTAGTTGAAGTTCGGCGAATAGTGAATATCCCAGCGTGGCAGAGTGGTTTGTCCATTTGTGAACGACCAAAGATTCGTGTTCGTCCAGTTCGCGCCGCCGTCAGTCGAGACCTCGACATGAATCGCATCACCCACGCCGATTTCCCAGCGGTGCCAGAATTCCAAGACGGGACGGACAACGGTTGGGAAGCCGCTCGGTGGTGGATTGCTGAGGTCAATGTTGGGGATCAATTCAAGCGTGCTATCGCTGTTTGGCGCGTAATTGCCAGCAGGGCTGTCAGTCCATGACTGAGTACCCGCATGGGCGGTATTGTTGGTGACGCCCCAATTGCCGCCTGCGATCCAGTTACCGCCACCGGCTTCAACATTATCGCACCAGTTTGGACGGATGCTCCCGCTGGGCCGATTGCGGATTTGGAAGTCATCTACGTACCAACCATCGGCTTCCGCACTGTTGTTACTTTGAATCCGGAACCGTAAGTAGATACGGCTGCGGCGTGCGGCATCATTCACTACATCGGCGGGAATGGGCACAACGATTTGACTGTAGGCCATTTGCGTCTGATTTTGCGCTAGATAGGTTGCCGTTCCATTCGGCGTAATCATCCGCCAAGTGGTGCGGTCATGCGAAATTTCTAGATAGATCGCATCCCCAGAGGCAAGATCGTAGCTGTGCCAGAAAGCGAACTGCGGTTCGTCCAGTACAGCCGTGCTGAGATCAATGCGCCCGTCCAGTTCCAAAATATTGTTATTGCTGGCAGCATAGGGTCCTGCTTCGCTGTCAGTCCAGCCGGTGGGAGAGCTGTGGGGATTTTCAGAGGATAGTGTCCAGCCACCGCGATTCACCCAGTTGAGATCATTATCCATTGCATCCGAGAAACCAAGTGTGTAGATGGTCTCAATCCGGTTGTCTACCGTGATGTCATCCAAATACCATCCGTCCGCATTGGTGGCCGAGGAATCGGTAATCAGGATAAACCGGATTTCAATATACTGCCCTCGGAAGTCTTGGGTTGCCCCCAGATCATCCGTAAAGTTCGCAAGGTCATAACTTTGACGATTATACGTTGGAGAAGCTGTTGGGCCAGTGTGTACAGTACGATCATACCAGCGGCCTAGATTGGCGCTGCCGGCCACGCTGACAACCGCACGGTCATATTGGCCGAGGTCGAAAGCATCCGAGAATTCCAAGAAGGGATTGTTGATACCCTGTAGTGTCAGGTTGATACGACCACGATAGCGCAAAATACAGTTTTGACCACTGGTATAGGTCGTATTGATGGGCGGGCTGTCATGCCAAGCGGTGGGTGGTGAGTTGGGCAGCCAAGTGACCAACGACCAGTTGCAGTCAGCCGTATTGCCTGATTGCCCGGATTTAAACAAGCTAACTTCGAGCATCGCGCCACTGCCCGTGTCACGGTGTTGAATCACAATCGGCACCGCACGGGTAGAAGGATTGGTCCAATTGACCTCGACATAGTTCGCACCCGTTGGGCTGTAGTTCCAGTCTTGGCTGTTAACCAGTTGGGTGCTTCCGTCCACAAAAATACGTACCCCGTCGTCACGGCGATAGCGGAAGGTGTAGGCCCCTTGGGCAAGCATGACAGAGTTTGAGAACCGCGAACAGAAGTCGTCAGTAACACCAGCCGCAGGCGCACTACCAGCCGTATTCCAATAGGCATGGGTCGCACGCGGGAACTGAATAAGTTGTTCCTGTGTGGTGGTGGTTGGGGGAGTTGAATAGCTGCCATCCGTCGCGCTGAAAATATTCCCATTGTTACAGGTAGACAAATTCCACCATTGGGCATTCCACGGTGCTAAGTTCGGGTCGGTGAAAACATCGGCGAAATCGGTCTGCCAGTTATTAGGATCAGTGGCTGTATCCTTCCATGGGGCATCCCGATCTTGATCTTGCGGTGTGGTGGTTGGTCCGGCGGTTGCTCCACTCGGTTCTGGTGTAAAAGTATAGGTCGCAGTCGCATTTGGAGCGCTGGTGGGTGGCAAACCCGGATTATTCTGCGGGGCGGGGGTGTTGGTGATGAGATCAACATCATCCGGTGTGTAGGAGGCCACCGCAGTGACCAGATTCCAAAATTCATTTGCTTCCAATGGGTCTTGCGGAGTTGTAGTTTGACCCAACAGATCATAAACCGTTCGGCTAAACACGTTGCCAATCGCTGGCCCGGTGATGGTTAGAATGGCGATAAGGCCAATAAAGGCCAACGCCAAAATCATCACGTATTCAAGCAGCGCCTGACCACGTAGTTTACCCCCACGCTTGGATGTGGGTGTTTTTTTGACCTGTTTGGCTTGATGATCGGACATAATCCGTTATCCTCTCCTAAGCCTACCTAAATGACATTAAACAGATAGGATGTTTTTGCATGAACGTTTTTGCTTAGGCTAAGTCCCTAATCGCTAAAATTGCTGTTGAGATAGCACACAAGCATAGGGGTTGAAAAAATCTTCTAACCACCTGTCTTAATGTTACCTGACTACCCGGCAAATAATCGCGCATATTTGTAGAAAATTTGTCGGAAGTCCTTGACAAAAAGGCCTGACAAAAGGCCGCTACAACATAGCCGCTTCACACTTTTGCAAGGCGTGTAGGGTGTGTTAGCCTAGAAACTGTAGGTACGATTGCACCCACAGCGTTAGCTTAGTTCAAATTGAATTTGGGGGCAATCCATTTAGGAGGAAAATCAATGGCAACCCTTATTGATGGCAAAGCTGTCGCGGATCGTTTGCATCATCAAACAGCCGAGGCGGTTGAAAAAATGGTCGCACAACACGGCATTCGTCCCGGTTTGGCGGCAGTTTTGGTAGGAGAAAACCCCGCTTCGCAGACCTATGTGCGGATGAAACGCAAGGCTTGTGCCGAGGTAGGGATTGAATCGTTCGGTTATGAGCTACCCGCCAGCATCACCCAAGCCGAATTAGAAAATGTGGTGCGCGACCTCAATGCTGACCCGCGTGTACACGGCATTTTGGTACAACTGCCCTTACCCGACCATCTCGATTCTGAGGCGGTTTTGAGCCTGATTAGTATCGAAAAAGACGTGGACGGCTTCCACCCACTGAATATCGGACGGCTGGCGATGAAAGGCCGTGAACCCCTCTTTATGCCCTGTACTCCACACGGTTGTATGGTGCTGCTAGAGGATGTCGGGGTCAAATTTGATGGTGCGAATGCGGTGGTGTTAGGGCGCAGCAATATCGTCGGGATGCCTGCCGCGCTGATGCTGGTCAAACGCAATGCCACCGTCACGATTGCTCATAGTCGTACCCGTGATTTGCCCGGTATCTGCCGCCAAGCCGATATTTTGATTGCGGCGGTGGGTCGGGCGGAAATGGTCAAGGGCGATTGGATTAAGCCCGGCGCGACGGTAATTGATGTCGGGGTCAATCGTGTGGATGACCCGGCCAGCAAGAAGGGCTATAGACTGGTAGGTGATGTGGCCTTTGATGAAGCCAAAGAGGTGGCGGGCGCGATTACCCCCGTCCCCGGCGGCGTTGGCCCGATGACAATTGCCATGCTGCTGAAAAATACCCTCAGCGGCGCGGAGTTGATGCTGGCGAAAACAGTCAAATAGGGTAATATCCCGCCGGATATAGGTAGACCCCACAAAGGAAGGTGTGCTTTCTATACCGGCGCGAACATCACCCTATTTGGAAAAATTATTGTGCGGTTTGGCGAGGGGCATGAACACCTGATGCGTCAGGCGGCGGCTGATTTTGAGACGCAAGGTGGAAAAATGCCCCCCGATGTTCAATTGGATTGGTTGATTTTGGGAAATGTCCGCACGGATATTCCCAACATTCAAACCGACAAGTGTGTATCCGCTTGGGAAATTATCGTCATGGCGGTGCGTGGGGCATCTTGTAAATATGGCGATCACCCCTCCCATGCCATGCGCTGTCGCAAACAAAAAGTCGCCAAGGCCTATCCGCTTTTGCGCGAAACGATCAAACGCGGCTTCACCAAAGGCTGTGACGATAGTTTGTCGTGGGAAGACCGTGCCCTCGCGTTTGGCAGTGCCCTGCACACCCTCCAAGATAGTTATTGCATTGCCCATGCTGGACGGGTAGATAATGCCGTGCCAACTTCCCCCATCATCGCTATGTACACCTATCCTAGCAAGCAGCATCCAATTACGACCCAGCGCGATAATATTTGGCAGGATGAGGGACAGACGGCCTTTAAACCTGAAGCCGCCGCCGCGATTACTGCGACTGTCGCCGCCCTACATATTTTCGCCAGCCAATCGGTACATGAAATTGACGCATTTTTAGACCGTTACTTAGCGTTTCGGGAGGATATTGCCGAAACATTGAATCCAAGCTAATCACCGCAGGAAAATATTATGGGAACCCTTCTCGTTAAAAATATTCATACCCTTGTGACTATGGATGCCACCCGCCGCGAAATCCCCAACGGCGCGATTTTGGTGCGAGACAATGTGATTGAACAGGTGGGGACAACTGCTGAACTTCCCTCCACTGCGGATGAAGTGTTGGATATGAAAGGCCACCATGTTGTCATGCCGGGGTTGGTCAACACCCATCATCATCTGTATCAAAGCCTAACCCGCGTTATCCCACTGGCCCAAAATTACGAACTCTTTGACTGGCTAAAAACGCTCTATCCGATTTGGAAAGGGTTGCATCCCGAAGCGATTAAGGTCAGTACCAAGATTGGTCTGGCGGAATTGATGCTGTCCGGTTGCACCACCGCCAGCGACCACCTCTATATATATCCCAATGGCTGTACGCTCGATGACGAAATTGAATCGGCTCAAGCCATCGGAATGCGCTTTCATGCCAGTCGTGGCAGTATGAGCGTGGGGGAGAGTCAAGGCGGGCTGCCGCCGGATTCAGTGGTCGAAAAAGAACCTTTTATTTTAAAGGACTCGCAGCGCCTAATTGAGACCTATCACGATCCCAAGCGTTATGCCATGCTGCGGATTACCCTTGCGCCATGCTCACCATTTACGGTCTCGGTAGATTTGATGCGCGAATCGGCAAAAATGGCCCGCAGCTATCCCGCCGTCCGCTTGCATACCCATCTCGCCGAAACCAAGCCGGATGTCGCCTATAGCATCGAGAAATTTGGCCTTGCCCCCGGTGATTACGCGGAAGAAGTTGGGTGGGTTGGTGAGGATACATGGCACGCGCATTGTGTCCATCTCAGCGACGACGCCATTGAAAAATTTGGCCGCACAGGGACGGGGGTGGCTCACTGCCCAACCAGTAATCTACGCCTCGGCAGCAATATCGCACGGGTGCGCAAAATGTTGACATACGGCGTCCCGGTTGGCTTGGGAGTAGATGGTTCGGCCTCCAATGACAGTGGACATCTGTTAGCTGAAGCACGGATGGCGATGTTGAGCGCACGGGCAGGCGGCGATCCGGCGGGTTTGACGGCACGCGAGGCGCTGGAATTAGGCACACTTGGCGGGGCGCGGATCTTGGGCCGGGATGACATCGGCAGCATCGCACCGGGCATGGCGGCAGATTTTATTGCTATCAATGTTAACACTGTAGCATTTGCCGGGGCACATCATGATATTGTCGCTGCATTGGTGTTCTGTACCCCTGCCACTGTTGATTATAGTGTCATCAATGGGCGGGTGGTCATCCGCGAAGGCCGCATCACTACATTAGAGATTGAACCTGTCATTGAACGCCACAATCAAATCGCTCGGACTTTGTTCAACGGTGAATAATTTTTAAGTGGATTAGGGGTGGCGGAAATCATTTGATGTTTTTTTCGCCCCCCATATGTTAGAATTTGCCCCGCGTTAATTTTTGCGCGAACCTTAAGTTTATGTAATGTTGTCAAGCCGTTGACCCTGCGTTATACTTTCGCGCTGTAATTCACAAACGCTTATTCACGGCATTATTAAAATTCGCTTTACACATGCAAACCAAGTGTTTGGCAGTGGAGAACGTGTCGCATGGAACTAAATCAGTGGGCCTTTGTCGGAGCATTCCTTTCAATCGCATGGTTGCTCCCGCTTGCGCCAATCATTATGAACTACTTCATCGCACCCAAACGCGCCAATCGCATCAAGAACGATGTGTATGAGTGCGGGATCGAGACCGTAGGCGACACATGGGGACAGATCAAAGTGCAATATTATTTGTACGCGATTATTTTCCTTGTGTTTGATGTGGAAATGATCTTCTTGTTTCCATGGGCGGTTGCCTATGCCAAGTTAGACTTTTTCTCCTACATGGCCGGGGCAATTTTTATTCTGCTGTTGGTCGAAGGTCTAGCCTATGCGTGGAAAAAAGGCGCGTTGGAGTGGTCATAGAGGTACAGGAAATACTCACCCAAATCGGCTGCACAGGCCGATATTTTGTGTGTAGATCGGGAGTAACGAACTATGTATTATGTGAGTGAGCTTTTAAAAGACGCTGGCCTGAGCGACGGCCTCGCCAATACACTGGGGATATATATCAGCGCCCTGTTGCTGGCGACGGTGTTCTTGCTGCTGCCCATTTTCACCATCTGGGTTGAACGTAAAGTGGCGGCTCGTTTCCAAAACCGCGTCGGGCCAAATCGTGTGGGGCCGTTTGGGTTGCTACAATCCATCCCCGACGTAGTGAAATTGCTAGGCAAAGAATTGATTTTCCCGCGCAATGTTGACCGTATGCCCTATCTGCTGTCACCCATTCTGATGGTGGTGTCAGTCATTATGATGGTGGCAGTCGTGCCGCTTGGCCCCAATATCATCGGGACTGACCTTTCCATCGGGGCGCTTTATTTTATCGCCATTAGCTCGCTTGCCACCATCGGCGTGGTTATGGCGGGTTGGGGCAGCAATAACAAATATGCACTGCTCGGCGCTTTTCGCACAGTCGCTCAATTGATAAGCTATGAAATCCCGCTGGTCTTCACCCTGCTCGTTCCGGTCATGTTGGCGGGCACAATGAGTATGCAGAAGATTGTGGATTTTCAGGGCGATAATTATTGGGTGTTTTTCTATGCCCCGGCTGCGTTTGTCATCTTTGTGTTGAGCAACCTCGGTGAAGTAGGGCGTTCGCCCTTCGACCTGATTGAAGCGGAATCGGAATTGGTCGCCGGGTTCATGATCGAATACAGCGGCATGGCCTTTGCGATGTTCTATCTGGCCGAATTCCTGCACGCTTTCTTGATCGGTGTGTTTGCCGCGACGCTGTTTATGGGTGGCTGGCAAGGGCCGTTTGTCCAAGACGTACCCGCGTTGGGCATTCTCTATCTGACAGCGAAGGCGTTTTTCATCTACTTCTTGACGATGTGGGTTCGTTTGACCCTGCCACGCTTCCGTATTGACCAGATGATGGCGTTCAACTGGAAATTCCTTGTACCCGTGTCCATCGTCCATCTCTTGATTACGGGTTTCTTGTGGAAAGTGCTACCAGAGCCGGATGTGACGGGCAATGTATTTGAACGCCTGTTTAATGGGGAAGCCCTGCTGCGTATGGGGGTGATGTTTGTGACTAGCGCCCTCCTATTGGTCTATTCACTGCGGATACTGCGGAATGCGATTTTGCGGGTGCGCGAAGAAACCACCGCCAAATTACGTGAGGCCTATCCAGCGGCCCATCCGACTACCGCCCCCGCCGGGGATTAATTTTTCGTGACTTGTTGAGAGGATTTTGCACATGGAAATTACATGGCAAACAATAGCCTTTGCTGCTTTCGCGGTGATGACACTCGGCGGCGGGTTGATGGTGGTTATCAGCCGTAATCTGTGGCACTCCGCGCTGTTTTTGATGTTGAGCCTTTTTGGGACATCTGGCCTGTTTGTTTTGCTGGTTGCCCCCTTCCTTGCTGCGGTGCAAGTATTGGTTTATATCGGCGCGATTGCGATTTTGGTTTTGTTCGCTATCATGTTGACCCGCCGGATGATGGGCCTAGAAGAAACCCAAAATACCCAGTGGCCTGCTGCTGCTGCGGTGGCATTGGTCTTGTTCCTCATTCTATTTGTTACCGTCTCCCCGCTAGTAGATGAACAATGGTTCAAGGATATTTTTGGTGGGGATGAGAAGGATAGTTTGGGACAGCGTATTAGTAGGCTAAATGCCGATTTGCCCGTTGACACTGACGAACGCGATGAAAATGGCGAATTAAAGGTCAAACCCAACGACCAACTGAATTTTGTAACGGTTGAGGCCATTGGAGAAGCCCTCGTCACGCGCGATGGGTTTGTGCTGCCATTTGAATTGGCCTCTATTTTGCTGACAGCGGCACTCATCGGGGCGATTGTAGTTGCCCGCGAAGACGAAGCCTGATTTTTTTAGGAGCAGAAATTATGGTTCCGTTGTGGTTCTATCTGGTGGTATCGGCGGCGCTGTTTGCGATTGGCGCGTATGGCGCACTGGCACGGCGTAACGCGATTGCCATTGTGATGTCGGTTGAGTTGATGCTGAACGCGGCCAATATCAATCTGGTAGCTTTTTGGCGCTATCTCAATCCCTTTGAAATTAATGGGCAAATCTTCGCGGCCTTCGTGTTTATCGTCGCCGCCGCAGAAGCCGCCGTCGGTCTGGCATTGATTATTTCCATCTACCGCAGCCGCCAGACGGTCATTGTTGAAGACGTTAACATGCTGAAGTGGTAGACCCGTCGCAGCGGATATAGTTAATCTGCTCGCGCACTAGTCTGGAGAACACGTATGGATGTAAATTGGCTAGACGCAAACTATCTGGCGTGGCTCATCCCGGTGCCGCCGCTAATTAGCTTTATGCTGATTATTTTGTTTACCGGGCGCAATAAAGTTCTTAGTCACTCCATCGCGGTGGGTTCGGTGGTGTTGTCCTTCTTGATGGCCTTTGGTGTTTTTCTAAAAGCCACTGGCACAGATGATTTTGGCTTTCACGAAACCACCCTGCGGATTTTTGGGGACGACATCACATGGATGGATGTTGGCCTCAGTGAGTTCAAGATGGGTGTAGCGGTTGATCCCCTGACCGCCGTGATGCTGTTCATGGTGCCGATTGCCATGCTGATGATCTTCATCTACAGCGTCGGCTACATGGGCGCGTACCCGGATGATGACCCCCACAAAATTCGCTACTCGCGCTTCTTCGCCTATCTGAGTTTGTTCGCGGGTGGGATGTTGACGCTGGTGGTGGCCGATAACCTGCTGCTATTGTTTATGGGTTGGGAAATTATGGGGTTATGCTCCTACCTACTCATCGGTTTCCTCTTTGAAAAGAAGAGTGCCCAGCAAGCAGCCGTCAAAGCCTTTATGACCACCCGCGTCGCCGACGTGCTGATGCTGGTCGGGATTGGTTATCTGTACGCTGAGGCGGGCACGCTCAAATTCCATGAGATATTTTTTGCCAACAATGCGGAAATCATAGAACGACTCGGCAACGCGGATCAGACCGGGTATATTGGCCTAAGCGCGGCTTCGATTATCGGCTTGCTGCTGGTCATCGGGACAATCGGTAAATCCGCCCAATTCCCGCTGCACGCATGGCTGCCCGACGCGATGGAAGGCCCGACCCCCGTTTCTGCTATGATTCATGCGGCAGCAATGGTGTCGGCTGGTGTCTATGCCGTGATTCGCGTATTCCCCCTCTTGGAAGCAGGTGGCAATCCCCATCACGCCGAATACACCGCCCCACTCATCTTAATGGGGGTGATTGGTTCTATCACAGCCCTCGGTGCGGCGATTTTGGGTGTCGGTCAAAATGACATCAAGCGCGTGCTGGCCTATTCGACGATTTCACAGCTTGGGTTTATGGTGGCGGCGCTCGGCATTGGTGCTTACGTTGCGGCGGCCTTCCACCTTATTACCCACGCATTTTTTAAGGCCCTTTTGTTCATGAGTTCCGGTGCGGTCATTCACGCGATGGAACATGGTGAACACGCCGCCGAACACGGGCATGGTCACGATGAACATGGACATGACGAGCATCATACCCACGACGAACACGCGCACGGTCACGGCAGCTATACATGGGCCGACCTGAACGCGAAAATTGAACACGGCATTGAAGCGGGTCATCTGCAACCCGGCGAACGTACCCCTTATGGTACGGATTATGTCGGGCCAAATGGTGAACTCCCCGATGATGCCGAATGGAAAACCAGTATTCCACAGGGCTTGAAACCCGATTTTGTGGCGAAACCCAATAACATTGCTTTGATGGGTGGCCTACGTCATAAAATTCCTGTGACCGCCTATGCGATGTTAGCCGGATCAGCCAGCCTAGTCGGTTTTCCGTTGATTACAGCGGGGTTCTGGTCAAAAGACGAGATCATTGCTGATGCGATGACCTTTATCACCAACAGTGGACAATTTGAAGGTCATTCGCCATGGTTGCATATGTTGGTATTCTTCAGCTTGGTTATTGCAGCCACCTTTACCGCGTTCTACACCACCCGCATGTGGTTATTGACCTTCTGGGGCAAACCCCGCAGCGCAATGGCGGAACACGCCACCCTGATGAATCATGTTGACCCCGAAGAACTTGCCAAAGCCCAAACATCCACCAAGAAATTCTGGCTGCAATATAGCAACAGTGCCTTGATGCAAGGGCCGCTGGTGGTTTTGGCCTTCTTTGCGATTTTTGCGGGTTTCGTTGGAATTCATGGCGATTTCCCAGTGTTGGAATGGTTTACAGGTAGCCATAATTTCTTCCATGAATTTGTCGGTGCATCGTTGTTACACGAGCCAGCGACAGTCCCCTTCAAGATATGGCCTGTGCTTGTGTCGGTTTTGGCTTTCAGCATTGGTGCGGGTTTTGCATACGTCAAATATGGCGTGCCACGCGATAGCTACGAAAAAGACCCCGTGCAAAACATGGTCGGCGATCCAGTTTGGCAGGCACTCAAGGATCGTTTCGGTTTCGATACGCTTTATCTGGCGACTTTCTATCGCGGCTTTGAATGGTTCGGGCGCGTATTCTCCTATCGCAAGGTGGATAAAGAAACGATTGATGGCATCCTTGAAACCGTCGCGGTGGTCTTTAACAACATCGGCGAGGCCATTAAGCGTTTCAACCATGTGATTATTGATGGTGTGGGTGATGGTATCCCACAACTCATCGGACTGAGCGGACGCTGGTTCCGCAATCTACAAAGCGGGCGTGTCCAGCAATATCTGCTCTTCACGGCAGTCATGCTGCTCGCAATCGGTCTGTTTTTCGTATTGCGGGTACTCTAAGAAGGAGACTTGAACTCCAATGGGAAGTTTCATCTCAAATGTTCTTAATTTCTTGATTCTATGGCCTGCAATTGGCGCGATTGTGGTGGCTCTGCTGCCCAGCAATCAGCCCAATTTAGCACGCTGGGTCGCGCTGGGGATGAGTATTCCTTCGCTGATTATCTCCATCGGCCTGTTTTATGCGATCATGAATGGCGATCCAACGGCGAGTGGTTATCATCTTGAATATGTCAGCGAATGGTTCCCGGAAATCGGCGCGAACTGGCATGTGGGGGTAGATGGCATCTCAGTCACGATGGTGCTGCTGACCGCCCTGCTCACCCCGATTGCCCTGTTGATTGCGTTTGAACACACGGAGAATACAAAAGCCATCCTTGCGTTGATCCTGTTCCTGCAAATGGGCTTGGTCGGCGTATTTGTGGCGCTCGATATGGTGCTGTTCTTCCTGTTTTGGGAAATCGGCCTCGTCCCGATGTACTTCATTATCAACCAATGGGGTGGCGCGAATCGCAAGTACGCCTCGATGAAGTTCTTCATCTATACGATGGCGGGGTCACTCGGTTTGCTGTTAGCCATCCAATTGATCGGCTTCACCGTCGGTGATGTCAAAGGCTTGAATGGCCCGACCTTTGATATCCAAACATGGCACGAAGTCTGGCCCCAAATTGGGCGTGAGACGAATCTGCCGGGTGAAAATCCGGGCGAGATTCTAGGTGTCAGTTATACCGCCGTGAAATATTATGCCTTCCTCGGTTTCTTTATTGCCTTTGCGATCAAGATTCCAGTCTGGCCCTTCCATACATGGCTGCCCGATGCCCACACCGAAGCCCCCACTGCTGGCTCGATGCTGTTGGCAGGGGTCTTGCTGAAATTAGGGGCGTATGGGTTTATCCGATTGGTGATCCCCCTATTCCCCGAAGAACTTGCCAGCCCACGCACTTTATTGAGTGTCTCAGACTTAAATTTCACCTTTGCCCAAGTAATGGCAGGGTTGGGAATGTTGGGGATTGTCATGGGGGCGTTCTCGGCATGGGCACAGGATGACCTCAAGAAATTGGTCGCCTATTCCTCCGTCAATCATATGGGCTTTGTAGTGATGGGTATTGCGGTGATGGGCGTTTGGTACAGTGTGATGTGGGCACAATCCTCTGATGTCAATGACCCCGTGTTGGCGCTCCAAATGGCAGGTCAGGGATTAGAGGATGAGGACATCGCCAAGTATCGAGACCAAACCCAACTTCAAGCGGCGACCATTGACGAGCTTACGAGTGATGACCAAAAGGCATTGGCCCAAGTCAAATTGGACGCTGAACTCGACATGGATGAGAACATGCAAACCGCCAACGTTGCTTTAAACGGCGCGGTGTTGCAAATGTTTAATCATGGTCTGAGCGCGGCGGCGATGTTCTTGTTGGTCGGAGCACTCTATCATAAGGCGCATACTCGTGACCTGCGGCGTTTCGGTGGTCTGTGGCACATTGTCCCGGTGTTTGGCGGCTTGTTCGTCTTCACCAGCATGGCGAGCCTCGGCCTGCCCGGTTTGAATGGTTTTACCAGCGAGTGGATGATCGTCTCCGGCGCATTCCCATACTTTGAGGTGATGGTGCTGATTAGCACAATTGGTTTGCTGCTGACGGGTGCGTATATCCTCAAAGGGATTCAGAAGGTGCTGCAAGGCCCGCCGAATCCGGACTGGATTGAATATCACGAGCACCACCACAGCTTAGAAATCTCGTACCGTGAGACGATTGCCATTGCACCATTGGTCGCATTGATGTTGATTACAGGACTGTATCCCAACTGGATTTTGCCTGTCATTAACGAGCGCGTCTATCATATCTTCTCGGCATTTATTCGGTAATCAGCCGGCTGGCTAAAATAGGAGTTTATTTTGATGGAAACTCAGTTCAGCGGCATTCTTACAGGCATTTTGGCCTTTCCCTTTGTCGCCGCGATCATCATTCTGTTTATTGATAAAGAACAGAAAGAAGTGATTCGCACCATCGCGGCCTTCGCTACCGGAGCAAGTTTGATTCTGGCGGCGCTGGTCTTTTTTACCTATGACACCGAGGCGGCCCGAACTGCGAATGCTGGTCTTATTGATAGCGGCAGTGGGCTGCTGACCTTCCAATTTGTGGATAAGGTGACATGGATTAAGGAACTCGGCGTCAGTTATCAATTGGGGGTAGACGGTTTGGCCGCCCCAATGGTGCTGCTGACGGGTCTCGCCAGTTTTGCCGGGGTGATGATTTCATGGGGCATCGAAGACCGGGTACGCGAATTTATGGCGTTTTTCCTGCTCTTGGTCGCCGGGGTGTACGGGGTGTTCCTTTCCACCGACATCTTCCTGCTGCTGTTCTTCTATGAACTCGCCATCTTCCCGATGTACTTCCTGATTGCAGGTTGGGGCTGGGTGGAACTGCGCGAATATGCCTCCATGAAGCTGACCCTCTATATCTTGATTGGGTCGGTCATTGCATTGGTCGGCATCTTGGTGCTGTATTTTGAGGCCGGGTCGTTCTTTACCGAAAACCCTGATCTCCTACCGGCCACCTCGGAAAGTGCCTACAGCTTTGATTTCAACCATATCCAATATGCGGCCCAACAAGGCGCATTTGACGACCCTCAATATCTTGGTTTAGGCAAAGAAGTTACCGTTGCCACCTTCTGGTTCCCCTTCATCTTCTTGGGGTTCGCGGTGCTGGCTGGTATCTTTCCCTTCCACAACTGGTCACCCGATGGTCACGTGGCAGCGCCAACCGCTGTTTCGATGATTCACGCGGGGGTGTTGATGAAACTAGGCGCATTGACCGCGATTCGTTTGGGGGTTCAACTCCTGCCAGACGGGGCGCGTGTCCACCTGCCGTGGATTATCTTCCTTGCGTTAGTCAATGTGGTGTATGGCGCATTTATCGCCTTCCGCCAGCGCGACTTCAAGTATGTCATCGGGTTTAGCTCGGTGTCGCACATGGGGTTGGTCAGCTTGGGTGTGGCGACCATGAACACAACCGGTATGACGGGTGCGGGCCTGCAAATGTTCTCGCACGGTGTGATGACGGCCCTCTTCTTCGCCTGCGTCGGCATGGTCTATGACCGGGCGCATACCCGCGACATTCCTAGTTTGGGCGGGTTTATCAAGAAGATGCCGCTGGTAGCAATCGCCTTCATTATTGGCGGTTTGGTCAGCATGGGTATGCCCGGCCTAAGTGGATTTGTGGCAGAATTCCCTATTTTTGTGGGTGTCTGGCGTGGTATTCCTGAGTTAATTTGGAATAACGAAAATCACCCAGAGTGGGCAACTTCACTGACCTCTGGTGGCGCGAACTACTACGGCCTTATCGGCATCGCAGCGGCCCTCGGTATTATTCTGACAGCGGCCTATGTGCTGCGTGTTGTGGGGCAGGTTTTCTTTGGCGAGTTCGACGAAGAAAAATTCCCCGACATCCCCCCCATTCGAATTCAGGATCGCGTAGCAATTTATATGCTAACGGCGTGGCTGATTGTTTTGGGCGTATATCCGAAGCTCATGTCGGATATGATCGAAAGCGCCGTCCAGCCGGTAGTCGGGTTACTGACCGGCAGCAAGTAATTAGGAGAGCGTAACTGTGCCTGAATTGATGCAGTTTAATACTGACGATACACGTGGTTTTCTGGCGATTTTGCCAGAAATCTTGATGACCATCTTGGTACTGATTGTCATCTATATGGACTTGTTTTTGCCTCCCAGCCGCCGCAAGAGTGTTGGCTATATGGCGGGTGTTGGGATGTTGGTCATTGGGGGTCTGGCTTGGCTGATTGTGCCTGCCGATGGCCTAAAAGTTTCCGAACAACTCGTGTTGGGCGGGATGGTTCGTAGCGACGACCTTGCCAAAATCTTTAAGGTGATGGTGGCGTTGGTTGGCGGTCTAACCTGCCTGATGGGGATGGGCGACATCCGCCTGCGCTATAAAGGCGAGTTCTATGCTCTGATTATCATTGCCACGATGGGGGCCAGCCTCTTGAGCAGTGCCGCCGACTTGGTGATGGTGTTCATCTCCCTCGAAACCCTTTCCATCAGCCTATATGTGCTGTCGGGTTTTGTACGCCGTCCGGAGACACCCAATCCAACCGAAGAAGCCTTTGCCAGCCGTAGCGCCGAAAGTGGGATGAAATATTTCTTGTTTGGCGCGTTCACTTCGGCCTTCTTGCTCTATGGCCTCAGCCTGCTCTACGGTTTTTCCGGTGGTCACACCAATATTTACCGAATTGGACAAGCATTAGCGGCTGGCGAGCAAGATACGGCCCCGATTATTCTGGCCCTCATGATGGTGGTGGTTGGTTTCGGCTTCAAGATTAGTGTTGTGCCGTTCCACTTCTGGACACCCGATGTGTACGAAGGCGCACCCACCCCGGTGACTTCCTTCATCTCGGTGGTTTCCAAAGCGGCCAGTTTCGCGGTCTTGACCCGTTTCTTGCTGGCGGTTTTCCCACCAGAGCAGTTGATTAGTGTTCCGCTGGATCAGTATAAAGAATTCAGCGAAATCTGGGTGCAGTTATTCTCCATTCTCGCCGTTATCACCATGACACTTGGCAACATTGTCGCCCTAAGCCAGCGCAATATTAAACGCCTGATTGCCTATAGCTCGATTGCCCAAGCGGGCTATACCCTGATGGGTGTCGCGGCGATTGCTACGACCAAATCCGGTGATGGCGCGGCGGCGGTGGCGTACTATATGTTCATGTACGTCTTCACCAATACCCTGTTTTTTGCCTGTATCATCCTGTTTACCAATGCCACTGGCTCAGAAACCATTGCCGATATGGCGGGTCTCAGCCGTCGCAATCCTTGGTTGGCGATGGGTATCACAATCGCTCTGCTCTCATTAGCAGGGATTCCACCCACAGCCGGGTTCGTCGGCAAGTTCTTGCTGTTCCGCGCCGCTGTGGATTCTGGCCTGACATGGCTGGCGGTGTTTGGTGTGCTGAACGCAATCATCGGTCTCTACTACTATCTGGTGGTCATCAAAGTGATCTATGTTGACCGCAGCCCGGATGATGAGAAGCCGATTGATCTGCCTGCTCCTTATGGATTTGTGATGGCTACCAGCACTGTCGCAGTCGTCTTGCTTGGCACGTTCCTGATTGGCCCGATTGTCAACTGGGCATCCGAAGCTGGACTTGACTTGTTCCGTCTGTAAACCCAACGATTACGCTCTCCACGCCCTGCTTCTGGATTAGAGGTGGGGCTTTTTTGTTTATAATCTAGGGGAGGTGAATCACCAGAGAGAGTTATATGAGATGGCCTACCGAAAAATGATGCTGATCAGCCTGATATGTTTGATGCTAGGGGGTATCTTTTCCGCTAGAGGAGTTGTGGCCCAGTCGGACAGCGATCATTTGCCCCCTGTCGCTTGGCTTGAATTGAATCAAGAGGGCAGCACATTACGCCTTTTCCAATCGGAAACAGGTGTATCAATCGTCTCAAATGAGGGAATTCGATGTGCAGCTTTTTCCCCGCAGCAGGCCCATATCGCCTATTTAACCTCCAAAACAGTAGCGGTGATGCGATTGAGCGACCATGAAACAATTCTCAATTTACCTGTGGATGGTCTCACGAGACCCGATCTGCATCTCTTCATTGGTGGTCGAGCGTGTCCTATCTGGCTGGATGAAACAGCGCTCGTTTTCTCAACTGTAGACTTTGCCGAGCCATATGGAATGCCCGCCTACAATCTTTTCCATTTGGAAATCAATACCGCCGAATTAACCGAGGCGTTGGCTTTTGGTAAAAATGGCGCGATTGTCCCAAGCCCGAATCGTCAATATCTGGTCATTTTGAAACCCGGTGAATATTCCGATCCAGATAAACCCGGTGAAATAAGCGTTATTGATGCAACCACCTTTCAACCCGTCAACGATGGTTTTGAGTTTCCTGCTGTTGCAACCGCTGCCGAATATTTGTGGGTTCCCACGATTTTTTGGAAGGCGGATAGCACTGGTTTTGCATTCGGCCTGCCTGACCCCGATCTTATTTACAACCTTGAGCAAACGCCCCTTTCCAACATTTGTCACATGACGGTAGATACCCAACCCACCCGCTGCCAAGCATACGCTTTTGAGTTTTGGGGGATGCCAGTTTTTAATGACCAACTGACACGGGTTGCCTATGCTCAACGTTCTGGGTCGGGGGTAAACGAAGAGTCGCATCTGGTCTACGGTGAATTTTCGCCAGAGTCACCTCAAGAATTATCAGAAATCGCGTTTTCCACGACAAGCGGGATGCCAATTCTGTGGTTGGACGAGGATAATCTATTGTTTAAGGAATATGCTTTACCCGATTTAAGCATTGCCAATTTAACAACAGGCGAAGCGCGGCAATGGCTCGATGAAACTTCGGAGATTGAACAGCCTGTTATCGCATTGCAGCCACTCAGTGATGGTCTATACGTGCTGGCAGTGGGTGACTATCGTGAACCCCATACGATTGGTTTCTACAATGCAGTGGATGGGACGTTTACAAAGTTGGCAGAGGTGGATAGCCTCAGTACGGTTGTTTTTGCCGAACATTAACTCACCTAAACTATGGGACTATGGTGGCAGCCCTTAACAGCGGTATACTGAGGAGGTAATCAAACGAGATAAATATCTATGACCCAACAACCATCTCGCCCTGCCAATCTGCCATCCTTTTCACATCAAGACCAGCCAATGTATGGTTGGGCGCTCGATAGTCACAAACGCCCTGTCCCGATTTCGCTGGCGGGGCGCGGCGCACAGGGCTATACCTGTCCCATCTGTAACGGCCCGATGATCGCCAAAAAAGGCGACATCAAACAGCACCATTTTGCCCATGAATTCGAGAGCCTACCGGAATGCACCCCTGAAAATGTTGCCAAAAAGATCGCCGGGACGTGGTTGGTGTTGGAATTGGGCGAACACATGGCCCATAAGAAGCCCTTTCCTCTCCAATGGCAGATGTATGGTGAGAGCTACCGTGTCAATCTTTTAAAGGATGTCACTGCCATTCAAGAGCATATCGAGTTTGGCAAAACCGAAGCCGATATTGCGCTGATGCAAGGCGAAAAATGGGATCATCCCTATGCCGTGTTTATGCTCAATTTGGACAGCAAGCGCGACCCACTGATCTATACTCAATTTACCGCGCAATCCATCCCGGTGATTAGCTTGCCCTCCGATCAATTTCGCAGTGGACAGGTCACGCTGAAATCAGTATTAGAAGCCGCTGAGGTCTATGGTGGATGGTGGCTGTTGGAAGAAAGTGAGCGCCTACCAGAACGTTTGGAAAATGACCCCAACACCATTCGCCAAATCTTAGGTCGTTCGGTCATCCAGCCGCCCTATCGTTTTTGGGGGCCGCTGGTCAGCCTCTATGGACAGCACCATGTGTTACGGGTCGGCGCGAATTTGGTATGGCTGCCACCAGAATTGTGGCAAATCGCTGTCGGTGGGACACGCAACCGCATGAGCGAAGATTTGATTATCACCACGCAAGAATGGCCGCAAAAAGATGGCAGTGTCATCGCGCTCTATTATGTCAATTTGCGGAATACCGACTACGCGGTTGCCATTCGCCGTTTTCGCTCTGGTGAAGATGTGCGGGCGAACCTGCCTGCCCAATATCGGATGCGCCGAACGACTGCCGAAGAAGTAGCCCGCGCCCTAATCGCAAACTAACATTTTTCCCTCTCTTAACCAAATCGTTTGACCATTCTACAATTTACCTGTACGATTTCAGGTGTACCATTTGTACCTCTGGGAGTCGTCTTGTGGCGTCATCAGAACATCATCGCTTGCTTGAAGAAGCGATTCAATATATTCAGTCTGGCAATCCAACCGAAGGGCGGCGTCTACTGCAACAAATCGTGGTGGAAGATGCCAATTTTGCAGCGGCATGGTTGTGGCTGGCTTCGGCGGCGACCACTCGTGATGAACGTGTGACGGCCCTTCGGCGGGTTTTGCAAATTGAACCCAATAATGAGACCGCACGGGTAGCCCTCCAACAACTAGGGGAGACTTTTTATTCTGATGACCCATTAGCGGCGGCATTTGCTCCCCGTCGGCCCAAACAGGCTTTCTTGTCACAGCAAGATGTGGTGATCGTGGGAGTTGCGATTGTGCTGATGCTGGTGGTGGTCTTGGCTGCTGCGGTGATACGCCAGTCGCAAAACGACGAGCCGACACCGATCCCTGTGACCAAAACATTTACTCCCAGTCCAAGTTTTACACCGTCCATGACGTTTACGCCGCGTCCGACCAGTACGCCGATTATCCAAAACACTCTGCCGCCGACATGGACACCTGCACCGACCTTAACGCCGATACCCTCGCGTACTCTCTATCCGACCTTTACCCCGCGTCCAACCAGTACACCCATTTCGACGCGGACAGTAGAATTTCTGGGATAGGGCTATAATCAAGGGTGGCGGTCTGATTTATTATGAACACATGATGGAGTTAAAAACCGCGTGGAACTCGAAGCCTCATCAATCATAGCCGGTATCATGACCCTACTTTACTTCGGCTTGCTTGCGATTGTATGGCGCAATCGGCACAAGATCAGTTCAGAAACCATGCCGTGGCTCATGGGGGTTTTGATGTTTGCAACCCTTGCCAGTTTGGTTTCGATTGTGTCGCCCGACAGCGGCGATTTTGTGGAAGACCGCCTGACCCAAACGTCGCTGGTCATTTATCTTTTGAGTTTCATGCTGGTCGCCTACGCCGTTTTGACCCTCATATTCTTCCTAAAAAAGCGTCGAATCGCCTTGATCGCCCTCGTGTTAGGACTGGGCTGGTGTGTCGCGTTAGTCGGATTAGGGGTATTCGGTGAATCACCCCTCGGCGCGGAAAATTGGATTGCCGACCTGATTGATGATCCCGACCCGGCTGGTCTCATTGTGATTGGCGGGTGGGCGGTGATTGCCGTCATTTTGTTAGGATTGTCATTCCAACGCTTTTATGCCGCCGGATTACCCGAAGTCGCCAACCGTGCCTTGTTTTGGGCGCTGGTTGTGCCATTTGTATTGACCGGGGCTGTTTTAAACTCCAGTCACGCCGAGTTCCTACGTGAGGTTGGTTGGGTTGTTCAATTGCTTGGTGTTGCGGGTGTTGTTTATGGTGTGATCCAACTGCGCGTCGTAGACATCCGCCAAACGATTCGCCTCAGCACGGTTAATTTAGTCCTAACACTCATCACGGCTGTGTTGATCTGGGGTGTGCTGCTCATTGCCGACGAAATCAAAGCGGACGAGGTAGATAACCGCCGCATCGTGCTAGTCGGTTTAGCGCTAATTACTGCTGCCCTCTATGGCCCACTATATTTGATTTCACAGGCACTTTCCGCCCGTCTGATCCGCCAAGATGTAGATGATGTTGGTTCGGAAGTACGTCGTTTTGTTGAAACCATCACTGGCGTCGTCGAGATTGATGAATTGGCCCAAGTGGTCATGAATACTCTGCGTGATGTGGTGCGGGTGCGGCGTGGGGCACTGCTGATTGTTTCGGCAGGGGAACATTCCAACACGCTGCGCATTGAACCGCACAAAGTCTCATTGGGGGAAGTTCCCCCAACGCAGGGGTGGCTGAGTGCCGAAAGCCCCATCCACAGCCATTTTATTAAACATCGTCTTCCCCTACTCCAATTTGACCTCGATTACGCCAAAGAATATGGCGAAGTGATTCCAGTCGAGCGCGAATTTTTCCGTCAGTTACGGATGGCCGCCTTTGCCCCAATTATGGTTCAGGGGCGGCTGATTGGTGTATTGGCGTCCGGGCCAAAATTGAACGATGCCCCATTCTCGGCCAGCGACCTTGAACTGCTGACAACCATTGCCAATCAGACTGGGATTGCCTTGCGAAATTCCCGTCTGGTAGATGACCTGCGTAAACGAGAGCATGATGTCGCCGAAAGCAACAAACGCCTTGAAGCCGCCAAACGTCAACTGGAAGCTCTCGACGCGGTAAAAACCGACTTTATCACCATCGCCAGCCATGAACTGCGTACCCCACTGGCCCAGATTCGTGGTCATACCGATATTATTGAAGCCCTCAATGAGCAGGGCATCCTTGACCAAGATCAATTGACGGGCCTAACTGCTAATTTGCGCCGGGCCGCTGACCGCCTAGAAACCCTGATCGGCGATATGTTGGATGTTAGCCAGCTTGACCTGAGCGCGATGGATTTGCGCTTTGCCCAGACCACCATTGAAAATGTGGTACGTTTGGCGATAGAACCCCTGCAAGAGAGTATCCGCAATCGCAAGCAGTCTCTGACCGCACGAGGTTTGCGCGGCCTACCTGTTATTGAGGCCGACATGCAGCGTTTGGTGCAGGCTATTCGCAATGTGGTCTTGAACGCCGTTAAATTTACCCCCGATGGCGGACGCATTGACATCATTGGCAGCTTGGTCTCGAATACGCAAACGGGCAGGGATGAGATTCAAATCGCTATCAAGGACTCCGGCATCGGAATTGATCCCAAAAACCACGAGGCCATTTTTGAAAAATTCTTCCGCACTACCGACCCCGGTCTGCACTCGACGGGCACGACGAAATTTATGGGGGCCGGCCCCGGCTTGGGGTTGACGATTGCGCGTGGTGTAATTACAGGGCACGGCGGACGGGTTTGGGCTGAAAGTGAAGGCTTTGACCCCGATAAACTCCCCGGTAGTACGTTCTATATCGTCCTGCCCATCACCCCGCCCGAAGGTGGACGCCGTGTGATGACCTTCTCTGGGGGTACTGCCACTGCGCGTCCAACACAGCCAAAGCCACCTGCGGGTTTAGCCGAATTAGCTAAAGAACCCGCTAGGCCGGTGATAGCAGCGTCCGTTGCACCGCCACCCGAAAAACCTGTTGAGCCGGTGGAAGCTGATGAAGAGGAGGACAAAGACGCCCCCTTCATCGAAACGAACCCGACCATCATCAATCCGGCGGCAAGTCGGGTTGGTCTAACATCGGCGGCCAAAGCAGCAGCGGAGGAAGCATTAGCCGAGGTAGAAGCCTCAATGGATGTGGATTTAGATGAGGCTCTCCCGGAAAACGACGATGATGACAGCAAATGGTAATGCCTAAGCAAATTCGACCCCGTAGTGACTGAGGATTTTTAGTATCAGCAAATTGATATCCTGTTGAATGGCTTGGAAGGCTTCAGTTTTGGAAACACTGAAATAAGCCACCACCCGAATTTGGAGGGCGGCTCCTTCAATCGCAATAAATTGGACAACGGGCGATTCGGCGATGATTCGCTCGTGTGCATTTAACGTGGTGCGGATGCTGTTAATCACACCCAAGACTTTTTCTGGCGGGGTGTCGCGTTTGATATTAAGCGTCATTTCCAAGCGCCGTTTGTTTAAACGCGACCAATTGATAACGCTCGAATTGGCAACGTCCCGATTGGGGACAAACACCAATGATTGGTCATATTTGCGAATACGGGTGGTGCGGAAACCTAAGCCCTCGACTGTGCCCTCGCTATCTTTGACGATGACGTGATCCCCCACTTGAAATGGGGAATCCGCCATAATCACAAAGTAGCCGATAAGATTCGATAGGGCATCTTGGGCAGCCAGCGCAATCGCCAAGCCCGTAATGCCCAGCCCAGCCACCAGTGTGCTGAGGTTATAGCCAAACTGCTCCATCACCAGCACGATACCAAAAATCAGCACCAGTGCCCGCCCAATTTGCCGTAAAAAGCGGGCTACATTGGCATCAATGCGTTTGATGCGGTTGCGCTGTGTCTCTAGTGAATCTACCAGCACATCAATCGAACGATACAATCCCCAGAAGACGATGGCTGTCACAATGGCAATGAAAACTTGGTCAGAAACCGCGCTGATTTCCGGCCCAATTTCTAAAACATCCAGCGCAGTCCAAAAGCCGATAATCGTGACCAGCAGTTGGGCGGGTGTATCAAAGGCCATCACCAGCCGATCATCAAGGGTAGTTTTGCTGCGTCCCATCAATTTGGCAACCAAGACCAATAGACGGTCAACCACTTGACGGGCCAACAGGGTCAGCAAAAATAACCCGATTGCCAGCACAATCCGCACTGTATCATCGGAAAGCCCCAAGCTGAGGGTGTGATTTAGAAAATACTCGAAATCTTTTTCTATCCTGTCCATCGGCGGTTAGTTATTTGTTTGGGTCAGTGCTCGTAAGATTCGCTTCTTGCAGCACTTCTTCCGCCGTCGTCTTGGCTACCGATGCGATTTCTTGCTTCAGTTTTTCCTTTTCCTGTTTTTCTTTGCGGCTCTCATACATAAGGTCCAAAATTCTTGGCCCAAAGATGCCGAAGAAGATACCAATCAGAGTCGAAATCAGGATGGCAACAGTTTGAGGGACAGATTCCTCGATAAACAAAAACTTGACAGTCGCATCTTGGGTATTTTGCGCCAAGAAGATGATGAGGAGCAAAAGCAGCAACAAACCAAAAACAGTTCGACGGTTCATAACCCCCGGTTCCTTTCAATGGTTGATAGCACACTCCCAATACTCTACACCATTCATCAAAACCTGACTAGCGGTGGCTAAACCCATGTTTGACTTTTGGCGTGAATCGTCTACAATGTGGACAACTTAGAGTTTTTGGGTTTAGAGGAACTTATAAAATATGCCCCCGGCGGAAAATGGCGCTTCCAGCGGCCCAATCTTGCATGTTGAAAAAATATCGCTCAGCTTTGGCGGCATCAAAGCCATCCAAAATGTTGATTTTAAGGTAAACCCCGGCGAAATTTTTGCGATTATTGGCCCCAATGGTGCGGGCAAAACCAGTACCATCAACAGCATTAGCGGTTTTTATCATCCTCAGCAGGGTCGGATTCTCTTTGAAGGCCGCGATATTACCAACCTGCCCACCTACAAGCGTGCTCCATTGGGAATTGCCCGCACCTTTCAAAATATCGCCCTCTACACCCACATGACCACCCTCGATAATCTGATGGCGGCTCGGCATATTTTTATGAAATCCGGCCTCATCAGCGGTGCGGTCTATTGGGATGTATTTAGATTTTTGCCTCCTAATCTGCGTGATTCCATCGGCAAATATTGGAAGCCTGCTATTCAAGAAGATATTGAAAATCGGGCCATTGTAGAAGAAGTGATTGATTTCCTTGAAATGAATCATGTCCGCAAGCGCACGGTTGGAACGTTAGCGTATGGCTTGCGTAAACGGGTCGAATTAGGCCGTGCATTGGTACTACAACCCAAATTATTGCTGCTAGATGAACCAATGGCGGGCATGAATGTTGAAGAAAAAGAAGACATGGCCCGCTTTATCCTCGATATTCACGATTACAACGGCACAACGATTGTGTTGATCGAACACGATATGGGCTTGGTCATGGATATTGCGGATCGTATTGTGGTGTTAGATTTTGGTCAAAAGATTGCTGAAGGCACACCCGACGAAATCCGCCGTGACCCCAAAGTGATTGAAGCCTATTTGGGTGAAGAGACCGTTTAAATAAAATATCCTTTTTTGAGGGCTTGTGATGACCAATACTGCAATTCCAAACGACCCAATTGGCACGTTGGCCCCTGACGGCGATACCGTGCCCAAGAATTTTATAAAAACCGCGAAAAAACTCGGCGGTCAGGTGGCGATGCGTAAAAAACGCTATGGCATCTGGCAGGAACATATATGGAATGACAGTTTCCAGCATGTTCATGATTTCTGCTTGGGGTTGGTCAGCATGGGCCTTCAGCGTGGCGACAAAGTAGGTATCGTGGGCGATAACGACCTCGAATATTATTGGGCCGAACTCGCCGCCCAATCTGCTGGAGGCATTACCATCGGCATTTTTACCGATGCCACCCCCCGCGAACTGGAATATCTGTTGAACAACTCTGAAGCCTCGTTTTTGGTCGCTCAAGATCAAGAACAGGTAGATCATGCGCTCGAAATCCGCGACAAAGTGCCCAATATCAAACGGGTCATTTATTGGGACGACAAGAGCTTGCGCGGTTATCACGACGACTGGCTGATTTCCTTTAGCGGTGTTGAGGCGTTAGGTCGAGAATATGCCAAAACACATCCCGGTATTTATGAAGAATTAGTGTCACAGGGCAAAGGCGATGATATTGCCATTCTGAGCTATACCAGCGGCACGACCAGCCTGCCCAAAGGCGCGATGATTTTGCATCGCAACCTCATCTATGGTTCACGTCATGTATATACCATTATGCCAGTTGATCAAAATGACGATTATGTCTCGTTCAGCCCACTGGCATGGATTACCGAGCAATCACTCGGCCTAACCTATCATGTAACCTATGGGACGGTTATCAATTTCCCAGAGAAAGCCGAAACCGTCCAACAGGATATTCGTGAAATTGCCCCTGTGACCCTGTTATTCCCCAGCCGCCTGTGGGAAAGTTTGGTCAGCATCGTGCAAGCGCGTATGGATGACTCTTTTTGGATTAACCGTTGGCTCTATAAACGCTTTTTGCCGATTGGCTATAAACTGGCTGAAATCGAGGAACGAGGCAAACGTCCCGACCCACTAATGCAGCTTTTACGCTTTATCGGGGAGTTCGCTTTGTTTGCTCCCCTACGCGATAAACTAGGTCTCTCACGTATCCGTTATGCCTATACCTCCGGTGCAGCCCTCAGCCCGGATGTATTGCGGTTCTTCCGCGCCATCAATGTAGACTTACATCAACTCTATGGCTCAACCGAATGCCAAACGCACACCATTCATTACCCCGGCGATGTGCGTATGGGTACAGTCGGCAAAGCCCCACCAACGGTTGAGGTCAAACTCGGCGAGGGTGGCGAGATCATGGTCAAAAGCCGCAGTGTCTTTGCGGGCTACTATAAAGATGATGAAAAGACCCAAAAAGCCCTGACCCCCGATGGCTGGTTTAAGACCGGTGACGCGGGCTATGTGGATGAAAATGGGCATCTCATTTACCTTGACCGCGTGTCTGATCTAATCACCCTTGCCAGCGGTGAGCACTTTAGCCCTCAATATATCGAAGGCCGCCTCAAATTTAGCCCGTATATTTACGATACAATGGCGGTTGGTGGGTTCGATATGCCTTATGTGAGTGCCCTGATTACCCTCGATTTTGAAAACGTGGCACGCTGGGCCGAAAAACGTGGTCTTTCGTTTACGACGATGGTTGACCTCTCCCAACGCGATGAGATTGCCGAACTCATCATGGAAGATGTTAACCGCACCAACAAGACCCTGCCGCCGCCTGCCCGCCTCCGCCGATTTGTCATTTTGCCGCGTGCCTTTGACCCGGATGAAGAAGAACTCACCCGTACCCGCAAACTGCGCCGTCGGTTTATGGAACAAAAGCATGGTGACGTCTTAAACGCGATTTACGGCGGAGAATCCATGCTGCTTGTCCGTTCCGAAGTCCGCTATCGGGATGGGCGCGTGGGTCATACCGAAACCGAAGTGCGTGTACGCAACGTTGGTGATACCCAAGACCTGCCTGTGGTCAAATTGGGTGGTTTTGAAACGCCTCAAATGGCAGGTGATTAGAAAATAATTTGGAGAGTTATTCTTTATGTCGGATGTAAATATAGTCGGCCAGAGCCTTTTTAATATCATTCAATTCACGGTCTGGGGTATCCTCAGCGGCGGCATTTACGCGCTGGTAGCCCTCGGCATCGTCATCATCAATAAAGCCTCCGGGGTATTTAATTTCGCACACGGCTGGTTGATGTTCATTGGTGGCCTCTTTTTTTGGCAAGTCTTCCAGAACGGTGCATCCGACCAAGTGACCGCTGGCCTCAGTTTGGCAACCGCGTTTTTGGTGGTTGGCGCAGTCATGAGCATGGGGATTGGGGCAGTCACCGTCCGCCCTGAAACGAACACAGCAACAGAAGGACGTTCTGGTTGGCAGGCACGTCTTGAAAAAATCGGGCGTAAATGGCTGACGATCCTCACCAACCGCCGCTTTCAAATTGCACTAATCCCCGCATTGATTGCTGCTGTGGTCATGGCGTTTTTGCTTAATCAAGAGGATTCGAAAATCCTGCGTGGCGCGATGGCAGGCATTGTTGGCAGCATTCTCATCGGCATGTTTGTCGAACGCTTCACCATTCGCCCCCTTCTGGGTCAGCCCCTGTTGACGGCGATTTTGATGACGCTGGCGATTGGATTCATTATTCAAGGTGCAACCCAACTGATCTGGGGGGCAGACGAGCGCCCCATTCCAGTGTTTGTTGAAGAAAGTGAAAGTAAACCGATTTCCGTGCCGACGGGGATTGATGAGAATGGCAACACCATCTATACCGTGATTGGTTACGATATTTTGCCCCCACGTGCCCTGCCGGATTATAAGGTCAATACTGAAAGTGCGTTGGGAGAATCGCTGCGTTTCCCGCGTAACCTGACGTGGGGTTTTGCGATTGCCATTGCGACCTTTTTGGCCTTCGTCTGGTTGTTCCAATATACCTCCATCGGCTTGGCAATGCGGGCCACCGCCGAAAATCAAGTTCTAGCTGAAAGTGTCGGCCTACGAGTCCGCCTGATTCTCGCCATTGTGTGGGGCACAGTTGCGGTTATGGCAGGTATCGCCGGAGTGATTCAAGGCACAGGTGGGTCAGGACTCAGTGCCCTCGTCATTCCCGCGCTGGCTCTGCGTGTGTTCCCAGCTGTGTTGTTGGGTGGAATGGATTCCGTCACGGGTGCGCTCGTCGGCGGGGTTATTATCGGGATTGTTGAACAACTGAGCATCTTGTTTATTTCAACGACTGCCGCCCAAGAATTTGCGCCGTTCATTGTGTTGATTACCGTTTTATACTTTAAGCCAACTGGCCTCTTTGGTCAGAAGCGCATTGATCGTGTGTAGGAGATTGATACACCATGCGTCCTAGTGGTATCTATGATGTCAACTACATTCAAGATCAGTCGCTTGTCCGCACACGGGTAGACCTATTTTGGGTGGTTTTTTTCCTCGTGTTACTCATCGCCATACCCTTGCTTTCAAGTCAAGGCGGGTTAGGGGCCAGCATCGTGCCCCTGCGCCTCCTAAGCATTTTGACGACAGGTGGCATTTACCTGATTTCGGTGACGGGCCTCAATATTCTGTTGGGCTACAATGGGCAAATCTCATTGGGGCAGGCCGCTTTCATGATGGTCGGGGCGTACACGTCGGCTCTGCTAGTGCGGGATAGTGGCTTCTCAATTGTGTTTGCGCTGCCCATTGCCGCCATAGTTTCGGGCGTGCTGGGAATTCTATTTGGCCTATCCGCCCTACGTGTCAAAGGATTTTATCTGGCGATGGCAACGCTCGGTGCCCAGTTTATGATTCCTTGGGCCTTTACCAGTTATGATGCTGAAAAAATCTCCCGCCCCTTCAAATCTATCGGCTTTCTGCATGACTTTTTCCGCAATTTGGACTTTGGCGGGTCAGAAATGATCGTGCCGAACGCCAGCATTTTGGGCGAGGAATTTACCACCACGCTCGACAAATATTACATCGTGTTGTTTTTTGTGATTTTTACATGGATTGCGGCACGCAACCTGTTACGCAGTCGGGTTGGGCGGGCATGGATTTCGATTCGAGATAATGACCTAGCCGCCGAACAGTTAGGCATCAATGTATTTCGATACAAAATGATGGCCTTTTTTGTCTGCGCTGTCTATGCGGGCGTTGCTGGAAGTCTGAAAGCCCATATTGATGGCAACATCACCAAAGACGCCTATAACATTGAAGTCAGTATCCGCTTGCTGGCAATGCTGGTGATCGGCGGGGCAGGTTTTGCACTTGGCCCAACTTTTGGTGTCGGCTTTTTTCTGTTTATGGATCGCTATATTGTCCATTGGTTGCGCGATTTGTTTGAAAAGCGCATTGTCGAAGTGCTGGCATTTATTAATCCTGCCAACGTCCCCGGCGCACTGCCACCGCTATTGTTGGGGATGCTACTGGCGCTGTTTTTAATTTATCAGCCGAGGGGTATCGCGTATCGCTGGGCGATCTTGCAGGCGGCGTGGCGTCTAAGGCCCTTTACCAAAGTCTAAGCTATAATCCCTATAATCAATCCGATGAGTGAAGAGGTTCCATAGACATGATGGAGGGGTGGAGCATCAAGGAAAAAAACAGCCTTTGAATTTAGTTTTTGTCCCGTTTAAAACCGAGTTTAGGAGAAAAGTACCCATGAAAAAGCATTTTGTGATTTTGCTTGTGCTGATTGCGGTGTTGGCGACTGTCGCCCTGCCCTCGGCATTGGCGAGTCGTTCAACCAACCCGGATCGCATGGTCAATCAACAGAGCGGACGCGCCGAATGTGCGGTGAATCTGGCGGATGAAGGCGTCAGCGAAGTCTCGTTCTTTCACTTT
The DNA here is from genome assembly GCA_019913005.1 of Anaerolineae bacterium. Lineage (GTDB taxonomy): Bacteria > Chloroflexota > Anaerolineae > Aggregatilineales > J027 > CFX10. The sequence continues at coordinate 136,461 of JAIOHL010000333.1, read as the reverse complement.
GGCGACCTCAGCGGCCCCTATCGGCCCATCAGCCAACCGTTGGTTGCAGGGCTGACCGATGCGATGGCCTACTTCAATTCTGAAGAAGGTGGCGGTGGTTTGTGCGGCGCTCAGATCACGATGATCTATGAAGACACCGGCGGTGATGCAGCGAAGGCCACCGAATACTGGGCCGACTTCACCTCACGCGAAGGCAATGAGAAACCACGCATCATTTTCCTGTACTCCAGCACGGACGCGGAAAATCTGCGTGAACAAGCCGCCGAACTCAAGATGCCGATTCTGTTGGCAGCAGGCAGCGAAAAATCACTCTATGGTGAAGACCAGACTCCCGGATGGGTGTTTGCCGCGATTCCTTCCTATGCCGATCAGATGGGCCTGTTCTGTGAATATGTGGCTGAAAATTGGGCAGCAATGGGTATGGAAGGCACACCTACGATTGGACACCTAAGCTGGAATATCGCTTTTGGTCAATCCAGTGACACGGCGGAAACTCGTGCCTATTGCGAGAGTCTGGGTGTTGGTTATGCAGGTGCTGAATACTTCCTACCCATCGGTACTCCCGACCTGTCCGGTCAATTGAAGATTCTCACTGATGCTGGCGCGAATATCATCTACACAACCACACTGGCAACTGGTTCAAGTCAAGTCATCCGCGCTATTGTGGGTGCTGATTTGCAGGGTCAGATACTTGTGGGTGGCCCAAACTGGATTCTGGACACCTCGGTCTATGGTCTAGCGGGTGCGGATTCCGATGGTGTTGTTGGTACTCTACCCTATCTATGGTGGGATCAATTGGATAACCCCGGCGTTCAGATTGTGAACAACGCATGGGTCACCAATCGTCTATCCGTCGCAACCAACGACGAAGAGCGCACCGCTGCCTTCCTTACCCGTAATATCGCCTATCTGACTTCATGGGCCTTGCTCGATCTGTGGATTGATGTCATGACCCGCGCTATCAATGAGGCGGGCAGTTTTGAGGCGGTAACAGGCGAAACCCTCTACAATCTGCTCAATGCAGGTTATCAATACAGTGCGATGCAGGGGATGGTTGAATATGCCTTTGATGCCAATACCCGTTCCCAAACCCATGCCTACGTTGGGGCGATTGATTTTGTAGAGCGTGATGGTCAAGTCCAACCCACCATTGGCCCACTGACCGAACTGCGCGAACTGCCCGATTTGCGCGTCGGCGGTGCGGATGTACCCCAATAAATAATTGACACTTCTACTAAGGGAGGGGTTTATAACTCCTCCCTTATGGGACATTTTTGAGGCAAAAATAGATGTTAGAAGTCAACAATATTGAAGTGATTTATAGTAGCGTGATTCTGGTGCTGCGAGGCATCTCATTTAAAGTGCAGTCGGGTCAAGCCATCGCGTTGATGGGGCCGAACGGCGCAGGCAAAAGCACCACGCTCAAAGCCATTAGCGGCCTGCTGCATAGCGAAGACGGTGAAGTGACACGCGGTTCGATTACATGGGAAGGTCAACGCATTGATGGTCAATCGGCAGAAGATATTGTACGGAAGGGCATCTTCCAAGTCATTGAAGCCCGTCCGCTGTTCCGCCATTTGACCGTTGAGGAAAATTTGCGGGTCGGCAGTATGGTCTATCAAGGTGGGCGTGAAACCAAACGCGACCTTGAAAAAGTCTATGATTATTTCCCTCGCCTGCGCGATATGCGTGGCCGTACCAGCGGTTATTTATCCGGTGGTGAGCAGCAGATGTTGGTGATAGGCCGCGCGTTGATGGGCCACCCCAAACTCATGATGCTCGATGAGCCGTCACTGGGATTAGCCCCGCTGTTGGTGCAAGAAATTTTTTCGATTGTGAAGCAAGTTCGCCAGCAAGAAGGAATTTCCGTGTTGCTGGTGGAACAAAATGCCCGTGCCGCACTCGACTTAGTAGATTACGGTTATGTGATGGAAAATGGGCGCATCGTGATGGATGGCACTAGAGAACAACTGGTTGCCAACGAAGACATCAAAGAGTTTTATCTTGGCCTCGGTCAAAAAGGGGAGCGCAAGAGCTACCGCGAGGTCAAACATTATAAGCGCCGCAAACGCTGGCTCGGCTGATTACCCCCGAAAAAACATGCGAAACATACTGTTGTTTGATGTAGATGGCGTTCTGATTCACCCAGAGGGCTACAAGGTGGCCCTGCGCCGCACCATTGATTACTTTGGCTCGTTGATGGGTCGCCCTCTGATTAACTTGACGGACGACGAAATCTCGATTTTTGAAGCCTGCGGTTTGACCAATGAGTGGGATTCGGCGGCCTTCGCGGTTGGCTTGATATTGACACAGGCCCTTGCCGAACATCCAAATTTACAAGCCGATACACTCGAAGGCACATTCGCCAATATCCGCCAGTCCGCCAATGTCAATCCCCGACCCGATTTTGTAAATCATGTGCGGCAGGTCGCAGCGCGGAATCATAATGGCGATGCCCCAACCCCCTACGCCCTCGCCTATTTGCAGGAATTCGCCAATCATCCCTTTTTGCCGCTGTTCTTGGGTGATATTTATTCCCTCGACACACCGACCACCCGCATTCAGCAGGTGCATACATTGGGCAGCGACGGATTTGCCAAAACGTATGGTGCACCCGCCCCGTTTGAGAGTGAAAGCACCCTCTTGGTTTATGATGTGCCGCTGCTGAGTGAGGACAGCAAAACTGCCTTGTTTAATTGGGGCGAACACCCCAACCATGATTTTGTGGTGTTTACGGCCCGTCCTAGTTTGCCCCCGCGTGATGCCGATGCTAGCCCATTGGGATATGCCCTTGAAGGTGATTTCGCGGTAGACCTGCTCGGCTTCCATGATGTGCCCTTGATTGGCGCAGGCCGGATGCAGTGGTTAGCCTCCCATTATCAGCGCACTCCCGGCGAATACATCAAACCCTATCCCGTACAGGCATTGGCGGCGATGGGTGCGGCGATTTCTGGCAAGGAAGCCGAATCCCTCCATGCGGCGGCGATATTATTTGAGCAAAAACGCCTGACTGGGCCATTAGCCGAATTGACCCTACAGCCCAATCGTGTCACAGTGTTTGAAGATTCGACAGGCGGCATTCGGGCGACACGGCTGGCAGTGGAATTATTACGCGAGGTCGGTGTCGAAATCGAATTTCAAGCGATGGGCGTTTCCCCCCATGCTGATAAACAAGCCGCATTACGTCAGGTGGCGAATCACGTTTATAATGATGTGAACGAAGGATTGGTGATGGGACTTGGATTATGACTATTGGATTGCCGCTTTCGGACGAGATGTTGCATCAGCTTGAAGACATTGCCCGAAAACAAAACCGCGATGTGATGGCGGTTATCTATGAAGCAGTTGAACAATATATCAAGCAGCAGGTCGAGGCTGATGACTTTGACGCTCGAATTGACCGCCTTATGGAAAAGCACAAGTGGTTATTGGATGAGCTTGCCAAACAGTGATTGTTTATCTGACATCCGAGAACGTTCTGCGAATTAACGCGAAGGTTTTGGGTGGAGAAACCCGCCTACGCGACTCTGGCCTCCTTGAATCCGCATTAGGCCGACCAATGGCAAGTGCCTTTGGTGAAGATGCTTATCCCTCTTTTTTTCACAAAGCCGCTGCTCTACTTGATTCTCTGAGCCGAAACCACCCATTTGTGGATGGCAACAAGCGTACTGCAACTTTGGCGACTGCTGCTTTTTTAGAAATCAACGGTTATGAAGCCATTTGGGATGCTTCCGAAGCACTCCAATTTATATTGGCAGTGGCACAAGGCCAGCATGATATTGAGACAATCGCAGAATGGCTCAAGAACAATGTGGATGAGACTAGGGAAGAATGACAAGTAGCTCAACGACAAATCTTTATGAGTCGAAGTAGCTTGCTCCCGACTTAAAAAACACGTCTGCCAATAATTGAACTCCCCAATTTTCTTTATGGAATAATAATTTTGACGATGCTAGACTTTTCCCCCAATCGAGAATTTTATCCTCTCTGTCAAGCACATCTTGATTTTTTCCATGCGTTAACAGAAGACGACCTAAAGTCCAGCCAAGAATGCTGTGAAACAATGTGATTCTCGATGCTTTTAAAGGGTCATAGCCGCCCAGTAAATCCAAGCTGGCTAAATACTGGGATTTACTCAAATTCGTATCCACTACGCTGAATTGCCAACCCATTAATCCTTGTGTGTAGTGGGCATAGGGTTGAACCGCACCAGCAAAGTTTCTGAAATATTCAGTCCAGTTTTCATCCCAAAAACCTGTCCCATAATTAGGCCAAATATTTTCTTCAAGTTTTGCGCGAAGTTCCCCATGGGATTTTTTCCCAGCTTTCCATGAAGCAAGTAAGGGTTCTGAAAAGGTAGTCTCCTGAAGACCAATATCAATGAGAGTGACAGTTTCAACGCATTGCCTAAGCAGACAAATGGCAACGGAATGTTTGCCCGCTTCATTTGTGACCATGCTGGTTTCGAGGGAGTGTGCAAAATGAAGGAGAGATGCATAAGGTATACTTCCCAAATCGGGATTTGAACTTGCCCATATAAAATTTAGGGAATTTAGTCCCATTCCAACGAGAGGCCAAAGCAATTCATCTGTTAGAATCAACCACTTGGGTTTTGCTGTCATATTGAATGTCCTCGTAGAATCTCATCGCGGTTTGTGCCGCTTATCCAATTCTGCTGCAATATCCTCCGGCGTCAGATTAAATTGGGCCAATAACACCAAACAGTGATACGTCAGGTCAGCCATTTCAGAAATCAGGCGTTCTTGACCCTGACCCTTTGCCGCTAACACGACTTCTACCGCTTCTTCGCCCACTTTTTTGATAATTTCGTCCTCCCCCGCTTCAAATAAGGAATTGGTATACGAGCCGGGTTTGGGGTTGGCTTTGCGGTCTTGGATAATACCAAAAACACGTTCTAGGGTATCGCTCACGAAAGTTCCTCCAAAGCGCGGTAAAAGCAGCTATACGCCCCCGTATGACAAGCTGGGCCAGCCGGGGCGACTTTGATTAACAGCGTGTCGGCATCGCAATCCACGCGGATTTCAACCACCTTTTGTATATTGCCACTGGTTTCGCCCTTGTGCCAAATTTCTTGGCGACTGCGACTCCAAAAAACAGTTTCGCCCGTCTCGATGGTTTTTTGCAGCGATTCGCGGTTCATCCATGCCACCATCAAAACCTGCCCTGTGCCATCATCTTGTACGACGGCAGGCAGTAGGCCATTTTCATCCCACTTCAGGTTGTCCATCGGTGACGGCCTCCGTCAAGCGCACTGGTACGCCATTTTCATGTAGATAAGTTTTCAAATCGTGGATGCTGAGTTCTTGATAATGGAACAGGCTGGCGGCAAGCACCGCCTCGGCTTTCCCTTCTGTGAAGGCGGGTAGAAAATCCTCTTTTTTGCCTGCCCCACCCGATGCGATGACCGGAATATTGACTGCCTCGGCAATCGCACGGGTCAGCTTCAAATCATACCCGATTTTTGTGCCATCCCGATCCATGCTGGTGAGTAAAATTTCACCTGCTCCCATTTGTTCGCCGCGCATGGCCCATTCAACTGCGTTAATACCTGTGGGAGTGCGTCCCCCTGCGACATAGACCTCAAAAAAATCGCCATTCCAGCGTGCATCAATCGCCAAGATGATGCACTGCACACCGAAACGTTCCGCCCCTTCGCTGATAATTTCGGGGTCACGCACAGCGGCACTGTTGACCGAGACACGATCCGCCCCCGCCAGCAACGTCGCCCGCATATCTTCAACGGTGCGAATCCCACCCCCCACACTAAAGGGGATAAAAATCGAATCGGCCACACGGCGTACCACATCTAGCATGGTATCGCGTTTTTCATGGGTGGCGGTGATGTCCAAAAAGACTAGTTCATCCGCCCCGGCAGCATCATAAATCATGGCCTGTTCTACCGGGTCACCTGCATCACGCAGATTCACAAAATTGATACCTTTAACCACCCGCCCATCTTTCACATCCAAGCAGGGAATGATTCGTTTTGCTAACATAAAAACACTACCTCACTGAATAGCATTTAATAAAATCCCTATTTCGAGGAATGTTGTTGGGAGAGACCCCAACAAGAGAAAAGCTATAAGAGCCTCTTTACTAAGCATCAAAATTCTGGGGATTTGTGGTTTTCCTAATATCGTCCGATCAACACAACGCTTTCCGATATTACCCGTCAACTCAATCTCGCCAAATTCATTGAGATATAACTGGGCATGTACTTTTTTGAGTGTGGTTGTTATCAATAAATAATTGATTGGAAAAGCAATGATCCCTAAAAAAGCCACAAATGGCATCAGGATTAAAGCCCAAATACCGCACCCCTCTAAGGTGTATCCTGATAAAGCTAAGTTGGTTGGGCTATTAGGTGTGATTTTCCAACCCCGTCGCTTAAACTGCTCTGAAATTTCCTCAAAAAACTTCGTTTTCTGGGACACATAATTGGACATTTCACTTTAATGCCTCAAAAACCTCTTCCAACGAGAACACCCCCGCATACAGCGCCCGCCCGATAATCACCCCGGCGACTTTGCCAGTGGATTTTAATATGCGAATATCGTCTAACTTGGCGACTCCCCCTGATGCGATGACTTGCAAACTTGTCGCATCAGCAAGGGCGGCAGTGGATTCCACATTCACTCCTGATAAATCGCCGTCTTTATCCACATCGGTATAGAGGGCGTGTCGAATCCCATCAGCGGCGAGTCGCTGACCGAGTTCAATTGGCGACCATGTGGATTTTTCTTGCCAGCCATGTGTCGCCACCTGCCCGCCTTTGGCATCCAGCGCGACGACGACCCGTTCCGCGCTAAATTTTTGGACGGCTTCGGCGGCAAGTTCTGGCTGCTTGACCAACAGCGTACCAAACACAACCCGTTCTGCCCCGGCATCAATAGCCTGTTGCGCGGCGTCAAAATTGCGAAGGCCGCCTGCAAATTGCACCGATAATCCTAAATCGGCAATCTGGCGCACCGTATCAAAAATAGTCGTTTCCGCACCGAGTGTTCCATCCAAATTAACGATATGCACCCACTCCGCCCCGGCATTCTGCCATTTTTGGGCCATCGCCACCGGATCATAACCATAGACCGATTCAAGGTTGGGGTCGCCATAGAGTAGCCGTACCACGCGCCCCTGTCGAATATCAATCGCGGGATAGATAATCAACTTATGTCCTCCACGAAATTACGCAAAATACGCTGCCCGACATGCTGGCTTTTTTCGGGATGGCATTGAATCCCAAAAATGTTGCCGCGCCCCACCACGCTGGCATAATTTAGACCATAATCAGTGCTGGCGAGAATATCATTGGGGTCGGCGGCTTCGACATAATACGAGTGGACAAAATAGGCATAGTCACCTTCATTCACGCCGCGCAACAAGGGGCTTTGTTGGCGAATGTGTAATTGATTCCACCCGATATGCGGCACCAGTGGACCATTCGGTGGAAATTTGACCACCCGCCCCGACAGCAATCCTAATCCTTGATGCGTGCCCATTTCTTCGCTGGTCTCAAACAAATATTGCATCCCCAAACAAATGCCGAGCAATGGCACACCCCCTCTGGTTAATTGGATAATCGGCTCAACAAAACCTGAGTCGCGCAACGCTGCTATGCCTGCTCCAAATGCCCCCACTCCCGGCAGGACGATCTTATCCGCGCCGTCGAGTTCGTTGGGTTTGCTGACCGTTTTGGTCTCCGCCCCGACATGCTTCAACGTATTTTGCACGCTGCGTAAATTTCCAGCCCCATAATCTACAATGGCGATCATTTGGTCAATGTTCCTTTCGTGCTTGGGATGATTCCTTGTCGGCGGGGGTCGAGTTCAACCGCGCCACGCAACGCCCGACCCAATGCTTTAAACAATGCTTCGGCTTTGTGATGGTCGTCACGCCCATAAAATACCTGCGCGTGCAAATTCATGCGGGCATGGGTAGCAATGGATTCAAATACATGGGTTACCAGTGATGTCGGCATTTGCCCGATGGTCGGGGTATCAAAATCGGCATGGACGATAGTATAGGGCCGCCCACTGAGGTCAATCACGACCTGTGCCAGCGCCTCATCCATCGGGACGAGCGCCGACCCCATCCGCACAATGCCTTTGCGATCCCCCAGCGCCTCGTGTAGTGCCTGCCCCAAACAAATAGCGACATCTTCAATGGTGTGGTGGGAATCAATATGTAAATCACCCTGTGCGAGCACGATCAGATCGAACAGGCCATGCACCGCGACATGGTGCAGCATATGGTCAAAAAAACCGACCCCGGTATTGATATTTGCCTGCCCCGTGCCATCCAATTCAAGGGCCAATTCAATTTGGGTTTCTTGGGTGTTGCGTTGAATTTTCGCGTTACGCATGGACGTTCCATTCCTTCCCAAGTTGGCGCAGTACGGCTAATAATTTGTCGTCTTGGTCGGGACGTCCAATACTAATCCGCACATGCCCCGGCACTTTGCCTTCGTAGTAACGAATTAGGATGCCTTCATTTTCCAGCCGTGTTTGTAATTCGGGAATCGGCACGCTGGCAACCTTGCAAAAAACAAAGTTGGCCGCGCTTGGGTAAACATGGATATAGGGAATGGTCTTTAATTCGGCGATGAATCGTTCACGCTCGTTGATGATTTTTTGAATATTGGCCTGCATCATTGGCATATCAGTCAGTGTCGCCCGTGCAGCAACATCGGCAGCGGCACTCACATTAAACGGTAGCTTGATTTTCCAGAGGTGTTCGATGATTTCCAGCGGATAGATGCCATAGCCAATCCGCAGCCCTGCCAAGCCTGCCCATTTGCTGAAGGTGCGAATCACAATCAGGTTCGTCGTATCTGGCACTCGCAGCGCGTTATTTTCGACCCCAGCGAATTCAAAATAGGCTTCATCTAGCACCACAACCAGCGGTAGCTTTAAAAGTCGCTCCAAAACATCGGGTGGAGTTAGGCTGCCATCGGGATTATTGGGGGAGCAGACGAACAATAATTTTGCACCCGTTTCATGGGCGGCTTTTTCAATCGCTTCCACATCCAGCGAAAAATCGGCACGGCGGGGGATGTTGATCGTTTTTGCGCCGAGCCAGCCTGCCACCAGTGAATACATGGTGAAGGTCGGCGGGCAGTTCAAAATAACATCGCCGGGTTCAAGAAATAACTGCTCGGTGATTTTGATAATTTCGTCGCAACCCTGCCCAACCAAAATATGCTCTGGGTCAACCCCGGTATATTCCGCCAAGCCTGCCCGCAGATACGGTACACGCACATCGGGGTAGATATGAGCGGTACTTTCCATCTTGCCGAGGGCTTCTAAGGCTCTAGGAGATGGCCCGAATGGATTTTCATTGGTATCGAGTTTGATGATTTCGCTGGCAGGGCGACCCATGCGTTCGCTCAATAATTCGAGTGTGCCGCTAGGATACCCATACCCCTCCATTGCGGCGATGTCTGACCGGATGCGTATTTGGGGAATGTCTTGAGTCTGCATAGCGATTACTCCTGTATACGGGCTTCAGCAGCGGCGGCATGGGCGGTCAAAGATTCGGCATGGGCCAGCACCGAGGCGGCTTTGCTCAGTTCAGCGGCGGTGTCATGGTCAAGGCCGATGACACTGGTAATTTTGATGAAGTCTAAAATATTGAGCGGAGAGGAGAATCGTGCTGTGCCCCCGGTTGGCATGACATGGCTCGGCCCTGCCACGTAATCCCCCAACACCTCAAATGACCCCTCTCCCAAGAAAATACCCCCGGCGTTTTTGACTTCGCCAATCCACGCAAAGGGGTCTTCCAGCAGCAGGCAGAGATGTTCGGCGGCATACTCATTGGCGACCTCAAACGCTTCCACGAGGCCATTCACAATGACTACCCCACCTTGATTGCTGAGGGATTGTGCGATAATGTTGTCACGGTCCAAATGCTCCAACTGACGGGCCACTTCAATTTGCACTCGTTTGGCAAGATTGCGACTGGGGGTGACGAGAATCGCCGAGGCCAGCACATCATGTTCGGCTTGGGCCAATAAATCAGCGGCGGCAAGGGCGGGATTGGCGGATTCATCGGCGATAATCATAGTCTCCGTTGGCCCCGGCAGCCCGTCAATCCCCACCACACCAAACACCTGTCGTTTTGCCAATGTTACAAACAGATTTCCCGGCCCAACGATCTTGTCCACACGCGGGATGGTCTGTGTGCCATAGGCCATTGCTGCAATCGCCTGCGCCCCACCCACCTTAAACACTTTTTTGATACCACACACCGCCGCCGCTGCTAAGATGACCGGATTGACCGTCCCATCCTTTTGCGGAGGGGTACAGATAATGATTTCTTCAACGCCTGCCACCAACGCTGGAATCGCGCTCATCAACAGCGAGGAAGGCAGCGGCGCTGTCCCCCCCGGCACATACACCCCGACTTTGGTAATCGGGCGCAAAATTTGCCCCAATCCGTTTTCATACCAATCCGTCAGGTGTTCGGCTTGTGTCCGGTGGAAATTTTCAATGCGTCCTGCTGCCAATTGCAAGGCTTCGGCAACTTTTTGGGGGATTCTATCCAGTGCCTCGTGGATTTCGATTTCCGGTACATACAGCGCATCAAGTTGCACACCATCAATCTTTTTTGTCCAATACCCCACTGCATTGTCCGACCCATCCCGAATCGCCGTCAAAATCCGACGTACCGCTTCTTCGGGGGTAACTGGCCCATCAAACAATTCTTCTAACCGTTTGCTGATAGCGGGTGTTACTTCTGTCTCGTCAGGCGGACGGCGCAACAAAATCTTGGTTTTGGCATCGGCTAGTGAATAAATCGGCAGCAATTCGGTCATGGTTGCACCCCTTGAACAATAGATAATAGGCGGCGGCAACGTTCGGGCCGTTCTTCAAAAATATACGACACCGGGGTTACGACGACACCACTGCCCCCGATGGTACGGAACTGTTGTATGGCGGGATATAGTCTAGCATGGGACACCACAATGCTGACCGACCACCAGTTGCCATGATGGGCTTGTGTCCCAAGCGGCGAAATAGTAGGCCATTGCAGGCCACCTAAATCGGGTTGCCCCAATACTAGGTGGGCGACCTCATCCAATGTCTCCCCCCGCATGTTGGCGAAAATCATGTATTTGCCATGTGCGTTCATATAGGCTTCGATAAATTCTAGGAGTTGCTCCGTCGCCGCCATGACTGCTGGACGGGTTGCTAATGCGGTGCGGTTGCCAATCAATACGGCTTGTGAATCCACAATCAGGCCATCTTCCAATGAACGCAGATTGTTTTCGCGCAGAGTCGTACCGCTGCTGGTGATGTCGGCAATAAAATCGGCATACCCAATGCTGGGGGCGGCTTCGAGTGCCCCATCCGCACTAACTACCCGTATACCCGAAATGTGGCGCTCCGTTAAAAAACGATCTACCGAATTGCGATATTTGGTGGCGACCCGCAGTTCATGTTGGGCGGCTTTGGCGGTTAAATCTTGGACGGTATGCACCTCTGTCCATTCCATCGGGACAGCCAGCACCAGTGCACACTGTCCATAATCGAGCGCCTCATGGACTAGCATCAATTCCTCGGTTTCGCCGCCAAACGCATCATACACCGTGTCATAACCTGTAATCCCCAAATCCATATCCCCCGATGCCACGCTGACGGGAACGTCACGGGGACGCATGAACATGACCGTTACCCCCGGTAGGGCGGGAATCGTGGCGGTATATTGGCGCGGATTGGTTTTGTTGACACGCAAGCCGCAGTTGGCAAGGAATTCGAGGGTTTCCCCTTCCATCCGCCCTTTGCTTGGCAATGCGATTCGTACTTGCTCATTCATTCGACCCTTACTCTCCCTTTTGATGGCTACCCCATAAACAAAAACGCCCCACATCCGGTTGGCGTGGAGCGCAGATTTGCTGATTTCGGGTGCGCCCTATTTTGAAAATTTTTGCGGGCGCGACACACCATCACCACCGGAAATGAAGCCGGAAGTTATGATGATGGTGATGATACACAGCGATAGAAAGTTGATTTTTTAACATGGGCGAAAGTATAACGTTCGGGTTTTGGGCTGTCAATTAGTTTGGACAGAATAGACGAATGTGCTAATCTTGAACGTATACAAAGACAAACATTAGGGTTGGAATTTTATGACGGACTATGACCGCGACCCCTTTCGGGATGAATTTGAAGATATAGATGAATTGGAACACCTCAGCGATCTTGAAGATGAGGCGGTAGAGGCGTTTTGTGTCACCTGCCGTGAAAAAGTCGAAATGCTGAACCCACAGGCGGTTTGGACAAGCAAAGGGCGTCCCGGTACACGTGGCGAATGTCCCACTTGCGGCGGCACGGTCTATCGCATGGGCAAGACCTCGGCGCACGATTTCACCTCTAAACCAAGCGCGGTGAATGTGGCGGATACACGCGGAATGGGCAAGACCAAAGCCGCCAAGATCAAAATTGAAGCCGCCACTTATATCGCCGCCGCCGCCACCGATGCTGATTTTGCCAAAAAATTAGCCGACGACCTCAAGGCGGTAGGCATTTCCACGTGGCTGGATGACGGGGAAACCCCCGAAAATGTGAATTGGGCAGGCGGGGTGCATCCGGCTTTGGAACAATGCAAAAAAATGGTCGTGGTGTTGTCCCAATTTGGCATCAAGACGGGTAGTGTGGAACAAGCATGGCAATATTTCCGCAGTCAGCGCAAACCAATCATCTTGGCGTTGGTCGAACCGGTTGACCCGCCGGATGAGCTACGCCGCTGTACCCGTTTTGACTGCTACACCGATTACAAAAAGGGCCTGCGTCAATTGGTCGAGGCGCTTTCGAGCTAAAGGAAGGGCATCATGCGAAAAATCTTGGTTTTTGGAGCAGGCTTACTGGCCGGGGCGATCATTGGTGCGGGGGTGTCGTTGTTGTTGACCCCTGCTTCCGGTGATGATCTGCGCGAGGGGACAAAGGAACGGTATAAACGGGTATTGGAAGAAAGCGCCAAAGCTGCTGTCGAACGCCGTGCCCAACTGGAAGCTGAACTCGCCGAGATGACACGCCCCAAGAAAGCTAATGAAAAGACTAATGGGCAGTAGTAACTGAAACTGATGGAAGCCATCCAAAACATATGGGGGTAGTGCAGTTATATCCTAGCTCTCGCGCTATTGAGCCATCTGAATTAGTGATACGCAAAAATATGCGCCCTTCTTCTACAAATTCACCGATAAGTATCCAGTTTTCTTTAGGATGCCAACGTAATTGCCCATAAGAACCATACATGTCTGCGCTGTTCGGAGGTAGTTGGTTTAACTGATTTAGGGTCAAATCAAAAATACATGGTGTATTGTATTGACCGAGGCACTTTCCTAAGATGGCAATATAGCGTTCTTCACTCGAATAGGCGAACGTGCCAACGCTTAAATCGTAGATTTGTTGGTTTTCTATAATTGACGTTGTTATGCCCAAATCGTCATTATAGCGATACGCAATTCTATTCTCATTTCCTGCTATAAAGACCAAATCGCTGTCATTACCAACCCATCCAATACTGGTAACATCGAGTACGCTGTTTTGGGGATATTCAATTAGCCTGACGCCCAGTGGCTCTAAAGTCAGCAACATGATTTTAGAATCTGGATCAAGAAACCAACCTTTATTGCCTTGACCCGACCAGTGTGATAACTGTCCATACTCATCTCCCAAAACTTGTGTACTGGCTTTTTTGACGATCTGTTGGTCTACAAATAGCACCCAAAGATCAAATAGATTGCCCTGATTCCCACATATGGGTTGACTATAGATAAAAGCATGAGCGCCATTTGGACTCCACTCCACTCGTTTTATATACGATTCTGCAAATTCGTCTGTTGGAGTTAGTGGAGTTATCTCTAATTCTTCAGTTGCTTGAATCAGAGTGTTCGTTAAAGGAATATATCCAGTTCCTGAAGAAGAGAAAGAAAAATTAATGCCACACTCGTTTTCTGGTAAACCTATTTGATATTCAAGGATTCTTCCATCAAGTCGAATAGCCACGAAATTGATTTTGTTTTGTAGTATGGGATCGGAAAAGTAGAGATAAGCGGCCTGACCATCTTTTGCCCAAAAAGCCCCTACAATTGTCGGTTTTCCCGAATTAGATAGATCGTAATCTGAGCTAAATTCAAAAATCACATTCTGTGATGGTATATCGTTCATCACAAAAAAATCGAAGTATTCAATTCCAATGCCAAAATCCTGAGTGCGAAGAACATAAAGCATGTCTGACGTTGGCGACCAACGACTGCTTGTAGATAAATTTTCGGCGTTTATATGAGATGAAGGAAAATCGAATTGTTGGCCTTCTCGACGATGAACAACGGAAATCTGTGTAGAATTGGGGTTCCAAGTGAACCATTCTCCAGACGGTGACCAGCCCGCGCCGGAAAGACGGTAATCTGAACTGGGCAATGAATATTTTGCCAATGTATATTGGTCTCCGTCGTCCGCACTTTCGATGATAAAAGTGTTTTTTTCTGATGAGTAGTAGTAAGAATAAGGATTTTCAATAGAGCCTTTTGCTTGCGTTGCCTGACTTGCTATCCCAGTAATCAACAAAGTGATAGCTATGAGAGAGTTTATTATTGGCTTCCACCAACGCATTTTGCTAGGCATGTAAATTAGTTCTCCTTATCTGACTGCTTGCAATAAAGTTGCCTCGTGGGGACATTCCTATTGCCAAAATATTATGTTCACTGGTTTCACGGTGATTGGTAAATGGTTAGTATTTTACTCTATACCATTCCTTATTTTCCTTATCCAAGCCAAATTTTATCTTAATTCTACCGTCACAATACAAACTCATGCGTAACCGTGGTTACGAATTCAACTTCGGCGCATATAATCTACAGTAATAGAACATGTGTTCAGAATCCTCCCTAAAAAATAGAGACAATACTCAAGATTGTCCCTATTTCTAGATCTATGAATTCAGATGCTTAATCCAACGGCGTCAGAGTCAGCCGATACTTGGCTTCATGCAGGGTAAAGGGTGCTTGGGCACTTACAATGACCACCGCCCCACCCTCTATCACATCAATTTCCATATCCGACTTGCCTGCCTCAACCGGGACATACTGGACTTCATTGGGGTCGCCCAACTTCACCACTGCGATTGACCAATCTTGCCTAACCGTCTGCTGTGTCCGCAAAAACCCGTCGGTGACCCATTCACTGTCAAGCGTTTCCACGTCATCCATCAGTCCAATTTCAGGAATTTCGATGTCGTCCAGCAAAAATCCCGGCCCGGTCAGGGCATTGTTGGTGACATATTCAAAGCGGATTTGGATGACCTGTCCGGCATAACGCGATAGGTCAATTTCATCCGCCAGCCACCCGTCAGAATAGCCTGTGTAATGCAGACCGGGGGCATCGGTGTAGCCGTCGGGATATTCCATATGCTGGCCCGACAGCGGATCCCAACGCTGCCCATCATTGGTGGAGACCAAAACGTGCATGTAATCGGGTAGTTCCCCCGTCTCCCACCACACGTTGTAACGCAGGGTTGCGCCGGGCACGCGGGTTAAATCTACAGTACGAGTCAGGCTGCTGGCCGCCCCAATCGCGTTATATGACCACCACATCCAGTCGCCAGATGCAGGGGCAACATCCATCAATGGCGTTTCGGTTGAGCCGCCAAAATTCAGTTGATACGTACCCGGAAATTCTAGTGACAGATAATCCGCCCCATATTGATTGGCGTTGCTATTAAACACAAACTCGCGTTTGACGCTGCCCAAGTCAATCAGCGGCGGGGTCGTGGTCAAATCATAGGTTTGATAGTAGTAGCGACCATCGCCCACATAGGGATTATCAATCAAGCTGGCGATGTACCAATCAATCATCAGTTCGTTGAAGGTTGTAAGCTGTCCCGTCTGTTGCAGCGTATCGTAGACCCCGGCAAGACCATCATGTGGATTTTGCGTCAACGCCTTGATAAATTCCGATCCAAACCGCTCATACAGATAGACCGCAAAGAGATACCCCGCCCCATAATAAGCCGATTGTTCCTCGTAATCCAGCGACCACGAATTGAGCGGGCGGTTGGTATCGAACATGAACTGCTCGACATTAAAATGATTGACCTCGTTATCCACCACCCCGATGAGATGTTCGGCCAGTTGGGAAAGCCCCTCATCCATCCAGCGGTATTCATTGCCATCGCGGTTGAACTGAATGAGGTGTTGAAATTCGTGGGCCAATGTCGCGTAGTATTGTTCGCTGTCCAATGGATTTTCATTCAGCATCATATACACCGCGTCGCGCTGATTGCTGGACGGACAGATATGTTGGGGGCATTGGTCTTTGGGGCTGAAAAATCCTAACAGGCCGGGATAGAACTCATTGACATGCACCAAATGAATCCGGGTGTCGCCATCAATGCCGGGGTTAGCGTTTGGCCCAAAAATCTCGCGGTCAAGCCACCAAACACGCTTGTCAAAATAATCCGCCGTCGTCTGCAATTCATCCATGTCTATATCAGTACCCGGCTCAAACCAGAAATAGGCATACTGGCTGCGATAGTAGAGTTCCATCTCATAAATATCATGTGGCGATTCCCCCAGCGCAAAGGTCGTTTGATCGCCAATTTGATAGGGGTCGGTGAAAAATGGGCCATACACATCGGCATATAGTTCCCAACCCCAGCGTGACCGTGCATCTCCTTCGTGGCGGAGTGGTGAAGGCGCAGGCGCATCGGCCCATGTTAGCCTTTGTTGGCTGCTGTTGGAATCGGCTTTTGCCATCATTGTTGATGACAACACGATAATCAACCCGATGGCCCCCACCCAACGGAGAGATTGACGGACACGCTGTTGAACCATACTGTTTACTCACTTATCTCGACTGCGGATACTGTACGCAGTCACGAACAATTTACTGGGTCGTAATGGTCAGGTTGAAATTAGCTGGAATGATGGTGACGGGTGCAAGGCCAGAGACAACCAGTGTCCAGTTTTTGACATCGCCACCAAGCGGGAGTGTCCATTCACCGGACGGGGCATCTTCATTAGTGAGCAGTGGCTCAACCGTGACCGTGCCGTCCACCACTTCTTGAATCAACTGCAAAGTAAAGGGCTGACGCAGCACATTATCAATTTGTGCCCAGCCTTCAGCCACCCAACTGGCATCAAGAGGTTGCTCAAAATCATCGCTGAAACCGATTTCGGGGATGCTGACGTCATCGAGAAGGAATCCATCACGCACCACCGCATCATCGGTGATGTATTCAAAACGTAGCTGGATTTTTTGACCCACATAAGCCGAAAGATCAATCGTCTCCTGTACCCAGTCGCCAGATGCTGCCGTATAGCCCGCGCCGTAACCTGTATTAAACGGATTTTCGGCGGTGGTGCGGCTGGTAGCAATGGGTGTCCATGTTGCGCCGCCATCGGTGCTGACCATCACATAGGCAAAATCCCACAGTTCTTCGATGTTGTACCATGCCCAAAAGTTGAGGGTAGCACTGCTGACACTGGTCAAATCCACTTCGCGGGTTAGGCGAGCATCACTGTCATCCACGCGGTTTGACCATATAGCAAATTGACCACTGTGGGCGCTAGTAGGAATTACAGGCACGGTTTCATTGCCACTAAATTGAATCGTCACAGTTTGGGTATCTGGCTCACCCTTGAGAGTATAGTAATTCGTGCCCCACTGATTGACCGACTCATGCTCCATCGTCGTTGGGAGGCCGATTTGCTCTACTCCCCCTGTAATTTCGACCAAATTTGCAAGGTCGGGGTGGGTATAGACATAACGTCCGTCGCCTATCTTCGCGTTATTGAGGTAATTGGCGGCTGTCCACTCCGCAAAGACTTGGGAGGCTGTTATTGGTTCACCTGTCAGTGGGTCGGTAATGCCGAGTGCATCCAACGTATTTTGGACACTTTGCATCCCATTAGCATCGTCAGCCACCATTGTTTTGGTGAATTCGATGCCAAAGCGTTCCAGCAAATAGGCGCTAAATAAAAACGACGCGCCGTATACCACACCTCGATCATCTTCGGGCCAGTGGGTCAACTGTGTCGAGGGTTCGTTGAGAAATGTGGGCGTAAAATCGCTTGGCCCATAGCCTCCAATGAAAGCCGACAGTTCGCTGAGACCCTCATTGACCCATGAGGTTTCATTGGCATCATTGACCCAATGAATCATGTGTTGAAATTCATGCGCTAGTACACCGACATAGTAGGGTGAGCCAATATAAGGCAGCATCGTGTCCAAATTCACATAAAACATTTCTTTTTCATTGGATGAGGAAACGGCCTCGTTGGGGTATTCTTGCTCACTGTAATAATAGGCTGCGATGTAAGCCCCCAAATTGGATACATGGAGGACATGCAGTCGGGGGTCGCCATCAATTCCCGGCGACCATTCGCTGCCAAACACATCGCGTGCCTGTTGATAAACGAGATTAGCAAATTCATCAGCGGCACTCTTCAGGCTATCGTAATCAACCGTGTAGCCGTCTTCGATCCACATATAAATAACATCGTTCATGTAAACCAGTGTGGCGTCTACTGTGAATAGACCAGTCTCATCATTTTGGGCGAAAAATTGCTCAACATCCCCAACCTGATAAGTCTTGGCGGGGGTGGTCGGCGGTGGGGCAATTTCCCCAACTCCGTTCAGCCGCTGGGCAAGATCAAGCCGGTCACGCGGCGGGACGACGGCGGCAGTAAGGGCTTGTTCAGTCAAAAACTGTTTGTTGTCCTGTGCTTGCACGGGTGCTTGCAGGGTAACGACGCCAGCGACTATTGCGATGCTGAGACCTAAAGCGACTAGCCGCTGGGTAAATATGGCAATAGGGGTACGGGGAGTTTTCAAGTGAACCTCTTTCTGGCGATTAAAAAACACTATAGCATAGTTTCTATTGGCTTAATCAACTCCTCATCAATTTTTCGGAGTTTCTCATGCAAGATGTCCAACTGCTCTAACATAAAGCCGGGAGTACCATGCTTGGGTATAATTTGTAGTAGATAGATGCTCTACCTTTTAGCAAGACGATTTGTCAATATTGGGAGTTCCAAATTAGATTACACCAATAGCAGATGGTAGGTTGCCTCTATCACGTATTTGTCGCAATAAGAAAGACTGGGTGAAACGATGAATACCTTACTAGAAAAAGCCATTGCTGAAATCACCAAACTGCCGGAGTCGGAACAGGAAGCATTTGCCGCATGGGTGTTAGAAGAATTGGCTTCCGAACGCCGTTGGGACGAAGTATTTGCGAAATCGGCAGACATTTTAGCCCTCCTAGCGGACGAGGCATTGGCAGAACATCGAATGGGGAAAACCCAGTTACTCGACCCAGATGATCTATGATTTCTCGCACTACCGAGCGATTTAGAAAAGGGCTAGAAAATCTCCCACCGCAGATTAGACGGCAGGCGAGGCAAGCCTATTTACTGTTTAGGGAAAACCCCTATCACCCAAGTTTGCATTTCAAGCAGATACATCCGACCAAACCAATTTACTCAGCGAGAGTGAGTATTGATTATCGGGTGGTGGGTCTCCGTGATGGTGATGAAATCGTCTGGTTTTGGGTTGGTACTCATTCGGATTATGACAAACTCATATCCCAGTTTTAACAAAGGAATTTCGATTGATTAAATCCATTTTGAAAAAAATTCGACTGCCTGAACCCTACCTTCCGCCTTGGGGGATGCGATTGGCGTTTGGGACAGTGGTGATGTTTGCGGTGGCTTTGTTTTTGGGCCTGTTGATTACGACCACCATCCGCGAAGACAATCCTAGCGATGCCCAAGCTCCCTCGATTATTATGGGAGCGGCCATTGGCAGTGTGATGGCGTTGACACTGGCCTATCAATATAGCAGCGGCATAGTGCTAAAGAAGCAGGAATCTTCTAAACATTATAAACAGACAGTAGCCCAATCGCTCGGTTTGATTCCCAGCCGCAGCCGCCCTCTTTGGATTACTTCTCTGGCTGCATGGGCGGTGGCGATTGCACTGGATACCGTCACGCTCATTCTAGGTAAATCCGATACTAGTTTACCACTAGGGCTTGACCGGATGGATGGCGCGGATACATTGACGTGGATTATGGCAGCGGTAGTGTTTATTGTTCTCCGCCCTGCCGCTGAGGAAGTCATTTTTCGTGGAATACTCTATCCGATCATGGTCAAACGCACCCAAGATAATGTACAGGCGGTGGGCTGGTCGGCGGTGCTATTTGCCTTGTTTTATTTTATCCAAGCGTTTACATGGGATGTTAGCTGGGAAGTCACCTATTGGAGTTTGGCCTACCCTTTGATAATTGGTCTAACAGCAGGCCTTATCCGCGCCCATACTAAATCAACTACAGCGGCCATTTTCGCTAATTCCATGTTTGGCGCATTTTTGATAATGAAAGCCTTACTTACTTTGGCCTAACCTTGAATGGAGAAACTCCCATGCCTTATGAAAATATTTTGGTAGAAAAAGTAGAAGGTGGTGTTGGTCTGATTCGACTCAATCGCCCCAAGGCCATGAACGCCCTCGACAGTGTTTTGATGTCTGAGTTGGTGCAGGCACTGAACGATTTTGAAGCTGACCGCGAAATCGGTTGCATTGTCATCACCGGTAGCGAAAAAGTCTTTGCGGCTGGCGCGGACATCAAAGAAATGGAAAACGCCACAACCGTCGAGATGCTCACCCGTGACAGCATCAGCCTGTGGGATAAAGTTGCGAAAATCAACAAGCCAGTGATTGCCGCCGTGTCGGGCGTGGCGCTTGGCGGGGGCTGCGAATTGGCAATGGCGTGTGACATGATTGTGGCCTCCACCTCCGCCAAATTTGGACAGCCTGAAATTAATTTAGGTGTGATTCCCGGCGCAGGTGGCACCCAGCGCTTAACGCGGGCTGTCGGTAAGGCGCTTGCAATGGAGATGGTGCTGAATAATCGCTGGCTGGAAGCACAAGAAGCCTATCAATTCGGCTTGGTTAATCGGGTGGTTGCGCCGGAAACCTATTTGGATGAAGCGCTGAAATTGGCGCGGGATATTGCGGCGCGTGCCCCGGTTGCCATTCGTTTGGCCCGTGAAAGTGTCAACGCGGCTTTTGAACTGCCCTTGAGCGAGGGGATTCGTCTGGAACGGCGCAATTTCTATTTCCTGTTTAGCACTGAAGATCAAAAAGAGGGTATGAACGCCTTTGTCAACAAGCGTCCGGCCAAATGGCAAGGGAAATAAACCGATGGATGATTTATTTAAACCGGAATTATTCCGCCACGCGATTCTGATGATCGTCCGTTTTGCGGATTTGGATGCGTTGGCCCATGTCAATCATGCCGCTTATCTGACCTATATGGAACAGGCCCGCATGTCGTATGCGAAGGATGTGTGGGGCTGGGACGGCGATATGAAAAATTTGAGCATCATTGTGGCACGCGCTACCGTTGAGTATAAAGCACCGCTGTTCCTGAGTGAGCAGGTACGGGTGTGGACGCGCTGTTCTCGCTTGGGCACTAAAAGTTTTGATCTGGCCTATTTGGTGCAGCGCGATGAGAAAACTGGCCCGGATAGCATTGTGGCAACTGGGATGACAGGCATGGTGGCGTATGATTATGCCACCAACCAGACTATCGCGTTTCCAACAGACTGGCGCAAACGAACTTTAGCCTATGAACCCGCGTTATCTTGACGGGTAAATGAGGGACAAGTAGACTGACTACATCAATTAAAGGTGCTGGTTCAAAAGGGGGCGTCGTTTTTTGATGACCGATGAAGACCGAACTATGCGTGAACTACGCTCGGAGGCCGTTGAGGATTTTGTAAAAGCGGTCTATATGCTGCAACAAGAGCATGAATTAGTCCCAACTACCCTCTTGGCGCAGACTTTGGACATCACGCCCCCGTCTGTCACCGACATGGCAAAAAAATTGTCGGATACTGAACGACTGCATGAGCCTTTGTTGGTCGTTAAACCCTATCGTGGCGTGCGCCTAACGCCATTGGGAGAACAAGTCGCGTTAGAGGTTTTACGCCATCATCGGCTATTGGAGTTGTATCTGGTCGAAGCATTGGGGTATAGCTGGGATGAGGTACATGAAGAAGCTGACCGTTTGGAGCATCACATCTCCGAGCGATTTGAGGCGCGTATCGCAGAAGTGCTAGGCAACCCGGTTATTGACCCGCATGGCGACCCCATCCCAACCCTCGAAGGCAAATTGCCGGGACAGGAGCATTTACAACCCCTCTCCAATTGGCCGCAAGATAAACCCGGCGTCGTGGTGCGTTTTCTTGACCAAGCCCCCGAAAAATTGCAGTATTTTGAAGAAAAAGGCCTAAAACCCGGCACGATTATTCAGATTACCAAACGTGAACCGTTTGATGGCCTTACCCATGTGTTGATTGATTCTACCCTGCACGTCTTGAGCCAAAGCACCACCCAATCCATCTTAATCGCCGAACCGCGATAGCCCCATTTGTTAAGCAATCTGAATTGTTGATTTTTCTGCCATGAGTACAATCATGGACATGAAATTATTGTGCAGTGCAAAAGAAGGGGTGGTTTTTATGGGTGGTGTTACGATTCAAGATGTTTTGCTCCCGCAAGAGGGACAGGTGATTTGGGATGGGATGGTTTACGGGTTGCTGTTTTTTTCGCTCATCGCGCTATTCATGCTGTCGCAGGGGTCTATGCGGGACACGCTGATGATTTCGGCGGTGGTCATGTTTTGTATTCTGGATAAGACCTATGCGTGGGGTTATATTTTCAAGCCGGCTGGGGTAATTCCGGGGATAACGCCAACTGATTGTACCGTCTATCCCAAAATATGTGAGCGCGATCTGCGGGTCCAAGCTCATTTAGTACATCTGGGCACCTATTTGATGCGGGTGTTGATGTTCTCATTCCCATTGGTGATCGCAGGCCAGACCCGTGTTGGGAAAGCGCGTGTGTTGGCAGCACTCTTGGCAGTCTATGCCGGGGTATATTCAGCGGCTCGCTGGTATTTTCAACAGCGCAACGCTGGTGGGGCTGTATTTATGATAGATTGGCTGGAGCCTCAGAGTATTTTCCGAAGCTCCATGTTTATCATCGGTCTAGGCGCTTTAGCCCATCGCTGGTACCGCAATCGCTTCCGAAGCATAGACTGGGAGACAGAAATGCTTGTAGGCGGGGTGCTGGCCTCGGACGACACTGAAATAGAGGTCACGCAGGGCATGGACGTGCGGCCCTAGCTTGCCATTACCTACAGGCCGCTGATCTACTTCGGTGATGGCGGCCAATTGAACCCCAGTGCCACAGAAGAACGCCTCTTCCGCCACGTAAAATTCAGTGCGGTCAATGGGGCGTTCAATCACTTCTAGGCCCAATTCTTCGCGTACCAACTGCATAACCGTCATGCGGGTGATGCCTTCCAGAATATCGGCATTGACCGGCGGCGTAATCACCTTGTTATTCCGAATAATAAACACATTTTCCGCACTGCCCTCGCCGATATGACCGGATTCGTCCAGCACAATCGCCTCATCATAACCATTCATCAGGGCTTCGGATTTGATAAAGGCGGAGTTGATATAGGCTCCGGTAAACTTGCCGCGTGCCGGAATCGAAATATCGCTAATACGCCGCCAACTGCTGACCGCGACCTTTGTACCTTCTTCATCACCAAGATAGCTTCCAAAGGGGATGCTAAACATCGTGAAGTCACCTTTGAGATCATTCAGGCGTACCCCAATGACGTTATCTGATTTATAGACCAATGGTCGGATGTAGCAGTCTTGACGGAAGCCTTCCGCTTGCAGCAGATTGAGCAGAATATTCACCATGTCATCAATGGTATAGGGCAGATCAATCAGGAGCATTTTGGCTGAGGCAAGGATACGTTTGAAATGATCTCTGGGGCGAAATACATATAATTCTTCATCGGCTTCGTTCCAATATCCTCGTAGGCCACCAAACGCGCCAGTGCCATAATTGAGGGCGTGGGTCATGACGCTGACTTTGGCTTCTTCAATCGGAACAATCCGCCCTTCAAAAAATGCGTAACGGTTCTTCACAATCATTCTCCTTTTTCACTGCACAACTTGAGAAATCTTAATGCGAATCGGCATTACCCGAAATATTTTTTAAGCAAAAATATAATTCACTTAAAAGTATAAGATTCCGGGTCAAATTTTGCAACGTGTTGAAAGTCACGGATTTTTTGACGGAGGATAAAAAAGGGGTGATTGTATTTCACAACCACCCCTCTACGAGAGCGAATTTAGTTACAGTGGAATAACACGGTGCGGCGGATTGCCCCGTTTGTTGGGTCGGGTAGTCTTGCGGCGGCGATTGTTGGGAATGGCGGGAATAGCGGCAGGGGCGGCGGGGTCGTTTTCGGCATAAGGGAGATTAGATTGCACCGATACGGCGAGGCTGTGTAGACGCTTGACGACTCGTGGCGCTTGTTCAGGGGGCAGGGCCAGCAAACAACACGCGGGTGAGCCATGCCCCAATGCCAGCAAATTCGCCCGTACCGATTTGACCGCCGTCAACACTTGCATGGTTTGCTGCACATCTACCACCCCAATCGCGGCGACGATTGCAATCGGTTCGACACGCCATTCGCCATTGGGATAGGCTTCGGCAAAGGCTTCTTGTAAGGCAGCAAGGCTTTCTTGATTGGCGGTGCGGCGGGCCGTCGTCGGAATGACGTAACACAACAGGTGTCCAGCATGGGCATTAACCGTAATCACAGGCGGCGCGGCTTGTAACAGCACTTTTTCAAGCACTTGGCTGGCGAGGTCGGTCATAGAGGGCAAGCCGGGAGCACTGGGCACGGCGTTGGAGGGGGCGAACACCAATAGGCCGTCAATCGAAGTCACAGCGCTGAGATGTTTGGGTTTGCCCGCATTGGCGCTGTTAATGCGTGTACCGGGATAGTCGGGATTAAACGTATTGCACACCCGCAGCGGGATATGCGGACCCATGAGAGGCTCGACACAGCGCGGATGCAGCACCTTCGCACCAAAATGGGCAAATTCACTGACCTCTTGATAAGAGATCATATCAATGACTTTGGCCTCTTTGATTTTACGCGGGTCAGCAGACATGACCCCATTCACATCCGTCCAAATCCACACATCATTGGCATCAATCAAGCTGCCGAGGTAGGTCGCGGAATAATCCGACCCCCCTCGCCCCAATGTCGTGATCTGGCCTTCAGGCGTCGCACCAATGTAGCCCGTCACGATGGGCACTTGTTTTTGCTCCAACAGCGGGCCGATGATTTTTTGGGCATTGGCACGCGAGGGCGCAAAATCCGGTTGGGCATTCTGAAAGCGGCGATCTGTCACAATAACCTTGCTGGCGTCTACGGGTTGGGCCGGAATGCCACTAACCCGCATAATCGCGGCTAGGATGCCAACCATTAGGCGTTCACCCATTGACATCGCGGCGTCACTCAAACGGCTGTCTGCTCCACCCGCAGCGGCGATCTCCTCACACGTCCCATATAATTCTTCGAGCAGGGTGTCAATATGAACGTCTACTTTATCCAGTTCGTCGGCATGTTCATTGGCGTTCATAAATTCTTGGGCGGCTTGTTGGTGACGGGCACGCAGCGCATCGAGTTGATATTTGACCCCATGTGGGCCATTAAAATCATGTTTGGCGGCATGTTCGACTAATTTAACCAGCGAGTTCGTAATCCCCCCAATAGCGGAAGTGACGACGACCACATTGTCCCATTTTTGGGTTTCTTTTTGGGTAATTTCCAAGACCTGTCGCACAGCATTGGCGCTGCCCACCGAAGTGCCGCCGAATTTCATGACCAGTATCGCCATCGGATATGTTCTCCTGCGTTTGTATTTTGGTCTATATAGCAACAAACGCGACGTGGTTGAGAGTGCTTCACGTCGCGTTTGTGGGATTTCGTTTGGTTTAGAGACTTTAGGCTCTCACATCCTGCGACCTGAAGCACAATATGCCGGTACCCATACCGGTAGTCGAAATCATCATCGTGGTGCAAGTGAGGCCGAAAATTTTCACAGAATATCAATCTCTGCTGAATATGGATTGGAAACAGGATAACACAGGTAGTAGATGGACACAAGCAATTTGGGTCAATTGGACAAACGTGCATGTAACCGCCTCACGTGAGAGTCAGAACTTAACTGATTTTCATAGTGAAATCAGTTCATTCATCGTATCAGTCAGGCGTTACGTAACCGTCACGGCATCGTCACCGCCAACCATTCTCAAGAATCGTGGAAAGCTAAGTGCAGGATTTTTCGGAAAGAGGGACAGGTGTAAAATGACAGTCGGCAATTATTCCGAAGAAGGGACATTCTTATGACAGCCACCGAGACCCCCGCACCCGAAAACCCAAACCCCCGTAAGCGGATGACCCAAACGTTGCAGATTCCGACGACGGAGGTCGGGGCACCGCCCGGTATCCCTGATGATTTGCCTAGCACTGGCCCCTCCAACATTCAATTAATCGCCTATAATGCGACCAAGTTTGAGGAACACCACCGCAACGACCCCGCCACTATTCGGGATTATTTGGGCAAATGGCCCGTGCTTTGGGTCAATGTAGATGGCTTGGGCACGCCTGAATTAGTCAAAAAAGTCGGGCAGATTTTTGGATTGGGCGAATTGGCGCTCGAAGATGTGGTACTAGCAAACGAACAGGCCAAAGTCGAACGGTATGACCAATATTTGTTTATTGTGGCACGGATGGTGGCACATGGAAGTGACCTTACCAATGAACAGTTGAATATCTTTTTGGGCAAAAATTTTGTCCTCACCTTTCAAGAATCGCATCCGGGTGACTGCCTCAATCCAGTCCGCAATCGCATCCGCAAAAGTCTTGACCGTCTGCGCCAAAGTGGGCCAAACTATTTAGTATATGCCTTGTTGGACGCGGTGATTGATGCCTATTTCCCCGTGCTGGAAAGATATGGGGAGCGTTTGGAAGAAATTGAAGATTTGCTGCTGCTCCGCCCGGATCGGCAGACAATCGCTCAACTTCACTCGATTAAACGCGATCTATTAGTTCTGCGACGGGCGATATGGCCCTTGCGGGACGCGATTAACTCTCTATTTCACGACGCACCCGAATTTGAAGATGAGCAAATCCGTCACTATCTGCGCGATTGTTATGACCATGCCATCAAGGTGATGGATTTGGTGGAGGTCTATCGGGAAGTGTGTGCCGATTTGCAAGATGTCTATCTCTCCAGTATCGCCAATCGCACCAACGATGTCATGAAGACCTTGACGTTGATCTCGACGATTTTCCTGCCCTTGACCTTTATCGCCGGGGTGTATGGCATGAATTTTGATCCTGATACATCTCCGTTAAATATGCCAGAACTACGCTGGTATTGGGGCTATCCATTTGCCTTAACACTGATGCTGATGGTCGGTGCGTCGCTGGCATTTTACTTCAAGCGGCGCAGTTGGCTATAATTTCGCCTCATGCGAACAAAACTGACTACCCTTCGACTATTTGGATTTTCGCTCCGCACATTGGGCGCGGGGCTGATTGCATTCATCATTGGCACAGCGGCCCTGTGGCTTGATCTCGAAAATGATGGCCTCGTGGCAGATTTGCTGTGGAATGTAACGGGTGAAACGGAACCGGGGGCACAGCTATTGGGGGGTCTACAATATCTCGCCAATGGCACACGTGCGATGCCCCACCTCGAAAAAAACGCCTCGATTGAAAATCTACCCGAAAATCCATTTGGCATTAATGCTTTCCTTGAACAAGAGGCCGAACCGGAAAAGCGCGAACATGCGATGCGATTAATTGCGGAGGCAGGTTTTGGCTGGCTGCGTCAACAATTTGCATGGGAAGATATTGAGATTGACGCCAAAGAAGATTTCATAGATCGGCGCAATGATCGGAATTTCGACGGGGTGGTCAATGAAGCCGACTATATTTCGAGTTGGGATAAATACGACCATATTGTGGATTTGGCTGACCAATATAACGTCGAGATTATCGCTCGAATCAGCAGCCCCACCCCGCCTTGGACATTGCCATTACCGACCAGTCAATCGCATGGCCCACCCGCCAATATTCAAGATTTTGTGGATTTCGCGGTGACATTGGCAGAACGGTATCAAGGGCGTATCACCCATTATCAGATTTGGAACGAACCGAACCTCTATCCTGAATGGGGTGACCAGTTAATCAGCCCGGAAGGATATGCCGATTTGCTGTGCCGTACCCATGATGCCCTCAAAACAATTGACCCGAATATCGTCGTTTTGACAGGGGCGATTGGCCCAACCGTTGATCACACCGGACGGGATGCTTTTGATTTGCTGTTTTTGCAGCGCCTCTATGATTTAGGGGCAGGCCGTTGTTTTGATATTCTCAGCGCACAGGGTTATGGCCTATTTAGTGGCCCAACGGATCGCCGGATGCGCCCCTTTACCATGAATTTTGCCCGCCATCAATGGCTGCGGGATATTATGGTCGCCAATGGGGAGGCCCATAAACCGATTTGGCTGAGTGAAATCGCTTGGAATCCTGTACCAGATGACCCCAACATTTCCGGCTTGGAGACGTATGGGCAGGTGACAATGGAACAGGCGGCGGAATGGGCACCACTGGCCTATGAACGTGCCCGTGAAGAATGGCCCTATATCGGCGTGATGAGTTATTGGTTTTTGAAGCGCCCCAGTGAGAGCGAGGCTAATCAAAGCTGGTATTATTTCCGCATCGTAGAACCGGATTGGACACCCACGCCGATTTATTACAGTCTGCAAGACTATATTCAATCCGGCGAATGGCAGCATCCCGATAAAGCATGGCCGACCAAAGCCCGTGAACGCCTGCCACAGGTGCTCATCGCTGGCTTGGCGGTGTTATTTGCGGGGGCGGTGATGGGTGATGCGGTGATGAAGCGATTGGAGCGCCTATGAATCGGGTCATCCGCTGGCTTCCCGTGCTGATTTTGTTGGCGGCGGGTTTCTGGCGTTTTCATTTACTAGAGGCCCAATCCCTGTGGCATGATGAGGGCAACAGCTTGCGCCTTGCCGAACGCTCGATTCCCTCTTTGGTCGAAGCCAGCAGTCGGGATATTCACCCTCCCGGTTATTATATCGGCTTAAAATGGTGGATGTTTTTTGCGGGTAAAACTGAATATGGCCTGCGCTCGTTCTCGGCGTTTTGGGGCTTGTTGGCGGTAGCGGGAACGTATGGGTTGGGTCGGCGCTTGTATGGCCCACTCGCAGCCAGCATTGCGGCGGCACTGGTCGCGGCGAACCCCTTTGTGGTGTACTACTCTCAAGAGACGCGCATGTATGCCCAATTGGGAGCATTGAGCGTCTTAAGTTTTTGGGTGCTGGTCAAGATGCTGCACGCCAGTGACCACCACCGCGCCGAAAATCGCCCCAATCAATTTGCTTTCCATATCGCCCCTTGGGCCATCTGGCTCATGATTATCAACACCGTCGGCCTATACAACCACTACACCTATCCGTTTACCATGATTGCACAGGGCGTGGTGTTTTTGTGGTGGTGGATTCCGCGCCGAGATCCGCGTGCCCGGAATGTCTATATCGTCCTCAATGTGATTACGCTGATGTTTTTCCAGTCGTGGCTGCCGACAGCCTATAAACAGATTACTTCATGGCCCCAAGCAGGCGACCAAAGCGATTTGATAGACCGCGCTGATCGGGTTTTTACGCTGTTGATCTATGGACAAACCGCGACCAATCTTTCCACATTCGCCTATGTTTTACCCATCGGGTTACTCGTTTTGGGGGTGCTGCTGCCGGATCGCCGTGCCGGGGCCGAACGACCCTCGGTGTTGTGGCGGGTGAGCCTGCCGCTGATTTGGAGTGGACTCAGCATTGGGGCACTGCTGCTATCGGGGGCCTACCGTGAAGCCAATCTGAAATTTTTAGTCCCTGCTCAAATGGCGGTTGCGTTGATGCTGGGTCGCAGTTTGGAACGCATTGGG
Source organism: Anaerolineae bacterium (assembly GCA_019913005.1). Lineage (GTDB taxonomy): Bacteria > Chloroflexota > Anaerolineae > Aggregatilineales > J027 > CFX10. Next base: position 106,522 of record JAIOHL010000333.1, on the reverse strand, counting down.
GCGGTGATGAGTGGGACTGTACACAATACCCCCTATCGGTTGGTCGTGCGTTGGGGCAGTGCAGTGGCTCTTTCGTTGCTCATGATTATTCCCAATATTCAAAATCTCAGCCCGATGTATCACGACGATACTTATGCCCGCAGCGATTATCGGCGGATTGCCGAACTGCTGACCGAAAATGCACACGATGGGGATGCTATTATCTTAAACGCCCCCAATCAGATTGAAGCGTTTGATTATTATTATCACGGTAATGCCCCGGTGTTTGGTTTACCCAAAGGATTAGGCGGGGATGATGCTGCCACGCGACAGGCTACCCATGATTTAATCGCCGATTATCAGCGGATTTATGTCGTGCTGTGGGGGCAAAATGAGCGCGACCCGAACGGCATTGTAGAAACCACGCTGGACGAGGGGGCATATGTCATTGGACGGCAGTGGATTACCGATGTCGAATTAGTACAATATGCCGTTTTGGATGCCCCACCCGCCGAACCATCACAAGTGGTGAATATGCCCTTTGGCGATCAGATCACGCTAGTCGGTTATGCCCTCTCAACGGATGGGACGGGTCAACAAATTTTGCCGGGGGATGTGTTAGGGGTGACATTGTTTTGGCGGACAGACGCCCCATTGGAAAAACGGTATAAGGTGACGGTGCAGCTATTAAACCCCGATGGCACGCTGGCCTCGCAGCATGACAGCGAACCCGCCAACGGACGGGCCATCACGACCACATGGCAGGCGGGGCAGACCATTACCGATAATCATGGGATTGTGGTCAAACAGGACGCCGCAACCGGAATATATACTTTAATTGTAGCCTTGTATGAACTTGACCCACCCTATACCCGCCTAATTCCGGGTCAAGCCGATGCCAACAATGCCTATCTATTGACCACTCTGACGCTGCAATAATCATCCAAAGACATCAGTGGCGGGTTCGGGGACGGTGAAGGTAAACGTCTCTTGTTTTTCGTCATTGAGATACAGTTCCACCTGATATTTGCCACCCTGCCAATCGGTATCGCTATCGAGGCTAAAGGTGATGGTGCCGCTGCCTGTCTTGATGATGGTTTCGTCAAGGCGGGTATTCAAAGTTTCGCCGCCGGTTTCTACCAACGTCCACACGGCTTTTAATTCGGTATCGTCATCGGCGTTTTTGACTTCGACAAATAGATAAAAAATACTGTCGCGTTCAAAGGTATCCGTTCGATTAGCACCGTTTTGGTCGCTGGCAAGATAGGCGCGTTCAACCTTTGCATTGACTAAACCACACGCCGTCAAAATCACCAATAAAATCATCATTCCAGAGATGAAGAAATACTTTTTCACGAAAGGCACTCCTCAGCGCATCAAATTTTCCAGAGTATACTGTAGCGCGTGGATACTGGGTAGCAAGGTTTTCGTTTGATGACACAACTCGTTTTGCTGACAAATGATGGGTCGCTGGTGATAGATAATCGCCGGGGTGTTTTCCTACAAGCTGCTACATCCCACCATCAGATTTCGATTGATTTGACGGGTTACACGGTCTATCCCGGCCTAATCAATGCCCATGACCATCTTGAGCTAAATCATTTTCCGCGTACCAAATTTCGAGACGTCTACCCCAATGCTCGTGAGTGGAGTGATGATGTTTCGCAGCACCTCAACTCCTCCCCCTATCTCGAATTACGCACGGCCCCCCTTGCAGATCGCTGTTTTATCGGCGGCTTGAAAAATCTACTATCGGGTGTGACGACAGTAGCGCATCATAATCCACTGCATCCTCCACTAAAAAGATGGGATTTCCCAGTGTGGGTGGTGAAAAAATATAAGTGGTCACATTCGCTCTATTTGACCCCTGTTGAGGAAATTCAATGGAGTTATCACAAAGCGCGGCGACAAGTCTGGATGATTCATGCGGCGGAAGGCACAGACGAAATTGCAGCAGGTGAATTTGGCGAACTCAATCAATTGGGAGTGATTGGGTCAAACACCGTCTTGATTCATGGCGTGGGATTGACTGACGCCGATACCCAGTTAGCAATTGAACGCGGCGCAAGGTTGGTATGGTGTCCCTCCACCAATCTTTATCTACTGGGCAAAACTGCCGCCATGCAGCAGTGGGCACAAACTGGGCGGGTAGCGATTGGCAGCGATTCACGCTTGACGGCGGATGGGGACTTGTTGGATGAGTTGAGGGCCGCTTATGCAACAGGCCAAGTAGACGCAGCAACTCTTGTAGCGATGGTGACCGAATACCCCCGACAGATACTGAAGTTAAAAGAGGGCGGCAGTTTAAAAAAGGGACAATCGGCGGATTTGATTGTACTGCCCTACCATGATAATCCTGATAAGGCATTGACGAGTGCTAGGCGAGCCGATTTATCATTGGTGATGCGCCGGGGGCAGGTCATGATCGGCGACCCCGAATTAGTCCGGCAGTTTCCCGGCCAATTTGAACGGGTGATATTGGATGGGCGGGGAAAATTGATGGCGAAAAAATTGGTAGAGCGGGTGCGCCGCTGTACTTTACACGAGCCGGGATTACAATTAGACGCAAGTTCATCTTGAGACACCACTGAAACGAGGGCGTTGTGACAAACCTACTTCAACGACTAGGCGGCTTTGCATCCGGTTGGCGTTTGTTACAAACGGCGATTGGCACGATTATCAGCGCCATCGGGGTGATTGTGTTCCTCATTCCCTCACAAATTGCGCCAGGGGGTGTTTCCGGCATCGCCATCATTTTGCATGAGGTCATCGGCACACCTGTCGGGATTATGACCCTAATTTTTAACATCCCTATCCAGATTTTTGCCTATCGGGTGCTGGGGGGAAGCTGGCTCATTATCAGCACGATTTTCTCGGTGGTCATTTTCAGCACCTCAGTCGATATTTTGCCTGCCTTTGTTTCGACACATGGCGTCAGCGAGAATGATTTGCTCAATGCGATTTTTGGCGGGATTGTCGGCGGAATTGGCAGCGGCCTCATTTATGGCGCAGGGGCAACGGCGGGGGGCACAGCCACTCTCTCGCGGATTTTGCAGCATAAAATGGGCATCCCCCTCAGTAGCGCCTATCTGTATACCGATACCCTGATTATCGGCATGGCGGGGTTGGTGTTTGGGTGGGAAGCCGCCATGTATGCCATTGTTTCGCTATTTATCAGTGGCATGGTAGCGGATTATGTGCTAGAAGGGCCAAGTGTCATTCGTACCGTGACAATTGTGACCGATTATCCACAAGAAGTATCCAAAGCGATTTTGGGTCAATTGGGGCGTGGGGTCACGTCATGGGAAGGCATGGGCATGTTTACCGATCAACCCCACACCGTTTTGTTCGTGACGATTGCCCGTCCCCAAGTCGCCACGCTGCGCCATCTGGTGTTCGCTGTTGACCCTAAAGCGTTTGTGGTCATTGGGCAGGGTCATGTGGCCTATGGACGTGGATTTAAGGCCGCCCCTATTCCCAAAACCGATGGTTAATCGGGCCGGAGTTCGACAATCAGGCCGTCACTCCACTCATATTTGGCGTCCATTTTGGCGGCGACAGCGGCAGCGAGTTCGGGTTCGTCGGTGCGGTCAATGACCCGACCCTTACCTTGATACGTTTTATCACCTACACGAACGGAAATCACCGGATTGTGCCGGATATTTTGTACCCAGTGGGCTTTTTCACGCCCCTCTGCCACGATGTAATACGCTCCATCATTGCTGACAAACCAGATTTCGATTTCATGGGGTTTCCCACTCTTCCAACCAGTGGTGGTGACATAACAAAATTCAGGTTCTTGGGCGCTCATAGGGGTCACTCCAATGGATAATTGATGATGAGTAGCGGCATATAAAAGCCGGGTTCGCCATATATCGCGGGGTCGGTCATGATAAATTCGGTCAATGTTTTCGCCTCAGCGTAGCTTTCGATGAAGCCGTATTGATTGGGCCGAATTTGAAATCGCTCCCATCCATCTTTTTCGAGACCGTTGCACAGCCAAGAATGGTTTATATCGCCGAAGTCACTGCACACGACCTCATAGCCGAGGATTTCCCCATCCAACACAGACGACCTTTGCCTAATGATATGTGACAGCCCGCGCTCAGGCTCATCCTTTGCGTATTCCTTCAATAAAGGCTGCTCAAAATTTAGGAATAGTTCGACAAAATCCTTGTGCAAACCCGCCCCAAGTAGAAATATATCTTCCTTTTTAGGAATGAAGCGGGAGATGAAATCACGGGCAGTTTGGAGATGATAGATGACATCAGGAAAGCCAATTTCTATGTCAAACCTATCACTACACCACTGTTCGAATTCTGGTCGAAGGGTGTCGGGAATACCAAAAGCGTCAAAATCTTCCTGCGAATTGGCCCAGTAAACAATTGGCGCTATTTTTGCGAGGCAGTGGGATACACTCAAAAGTTTTTCGGGGAGCAACCCGGCAGATTGCCAATCGCCGCGTGTCATGTATTTGGTGATGTAGTAACCTGCCGAGACATAATCAGAGAGTTCAATACTCATGACTTATCTTCTGTTCGTCTAAATTCAATCCAATAGTGATCCGTCCATGTGCGGAAGGGCCAGTAATCAGCCAGACGGGTTTCGGCGGTAATTAAAGGTTTCATGATTCGAGGGCGTTTATCTACCACCCCAAAAGCATCGCTAGGAGGCAAAAATACGCCTAACCCACGTACCCGTTCAAATTCAAAATAGGGCTGGAAAGCGCGGGCAAATTGGCGGGGTGAGGGGTAATAAATCGGCAGTGTCCCCCCACCCGGCAAGGTGGCAATTGTTTCGCGTTTGAACCGACGAAAAGCGGTGCGGAAATCCAGATGGAGGCCATGCCAGAGCGTTTCCCACATGCAAAATGGGGAGATAATGCCTAACCCGACATAGCCCCCCGGTTTAACCGCCTTTGCCAAAAATCGCCCTAACCCGGCCCAATCACGGGTGCAGTTGACCGGGCCAAAGTTGCTGTATACCCCGTCTACGGGTTCGCCATCCCACTCCGGCAACTGATTGAGATCAAAAAGTAGGGGTGTCACGAGATGGCCCAGATTAGCGGCTTCGGCTTTGGCTTGTGTTTGTTCCAGCATGAACGGGCTGATGTCGGCGGCGATGACTTTGACTCCGCGTTGGGCCATCCACAACGCATCTATCCCGCTGGCACACCCGATTTCAAAAGCGGTATCGCCAGTTTGGAAACGCGGTTCAAGCCATGACCAGACCCGTTCCCGCAGCCAACGTGAGACCGGACTTTCGGCAAAGTCGCGGTCATACACGGCGGCAAGGGTGTCAAACGCGGCGGTATTCGACATTTTTAGATGGCGCGGCCTTTTTCGGTGGCGATTTTTCGTTTGTAATATTGGGCGCTGCGCTTGGGGATGCGGGCCTGATTTTCATAATTGATGTAGTAAAGGCCAAAACGTTTGCTAAACCCTTCGGCCCATTCAAAATTATCCATCAGACTCCACACAAAAAAGCCTTTGAGCGGCACGCCCTGATCAATCGCGTTTTCGGCGGCGGCAAAGTGATCAATTAGATAATTCTCACGTAGCGGATCATCCACAATCAGGCCGTCCGGTGGAGGGTCATCAAAGGCCGCACCATTTTCGGTGATGTAAATCGCTTTGGGGTGATATTCCTGATGGATGCGTACCAGCAGCTTAGTCAGACCCTCTGGATAAATTTCCCAACCCATTGCAGTCGTTTCGACATTGCCCAGCGACGCGGGTAAAAATTGCAGGGGCAACAAATCCGGCATCCACGAAACCTTATTGCGGGTGTAATAGTTCATGCCGAGGAAGTCAATCGGTTCGGAGGCTTCTTTCACCGCATCGAGATCGATGTCCTTGAGATTTTCCCCCAACGCTTCCACCATGTCCGCTGGATACTGACCCCTAAAAATCGGGTCAAGAAACCAGCGATTGATAAAACCGTCGTTCCGCAGAGCCGCTTTTTGGTCATTCTCGCTGTCGGTGGCAGGCTCGGAATAGAGTGTATAGAGGGTAATCCCGGCTTGGCAGTCCTCCGAATTTTCGCGGATGATGGGCATCGCCTCACCATGTGCCAGCAAGAGATGATGGGCGGTTTTGTAGGCTGTGGGAATGTCCGTAATTCCCGGTGCGTGCTGTCCATAAAAATGCCCGATCATGGAATAGACCCATGGTTCGTTGTGGGTAATCCAATTTTTGACGCGATTCCCAAGACGGCGGGTGACGACCTCCACGTAATCGGCGAACCACTTCACACTATCGGGATTGGCCCACCCACCTTCCTCTTGCAGGGCTTGGGGATAATCCCAGTGAAAAAGGGTGACAAATGGCCTGATGTTGGCCTTGAGCAGTTCATCCACCAGACGGTCATAAAAATCGAGGCCCAGCGGGTTGACATCGCCTTTGCCTTGCGGAATGACACGCGGCCACGAGATGGAAAAACGATAGCCATCTAAGCCCATCTCGCTCATCAACTGCACGTCTTCAGGATAGCGGTGATAATGGTCGCAGGCGATGTCGCCGTTATCCCCATTGCGGGTTTTGCCGGGGGTATGCGAAAACCGATGCCAGATAGATTCGCCGCAACCTTCGCTGGTCGTAGCGCCCTCGATTTGATAACTGGCGGTGGCTACCCCCCACACAAAATCTTTCGGAAATGGCATAAATCGTCACTCCTTATTTAATGGTCGTGGATGTCCAAATCGCCCGCGCCGAAAATCTGTCCCGGTTGAATCACAATAGGTGTGCCTAAGTCCACTGTCCCCACGAGATCATAGGTCATTGCCCCCGTGATGCGGACTGGCACAATTTCGCCTTCTGGAACTTCCCCTTGCACCATGATATACCCATCAATTTCTGGGGCGTCTCGATATGAACGGCCTAGCGAAATCATTTCCCCTGTTGGGCCGTCATCATCTTCGACCTCAGCGTGGCCCTCGATCAAAACGGGCAGAATCTTGCCGACTTGGGCTTGATTGCGCTGTAAGCTAATCGGCTGTTGAATTTCCATCAGCTTATCCCGGCGGGCGATTTTTACCTCATCAGCTACCTGATCGGGCAAGTTGGCGCTGGGGGTGCCGATTTCATAGCTATAGGTAAACGCCCCCACGCGGTCAAACTGCATATCTTTGATAAACTGCACCAGTGTGTCAAATTCCTCGTCGGTTTCACCGGGATAGCCAACAATAAAGGTGGTACGGATGGCGAGATCGGGCATAGCCGAGCGCATTTTACCAATCGTTTCATGCACCCATTCCACATTGGCAGGGCGGCGCATACGCAGCAGGGTTTTGCGATGGGCATGTTGCAGCGGGATGTCCAGATAATGCACGATTTGGGGGTGGGTCGCCATTGTTTCAATCAATTCATCGGTGACATAACCCGGATAGGCGTACATCACACGCATCCAAGGAACATCCGGCACGGCTTTGACCAATTCTTTGAGCAGAACTGCCAAGCCATTTTTCAGACCCAAATCGTAGCCATAGTCGGTGCTGTCTTGGGCAATCAGGATGATTTCTTGTACGCCGTTATCGCGCAGCAGGCGGGCTTCATTCACAATCGCTTCGATAGGACGACTGACGGCGGTGCCCTTGATGGCGGGGATGGCGCAAAACGCACAGGGTCGGCGACAGCCATCAGCAATTTTTAGATAGGCACTTGCGCCTTGAATACTGATACGGGCCGCGCCACGTTCATCTTTGCCAACGGTTTCGGCATCGCTGGGGAGATGATACAGGGGTTCGGGATGCTTGCGGGTACGAATGCGCTGTACCAAATCCACAATATCCATCCAGCGGCGTGTCCCGATAATGCCATCCAGCCCCGGTACTTCTTGGGCTAGGGTATCACCATAGCGCTGTGAAAGGCAGCCTGCCGCAATCAGATATTGATTGGGCTGCTTGAGGGCGGCGAGTTCATTCAGGCTGTTGATGCTTTCTTCTTTGGCAGGGCCAATGAAGCCACAGGTATTGACGATGAGGACTTCGGCGCGGGTAGGGTCATCAGCGGCCCGCATCCCGGCGTTTTCGAGTAGTTGTGCCATTGATTCGGAGTCTACAGTGTTTTTGGAACAGCCGAGACTCATCAAATAATAACGGTCTTTGATGCGACCTGTTTTTGCCATAGGGATTTGATTGGATAGCTCTCTCAAGTGTGTTTCGGACGATGTGGATATGCAATGATAGCTAATTCTAAAGCCAAAAGCGATAGGGAGTCGGTTACCATGCCCCGGCTTCAATTAACGAACGACGAGATTCGATTTGTTTGGGGTGATTCATTTCGAGTAGCCAAATGGTTACCCGCCCAATCGCTGTTTTTCCGATAAGGACAGCCTCGACCATTTCAAAATGCTCGTCCCATGCTTGGGTACGCGGATTAAACAGAGGGGTTAACTCACCTGTTGGCTTATCGTAGCCGGAAATCTCGCTACCTTTTTTGTTGTTACATCGAAAGCAGGCCCAAGCTAAATTATCAAGTTCGGAAGAACCCTCGTGTCTTTGGGGAATGATATGGTCAACTTGTGGGCTGTAGATGTCGATACTTTCAGGTTTTCGACAATACTCACAACGTCTACTTGCGCGTTGTCTGACTTGTTCTCGTATAGCGGCAGAGATTGTTGTCATGGGCGGGTAAGGGCCTTCAGTGCTTTCGCTTTTAAGGCAGATAGCAGCAAATCAAACTCAAGCATCTGCTCTAATTCTTCATGCTCACTCTCTGTCAGCATTCCCGCTTTGTGACGCAGGGTAAGGGTTTCGGCACGTTGTTGTTCCTCATCCGAGACATGAAAAGCAAGTATCTCTTGCGGGGATGCCTTTTGAACAAGATAATCTAGGAAATGGTCATAAATTGGAGCTAGTTTTGAGAGTGCCATGTTGATAACCCTCTGATCTCTACTTGTTGGTTGAGCATCATGTTGATTTTACGTTACGCGACAAAGGAATAGCAAGCGTTCTATGTGCAAAGTTTATGTGGGGGATTCTCCCATTCAAGGCAAGGGGGTTTTTGCGAAGGTCAATATCGCCAAAGGGGAGCCGATTTTAAAAGCCGACGACTCACATATTGTAGATGAGACTCATCCCTTGCGGCCTGAACTCGGCGAATACGAATATCACACCGATTTTATTGGCGGTAATATTACGGTTTTGTGGCAAGACCCCGAAAAATATACCAACCATTCGTGTGATCCCAACACGTTTGTGAAAACCATTAACGGCGCTCGTTATGTCATTGCCCTTCACCCCATCGCGGCGGGTGAGGAAATCACCTTTGACTACCGCATCAATGGACGTGGGGAATATGTGTGGGAATGTGGCTGTGGTAGCCCGCGCTGCCTCAAAAGGCTAGATTCCGATTTTTTCAAGATGCCACTCGATCTGCAATTGGAGTACCTGCCGCTGTTGGATGAGTGGTTTATGGCAGAAGAGGCCCCCAAAATAGACCAACTTTTGCAGCAGGGTCTCAATCGCTGATTTGTCAGGTACGCGAACTTGCTATAGTATTTCAAGTATTCGTCATTATCTCTGTACAAGCAGGAGGGTAGCGCTATTAACCGCAACGTGCGCCATATCTCAGCACTTTTCAGCGTCGGGCTGATACTCTCAATTGTGTTGGTGGCCTGTGGGGGAGAAGAAACACCCCCGCCGCCTACCCGAACCCCTTTGCCACAGCCAACCGCCACACCGCGCTCGACACCCTTGCCAGAAGTGGAGCTGCCTGTGATTTTGGGTAGTCCGGACAAACCCATCAACCTATTATTTGTAATTGCCAGCCCGTCCAGTGGACAAGTGGATGCGCAAGATACCTTGCAGACTCAATTGAATGACCAATTGGGCGAAGCGCTGGCAGTCGAGGTAGGAATATTGGCAACACCACGCGAGGCGCTAGATGCGCTGTGTAACGGTGAAGCTGCTTTGATGTGGGTGGATGTGTTCACCTATATCTCGGCGGAACGGGCCTGTGGTGCCTCACCCTTATTGGGAGTACGTCAAACGCAACGGGTCGGCGCCAATGGAATTGGGTTCGATTTTGTTTATGATCGCCGCGTGTTGGGGAATGCTGCTACCCCAGAAATGCTGGCGAACCGCAGGATTTGTCGGATTGAAGGGGACGAATCACCAGTAAATTGGGTTTATCCAAGTTTGGCCTTACGGGCTGCGGGGGTTGATCCCGTCACCGGATTGCAGGAAGTGGTCGAGGTTGCCGATGCTCAATCGCTGGTGAAGGCGATTTTTGATGAAGAATGTGTAGCCGGGGCAATTCCGAATGACCAGTTGGATACATTGGTGCGCCGCTTACAGCAAGCGAATCCGCCTGTTCAAATCAACTTGCAAGCCACTGCGCTACAGGTGGTGGTCATGCAAGAAGGCAATGAATCATGGCTTGAAATACCGCATTCAGTGTTAATTGCCTCGCCCGATTTTATTCTACCCGCCTCATTCCGTGATCTGGTCGTAGAAGCCATCCAAGAATTGGTTGATACAGACGAAGATGAGGCGCTAAAAGAGCTTGTCCCCTATGCCCAACTGGTCGAACGGACTTCAGCCGACTATGCCGATTTTCGGGTATGGTTGGAAGCGGCACGTTGGGGCATGGATAACTGAACTGAAAATTTGGGCAGAGTATGTTATTATAGCCGGGTCAAATCCGGCTTTTTTGTGCCTACCCTAGCCAGTATATCTATTTAAGGGATTATGTCTGATCTTGCAGTGGTGATCGTTAGTTGGAATACTCGTGCCTTCACTTTGGAGGCCATTCGTACCCTATTGGATGATGTTCAGCGCGGCGGCCCCTATGATACCGAAATCTGGGTGGTTGATAATGCGTCCAGTGACGACAGCCCTGCCGCTATTCAAGCTGAGTTCCCCCATGTCAAAATCATCGAAAATGCCAAGAACATCGGTTTTGGAGCGGCCAATAATGTTGCGATGCGTGCGATGGGCTTTGGCAAGAGTGGCATAGATGAAAATACCCTCCCACGTGCTGTCTACTTACTCAATTCCGACACCCAGACCCGCCCCAACGCCACCAGTATTCTTTTTAATGCCCTGTTTTCACTGCCCGAAGCAGGGGTGGTTGGCGCACGACTGACGTATGAAGACGGCGAGTTTCAACACAGCGCCTTTGCCTTTCCCGGCCTCTCACAGTTATGGATTGACTTAATGCCTGCGCCCGGTACGCTTTACAACCGCCGTGTGAATGGTCGTTATCCGCGCAAACTCTATGAGCACCCTAAGCCGTTTCGAGTGGGGCATACGCTCGGTGCGACCATGATGATCCGGCGCGAGGTCATCCAAAAGACGGGCATGTTTGATGAGCAGTTTTTTATGTATGCTGAAGAAGTGGATTGGAGTTGGCGCATCCAAAAAGCGGGGTGGAAAATTTATTGCGTTCCACAAGCCCACGTAATTCATTTGGAGGGGCAGAGTACCCGCCAAGTGCGCCCCGACAGCATCATTAATTTGTGGCAGAGTCGCTTACGGCTCTATCGTAAACATTATCCTATGCTCAAACGACAAGTGTCGCGTTGGCTGATCGGGGTGGGGATGCGCCGCAAAATTCGCCAAGCCCGTCGCGCTTATGCCCTACGTCAAATATCAGCAAAAGAGCGCGACACCCTGATTAGCGCCTACGAACAGGTGATGGGTCTATGACCGTGCAATTGGCGGGGGTGATTTTGGCGCGTAACGAAGCGCGGCATATTCAGGCGTGTATTGAATCTCTCAAATGGACAGACCATGTGGTGGTGTTTGAATCCGGTAGCAGTACCGATAACACCATCGAACTTGCTCAAGCAGCCGGAGCAGAGGTCATTAGCCACCCTTTTGAAAATTACTCCAAACAGCGCAGCGCGGCCCTTGCAGCGGTGGATGCTGAATGGGTCTTGTTTGTAGATGCCGATGAACGTGCTACGCCCGAAGTCGAAGCGGAAGTGCGCCGGATCATTGCCAATCCCCAGCATATGGGCTATTGGATTCCGCGCCACAATTATATTTTTGGCAAGCTGACCCGCTTCACGGGTTGGTATCCCGATTACCAGATGCGCTTATTAAAACGCGATCAGGCTACCTATGACCCCGAACGTCGCGTGCATGAAGTCCCTATCCTCAAAACGGGCGAACCCGGTCATCTTGAGAATCCCTTAATCCATTACAATTATCGAGATATGGGCCAATTTATCGAAAAACAACGTCTTTATGCTCGGTACGATGCCGAAATTATGAAATCCGAAGGGCAGCGGGTCAGATTTCACAATTTTATCTTGCAGCCGCTTCGCCAATTTCGCTGGCGCTATTTAACGCTCAAGGGCTATCGTGACGGCCTGCATGGATTACGCTTGAGTTTGTTGATGGCGTGGAACGAATTTGATAAATATTGGCAGTTGCGACGGTTGTGGCGAGAGGCAACTCGATAATGGAGCAAAATAGTCCCGTGTTGCCCTCAAAAGGCGGGACGGCTACAATTCCAGTTATGACCGATCAAGTGCTGCCCCGTACTGTTCCAGTAATTGCCCTCCTAACCGATTTTGGCCTACAAGATGGCTATGTCGGTGTGATGAAAGGGGTGATTCTCTCCATTTGCCCCACCGCGCAAATTATTGATATTTCGCATCATATCGCCCCTCAAGATATTCGACAGGGGGCGTATGTCCTGATGACCGTGTATCGTTATATGCCACCGGGTACGATTTTTGTAGGGGTGGTTGACCCCGGTGTGGGTACATCCCGCAAGCCTATCGCCGTACAAACAAATCAGGGCATCTTTATTGGCCCGGACAACGGCCTATTTAGCTATGTCTTCGGTCAAGTGGAGATACAACAAGTAGTGGCCCTGCAAAATCGCCAATATCATTTACAAGGGATTAGCACCACTTTTCATGGTCGGGATATTTTCAGCCCAGTCGCGGCGCACTTGGCAAATGGGGTATCTCTCGATCAGATTGGCCCTACTTTGAACAAATCCTTTGAAAAACTACCCCTACCCCTAATGCAAATTGAAGAAGACCATGTACGCGGCGAAGTGCTGTATATTGACCATTTTGGCAATGTCGTCACGAGCATCGGGCGGTTGGTGTGGGGGTCAGATGATATGCTGCAACTCCATCCCCAATTTAGCGGCACGGCCTTTTCGGAACGTGTAACGGTTGCACCATTTTTCGCCGAGGCCACTGCCGTTGAAATTGCTGGTCAGTCCTTTGCACCGCTGGGGTTAAGTTATATGGGGACGCAAAAAGGGAGCATCCTGCCGCTCATTAACAGTGCGGGTCAGCTTGAATTAGCCGTGAATCAAGGAAGCGCCGCCGAAAAACTAGGGGTGCATGTTGGCGACCCGGTGATTTTGCGTACTGGTTGAACCAAAGGAATGTACTTTGACAATCCCTGAGCAATTTCTAATTGAAGGTGGCTTTCCGCTACAAGGCCAGATCAAAGCCAGCGGGAATAAAAACGCAGCCTTGCCCTTGCTGTCTGCTTGCTTATTGACCGATCAGCCGGTTATCTTGCGGAATATGCCTAATATCGGCGATGTGCGGATTATGGGCCAACTCCTGCAAAGCGTGGGGGCAGAGGTCGAATGGTTAGATTCCAGCACTGTGCGCGTCCATGCCAAAGAAATTAAAACACATAAGGCGGATCCTGAACTCGCCAAAAAAATCCGACCTAGCACCCTCTTAGCCGGAGCCATGCTGGGACGAACAGGCCAGTTAGATATTGCCGCCCCCGGTGGGGACGTGATTGGGCGGCGGCGGTTGGATGCCCACCTCACGGCGCTTGAAAAACTCGGCGCACATATCGAGTTTGACGGCTCGTTCAAAATGAATGCTGATGGACTGCATGGTGCGACTATTTTGCTGGATGAGGCGAGTGTCACGGCGACGGAAAACGCAGTTTTGGCGGCGTGTTATGCCAAAGGGACAACCGTCTTACGCAATGCCGCCTCCGAGCCACATGTCCAGCAGTTATGCCTATTTTTGAACCAGCTTGGCGCAAAAATTGATGGGATTGGTACGAACCAAATCACCATTGAGGGCGTTGAGAGGTTGGACGGCGGTGAATTCCGCGTTGGGGCCGATTATATTGAAGTTGGCAGTCTAATTGGTGCGGCTGTCGTGACTGGTGGCGAATTACTGATTACCGATGCAGACCCGCAATATTTGGACATGATCGCTCTTATCTTCGGCAAATTAGGCGTGACATGGGAAGTGCGCGGCAATGATATTTTTGTCCCACGTGACCAACACCTAAACATTCAGCGTGATTTTGGCGGCAATATCCCCGAAGTCAAACCGCAAATTTGGCCCGGTTTCCCCACCGATTTGATGAGTATTGCTATTTTGGTGGCGACCCAGTGTGCCGGGGCGGTGCTGTTCCACGAATGGATGTTTGAAGGCCGCCTCTTTTTCACAGATCGTTTGGTCAATATGGGGGCGCGGATTATTTTGTGTGATCCGCATCGTGTCTTGGTGCAAGGGCCAACGGCTTTACGCGGCGACCAAACCATCAGCAGCCCTGATATTCGTGCGGGTATGGCGATGGTTCTGGCGGCGCTGTGTGCGCGGGGCACGACAGTCATCCGCAATATCGTGCAGATTGATCGCGGCTATTCGCAACTGGAAGAAAAATTAGGGACATTGGGCGCTCATATTCAGCGCGTACCGATTGGAGCAGCGGTATCTTGACTACCGAAATACCAGCTACCGAAAAAAAAGAACGGGTCTACCGTCCCCTCGGATTAACCATCGGTCTGTTGAGTATCATCCCGCTGTTTGGGATTGAGCCGATTATATGGTTGTATATTGCCCATCGGTTGAATGTAGATGCCAATGGCATTATCAGCGGTGGTCTTGCGCTGGATTTTTGGCGTTGGGCCGGAGGCATTGCAGGCAGCATTGTCTTGATTACCGCGATTATGGCATGGATCGGCAAACCCCGTAGTTCGCAATATCTTGTACAAGCCTCGGTCATTGCCAGTTTTCTGTTGATTATGGTCGCGGCTTGGGTACGCGCTTTTGGTGACTGCACGGGCTGTTTAATGGATGGGGCCACCCAAACTTTTAATGATATTTTTCAATGCAAAATCCCGATTCAAATTATCGCCTTTGTTTATTTCATTTTTTATATCAATCGTGCTCCGGCCCGCGCTTTTTATACCCAAGTACCATTACCCCCTTGGAACCCCGATGAAGAGTAGTCCAGAAAGGAACTCATAATGAGTCGCGTTATTAACACTGATGGCCCTGCCAAAATCCGTAATCAACATATGCGAACGTGTGCGGAGATTTTGCGCCATCTGAGCAAGAAAAAAGAATTTGATGCCGAAACCAAAGATATGATTGCCCAGATTGTGTTTTCGCTACGTGAAGTGAACGATACCATTGAGCAGTCATCGGAGGCATGGGAAAAGCGCAATTATTGGATGAAGGCCGAAGAATTTCGCCAGCGGTGGACATGGACGGGCAAGATGGCCGATCAAGTGGAAGACCTTGTTCGTCGGAATAATTGGGAAGCCTTCCCCTCACTCATGGTCAGTTTATTTCAGCATTTTGGCGAAATCAAAGTGAACAAATTCACCCGCGATGCTGATACATGGCAAGGGGCGTATGACCGCCTGATGAATGAGCGTTAGTGCTGCGATTCGCTTTGCATCGGTTGGTGTTCAAACTGTTGCTTTAAATTGCGGATCGCTTCGTTGGTGAGGGTGTGCCCATAGGATGATGTAGCAGCTTTTTCAGGTTGGGATGGTTTTTGGCGTAACTTGCCAAGCGTTTTGAGCCAAAGCGTATGATAATGTTCGGCTGTGGCCTTGTCATGATGTTCCTGTGCGATCACCGCAAGGCCGCTATAGGCTTCGGACATCACCAAATAATTTTCTAACTCCTCGGCCAGCCCCAATTCTAGCTGAAGAATCTCATCCGCAGAATCGTATTTTTGTGAAATCAAATAGAGACCTGCGAGTGGTCGGATGATTTCTAATTGCAGTCGCTTAATTTCTGCTTCCGGTAAATGTAGGGCGAGTTCAACTTTTTGGGTGGTGGTTAAATCCAGCGCCTGTTGATAAAATCTGATTACCTCGTTTGGCTTTAACCATACTGTTTTTCGGGCGTGTTCGCCTGCCTCGAATAAATAGTTGATGGCAGAGATGATTTCACCTGCCAACCGATAGTGTTCAGCAACCAGCAAGGCATATTCGGCGACCCGATTTCCACAGGCATTAATTAGCCACTCCGCAATTTGATGATGGTAAGAACGCCGCGTCTTTTTCAGCACGCTTTCATAGGTGACATCGCGCAAAATGGCATGTTTAAAAACATATTCCTGTGTCTCAGCAAACGATGATTTTTCGCGGCTATAGATCATTCCATGCTGTCGTAATGAAGCGAGTGCCCCCGTGAGATCAGTGATGGACACAGCGCTTTCAATGGTCTGGCCTGTTACCCGTAGCGTTTGCAGTGCGCCATCCCAAAAAGTGGTACCAATCACGGATGCCTGTTGAATCAGAGCGCGTTCTTCGGCGGTTAGCGCATCCAAGCGGGCCTGTAAAACCCCTGTTAAGGTCGGTGGAACACGCATCTTGGCTAATTTATCTAACGCGACTGACCAATGCTCGGCATCAGGAAGAATAATCCCATCGGCAATCATGACTTGAATCAATTCTTCCAGATAAAACGGATTGCCCTCAGCGTTGCTCACAATCAGGTCACGCAGAGTATCCGGTAGCGATTCGACCTTATGCAAAATTTCTGTCACCAGTTGGCGACTGTCCCGCGTCGAAAGAGGCCGCAAATCAATCAATAGATGACATTCTTGGCCTTCCCCCCAATAGGGGCGTTTTTCATAGAGGATTGGGCGGGCGAGACATAAAATCAGCAGGGGCAATTGTAAATGGGTATAGGCGAACTGGCTCACAAAATCCAATGAAATGTCGTCGGCCCAATGCACATCCTCCAGAAAAATGACGGTAGGTTGTTGGGACGAAATGCGCTCAAAAAGTTGGGTCAAATAATTCGGGACATCTTTTGATTTTTGCTGGGGAGTCTCTTTGAGGTTGGCAAATGCAAAGCCGACCATCTGACCGATGCCCTGCGTCACATCGGTGATTTCATCTGAGGGCCAAAAACTTCCAATCCCCGCCTCCATTTTTTCACGGGCTTGTTCGGCGCTGTCGGTATCTCGAATACTGAAATAGAACTGAAGAAGGTCGCGGATTAGGGCATACGGTTGCTTTTCGCTGCTGGGGAAAGCACGACCTTTGATGCGGAGCACGGAATTGGTCTGTTGGGTAGTCCAGCCACCAAACTCACGCAGTAGACGCGATTTGCCTACTCCGGCATCACCGCGAATCGTAATTATCTGGGCTTCGCCATCTTCAATTGCCAATTGATAGGCTTTTTGCAGATGCAGTATTTCAACATCCCGCCCAATCATGCGGGTCTGAATCCCCTCGATTCCACGCTGGCCTGTTTCAAAGCTACGGGCGATTTCACGCAACACGACATACACTTGAATGGGAGCCAACGCGCCTTTAACCATCATGGGTTCAAGGGCCTGTACCTCGAAAAATCCACGCACGTGCAGGTAGGTTTCATGGGAAATCAATACCCCCCCCGCCGGGGCATTGCTTTCCATGCGGGCGGCCATGTTGATGGCATCCCCCATCGCGGTATATTCCGAACCTGCCTCGCCGCCGACTTCCCCCACGGCCACCAAGCCTGTATTGAGGCCAACCCGTACATTAAAACTATCAATACCCCAGCGTGCGGCAACCTCTTGGGCATATTGGCGGGCGGCTTGGATAATAGCGAGGGCGCTGCGAACGGCCTGAACCGCGTCATCTTCGTGGGCGATGGGTGCGCCAAAAAAGGCTAACATGCCATCTCCCATCAGACGGGCCACATAGCCTTGATGTTGTTTCACTACCTTACCAAAACGAGCTAAGGCGGTGCTGAGGATTTCAAGAGTATCTTCAGGGTCAAGGTGTCCAAAAGTTTTGGAGGAGGACACCACATCGGTAAACAGAAAAGTGACCAGCTTGCGTTGCTGATCACTTTCGGATTGTCGTTTTAGGATGGCGAGCTTTTCACGGGCAGGGACCAACATCGTCTCAACGACGCTATCCCCAAGCGCATCCCGCTGTGTTTCTAGGGTGGCGATGGCCTGTTCTAACTGATGGATTTCATCATTATCCATACGCTGTTAATTGACCCTATCCATTATCCCCATTAGTAGGTAAGGATACAACAGGCATCGTTCCGGTTGAGGTCGAGAAGTTGGCACTACCAGTGACACCTGTAACGTTATATTCCATCATGAGGGACTTGTAACCTTCGATATACATCCGCGCACGGGCCTGTTCCAAACGCCACAGCCGATCAATTGAGCTTTGCAGCGGCGTCAGATCGCCCCGTGTATCTTCAATGGTCTTGCGATAATCCGCCATATCTTTTTCGTGTTTGCGCCAAGCCTCGTCATTGGTCAAGGTGAACTGCTTCCAACGGCGCTGGTCGTCTTTCACCCAGTCATTCCATTCCTCACGGAAGCGCTCCTCCGAAAGACGCTGCATTTCTGAGACTTCATTGATACGTCGTTCCAGACGCTCCCCGATACGCTCAAAATCTTCGACAATCTTCTTCATCTGCCGATAGGTTTCGGCCCATGATTCAAAGCGTTCCAAGTTGCGGCGGATGTCTTCGTCATAAGCCCCGATGTTGCGCGTCAGGTCTTTGATTTGTTGGTCGCGCTGCTGGGAAATGAGATTTTGCTGGTCGAGGAAGTTCTGCATTTCTTCGCGGCGCATCCGTTCACCGGCTTGGCTTTCGGTAATGCGCTTTTCGGCGGTCAGGGCTAGATTTTCCACCCGTTCAATTTTGAGTTTGACGCCATCAATCAATTTCTGCATTTCTGGCAAGCCCGCTTGAATATCAGAAATGCGGCGGTTGTCCTGACGGCGCTGTTCCTCCAAAAAGGCGATGCGGCGTTCCGGCTCTTCAATTTTCTTAGCCATATCTTCAAGGCGCTGCTGCACCGCAGAAAGACTGGCGGCCATACGATCCCGTTCGGCACGGGCGGCCCCCATATCGTCTTGTTGATGTTCGATGCGATCCAGCCGTTCATTGAGTTCGCGGATGGGGCGGGAGGTCATTTCACGAGCAAATTCATTGCGACGCTCGGTTTCCCGTTCGGCGGCAAGGCGTTTAGCCTCGACACCCTCAATCATTTGGCGCATTTCCAGCCGCAGTTGTTCCATCATTTCGGCGTCGCGTTCCGCCGGAATAAATTGGGTGCGGCTGGTGACCAAATCATTTTCTAGCCCGTTCATCTGACGGGTGAGTTGTTCGATGGTTTCCTGTTGTAAGACCAAGCGTTCTTCCAGCTTGGCAATGATGTTTTTGTCGCGGCGGCGTTCTTCGTCCAGCCACTCGATCATACGCATTGCTTGTTGAATATCCATACATCACGCCTCTACAACTAAATTTTGCTTTCCATCAGGACTGGCGTAAAACGCAAAAATTTGAACGGGTATTATACCACCGCTTGCAACAGACACTGTGTTTTTACTCTGCGTTAGCCCCACAGATTGGCAAGGAACTTCATTTTTTCGATTGTCTGGAAGGATTCCCCACCCTCATGATTGTTATAGTGCCAAACACGGATATCTTTGGGGCCAGCATAATGATTATAGGCGGCAAAGACGGTGCGTGGGGGGCAAATGTCATCCATGAGAGCCACCGAGAATAGGGCCTTGGCATGGGCACGCGGCGCTAAATTGACTCCATCAAAATAGTTTAGGGTGGTAAAAACCGTCTCAATTTTTTCGCGGTGGGTCTTGCAGAAACGGGCGATTTCGGCGTAAGGATGGGTGTCGGTGATTTCGGTGGCTTTGCGATAATGGCATAGGAATGGCACGTCGGGCATGGTGGCTTCAATGGTCGGCTCCAAGCCTGCTACCGCCAGCGCGATACCTCCACCCTGACTGCCACCCGTGACGGCAACATGCTCTTTATCAACGGCGGGATGAGTACGGGCCGCTTCCACCGCACGTACAGCATCGGTGAACACCCGGCGATAGTAGTAAGTTTTGGGATTTAGGATGCCGCGTGTCATAAAACCGGGGAAATGCGGATTGCTGCCATCCGGTTCGGGGTCGGGGGTGTCACCCTGACGCCATGTTGTGCCTTGCCCGCGTGTATCCATAACAAAATGGGCATAGCCCACGCTGGCCCACAGCAGCCAATCAATCGGCAGGCCGCGCCCACCCCCATACCCGATAAATTCGACCACACAGGGCAGCGGTTCGGTGCGTTGGCAAGGCAAAATGAACCACCCCTTAATCGGCTGTCCGCCATACCCGTTATACGTTACATCAAAGACATCCACCGTTTTATAGCCCGCTTCAACCGGCGCGAAGCTGGCATTAATGGGAAATTTTCGGCTTTCGGCAAGGGTATCGGCCCAAAAACTATCAAAATCCGGTGACTCGTGACGTGATGGATAATATTGCTGAAGTTCTTCAAGTGGTAGGTCTACAAACATAAGCATCTCCTCCCTATGGAGATTGAGGAAAGGGAAAATGTATTAGCTCTCAAGTGTAATATAGACCTCATCCTCTTGCACAGTCACAGGAAAACTTTTGATCGGCAAGGTTTCAATTGCGTCCATTAATTCACCAAATAACCGGATGCGCGGATTGTCGCTTTTGCTATATTCGGACATCGGCGGCGGCAAAATCGCCCCCCATTCGACCTCGCCCGACTCCACCCGATAGGCCGCCCCATGCAGGGCACAGACAATTAAGCCATCGGTGTATTCGCCGCGATGCAAAGGCGCTCCGGCGTGACCGCAGCGATTTTCCAGCGCATGGATGTTGGCCCAATGTCGCACGATAAAAATATCGGTGTTTTCGACTCGATAGCAGCGCGGTTGGTCGTGTTCCAGTGCTTCAACATGGCAGACCCGAACCAGTTTTCCCAAAATTGACCTCTCAGTGGATGACAAGCGGCGCTATGCCCATTATTATAATGCCCATACTTTAATCCTGATTTCTTGCGATTTGATAAACATGCCCAAAATCGGAATTGATGCCCGCCTGCTCTATTATCGGAAAGGCGGCATCTCAGAATATATACGCCAATTAATTTTGGCCCTCGCGGAACTGGACACGACCAGCGACTATGCCATCCTGCATAATTTTCGGGACGCGGAAAGGTATGTGCCTGCTGCCAATTTTCGCCGGGTGAATCTATTCACACCCTGCCACCATCGCTTAGAACGCACTGCCCTGTCGGTAGAACTGGCACGGCAACAATTGGATGTGCTGCACAGTCCTGATTTCATCCCGCCGCGTCGAGGGGCACGCCGCCATATCATCACGATTCACGACCTGCACTTTTTGCATTATCCCCAATTCCAAACCGCCGAAAGCCTGCGTTATTATCGTGACCAAATCCGTTGGGCCGTTCGCCATGCTGACCATATTTTTGCCCAGACTGAGACGACCAAACGCGAAATTGTGGACATGCTGGATGTGCCGCCGGAAAAAATCACCGTGCATTTGTTGGGCGTCAATCCGAATTTTCGGATTTTGCCGGAATCTGAAATCCAAGCGACCCTTGCCCCCTATCATTTACCGACTCAATATCTATTGTTTGTCAGCACGATTGAGCCGCGCAAAAATATTCCCGGTCTGCTGCGGGCCTACGCCCAATTACGAACGGCCCGTCCCGATGTGCCGCCATTAGTCATCGGTGGTCAGCGGGGTTGGTTTGCCGATCAGGAATTGGCCCCAATTGCCGAACTAGGTCTAACCGAGGATGTGCGGCTGTTTGAGGATGTGCCTTTCGGGGTTTTGCCCGCCTTGTATAATGGGGCGCGTTTGTTGGTGATGCCGTCGTTTTACGAAGGCTTTGGAATGCCTGCGATTGAAGCGATGGCCTGTGGGACGCCTGTCGTCGTGACCGAACGCGGCGCATTGCCCGAAGTGGTCGGCGAACATGGTATCTATGTCAATCCTGATGAGCCGGAAAGTATCATGCAGGGGATCACCCGGCTGTTGGAGGACTCCGCCCTCCATGACCGATTGCGCGAAAGTGGTCTGCGACATGCGGCCACTTTTTCGTGGCGTCGGACGGCGGAAATCGCATTGGATGTTTATCGGAAAATAATCGAGTCATAAAATCGTCATGAAAAAATCGGCGCTGATCGCTCTATTCCTTTGTTACTGCGCGATGGTGGGGTCGGTATGGGTCGCCCATTCGGTGTTTGAAAAACTACCCCATCTGGAAGATGAGATGGCCTATTTGTATCAGGCCAAGATTTTTGCGCGGGGCGATGCTTATGTAGATGCCCCACAGCCGCTGCGTTCGTATTGGCAGCCATTCGTGCTTTCGCAAGACGGCAAGTTCTTCGGCAAATATCCCCCCGGTTGGCCGCTCCTGCTGGCAATAGGGGTCAAACTCAACATGACATGGGCGATTAACGCTTGGATTGGCATGTTAAGTGTCGCCCTGACCTATCGGCTGGCGCGTGAAGTGTTTAATGAACAAACGGGAGTAGTCGCGGCGGCCTTATTGACGATTAGCCCGATTGCCCTGCTGATTAATGGCACCTTGATGGGCCATACCTCCGCCCAATTTTTTACCCTATTATTTCTATATGGGGCGTGGCGGGTCGAAAAAGGTAAACATCCTTTTGGGTGGGCTGCCATTAGTGGCATGTCGTTGGGGATGGTGGTCGCTAATCGGCCCTTAACTGCTGCCGGGGTTGCGGTGCCATTGGTGATATACAGTGGTTTGCGGGTGCTTGTTGCTCTGATTCGCACGATTCAGCACGGGTGGTCAGAGCGAGAAGGCCGTGAAGTGTCATCCCGTCAATGGCTCACTGATGAAAATGGGCAGTTCATTTGGTGGGCACGCTTGCTGGTGCTTTACATTCCCCTGCTTGCGGCGACAGGGGCGGCATATTGGGCCGTTAGTGAATTGGTACTGAAAAAAGGAGATGACCCGTTCTGGCCCAAGTGGCCCGTGTTGGCGATGGGTGGGGCAATTGGATTGGCAATCATGGCGTGGGTGGTCTTGCGCGAACCGCCTGCTGAACCCGAATTAAATCCACGCTGGCCTGTTCAATTTGGCAAAACGCTGCGTCCCCTGCTGATTCTGGCAGTGTTTACCGTGGCCTATGGCGCGTTATATCCGGCCTTTAATTATGTTGTGACGGGCGACCCAAAGAAAAATCTGTACGAACTTTGGTGGGGATATGACAAGATAGGCTTTGGCGAGGGACATGGTCGTAATTCAGGCGGGCATAGCTGGTATTGGGCCAAATATTACTTGCGAAAAGACACCGTTTGTTACAGCCGCGATTTGTTTGGGTGGGTGCGCCAACCCGATAACCCGCCGGATTCGCCAACTGCCGTCAGCCGCAACGATTGTATGGTAAATAAGGCCGGACTGAGTTGGGTGCTGCTGCCACTCGGCCTATTTTTTGGTTGGCGACGGCGCTGGATGTGGTTGATCGTGCTGACGGCAGGCTCGATTATTTTTGTGACCCTGTTTTATTGGATCGGGGCAGGTGTCTACAGTGCCCGTTATTATTACGAGGCGACGGCACTTCTAGCCATTATTTCGGCGGCGGGCATCACGGGTGTTGCGGATATGCTGAAGGGGCTGCATCTGCGAAGCGGGGTTTATATGCTGGCGGCACTGGCAATCGGCATGTCCCTACTTGGATATACGCCGGAGCGCCTTGATAAACTTTTTCGCTACGGGATTATTGGGGAAGATCAAATCGAACGGGTGGATCGTCTGCGTGGAGATGACAAACGACCCGTGCTGATTATCGCCTATTTGCCGGAAATACGAATGTGGCGGGAAGTTGGGGCATTGATGGCATTGACCAATCCCTATCTCGATAGCGAATATGTCTTGGCCCGTGATCCCGACGGTAGCTATACCCATGATCTCATCGAACGATTTAAAGACCGTAAAGTGGTGATTTATCGAGATGGCACATTTGCCAATTATGACCCATCGCAAGGTCAGGCAGTGGGTAAAGCTCCAAGTCCTTGATTACTTATCCTCCGCTTTTTCAGGTCGGCGATTGGGTGGAGGGAGTTTCTGCACGGCTTTGGCACGGGCAATCACATAATGGTCAAAGTCGCGGGCGACATACGTACTCGAAAACACACTGCGGGCCTCGTGACGCACATCATGGTCATGATTGCGGCGTGAAATGTGGGTCAAAATTAGCGTCTTTACGTTGGCGGCTTTGGCGAGTTCAGCGGCTTGAATCGCGGTCAGATGTCCGACCTCGCCTGCCATCCAGCGTTCTTCTTCCAAATAGGTCGCTTCAATCACCAGACAATCGGCATCTTTGACATAGGGGCGCAGACTTTCGGTATCCCCCACGTCGCCAATGACCACCAATTTCGCTCCCGGCACAACCTCCCCCAATACATCGTTAGGAGTAATTAATCGGCCATCGGCTAAGGTGATGTTTTCGCCTTTGACCAGCAGGGCACGTTCTGGGCCATTGGGGACACCCAGTTCAGTCGCTCTTTCAGGATTAAATTGGCGGTGGTCGTGCTGCTGAAACACAAAACCGAAGCACCCCGGCCCACGATGAATCACCGGAACAGCGGTCACTTTCATATGTTTGTCTTCCACAATCACAACCCCGGCTTCAATCGGGATGAGGTTGATCGGAATGGGTACAGGCGCACCCCGCACCACGATATTAAAAATCAGATCATGCACCCGTTCAAGGGTCGCCATGCCGCCGTAAATGTTGATGCCCTCAATACCCTCTTCCCAGCGAATGAACGTGGAAACCAAGCCGCCCAAACCCAAAATATGATCTAAATGGCTGTGGGTGAGCAGAATGTGATTGAGCCGCCGAAAGCCAATGCCGCTTTTCAAAATTTGCCGCTGCGTGCCCTCACCACAATCCACCAAAAAACGATATTCGTTTGCCAGCACAATCAGTGCAGGCAGACCGCGTTGAATGCTGGGGGCGGAAGCAGAGGTACCAAGAAAGATGACTTCAAACATGCGTGCTTCAATCTTCTGTTCTGATGAGAATAGGCTGGCTGATTTGCAGATAGTTCCCCCTCAGTTGATACACATCGGGGTTATAAATCGGCAGTTGGTTGGTGGGGCGGCCTTCATAAACACCCATTGTGAGTAGGTACTCCTGTTCGCGTAGGGTATCTGGCAAAATCAAATAACCCACTTGGATGACGACATCTCGTGGGCGCAGACGGTCAGTTTCGACACTGAAGCCGTTGATTTCGTTATAGGGACTGGATTGAGGGGTATCATGCAAGCGCACAAATACGCCAATATCGTCTGGTAGTGGCCCGTCTATCCGCCAATAACTCACGATGGTTAACACATCCCCCGGCTCAAAATCAGGTTGTGTAGATACTGGCTCAATTCCGATAAGGGTTAAACTACTGTTGAAGCGGAAAGGTAATCGCACCGTCTCAAACGTCTGCCCCGCCGTTCGTGGATAATACAAGGTACTCAAGGCGGTCAACTGTCCACCCTTGTCGGCTAAGGCTTGTTCCGCATCGAGCAGCCATCCTACCCCATCAGGCAGGCCGGAATTTTCTAAAGGTTCTGCAAGATGTATCCATTCCAATAACGGCGCGGGAACGGTGTTGCGCTGCTCAGTATCCACAAACAACAACCGCATGGGCTGACCGCCTGCTGTCAAGATCAAATCGGTGTTGCAGTCGGTAACACGAAACGAAATGTCCTCGCGGTGCAGCATCCATTCCAATAGACGCGAATCCGATTCTCGGTCATTGATTCGAGTCGCGCAGATACTGACGGGTGGGCCATCGGCATTGTTTTCCAGATAGTAGGCAATTTCCCCTAAATTGGTGTGATAGGCGGCCTGCATATCTTGTCGGTCTGACCAATTGGTAAACAGGTTATCGCGCAGACGTAGGAAATTCGCTCCAAAATCCAACAGCATCAATATGACCGCCAGATAGACCACTGGCGCGGGCCATGCCAACCAGCCCTTTTGCTCTTTTAACCGATGCAAACTGGTGGGTAAATCGCTCTGTTTAAAAAATCGGATAAGCTCAAAGACGCCTAAGCCAATCATGATATAAATCAAGGGCGAAATGAATGACAATGCCCGATAGTCTGGCCCTTCATCGAACCATAGATCAGGTAACAGACCCAAGACAAAGAAGATCAGCAAGAGGCCGTAATTGGCATGGCGACGCAACCGAAAAGCGCTGTAAATGCCGAAAGCCAATATGACGGGTTCAACAAACGAGATGAGTGGGAGGCCGGGGACATTGTGTGCTGGATTTTTGTCACCCGCCTCCAACCAGAAAAAGCCCAAAATCGTGCGGCCAATGGATTCAATAAAGGCGATAATGCTGGAGGGGCGCTCGGCAATAAAGATATATGGCCCACTGTAGGTGGGGTTTCGGAGCACTGAGATGAAATAGGGCAGGCCCAAAATGGTTGCCAAAAGAATCGCATAACTGCTGTTCCACCAAAGATAACGGGATACCGATTGGCGGGTATAGCGCAAATACAGGACAAAAATGAAGATGCCGATGCCTGCCATCAACCCAGTGTAGTGTTCATAAGCAGCAGCGGACATGGCAATCGCTAACACGGTATAGGGGGCGGTCTGGGGCAGTAAGGGGCGAATAGAGCGGCCCAGATGGAATGCTTTTAGGGCAGCGGCAAGGACAATCAGCATCATCAAGCCGGGTAAGGATGTTTCAGTGACGGTGCGAGCGGCGATGACGGGCCATATCCCCGCTAACATCGCCAGTAATGCAATAAACCCCACCCCGCGACCAAACAGACGGCGGGCCACTGCAAAAGTTAATGCCATTGTCAGCAGAGAGGCCATCAAGGGCAAGAAACGCATGACAAAAAAGCCATCTCCGACGACGATTTTGGTGGCCGCAATCAAAATGGGGAAAGACGACTCTGTCCCAAATGGCTGGGTATCAAAAAATACTTGTATATTGCCGTTGCGAATGCTTTCAGCCAGACGCAGGGTCGTAATCTCTTCGTCCGAATAGCCCAGCGGAAGGGTGGCGATATCCCATGCCCGCAGCATAAACCCTGCAATCAGCAGCAGCGCGACCAGCAAGGTATCCCAACATTTAGCCACTATTATTTGCTCCTCCCCACAAGAAGACCGCATCCCTATTGGGCCGTCGCAATCGCGGTAAATACCAGTACAATCACGCCAAGCCCTGCCAGCCCCCACATCAGCCGGACTTCCCTCGCCAACAGGCTTTCTAGTTGACTCGACTGCCCTTTGCTTGCCAACAAAATAGCCCGTTCAATCGCTGGTGCTAAACTGAATTGAGTTAGTAAGGTCAGCCCAACCATCCCGGCAAAAGCGATATGTTTGAGAAGCATGGCGAGGCTCCACGTATTCTCAAAAGTCAAGAAACCCTCATAGTTGGGGTCGCCAGACATCTGTACCAAGCCTGTGCCAACCAGCATAACTAAACTGAAATTTGCCATCGGGCGGAAACGGGCTTGAATCCCCAACACCACTTTACGACGTTCCTCTTGATTGGCAAGACTGCGGGCAGATTCCGGCCAGACGAGGAATAGAATCATCGCAAGGCCGCCAATCCAAACGACGGTAGCGATTAGATGAACAAAATAGGAAATAGCGAGAATGGTATCTTTCATGTGCTCAGTGTTCAAAGATCAAAAAAGGATACTGTCAATAATTTCACCGTCAAACCATGTCGGGTCACTCGCCAAAAACTGCCGCACTTGGAGATAGCGTTCGTGTTGGGCAGGGTGATTGGCATTGGCAAGATAGGCTTCCCGACTTTCAAACATGACTACCAACATCACCTCGTCCGGGTCCCGATCCAATTGATAGACATGCACCGCTACAATGCCGGGAACCGCCACACTTTCTTGCTCGTGTAGAGTCTGTAATGCAGCCTCGCGCATCCCCGGTAGTATGCGGTAATGTCCGATAGTACCATACATAAAGTGCCTGTCTCCTTGTAACGCCGATGCGATAGCCCCTCAATTGTATCGCAAAATAAACAGGGACAGAGATTTTGGCCCTGCCCCTGCTTTGACTGCTACGTTATCGAGGGTTTATTGTGCCTGTGCGCGGCCCCGGAAATCCATCTCCGCGATTGGTCCCCATGCCGGTGACAAGAAATAGTTGGGGCGGATCAGGGAGTAGGGTACATTGTCGTTGGTGGCGTTGAAGCTCTCTTCTGGCCCAAAATTCAGATTCCAGATAAAGGCCAAACGCACAAAGCCCCATTCTTCCATCAGTTGAATCGCCTCAACAAGGAATTGGGCACTTTCATCCAACGTATTGTCGTTGGCAAATTCAAAATACTGGGGATATTGACCGCCGAGGTCAGCAGTGGTGGCCCAGCCAAATTCGGTCACGCACAACGGCACGGTACTGCCTGCCGCGCTGATTTTGTTGGCATAGGTGGTCAGCGTGGTATAGAACGACCATGAGGGATGGGGGCTGTCAAATGGCCCCCGGAAGGTGGCAGCAGGGTCATTCGGCACTTGGTCATAGGGAACGTTCGGGCCGATGTTATAGCCATTGTGGTGCGCCCCATAACAGTCAATCACATCCAGTACACCCGCTGCGATCAGCTCATCGGTATAGCGGAAATCATCATGCACGGCTTCATTGTTGACACCCGTCGGCGAAAGCGCCCCACTAACCACCAAGATATTCGGGTCAAGGAAGCGGATGGTGTTAGCCGTCACGCGCAGCATTTCCACATATTCTGGCGCATTAATGCCGTTGATGCTGGCCCATTCGCGGTCAAGATTCATTTCATTCCAGACTTCGATGGCGTGAATCTTGCCCGGATAGCGCATAATCAACTGACCAATGAAATCAGCGAATTTCTGATTGTCGGCGGGTGGGCCATGTTTGGTGAGGTCAGCGCCGGGTTGACGTGCCCATTCGGGAGCCGTTACCACACCGACCAAAACCTTGAGGTTCTTTTCGGGGACGGATTGGAAGAACACGTCCAAATAGCTCCAGTCATAGACGCCCTCTTCGGGTTCAACAAATTCCCAACGCACCTGCAATTTAACCCAGTTCAGACGCAGTTGATTGGCGGCGGCATCCAGTGTGCCCGCCATCGAATTAGCATCTTTGCTGTAAGGCACCATCACCTGTGCGCCGAGGTCAAAGCCTGTTTGCTGTGTGGCGGGAAGAGTCCGGGCAAAAGTGGGGGTCGGGGTCGCATCCTGTTGAGCAGGTTGGGCAGGCGGGTTATTTTCCGTCCCACCACTCGCCGCTGCTTCTGGATTGGATTCGCCCTCACCCAATGCCTGTGCCGCCTCATTATTATCCGTTGAGACAGGGGTTTCTACGTCGGAATTGGCTGATGTACCCTGAGCCGTATCCTCATTCACGCTGGCATCGGTTTGGTCGGCAGGGGCCGCTTCTTGGTCGGACTGGTTGGCAACGATGGCGGCGGCGTTGCTGCCCAAGTTGTTATTGCCATTGTTGCCATCATCGCCTAAATTACCTGTGCTGAGATAAATGGCGACAAAGGTTGCTACTCCCACCAAAAGGGTGACAGCCATCCAAACGGCCATAAAACCACGCAGTTGTCGTTGGTGAGTCGGATTGGAGCGCTGCATATGTGTTGCTGTGTTCATAGAGTTCCTTCCTCAAATGGGTGCGATTGTAAAAGGCAACCCCCTCTTTTAATCACATCACAAGGGGGTTATAAGTCGGTTGAAACAACCTAGCGGCCTGCCAAACGATCACACGCGGGGCATGAGCCATCGGGACGAATGAGAGCGTAACCCCCCATTGGGTCGTCACCAAACGTTCCGGTAAAGTCCATATTCCAGATGATGACCAAGGGTACTTTGCCGCTGCTGCGTGCCAAACGAACGGCATCCGCGACCCATTGGGCCTGCTGTGCGACAGTCGTGTTCGCGGCCCACCCGAATGTCCCCGGTAGCGAGCCATAACCTTCGGGGGTCAGATAGCCCAATTCAGTGAAACATACGGGTTTACGAATGGCATTATAGTAGGTATTGACCATGCCATAGAAATAGCGGGTGTAATAATTGTCGCGCGGGTCGCCACTGGTTTGGCGGGGGCTGACAATCCCCTCATTGTAATGAGCACCAACGCAGTCCATATAACGAGCCGCCCCTGCCGCCGCCATGCCTGCGACATAGTTGTTATCATTCCAGACCCGTTCACGCCCGAATGCGCTTTCAGCACCGGTTGGGGCTGGCGCAGCGCTAATCACAATTGTGCCGGGGTTGGTACTCTTGATGGCATTATAAGCACGTGCCAGCAGTTGCGTATATCGAGCCGGATCAATTTGTCCAGTCGGCCATTCACGGTCAATATTGGGTTCGTTCCACACTTCAATGGCATCCGCCCCCAAACCCGCTAACCCGGCAACAAACTTAGCATAATCATCAAAATAGGCTTCTCCGCCGTTGATGTCCGCCGGAAAGCCGACTACACCCAACAAAATGCGGAAGCCTTTGGCATGGGCATCATTGATGGTACCTGCGACGGAACTGGGGTCTTGCCCGCGCCCATAACGAATCTGCACTTTGGCCCATGTCATTCCAGCATAACGCATTAGGTCGGGATGGGCGAAACTGGAAACATGCGCCCCATAGGAGAATACGCGCAAATTGGCCGAACTGTAGGCAGCGGCTGGGGCACTGACCGGGCCAGTGCTGCTCGTTGTTGAATTTGTAGCAGGTGCGGCAGCGGTCTCAGTGCCGGGGACAACAGGCAGTGAGGTCTTATTGCCGGAAACGCTCACCAAACTGGCAAACAACCAACCCGTTTGACCGTTATAGACGGCCTGCAACCATGTGCCATCCCCATTGCGCCCGTTTAATACAACGGATGTGTTGGCACCTAGTCCGGCGATAATGCCTGCACTGGTGCTTGGCCCACTGCGGAAATTGACCAGTCCGGTGGTTCTGCCGCTTAATCCCCCCGCAGGTACTTCGGCAGGTGGATTAGTAGGATTTGATGGGGCGGGGTTGGTTCCACCTGTATTGGACGCCGTGCCTTCAACGCTCAGGACGGGCAGATTGTTCATCACAAAATCGGGGGAGAAGCGCAAATAATCCGACAGCATCCATCCGGTAGGGCTGCCACTTTCGGGCGAACCATAGACCCAGATGCCACCGTTGCCTTGTTGATCTTCACGCCCGGTGATATTCACAACCGTATCGAGTGGGATCGTTCCCAGCGGAGATGCATTGATGCCGGGGCGCATCCGAATGGCGAGTCGGTCAGTGGTGACACGCGCCTGCACCGGGCCTTGCGCTTGGACAGCAGGATTGGAATGAATTGAAACAGCCGAGAAAAGGGAGACTACAATGAGCAAAAAGATTGTAATTCGTTGCATTAGTCCTTGACCCATTATACTTCTGTACCGCTTTAAGATTTGAGTGTGGTTAGAGTTGATTAACTGGCCCACAACGCGGGTGTAGTCTAGCATGAAGCAGGGAGGTGTCGCAATAGACCAAGCAACCCCGTCAGGTGAACGTTGGTTAATGAATTTCGACCTGTGTGTGTTGGTGAAACCATAAAACCCGACTATAATTCTATGTGTAGCTTAATGTTTCTTGAATTTTCCTAAAAATGGTAAACGACCAAGTTGCCCGTTGCTGCACGGGTAGTTTGTAAATGACGGGAAAGAACTTATGAGTTCACCAGAACGCGATCCCATCCTCCGCAAGATCACCGTCATGATTGTGGACGACCATCCGGTTTGGCGGCGGGGTCTGCGGAGCGTATTGTCGGACGATGAACATTTAGAAGTCATTGCCGAGGGTGAAAACGGTGAGCAGGCGCTTGAACTGGCGCGGGAGCTTCACCCTGACGTTATTTTGCTAGATGTCAATCTGCCTCAAATGAATGGCCTACAAATCGCCTCGCGTCTCAAAACCGAGCGTAATTCGGCTTGCGTGGTTATGCTGACTGGATATGATGATGAGGAGCAGGCGCTTCATGCACTACGGGCGGGCTGTTCGGCCTATTGTTCCAAAGATATAGACCCGCTTTTGCTGATTGAGGTCATTCAAAAAGTGGTACAAGGGTATTACATGGTCAAAGGCGAGTATTATGATTTGGCGGGTATCCGTAAATGGACTAACAGCCGCATCGAAGCGACAACTGGCCCTTATACGATTGATCCTCATGAACATTTTGTGCCCCTTAGCCCGCGTGAAATGGAAATTTTGCGCTATGTCACGCAGGGCAAGACCAACAAACAAATTGCCGAAGTCTTAAAAATCAGCCAACAAACCGTCAAAAATCATGTCAGTTCGATCCTGACCAAGCTGTATGTAGAAGATCGAACACAGGCTGCGATCTATGCTATGCGGCGCGGATGGGTGCGAATTGCGGATACCCCCAATACCCACGATAATGAAGATAGTAAGCATGACCATAACGGGAGATTTTAATGAGCGCTCAATCATTGCGAGATGAACTCATCGCCGAAATCCAAGCCGAATATGACGGTATCAAGATGCGGATGAAGGAAAATCAGGCCCTCGTTGACCAGAGCCAAGTTGAGGTACAGCGCCTTCAGGAACGCAACGTCTCGGTGAACGCTCGAATGCGCCGCATTGAAGATGCCTTCGACACCGTGCCCCGCCAAGATATTCGCGTGACCTATGAAGACGCCATTGACGCCAAAAGCCGCCTGTTAACGATGCGGGCACAACTTGAAAAATTGCAGGAAGGCCAACAACAGCTTGACCAATCCAGCCAAATTTTAGGGCGTTTACTCGAAAAGCTAAAAAGCGCGGGTAATTTTGGATTGGGCGGCGGCTATTCACCTATGTCCGGTGCAGGCAATACACCCAAGCCTACCCTGAGCCTTGATGGGCAAGCGATTATTCGTGTTGTGCAGGCCCAAGAGCAAGAGCGTCAAGCGTTGGCAAATAAATTGCACGACGGCCCCGCGCAGTCGCTCACGAATTTCATTCTACAAGCCGAAGTATGCCAGCGCTTGTTTGACCGTGATCCTGATCGTGCCAGTCAAGAATTGGTGAATCTTAAGGCCGCCGCCAGTCAGAGTTTCCAAAAGGTACGCGATTTCATTTTTGATCTGCGCCCGATGATGTTGGATGACCTCGGTCTTATCCCCACCCTACGCCGCTATGCCGAGAATTTTGAGCAGAAAAGCGAGACCAAGCTGCAATTTAATGTGGTCGGCGAAGAACGGCGCATGGCAAAACATACCGAAGTGATGATGTTCCGTAGTGTCCAGTCCCTTTTATCTATTTGCCGCGACCAGTTGAGCGCCAAAACGATTCGCGTCATGATTGACGTGGGTTCGGAAACGATTAAGGCGGTGGTCGAGGACGACGGACAAGGCTTTGATATTGAGGCCGTTTCCAATCCTGCGCTGGGTGATCCAAGAGTACAGGGGTTGAATGCCCTAATTGAACGCATTGAGGTGGTTGGCGGCAAACTCGATATTTACAGTGAAGAGGGGTCTGGCAGTCGTTTCCAATTGGTGCTGCCCATCTTCGAGGATGAAGAACCTGATTTAGACTATAACTAGGCCAAGTGCTTGCGTTTGAAAATCTCATCACAATAATTGATTTTGTGTGAATTTTCTAACGGCGATAGGACTATAGGCCCGTTTGCATTATTTTATCTTCCAACTACACTAAGGGAAGGCAACTTTTAGTCTAAAAATGTTCCTCCCCGGAAGGAGCAACTTACATGCGAGGTCGTGTTCTCATTTTAGTTGGTTTAATTATTG
Organism: Anaerolineae bacterium; assembly: GCA_019913005.1. GTDB lineage: Bacteria > Chloroflexota > Anaerolineae > Aggregatilineales > J027 > CFX10. The sequence continues at coordinate 72,776 of JAIOHL010000333.1, read as the reverse complement.
TGCTGGGGGTTGTCCTCGCTGCCGTGTTGTTACTCGGCGGAGATGGTGATGGTACTGAAGAAACAACTCCAGAGGCGAACACCACGCCCGGAACGCCCGGTAATCCGGTCATTCCGACTACGCGCCCCGGTGATACCCCCGCGCCACCAGTACAAGAAAATGTTGAATTTGTAGTGATTGCATTGCAAGACCTACCACGCGGTATTGAAATTACCGACGCGATGGTTGACGTGCGGGCATGGCCGATTGGCTCTGCACCCACTACTTCTTTCGTCGCCGTTGAACAGGTCATCGGCAAGATCACCCGTACCGATATTCCGCGCGAATCACCCATTGTGCAAGCACAACTGGTTGAAAGTTTGGCGGATGTGGCAGGTGAAGGCTCTGACTTGGCAACGCAGATTGAACCGGGGCAAGTTGCCCTAGCCGTTCCGCTGGATGCCACCGGGCTTGGACAGGTCGCCTATGGTTTCCAACCGGGTGACCGGATTGATGTCATTATGTCCTTCCTGTTCATTGATGTGGACGAAGAATTCCAAACCCGTTTGCCCAATCAAATTACGATTGTGACGCGGCTTGAAGACGGCTCCATCGGCTTTACCGATGCCCGTATCGGGCGTGCCGAACCCAGCCCCATCTTCCCTGAAGGGGTAGTCATCGGCCCCAGCGAACCTGTCCAACGTCCACGTTTGGTTACGCAGCGTACCATTCAAGACGCGACTGTGCTGCATGTGGGTTGGTTACCAGAGGATGGCAAGCTGTTTGAGGCCGAAGAAGCGACCCCCACTGCACCTGCGGTGCTGGCACCACCTCCAACGGCAGATCCTAACCAAGCGAACAATGCCAATACCGTGTTGACAGTTGTCCCCACCGCGACATCCTTCATCCCGGTGATTATGGTAGTTGCGGTTGGGCCACAGGACGCTATCGTTTTGACATGGGCGGTTGACGCTGGCATTCCGATCACCTATGTGCTGCGTTCGGCCCAAGATCAAGGCGCGGCCTCAACATTGACCGAATCGGTCACGCTGGAATATATGATCAATACCTATAATGTACGTCAGGCCGAAAATCTGCCGTTTGCGATTGAGCCAGCCGTCACGGATATTCGTCGGTTGGACTTGAGCAGCCTGCGTACTTTCAGTGGTCTAAGCGACCCGGCAGTCCAACAGGTGACGCAGTAAACCACTAGCATTAAGCATGATATGAAGGTTGCCATTTCGACCAATCCTCGGTGGAGATGGCAACCGGGCCAAAGGAATTATTGATATGGGTAAGCCACAAGGCGGCATGGGTAAAAAAGATGTCATCCGCGTCATTCTGGTAGACGACATTCCAGAAGCCCGTGAAGGCTTGCGTAAACTGCTGGCCTTTGAGTCGGATATTGAGGTCGTTGGTTCTGGAAGCACCGGGCGCGAAGGGCTGGACTTGGCGATTCGCACCCAACCAGACATTATCTTGATGGACATCAATATGCCGGACATGGACGGCATCAACGCTACCGAGCAGATCAGCAAGGCCGTTCCTACAGCCGCTGTCGTGATGATGTCGGTTCATAAAGACTCGGCGTATCTGCGGCGGGCGATGCTGGCAGGGGCACGTGATTTTCTCGAAAAACCGATTTCGGGAGAAGAACTTTACTCGACGATTCGCAAAGTTTATCAACTAAACGCGAATGTTCGGGAGCAGTACCGCCAAGGGGGTGCTGTTGCTTCTGCTGAACGGGCCAAAGCCGCGGCTGGTGGAAGTTCTGCTGGCAAACGGGCTGGTCATATCGTGGCCGTCTATAGCCCGCAAGGTGGGGTTGGCAAGACCACCCTTGCGACCAATGTTGCCGCTGGGTTGATGCGTGAAGATACACGGGTTTTGTTGGTAGATTGCGATTTTGAATTTGGAGATTTGGCGGTGTTTTTATACCTCCAGAGCAATCTCAGTGTAGTAGATCTGGCAAAAGCCGTTGAAGAACTTGATCCTGATCTTATTGAAAACGTGTTGATGACCCATGCCAGTGGTTTGCGGGTATTGCTTGGTCCCGCTCACTTGGATGATGTAGATGAGACGAACTTGCTCACACCAGATGTGTTTGAGCGTATCATCCAACAATTGGCTGGTAATTTTGACTTCACGATTTTGGATATGCGGGTGCGCCTAGACCGCTTGGCTGCAAAGTTGTTCGGGCTGGCTGACCGGATTGTATTGGTTGGAACCCCTACCCTGCCGACTGTAAAAAGCTGCCGCCAAGTGTTAGAAGTGCTAGATGGTGAGTTTGGGCCGGAAAAGACTATTTTTGTAATGAACCGTGTCACCGACCCCCGTGAAAAGGCGGGACTCCCACTAGAAGATATTGAAAAGAGCCTGAAGCGTCAGATTGAAGCGCGTATCCCACTTGACGAAAAAACTATGATTGCAGCCGTTAATCAAGGTGTGCCTGTGGTTGCCAAAGGACGCGGTAAATCACCTGCCAAAGAAATTGTTGAGCTGGCTGAACTGGTACGGCGCTCGGTTTCAGGCGAGGATGAATCTACCTCGATACAGGTCACTGCTACTGGTAAACAAGAACGTTCCCGTTTTGGACGGCGTTCGGGCTGATAAGATGACAAGTTGATAGGTTGCCCGTTTCAGAAGTTTGAGTTGGATGAGGAGTATTTTCTATGTCGTTACTACGGAAAATCGAAAAAGGTGGTGGTACTCCCGGTGCCCCCGGCGGTCCCGGTGACGGTGGCCCCAATGATTCTTCACGTTTGGACGAGATGCGCGTTCGTCGCCAACCCGTCCCCCAACAGGCCCAAGGCGCATCCAGCTATAAAGACCTGAAATCGCGTGTCCAAAAGAAACTGTTGAGCGAAATTGACCCCTCGATGGACCCTCATTCACCTGAGGTGCGTACCACCATTGAAGAGCTTTTTACCACCATCTTGGCTGAAGAAGGCATCGTCTTAAGCCGCGCCGACAAACAAAAGCTATTTGATGCCATCCTTGCGGAAATTTTGGGCTATGGCCCGATTGAACCTCTCCTAGCGGACGAATCCATCACCGAAATTATGGTGAATGGCCCCAAGAACATCTATATCGAGCGTAAAGGGATGGTTGCGCGAGTCAACGTTACATTTGAAAGTGACGAACATGTAAAGCGCGTGATTGACCGTATCGTGTCACCCCTAGGTCGTCGTGTAGACGAATCACATCCCTATGAAGACGCCCGTTTGAAAGACGGCTCTCGTGTGAATGTGATTATCCCCCCACTGGCACTGAATGGCCCCACGATTACCATTCGTAAGTTCTCCAAGTCACCGCTACAGGTGGAAGACTTGGTTCGTTTTGGTTCTATGACCCCCGAAATCGCCGAATTCCTGCGTGCGTGCGTAATTGCAGCTTTGAATGTGGTGGTGTCAGGCGGCACGGGTTCTGGTAAAACAACTTTGCTGAATGTGCTCTCCGGCTTCATTCCTAACGATGAGCGTATCATTACCGTCGAAAACGCGGCTGAATTGCAGCTTCGGCAGGAGCATGTCGTAACCTTGGAATCTCGCCCAGCCAATATTGAAGGCAAAGGTGCGGTCAGTATTCAAGATTTGGTCGTCAATACTCTTCGTATGCGTCCTGATCGCATTATCGTTGGGGAATGCCGTTCGGGTGAGGCGCTGGACATGCTTCAGGCCATGAATACGGGTCACGAAGGTTCTATGACGACTGCCCACGCCAACAGCCCGCGTGACTGTCTATCCCGTTTGGAAGTGATGTGTTTGATGTCGGGTATGGATTTGCCGGTACGGGCTATTCGTGAACAGGTGTCTTCCGCGATTGACCTGATTATTCAACAAAGCCGTATGCGTGACGGTACTCGTAAGATCACCAATATCACCGAAGTGCAAGGCATGGAAGGTGACATCATCACCATGTCGGACATCTTTGTGTTTGAGCAGACCGGTATTGAAGCAGGTAAGGTCATCGGACGTATTCGACCTACGGGTATACGGCCCAAATTCATTGATCGTATCGAGGCTGCTGGTATCCACCTACCGCCATCGGTCTTTGGTATCGGTTCCTCCCGTTACTAGCAATAACTGAAACCGGGATGAGCTAAACGTTTAAGCTCATCCCGGTGTGAAAAAGTTTTTGGAGGAGATGGGTAATGGAAATTGTCATTATTGGAGTGTTTGCACTTGTTGCGGTAATGGTGCTGGGTTTTGGCGTTGCCAGCCTGCGACGAGAACGTCAAGTAAAACTTGATGAGCGCTTGGGTCGTTATACGACCGATTATGGCGTCTTGTTGGCCGATCTTGAAGAAGAAGAAAAACAGGCTAAAGAACAACGCGCTATTACGCAGGCTCTTGATAAGGCCATTGAAGGACGCGATTTTGCCAAAAATTGGAAAGACCAATTAGCGCGTGCCGACCTCAAGATTACTCCCGGCGAATATGCGGTTGCGCATGTTCTTTCGATCATTGGCACGTTTATTATCGGTTTCTTCATTATCTTTGGCGGCAATATTGTGCTGGCAGCGGCGGCTGGTGCAGCGGGCTTCTTTTGGCCGCGTCTCTATGTCGGTATGCGCAAAGGCAAACGCTTGCGCCTTTTTGAGAACCAACTACCCGATACATTGGGTATGTGGGTAAATGGTCTCCGTTCTGGTTACTCGGTGCTACAAGCAATGGAAGCAATCGCCCAAGAATCTCCTGAACCCACCGCAATGGAATTCCGCCGGGTCGTTCAAGAAATGCAATTAGGAGTGGGCCGTGCCGAGGCGTTTGACCATTTGCTTACCCGTATGCTCAGTGATGACCTTGACCTTGTGATTACAGCGGTCAATATTCAACAAGAAGTCGGGGGTAACTTGGCAGAGATTCTGGAAATCATCAGCCACACCATCCGCGAACGTATCAAACTAAAAGGTGAGATACGTGTATTGACAGCACAGGGGCGTTTGACGGGTTATGTCCTTGGAGGCCTGCCTGTGGTATTGTCGCTGTTCCTGTATATGGTCAACGAAGAATATATGGGCCGACTAGTGAAAAATCGTATGTGTGGTTGGCCGATGTTGTGCTGCGGTATTGGGCTGATTTCACTGGGTACTGCTGCCATTCAGAAAATCGTTGACATTGAGATTTAGGTTATCGTCTCATCTATGTAGGTAAGGAAAATGCTGAGATGATTGGGATAATTGTATTGCTGCTATTAGGTGCGGGTCTGTTGGCGGGTCTCTATATTGCCGGGCGCAATCAAGAGGAAGGTGATCCTTTGATGCGTCGTCTGCAAGAATATGGAGATCGTGAACTTCCAGCTTCACTTGAAGAATTGGAAATGTCCCTCAGCCGTAAAGAACGTATCGTGATTCCGGCCTTTAATGCACTTGCCAAAATTTTAGGCAACTTTGCACCGGAGCAACAGATAGAACTGATTCAGCAGAAACTGGATCGGGCAGGCAAAACCGAAACCGACCCATCGGTGTTTTTCGCCCAACGGATTTTCCTCACGATCATCTTGGGCGCGGCGGGTTTTGGCCTGTTCTTCATGTTGACCGATTGGCCCATTATTCGGGCGATCATTGGCACGGTGGTATTTACGTTATTGGGCTATTTCTTGCCGATGCTGCAACTGTCTAGCCAGATCAAGAAACGCCAAGATGGGATTGTCAAATCCCTACCCGACGCACTTGACCTGATGACCATCTGCGTTGAAGCTGGCCTCAGCTTTGACATGGCGATGGGCAAGGTGTATGAAAAATGGGACAGCGACCTTGCACAAGCGTTTGGACGGGTGCTGCAAGAAATCCAATTGGGTAAGCTCCGCCGTGAAGCCCTCCGCGACATGTCGGAACGGTTCGATGTACCCGATCTAACGACTTTTTGCGCCGCGATTATTCAAGCCGACCAATTGGGTGTGAGTATCGGGAAGATTTTACGTGTGCAGGCCGACCAAATGCGTGTGAAGCGTCGCCAGCGTGCCCAAGAAAAAGCGCAGCAGGCACCCGTTAAAATGGTTATTCCACTGGTATTCCTCATCTTCCCCAGTATTTGGATCGTGTTGATGGGGCCATCCCTTATTTTCTTGGTCGAACAAGGAATGCTTGGCGGATTGTAACTTATGGCAGAATCCGACCTACAACTAGATAAAACGCTCACCGACTCGCCTCATGGGGCGAGTTTTGCCTTTAATTCACGGGGTATCAAACAGATGCTGCGTATCCTATGGACAAGTGCTTTAGACGTAATTTACCCCTCGGTCTGCGTTGGCTGTGAACGGGTGGGTGAGTTGTTGTGTGAGCATTGTATTGAGGCCATTGAAGAACCACCGCCACCCCCTCCCCTATCTGATAATTTAGCTGATTTCGTCGCGGTAGGGGCACACACCACCGCGCTACGGGATGCGCTCCGTGCGCTCAAATATGAAGGCGAACGGCGTATGGGCGATGTGTTGGGACGCCTGTTGGCCGAAAAAGTATTGGAAAAAGAATGGAAAATTGACATCATAATTCCAGTCCCATTGCACTCGCTACGATTCGCCGAAAGGGGGTATAATCAGGCTAATGAGATCGCAACAACATTAGCGATTGAAATCGGCAGCAAGTTGGCTTCCGATGCCCTTGATAAAGTGCGTGCAACAACATCACAGGTTGAGCTTTCCGCAGTGGATCGCCAGCGCAACGTAGAAGGGGCTTTTAAAGTGGCTGAATCGTATCAGCAACACCTCCAAGATCAAACCATTCTCCTTGTGGATGATGTCTGTACAACTGGCTCAACTTTGATGGAATGCGCTATGGCATTGCGGAATGCTGGCGTGGCGAAGGTTTATGCCGCCACCGTTACGCGAGCCGGGTCTACTTCAGCAGATGCACTCTCAGGAAAGATTTCCTGAAGATTCCCTTATTCTTCGCATCTTTACCCATGTTGCAAAGGAGTCGCATGATGGAGATTAAAGTTCATACCAGAGGTCTAAATTATGGCCCGAAATTGGAGGAACACGTCAACAAGAAATTAGATCGTCTGGGGCGCTATCTGCCGAATATCATGACTGCCGATTTGGAGCTTTCAAGCGAGGGACGCAGTAATCAACCCGTTGCCCAACTAACCATTCGGAACCAGCGGGGTATGATTTTCCGTGCGGAGGATAAAAAGCAACAAGACATGTTTTCTGCCGTAGATGCGGTGGTAGATAAGATGTCACGCCAAATTCGCCAATATAAGACCAAACAGCGCCGTAAGGGTAAAGAACGTTGGAGCGAAGCCGTTGACCCTGAACTGATTGAAATTTCGTTTGATGAAGCTGAACCGGAAACCGCCGAAGATGTGGCCGAAACCAAGATCATCCGTCGTAAAGATGTTATTTTGACCCCCATGAACGAGGATGAGGCAGTTGAACAACTGGAGCTATTGGGTCATGACTTTTTCGTTTTTCTCAATGGGGATACGGGGCATGTAGGAGTCGTTTATAAACGTCAAGATGGGAACTTTGGGGTGTTGAATACCCAGACTTCCTAGCCTTTCAATTTTGATCCTTGCGCAACAAGTTGACAGGCGGGGTGGGGTGTGATACTCTGCCCCGCATTTGCTTTCTACCAGACAAACTACCGATGCTCAAACTCGACCACAAAAAATATAAACGTCCTCTCATCATTACCTCTCATCCCGACGATTTAGAGGGTTTTGTGGGTGGTTTAGGTTATCTACTTACCCATAATGTCGTATCTATCGTGTTTGCAGGCGGGGATCGAGGGGTCTGGGATAGCACCTATGAGCACTTACCCCTTGAGGAGTACATCGAAATTCGCAAAACCGAATCCAATGCTGGCGGCAAGGTTTTGGGCTTAGGTGAAATACTCTACATGGGCTATCATGACCGCGAAATTCCGGTCAACGAGACCACCATTCAGCAAGTTCTAGACCAACTTGAGCGGTATCAACCGGATGTAGTAATTTCCTTCGAGTTTTTTCGTTTTTCCACACCCTACCCACACCCTGACCATATGGCAGTGGCCCAAATTGTGCGGAATGCAGTAGCGCGTTATGGCCTTGACCATAGCCTCGATTATTATGTCTGCTCGACTCTGTTCCCGAACCGATTTGTGGACGTTTCGGCGGTACGACGTATCAAATTGGACGCACTGGCTTGCCATACGACCCAAAAAGGGCTTAATGCCATTATCTTTCCATTTTTCGAACGGTTGCTATCAAAACTGTGGGGAATTTATATTGGGGCAGATTACGCCGAAGCCTATCGGAAAATTTATATCCCCAAGCTGCAAAAGCGTTTGGGAGTTGAGACGAAGGCCGAAATAACTGGTGAATCCGAGGTTGTCTGACCTGTATTTCACTCTAAATTCAACACGGTGGTTGCAGTCCGAGCTTTTATTCTAAACCTTGCGAATGTAATGTAAAACCGGGTCACGGCTGAATTTAGTCAACAGGTGGATCATCCGCACAAGATTAAACTTGCGGATAAGATGAATTTTGAGCGGCTTGGGTAATTTTGCCATGCTGGTTTGGGTAAACTGGTACTGCTTTGCCAAATAGCCGATTACCGGGTTTTTCGTAACGACATAAAGATTATAGGCGGCGTTAATGGCAAATATCTCGTCAATGGCCTGCCGTGCCACTCCTTTTTCGCGGGCGGCTTCGAGGACATAGAGTGGGCCGATTTCACGCCAGTGAGGATTCACAATTTGCCATGCGCCGAAGCCGAGCAATTTATCGCCCTCATACAGAAAGCGAATCGTGCCGCTGTTAACGTGCTCTTCGATTTCCTTGTGGGTGACTTCCCCGATAAATTTGGTATTTTTGATTTCTTCTAATAGGGCATCAATATCATGGGCACGCTGTAAGGTAGGCAGCATTTGAGTGCTTTCCATTAGGCAATCACCTCGGCTTCCTTCAAACGTGCGCTTATCTGTCCGGCGGAGGCCATTTGAATGCACCCTTCTACGATGGCATAAGCGCCAATATAAAGAATAAAGGCGATTTCATCCCCTAGAGGCGTGATGATTAGCCCCAGCCCAATCAAGATACTGCCAATCGCGGAGATCAGGGTAATCCGCTGGCCTTCGATGGGGGACTCGATTTCGAGGAAACTGATAAATTCCAGTATCCCCCGGAAAATGATGGCGAAGGCAAACAAGAAAGCCATCAATTTGAAGGTCGAATGTCCGTTGTAGAGCGCGGCTGCTCCTACAAGAATTTCGAAGACCCCACGTGACAAAGCGATTTGCCACAACCGCCATGTCGCGTTACTGAAAGCCGCTTCAGTGACAACCTTTAATCCATCGAGCATTAGGCCAATGGACACAATATAAACTGCCGCTGATGCTGCAAGCAGGGGATTAAACATCGCCGTGACGCCAAACAGCACCGCTAGGAAACCACGTAAGGCGATAAACCACCACGTCGTTGTATACGTTTCGCTCAAACTTAGAAAGTACAGCATAAGTCCCTTGATAAAAATAATAAATGCACCCCTGAAACGGAATATTTCAGGGAATTGTTCCCACGCCTAACGGTTTACACGCGGGTCATCGGGTGCGACTTGGAATTGGGCCGGCCATGGAATGTAGTGGCTGACAAATTCTTCCTTTTCCACCAGAATATTGCCTTCAGCGTCCTTGATGGTGCGATAAACATAAACATCTGAACCCGAAACGGCATAATCTACTTGGATCGCTTGCCCACGTTGCAGACCCGGTGTTGCACGATAAATGGTTGGCCCCGGCGGCGTAACATTCCGCACATAAGGGCCTTCTTTAGTCACTTTGCGTCCTACGCTGGTGCTATAAATCTTAAACTGAATACTCGCATTCGCTGGACGCACATACACTTCCAGCAGCAGATGATAATCCGTGTCGTTCTCAAATTTGAAGTCCACAATCGGCGAAAAGACTGTCGCATCCAAACCCGGCCCTTCACCGGTTTCATAATAGGCGACACGATAGCCATGTGGATAACGTTCGATAATGGGGAAGCCGCCATAAAAAGCCGCTTGGAACAATGTTGAGGAGACTTGGCAGACCCCACCCCCAACACCTGTGATAGTTTGGTCGCCCACAATCACAAGACCTGTCTCATAACCTTCTTCTTCGCTCACATCACCGAGATATTGATTAAATGAAAAGACGGTGTGTGGCGGGATAACAATGCCATGAAAACGCGCGGCGGCGACTTCGATATTGGTGCGGCGGTTGGCGGTACTACCCACAAAATAAGTTGTGGCAGCGGTGATTTGTTCCGTGATTCCCAATTCTTGGGCGGTCATAGTATCACGTACCGCAGGCATAACGGTTTGGAACACGAGCGGCACGGCTCGATCTGTATTGGAGAAAACGGCCCGCTCGAATAATGGCAGGGTATTGGCGGTGTCCAATTCCCGTCCATCTTGACTGGCTTGGAAGACCTCTAGCTGTTTGGTCTCATCATTAAACGTAAAACGGGCATCTACCGGAGACGTCCGCAGTTCAGGTGCAATTTGTTCCAAAAATCCTTCAACCGCATCGGTGGTGACATTCACCTCGTAATGGGAAGTGCCGTCGCCGTTGGAAACTTTTTCAATGCGCAACATGTTTTCAATATCTTCCGGCTTCGCTGTCCATGGCCCGGCGGTTGTCCCCTCTTCAGGTGAAATGAAAAATGTTACCCCGCGAGTATCCAGCGCGATATTAACCAATGCAGCGGCGTCACTGGCATCCCAAACTTCAGGGGCTTGCTCGACCACCACCAGATTGATTTCACTACGGCTGCTCAAACGCATAATTTCTTGTTGCAGCAAGGCCAGCGTTGCAGGGACATCTACCACGCGCCCTACTTGGCTGGTCGTGACAACAGCTTGGCGGTTTTGAATGGTCAGAGTGGCGTCTTGTACCGGACGATTGACAAAATCGTTGGAGACTTGCCCCAGAATTTGCTCGGCTTCGCTTTGGTTATAGGTAATGACCGGAGCGAGTGGATAGCCGCTCCGCCATACATCCCACTGGTCGAATAAATTGCCCAATCCGCTGCGGTTGCGTCCAACGTTATAGGCTTCGTTGACCGTCGCCTCAATATTCATTGTGACGCCGAGTTCGCTGGCGGTATATTCCCACGTTTTATCACCATCTCGAAAAACAAAGGTAGCATCTTCGGGATAGGTGAAACGATTGGCGAGGGCGGCCCGCGCTTCGTCTTTGGTCATGCCCGCTAGGTTGAGGCCAAAAATAGTGGAGACACCGGGGTAGATGCGATCTTGGTAGGTGAATTGATAACCGGCAATGCCCGCAACCAAGAGGAAAAACAGCAACACAAGACCCGTTACTACCAGCATGGGCAGCCGAATCATCCAAGGATTCATGCTGTCATCATAGGCAACCCGACGCTGCGGAGTGTAGTATCGTTGTGGGCCACTGGTCATGGGATGGTCTTCTCACCTAGCTAATAAATCCCCAAAGAGTATGTTAAATCCTAGCATTTTTAACCGCAGTCAGCAAATTTTTTTGTCCCCAAACCCCGAATGGTATGGGGATTGTAACTTATCGTGCGTTTGACAAACGATAGAACGACTCACGCTAGACTTGCTCCACACCTATCATTACAATGTTCCCTACCGTTTATCATCAATAGGATTTCAACATGCGGCGATTTCAGGCAGTATTTGTATTTTTAATGGTACTAGCTGGGTTAACAATTGTTTTGATTGCACATCCGGCCAATGCCCAAGACGCTTCGAGTAATATTTTTGTTTTGGTCGAACCCAGCGAACAAATTCAAGAGGGGCGTTCGGCGCTGTTGCGAGTACAGATTTTAGACGGGTCACATCCAAAGGAAGTACAGGCGACATTTCTAGGCCGAGTAATCTACCTCTATCCGAGTGTGGATGGGGATTGGATCGGCTTTTTAGGCATAGACATGGATGCCCCCACTGGAACCCAATCTATTGAGATTTTCTATACCGCTGATGACAACTCGCAGCAGACTTTCCGTAAGGACATTGAGATTATGTGGGGCGCATTTCTCTATCAAGACATTCCCCTTCCCTATAGTCTTGAGTCGCTGCTTGACCCTGACATTAATCGTCAAGAGGAAGAAACGTTGGTGCGTGTGATGAATCGTACCACCCCAGAAAAATTCTTCACCAACTTTATCAACCCTGTCCGCGATATTGAGATTTCCGAATTTGGTGGCATTCGCAATTACAACAATGGGGTTTATGAAGGACGCCATACCGGAACGGATTATTTAGCTACAACGGGTGATCCGGTGGCTGCTTCTGCCGATGGCCGCGTGATTTTTACCGAGCGACTGCCTATTCATGGCAATCACATCATGATAGATCATGGATGGGGTATCCTAACCGCCTATTCGCACCTCAGTGAAATTCAAGTGGTACCCGGCCAATTGGTACGTCAGGGTCAGATTATTGGATTGGTAGGGGCAACAGGTCGAGTACAAGGGTCGCACTTGCATTTTGAAGTCATGGTCAATGGCGTGTGGGTCGACCCGCCCCAATTCTTGACGCTCAATATCCCGGCGAGTTTGCCTAACCCTTAAAGTTTAAATCTTCGAACCAAACATTTCGCCTGTCGCATTTCAATACTAACTAGAACATTGTATAGTTGTGTGAGAGGCGATTTTTGACTTAGAGCAACCAACAAAGTTGATAAATTTCTGTAATGGACGAACCACTCCTTAATCCTGAAGAAGGTTTAGCGCCCCATAGTCAAGAGGCCGAAGAAGCACTACTAGGGGCGATTCTTATTAATAATGATGCCCTGCTCGAAGTGGCATCGTTTTTGCGTGCCGACGATTTTTTCTTCCTGCGCAATCAATATGTGTGGGAAGCGATGATGCGACTGCAAGAGCGTAACGAGGTAATTGATAGCCTGACGCTTATTGAAGAACTGCGTAATCAAGCCCGCCTTGATTCTATTGGTAGCGGTTCTTATATCACCTATCTCCTAAGCAATTCCGCCACCGCCATGAATGCAGAAATTTATGGCCGGATTGTGGAGCGCACCGCCACTCGCCGCCGTTTGTTGAAAGCATCTGCTGAGATTGCACAACTGGCAAAAAGCGAAGACATGGATGTGAATGAGGTCATCGAACGCGCCGAAGCCAACCTCTTTAGTGTCACCGAGCGACGTTTGAAGCGGGAAGTCACCATTATTCAGGATGTCCTCGCCGAATATTATGACCGCATCGAATACCTTTATCGCACTCGTGATAAACAATCAGGTGTGCCTACCGGATTCATTGACCTTGACCGCTTGTTGGGTGGCTTGCAAAAGAGTGACCTGCTGATCTTGGCGGCGCGTCCCGGGATGGGTAAAACTAGTTTTGGCCTCAATATTGCCCGGAATGCGGCGCGGGTGGGTGGACGAGTGGCGGTATTTAGCCTTGAAATGAGCAACGAACAGCTTGTCCAGCGGTTTATTGCCAGCGAATCCGGCATAGACAGCCAAAAACTACGCCTCGGTGATCTGGATGACCGGGAATGGGGGCTATTTACCCAATCCGCTGCCCGACTCAGCGAACTCCCCATCTTTTTGGATGATACTGTCGCCATTACCCCGATCCAACTACGAACCAAGTGCCGCCGTCTCAAGCGCGAATTTGACATTAACTTGGTGATTGTGGACTACCTGCAATTGATGAACGGCAAACAGGGGGATCGCAATCAAAACCGCGAACAGGAAATCAGCTATATTTCGCAGTCCCTCAAAGAGTTGGCCCGTGAACTGAACCTGCCTGTTTTGGCATTGGGGCAACTCAATCGCGCTGTTGAACAGCGTGCCGACAAAAGGCCGCAGCTATCTGATTTGCGCGAATCGGGGTGTCTGTCGGGAGATACATTGATCCCATTGGCCGATACGGGCGAAATATTGCCAATTCGAGATTTAGCCGGACGTGCTGGCTTCAATATTTGGGCGCTGAACCCAGATACTCTGAAACTGGAAAAAGCATTGGTCAGTCGAGCTTTTTCGACAGGGGTAAAACCTGTTTATTGTTTGACTACCCAACTAGGGCGGACGATCCACGCTACAGCCAACCACAAATTTCTCACGATTCATGGCTGGAGACGTTTGGATGAGCTTCAAGCAGGGGATTATCTTGCCCTGCCGCGAACAATGCCGAGTTTCGATTCCCAAACGATGACCGATGCTGAATTGGCCCTGCTAGGTCATTTGATTGGCGGTGGGTGTATCTTATCGAGGCAATCTATCCATTACACCACCCGCGAAATAGACCTCGCCCAACAAGTAGCAGACTTGGCCTTAGAAGTCTTTGGCGACAAGGTAAAACCTCGCATCCAACAGGATCACACATGGTATCAAGTGTATTTACCAACAACCCTTAAACCAAGTCGTCGTACCCATAGCCCTTTAGTTACATGGTTGACCAATTTAGGGATTTGGGGGTTACGCTCGTATGAGAAATTCGTTCCACAGAAGGTATTTCAACAGTCTGCTGAAGCCATTGCACTATTTCTGCGTCATTTATGGGCAACCGATGGCTGCATAAAACTTGTTGAAGGCAAAAACGTGCGGCCTATTGCATATTACGCTTCGAGTAGCGAACGACTTGCCATAGATGTACAGACACTACTGATTCGGAATTGCATTAACGCAAGGCTAAAACGTGTTCCGCAAGGCAGCAAGGGACGTGACCAGTTCCATGTCCTCGTTACTGGTAAACAAGACATGTCGATTTTTATCGAGAAAATTGGGGCGGTAGGTCAATATAAGACCCAAGCCCTACAACAAATTCAGCAACACCTAGCTACTCATGTCGCCAACACCAATCGAGATATTATTCCATTTGGCATTTGGCGAACGTACGTTGTACCTGCAATGCAAGCCTCTGGAATGACCGTGCGACAAATGCAGAGTGCGATAGATATGGCCCATTGTGGGACAACCCTTTACAAACAAAATGTCGGCCGTGCGAGGGCTGCGCGTGTAGCGAATGTTGTCCAGTCAAAGCCATTAGCCGCATTAGCCGAGAGCGATGTTTATTGGGATGCCATTCAATCCATTGAATTAGATGGTGAGGAAGAAGTTTTCGATCTAACTGTACCCGGACTGCATAATTTCGTGGCGAATAACATTATCGTCCACAACTCCATCGAGCAGAACAGTGATGTGGTGATGTTTATTTACCGTGACGATGTGTATAACGAGAATTCTGAAGCGCCGAATCAAGCCGAGATTATCGTGGCGAAACACCGCAATGGCCCAACCGGCACCATCTCACTCTATTTTGATAAGCGGCTCACCCAGTTCCGAGACTTGATGAAACAATCCATTGACTTGACGAATTACTAACCTGTC
The DNA here is from genome assembly GCA_019913005.1 of Anaerolineae bacterium. GTDB lineage: Bacteria > Chloroflexota > Anaerolineae > Aggregatilineales > J027 > CFX10. The sequence goes on along the minus strand of JAIOHL010000333.1, from coordinate 57,493 downwards.
GTTTCAATTCATCCTGCTCTACTTTCTCTAGCCAGCGCGAACTAAAATTGTCCGTAACGAGCATTAAAAAGCATTAGGATACCGATTATGCAGGGATTTAATGGTTTTCCGAAAAAAGCCAAATTTATCGGATTACCAGAGCCGTTTTTTATCGAACTGCTGCCGATGATTGACCATCTGGCCGAGTTAAAGGTCACGCTCTATTGCTTGTGGGCCATTCAGCAGCAAGAAGGCAAATATAAATACCTGCGCCTGTCAGGGATCATGACCGATGAATTATTTATGGCGGGTTTGGCATCAAAGGAGTCTGAGCGTGAGGCTGTTTTGCGCGAGGCCCTAGAACGAGCGGTCATCCGTGGCACCCTGTTTCACGTCACGATCACGCTAACCGCTGCACAGGAAGAGATTTATTTTGTGAATACCCCTGATGGGCAAGCAGCGCTAAATGCTTTAGAAAAGGGGTCGTGGGTGCCGGGTGATGCCTCACGACCAGTCCAGTTGATTACAGAAAGGCCGCTCATTTTTAAACTGTATGAGCAGAACATTGGCAACATTACGCCAATGATGCGTGATCGCCTGTTGGACGCTGAACGAGAATTTCCTGAAGATTGGATTGAGGAAGCAATTCGCATTGCGGTTGAGCAAAACAAGCGCAGTTGGAGTTACATTCAGGCGATTCTTGATCGTTGGATGAGGGATGGGAAGGGGACAGGTAAAAATGGGTTCTCTCGGTGATTACCTTGATAAATTCAACAGCTTTTGGGATAAAGCAGTCCCCGAAAATCCTGAGCCACCGCAGGATGTGTGCCCATATTGCGGCGGATTGGGCCTTGTGACCAAAAATGTGCCTATCGGCGACCCCGATTTTGGCAAGGCCTTTGTGTGTATATGCCGCCAAGAAGCCACCGCTACCCGTAAATCCAATCATCTACGTACCATTAGCAATCTGGAACATCATCGGCATCTTAACTTTGATACTTTTGCGACAACAGGTGAATCACTGAACGCCATGCAAACGGTTATTTTGCGTACCAGTATTGATGCAGCCTATCGCTTTGCCAATGAGCCAGACGGTTGGTTATTCTTTTTGGGTGGTTATGGATCTGGCAAAACACATTTGGCCGCCGCGATTGGAAATCACCGATTACTCTATAATCAACCCGTCATTTTTTTGACCGTGCCCGATTTGCTTGACCATTTGCGAACCAGCTTCAGCCCCAATTCGGAACAGGGCTACGACGAAATGTTTGATCAACTGCGCAATGCGCCATTGTTGATCTTGGATGATCTAGGCTCGGAAAGCCAAACCTCATGGGCCAACGAAAAACTCTATCAACTGTTTAATCACCGTTACAGTCGTCGGCTTCCTACCGTTGTTACTACCAACTGCGAACTGGAACAGCTTGATCCGCGTATCGCCAGCCGTTTGGTGGATCGCAATCTCACCCAAATAATTAATATGGTGGGCCTGCCCGATTATCGTCAACCTCCCGGAACACAGCCCGTCACTGAAATTCTCACGGCCAATATCTATATCAACAAGACCTTTGAGAACTTTGTCATCAATCGTGCCGTCTCAAGCGAAGCCAAAGAGAGCTTGTCGAAAGCCCACCGGATTGCCAAAGCATTTGCCGTTGATCCTGATAAATGGATCATTTTGGTAGGGAAAAATGGCTGTGGAAAAACCCACCTTGCGGCTGCCACTGCGAATGCGCGGTCAAAAAAAGGCGAGTCGGTCTATTTTGTTACGCTGCCAAACCTTTTGGATAATCTACGTAAGACTTTTGAGACCGGTTCGCGCACCACGCTCGAAAAACGGTTTCAAGAGGTCTGCATGGCCCCCGTGTTGATTTTGGATCATTTTGACTTGAGTGCCGCCTCCGCATGGGCACGCGAAAAGATCTTTCAATTGATTGAATATCGCTACGTACAGACCCTACCTACGATGATTACTAAGCCGGGTGATAGCCTAGAAGATTTGGATGCAGTGTTTCGTGTCCGTTTCTCAGATACCAGCTTATGTGAAGTCATTCACATCACGGCCCCAGAATATAAAGGCGGGGTGTCGCAGACGTCTAATCCTCACAACAAAGTGAACCGACGCTAGAAGTGGTGGGATTAACCAGAAGTGTTTAGACTGGCCTGATATTGCTTAAATTCCTCCGCAGTCGCCACTTCACCCCCGCTGACCTCACAGTCGCGGATTTGGCGTTTGTTGTCGAAAAATACAGTGACTTCGGCACGACGGAATGAACGGGCACCGACCACTGTCTTTTTGACAAAATGATTGCCTTCATCATCTTCCGAGACATCACTATAGGGATTCAGGCGAAGCTGCACAATTTCATCCTCCGGTGAGGGGCGGTTGGGGAATTTGTGTATTTTGACGTATAGATATAATCCCCCGTCCTTCGTTTTCGCTTTTCCGCCAAACAGTGATTGGAGATTACGCAAAAATCCCATCAACACAACCTCCTCAAGTTATTCACCAATACGTTACCAAACCATGATATTAACACTCAATCGGCGGATTTGGTAAATAAAATTTTAATTTAACTTAAAATTTCTTTAAACTTAAATTAGGGCAGGTTTTATGGTCTCAGGTTATGATTGACACTCGGAATTCGATGTCAAGGTTTTTGTCAGAGTATTTCCCCAAACAACATCCTTTAAGGAGGAGTTACAAAGTGAAATCTGTTTTGAGCAAGTCCTTTGTTGTACTTATGGTTCTGGCTGTAATCGTAGCGGCGCTGCCCTCGGCGTTTGCTCAAGATGCTTCTGCTTTCCGCAAGACCTTCGAACTCACCGTACCAGCGACCGAAGGTGCTTTTGCTGGCGTTGACCCCAGCGGCCAAACCGTTACATGGTGGCACAATCACAGTGGCGCACGTGAAGAACGCCTCGCCGAACTGATTGCTGAGTTTAACTCCAATAACCCTTGGGGTATCACCGTTGAAGCGACCAATCAAGGGAGCTATGATGACATCTATGGCAAGATCATTGCGGGTTTGACCTCTGGTGAACTGCCCAATTTGGTCGTGGCCTATCAAAACCAAGCGCTGGCTTACAAAGCGGGTGGCGGTATTGTTGACCTGAATCCCTTCGTGACCGACCCCGCCGTCGGTTTGAACGAAGCGGAATCTGCCGACTTTATCCCGGCCTTCTTCACCCAAGACATTGCCCCCGATGGTGTCCGTATCGGCTTCCCACCCAACCGCTCCGCTGAAGTGATGTACTACAATCGCTCGGCTTTGGCGGAATTGGGTTACGAAGCGCCACCCACCAACTGGGACGAATTCCGCGAAATGGCCTGTGCCTTTACCGAAAACGGTTGGAGCGGCTATGAAGGCGATGACGCCATCGGCTACAGCGTTCGTACCGATGCCTCCAACGTTGCAGCGTTGACCTACGCGCTTGGTGCTGACATCTTCGATGCCGAGACCAACACCTACACCTATAACAACGAAGCCACCATCACCGCTTTAACCTTTATGCAGAGTTTGGTTGCCGATGGCTGCGCAAACCTGATTGCGGAAAACTTTGCCGATCAAAATGACTTTGCCGCTGGCAAGAACCTGTTCTACATGGGTTCAACCTCCGGTCTTCCCTTCGTTGCTTCCGCTATTCAAGAAGGTGGCGTTGAACTGGATTGGGGTATTACCTTTATCCCGTATGCCGAAACCCCAGCGGTAGACATCTACGGCGCGAGCGTCAGCCTGATTGCTGGCAGCAGCACCCCCGAAGCCCAACTGGCGACGTGGCTGTTTGTCCGTTGGTTCACCGAAGCCGAACAACAGGCAGTCTGGGCCGCCGCTTCCAACTACTTCCCGGTTCGTATCAGCACCGCCCAAAATATGGGTGATGTGTTTGCCGCTACTCCTCAATTTGAAGAAGCCTTCAATCTGTTGATCGATGGTCAAGGCTTTGTTGAACCCGCCACCGCTGGTTACGATGTGGTGCGCGATAATGTTCAGGCCACCTTCCAAAGCATTTTGGTCGAAGGTGTGGACGTTCAGGCCGCTCTTGAGGCGCTGGATGTTGCCGCTAATGAAATCGAAGCCAGCTTCCAATAAGCAGGCTAGTGCAAGAAAGGATTCACCTTTTTTGCAAATCTTAGATTGACCAAGACGGGTCTTTGCATCTCATTATGAGAAGCAAAGGCTCGTTTCATAATTTTTTCACGAAAATTTCCTGACACCTCGATTCAAACAATTGTATAATGGGGAACAAACAACCCCTTTATCTTTTTCGAGAAAAATACATTCTTCGCCAATACTATATTGATACAGTATAATGTCCCATAAGGGTGGGGTGTCCTTCCCTGTAGCGTTGGCTTGTGACAGATTTTTGCGGAGGCAGTGTTATGGCTTCGATCCATCGTATTATGGTGATTGATACACGCGCACATCTAAGTGATCTCGTGCGTGCCGCTATGTCTATGCTAGGCAGGCGCTATGCGATTTATGAAGTCCCCTCGGCAGAATCTGCGCTGGATGAAATCGCACGAGTTGAATTTGACTTGGTGGTCGCGGCGTATACACTCGACGGCACGATGAATGGCCTTGAATTTGCGAAACGGGCCATACGTGAACGGGCTGGCGTAGCGATTGTCATAGTGGCAGCCGAAAATGACCCCATGATTGATGCCGATCAACTCGAAGAACTGCCAATTCAGTATATGCCCTATCCTCCCGGCGAAAAATTTGTGCGTGCGCTCCGGGTAGGTCTTGATGGTGCGGATGTCGTTGAAGCCAGTGAGGGGATAGTTGAGATTGATCTTGGCCCCATCCCGGCCTTAGATGTTGACAAAGCTCGGACGATTTTGGTCAATACAATGCGCGAAGTCGGTGCAATTGGCGGCCTGATTGCGGATCGAACAGGCCGGGTAGTAGTAGATGAACGCACCGGATATATTGACAAGAGCCTTATTGCAGGTGTCTTGGGGCCAACATTTGCTCACGCTCCCAAGATTGCCCCACAAATTGGCGGTCAAGGATGGTCTCTCAAATTCTACGACGGCAACCGTTATGACTTGTTTGCGCTTTCTCTCGGCTATCACTATTTTGCTGCCTTTTTATTTGATGACAATAAATCAGGTGTGTTTGGCGCAATGACTCGCTTTGGGCGACTAGGGGCTGACGCGATTATCAAGCTATTGGGCGACAGCGCGTGGACTTTTGAACAACCTGCTCCCGTGCCTGTCCCGACATCACCCACCGCCCCACGCCCCGGTTCGCGTCCGCCCAAACATGCCACACAACCTCTACCCAAGTTGGAGGTTGCACCAACGGCCCCAGCCATTGTGGATGAGCCTATTTTAGAGCCGGTTGGGGAGCTTGATTTAGATTTATTGTTTGGACAAAGTACCCCCGATGAACAAAGTTTTGACGATTTGTTTAGTAACGACCAGCCAGCAGATTTAGACCTCGGCAATATTCATGGGGATAAGATGAGTTTTGAGGAGGCTCAAAACATGGGCCTCTTAGGTGATTAATCAGATCAGGCAAGGCAGGAACCTCAGTGGTCACAAAAACCGACGACCCGATGATCGGGCAAATCTTAGGGGATTATCGCATCGTTCGATTGTTGGGTAAAGGCGGCATGTCGCGGGTCTATCTGGCGACAGATCGTAATTTACAGCGCGATGTGGCGCTGAAAGTCATTACGCTTGATCGTGACAGGGCCAACGAATTGATGAAGCGATTCAAGCGCGAGGCTCGCACCATTGGCAAACTGGATAGTCACCCCAATATTGTGACCGTTTATCGCTATGCCACCCAAGAAGATACGCATTACATGGCGATGCAATTGATTCGGGGTGAGACACTGACCCAAATGTTGGGGCGTCTAAAACGCAAAAAGAGTTATATGCCCTATGCCGATGTGCTCAATATTATGCGGCAGGTGGCGGCGGCTTTGGACTATGCTCATAAAAACCAGATTATCCATCGGGATGTAAAGCCTTCCAATATCATGGTTGAAGAGGATACCGGACGGGTGGTTTTGATGGATTTTGGTCTGGTGATGGAAGCTGGCACAGACAGCACCCTCGGCACAGCCTTTGGGACACCGCGCTATATCGCCCCTGAACAAGCGATCTCATCACAGCAGGCCGTCCCCCAAAGCGATATTTACTCCTTAGGCGTGATCTTGTTTGAAATGCTGACCGGACAAGTGCCGTTTGATGAAGAATCAGCGATGAGCCTTGCCCTTAGCCATATCACCAATCCGCCTCCCTCCCCGCGTGAAATTCGGGCCGATTTGCTGGAAGCTGTAGCGAAAGTTGTTTTAAAGGCACTGGAAAAACAACCCGAAAATCGTTTTCAATCGGCAAGTGAGATGGTTACGGCACTACAAAGTGCATTGGGTGAAATTCCCGCTGCCACCGATATGCCCGTGCCTGCCCCAACACCTGTGCCTATGAAATCTGGTGCGCCTGTGCCTCCGCCAAGTGCTGCGATGCTGGATGTGCCGACAGATACTCCAAGTAAAACACCTGCTAACGAAGTGGTTTCTCCACCTGCCCCTAAAGCAGCGAAAAAGTCTGCGCCGAAGGCAGTCAAGGCCGAAGAAGTTCCAACTCCTCCACCCCCCAAGCCTGCACCGCCCGTGGCAGCGGTCTCGGACAAAAAAGCCAACAATCGTAAGCCCTTATTCTATGGAATTGGGGGTATTGCAGCGCTTTTAATACTGGCCGCGATCTTAGCATTGAGCGGTGCCTTGAATGGCTCAGATGACAAACCTTCCGCAGGAAATTCTGATGGGGACAGCGGTGGGCCATCCAATATTGGAACAACCAACAATGGTGCCGACGGGAGTTTGAAGCTGATTTATGATAATGACTCCCTCACCATTGTCAATATCTCCAACCAAATTTTGAATCTCACCGGCATCGGCTTTAATTCTCTGGATAACAGTCGAATGTTCATCTCGCGTGACTTTGGTGCCCAAACCATGAGTGCCTTTGAACCGGGGGAATGTATTCGGGTTTTTATTACGAACCAAGCGTTGCCTGAACCTGAATTATGTCAAGGCACGGTGAAAAATCTGCCCTATTATGCGAAAGACAGTGCCAATCTTTATTGGGTCTGGAATTCAGAACTCAACAGTGATGCGGAATTTCGACTCATTCTCAGCACCGAGACGCTCAAAACCTGTAAAGTTGGGCCAAATGAATGTACCGTCAACTGGCCTCAACTCGCGGAAACCACCACCGGACAATAGCGGCCCGTTCATGGCGGCTTGAACAACAAGGTCAGCTATTTTGAATCCGATGGGTGTTTCAATTGTTCCGTATACCCCCGCACAATGTCGGACGGTGATGCAATTTAGCGCCCAACAGTTTCGCACACATCATCATCTGGATTGGCGTCAGATAAATGAATGGCTGCGGGACGAATATCATCATACCGTACTGGCCTATTGTCATAAAGAACTAATGGGGGTGCTATCGGTTTCTGCCCCTCACAACGGCACGGCATGGCTGCGCTTGGTGTCGCTGCATGACCAAGCCCCCGAAAATGTCTTTAATGACCTGCTGCAAGCCGCACTATCCCGCTGTACCCAATCTGGCATTCACGAAATCGCCGTTCTGGAAATGGAATTTTGGCTGCAAGTTCTCTTGGAGAAAAGCGGCTTTAGTTCGCTTGACCAGATTGTTCATCTAATTCGAGAGGCTGCCCCGATTGAATATGAGCCGCCTCGCGATTTCAAAATTCGTTTGGTACATGCTCATGATCTACGGATTATAGAAACCATTGACCATGCAGCTTTTCCCTCCCTGTGGCACATGAGCCTGACCGATTTAGAAGGATCCAGCCATTATGCCATCAGTTTTACGATGGCAGTGATGGAAAAACATGCCGTCGGTTATCAACTTTCAACTTCCTATTCGGATGGCATTCATCTGGCACGATTGGCGACATGGCCCTCAGCGCAAAAACGTGGCATTGGTCGAGCGCTAGTGGAGCGCCTTATTGCCCAATTTCCATATCGTGCCATTACCGTCAACACGCAATCCAGCAATGTAGCGGCGCGGCGGATTTATGAAAGTCTGGGTTTTGTTACCCAAAAAACGCCCACTCCGGTCTGGCATCTCGTACTCCGAACCCCAGCAGCCAACTTTGATTAATATGACCCTTTAGAAAAGTGGTTTATCTACTATGACGACTATCTACTATGAAAAAGATGCCGATTTGCGAAATCTGCGCCAGCGGCAGATTACAGTGATTGGTTACGGCAATCTGGGTCGTTCGGTGGCCCTCAATTTGCGTGACAGCGGCTATGATCTCATTGTTGGCAACCGCGAGGATGATTTTGCCCGTCTTGCCCGTAATGATGGGTTTATCGTCACACCGATTACCCAAGCAGCACAAGGGGCGGACACCATTTTTCTGATGATTCCTGACGAAACCATGCCACAGGTGTATTTGGAGCATATCGCGCCAAATTTACGCACCGGCGACATGCTGATTTTTGCATCAGGCTATAACATCGCGTTTGGCTACATCGAACCGCCGAATCATGTGGATGCTGGCTTGATTGCGCCTCGCACGCTTGGCATTGGGGTACGCGATGGTTATTTGAATGGGTTGGGGTATCCCTGCTATGTTTCGGTTGCGCAAGATGGATCCGGTCGGGCGTGGGAGTATTTATTGGCGCTGGCTGCTGCGATTGGTGCGTTGCGACAGGGCGCGATTGAGGTGTCGTTTAATCAGGAAGTCGAAATTGACCTGTTTATTCATCAGGCTGTTCTATCTGCGATCCACAGCACGCTGCTGGCCGCCGCCGATGTCCTCATCCGCGAAGGCTATCCCCCCGAAGTGGCACTGACCGAACTCTATCTATCCGGTGAATTGGGCATGTTGTTTTCGCGGGCAGGCATTACAGGCCTAACCAATGCGTTGCATATGCTTTCACCCGCTGGACAATATGGCATTATGTCCCGTACCGAGCGCTTCCAAGAGGTCAAAATGCAGCGCCAATTGGAATCTATCCTCGACAACATCCGGCAGGGAAATTTTGCCCAAGAATGGGTCTCGGAATCGGCGGATGGCTATCCCCGTCTAAAAGCCTTACAGCGACGTTTTCAATCGAGTGCCTTGTGGCGTTTTGAACGCGAGGTGTTGGACATGTTGCGCGGTTTGCCACCTGACGCTTAAAAATAGGCAATTGCTCACTCACCATTCCTAAATTTTCTGCGCTATACTCGTGTCCTAAGTTTCATATTTTCTGAGCAGGGAAAACACCCAATGGAAAATCGCAAAATCCGCGTACTGATTGCTAAACCCGGCCTTGATGGGCATGACCGGGGCGCCAAAGTGATTGCCCGCAGTCTGCGCGATGCTGGGATGGAAGTCATCTATACGGGCCTGCGCCAAACGCCCGAAATGATTGTGGAAGCGGCGCTGCAAGAAGATGTGGATGTCATTGGCATGTCTATTTTGTCAGGCGCACACATGGCGCTGACCCCGCGTGTCATTGAGTTAATGTACGAAAACGGGCTGGATGATGTTAAGGTCATTATTGGTGGCATTATCCCCGATGAAGACGTTCCGACGCTCAAGTCAATGGGGGTGAGTGAGGTTTTTGGCCCCGGCACCAACACCGATGACATTGTAAAACATATCCGCACGGTTGTTTCTGTCTGATAGAAGGATTGTCTGTGTTAAAAACGTCTCCAGAAACACTCGTCAGCCAACTGCTGGCGGGCAACCGTCGTGCTTTGGCTCGTACCATTACCGCCGTTGAGAACGAAATTCCTGAGTCGGTTGAAATTCTAAAAACGCTGTATCCCCATACGGGCCGTGCCTATATCATCGGGATCACGGGCGCACCGGGTACAGGCAAAAGCTGTCTGGTCACAGCCCTAACCCAACATCTCCGCAAGCAGAACAAAACCGTCGGCATTATCGCAGTTGACCCCACTAGTCCCTTCACGGGTGGCGCGGTCTTGGGGGATCGTTTTCGAATGCGCGACCTCTCCGGCGATAATGGCGTATTTATCCGCAGCATGGCGAGTCGTGGTCAATTGGGTGGCTTGGCGCGTACTACCTATGATGTCATGCGGGTGATGGATGCGGCGGGTTTTGACATCATCATTATTGAAACGGTGGGGGCAGGCCAAAATGAGGTTGAAATCGTGAAGGCCGCCGATACCACCATTGTCGTTGAAGCCCCCGGCCTCGGTGATGATATTCAAGCGATTAAGGCAGGCATTTTGGAAATTGCCGATATTTTGGTGGTCAACAAGGCCGATAGTCCGTTGGTGCAAAATACCGTGCGTGCGCTCAAGGCTATGCTCGATTTAGGGCATCGTCAGCGTGTAGTCGCTCATCATGGTCAATTGATGACCCAAACCGATAGCACAGGTGCGCCGGAATATGATTTCCGTGAAGTGCCCATTATCCAAACGGTAGCGACTAATGGGCAAGGTGTCCTAGAATTGGCCGAAGCGATTGATGCACACCGTAGCTATTTGGCGGAAAGCGGGATTCGCCAAGATCGCCAGCGAGCGCGTTTAGAAAGTGAATTGATTGCACGGCTGCGCGAGACGTTGCTCAAAAATCTGCTGTCAGCGGTGCCAGACGACCAACTTGAAGGATTGGTCGAACAACTGATGACCCGCGACACTGACCCGATGAGCGCCGTCCAGACCCTCTTAAACTATCAGGCTAGGAAATCATGAACACCATTATTTTGCTGCTGTTTCTAATCATGGGCATTGGAGTGATGGCCTATGGCGTGCGAATCATCATCAAAAAATCCGCCAATGTCTATCGGCAGGGCCAAATGCGCCAATATGAGGGTCAGGCGGCCCAAATGGTCGGCATTGGGACAGCCCTTGCTGGCTTAGGGATGACCTTGATTGGGCTGGGCGGCTGGGGGTTGCTGCTGTTTGGCCTTATCGGAGCAACCATGTATTTTGTGATGGTGAATCTCGCGGATCGTCGCTAGGTCGAAACTAAACTCTATCTCTATAACGCCCCCTTTCTAAGCTATAATAGATGGTTGAATTTGAGATTTCCCCTCATTTTCGGCTTGACCGCTTCCAAGATAGGGCGTATGAATGCACCTGACACCAGAGACCATTGAAGAATACTTCTCACGATATGAGTGGAGCTATACCCGTAGCAGCGAAAACACATGGATTACAGGGGTGCGAACTTCGGTTTCCTCCTTCCGAATTTTCATCCGGCTAAGTGAGCACTGGATTTATTTTGTCATCAATCCGTTTGTGGTGGCCCCACCCAATGCTGAAGACCGCCTGCGCTTTTACTATCATGTCCTGCGCCTTAACCTTGATATGAACATGGCAAAATTTGGCCTCGATAGCGATGGCGATTTGTTCCTTGCGGTTGAACTGCCTACCGAGAATTTCGGCTACAGCCATTTCGCGGATGCGCTGAACGGGGTGTCGCATCATGCCGAACGGCTTTACAGCGAAGTGTTTAATCTGGCCCACAATGCTACCTTGCTGCATGGGCGCTATGACGATGAACTGCGCGGCGACGATCTACCCAAACGTGAACTCCCTCCCCCCTCCCGCCCGTTGGATGATATGGATTTACCCGAAGATTTGAATGACAGCAGCGAGATTGGGCCAATTATCGCGGGCAAGGAAGTACGTATTGTGGATGGCGAAGACGGCAATCCGCGCATCGAATTTGAGACCGCCCATGACCTAGACGCACCTGAAGACTTGTTCACTGATACCCCATCCGAAGCTGATAGTGGATTGGCGCTTTTGGATGATGCTGGTGAATCATCGGTTGATGCCCCGCGCAATGAAGGCAATCAGCGGGATGGCGATGAACCTGAATCCCCCCACGCGGATTCGACAGAAAAGCTGGACGATAAGGACGAAGAAGAGGACGATTAATCCTTCGTTCACCGCTGAGAGTATTCTAGTGAGTGAACGGCAAGCCGAAATTGGCTAGGATTAAATAGGATAGACCATGTTGCGACGTCCAGAAAATAAACCCCGCCTGCATTTTCTCAGCCTTGCAATTGCCGCAATTGGATTGGCAGTCGTGGGGCTGTTTGCTTTTGGTGTCTGGCTAGAGACCCCCGGTGAAAATAACGAGATTGATTCGTTTACGGGCTTTGATCTGGCGGCCCGAAATGTCAATTTCACTGAAGATTTCCCCTCCGGTATCATGTTCATCTTGCCGATTGTGGCAGGTGCAATGACGTTCCAATTTTATCGGCGCATTGCCACCTCTGAACGCCCCAGCAGTCGTGTCAATAACGCATTGATGCTGCTGCTCGGCATTGGGGTGGTGCTGTTGTGGGTACGGACGTATACCCTCAATGTGACCGATACCCTCAACGAGAGCCTTTTTGTCACCTCTGGCGAACATGCCCCCTATACCAATGGCGACATCATTCGTGACTTTTTCACGTCAGAAATCTGGCTTTGTTTGGCCCTGTCTGTGCTATTATTGATTTTGCCGTTCTTTGATAAGCGACCTGCCGCCGCTTCGATTTTTCTAAATCCTGAGCGACAGGGTAATTTCAAACCTAAAGCTGGAAAATACAAATGAGTCCAATTATTGTTGCGTTTCAAGGTGAGCACGGGGCCTATTCCGAAGAAGCCGTTCGTCAGCATTTTGGTCGAGACGTTGAAACCCTCCCCTGTCCCAATTTTCAGTGCTTGTTTGAAGCTGTGCTAACCGGAAAAGCGACGTATGGGATGCTGCCTGTCGAAAATGCGCTGGCCGGAACCGTCGCCCAAAGTTATGAATTATTATTTGAACACGACATGCGCGTGCAGGCTGAAGTCATTTTGCGGGTTCAACATATGCTGCTTGCCCCTGCCGGAACCAAACTGTCGGACATCAAGCGCGTCAAATCCCATCCGCAGGCGTTGGCCCAGTGTGAAGGTTATCTGCGCCGACGTGGATTTGAGGCGGTAGTGGCCTATGATACGGCTGGCAGTGCCCGTGACCTTGCTGCGAACCCTGAACCGCATACGGCCTCGATTGCCAGTGCGCTGGCAGGCGAATTGTATGGCCTCACGGTGTTGGAGCGGGGGGTTGAAGACGAACCCTATAATTCCACGCGCTTTTTTGTGATTGGCCTGCATGATGCCCCCCGTACCGAAGGCCCACAGAAAACCTCAATTGTTTTTGCCGTGCGTCATCGCCCAGCGGCCCTCTATGAATGTCTTGGGGCATTTGCACGACACGAAGTCAACCTTACTAAGCTAGAATCCCGTCCCATGCGCTCCAAAGCATGGCAGTATTGGTTTTATCTGGATTTTGAAGGACATGCCGAAGACCCGCAGTGTAAACAGGCCTTGATGGGCTTGCTGCAAAGCGCCTCAATGGTCAAATTGCTTGGTTCCTACCCGGCGGCGACATCTGTGCTTATGCCTGAAAACGACAATGGACATGCTCAACGTGGAGGCAAACAATGAACACGAATGCCAGAACATGGCTGCAATGTGTAGACTGTTCCGAGACCTACTATCGCAACGCCAAGCTCTACAATTGTCCTAAATGTGGCGGCTTGTTGGATGTGCAGCATGATCTGGACTATCTGCGAACTCGTGTCTCCACTGATTTATTCGATCAGCGCCTCGGCGGATTCAAAAATTGGGAACGTAGCGGAGTCTGGCGCTATCGGGAATTGATCGCGCCTGAATTGGCCGAAGATGAGATGGTGACACGCGGCGAAGGCAACACCATGCTCTATGATAGCCCGCCTTGGCTGGCCCAATTTACCGGACATAAAAAATTGCAATTGAAGCATGAGGGCGAGAACCCGACAGGCAGTTTTAAAGACCGGGGCATGACCACCGGGGTAAGTCAGGCCAAACATTTAGGGGCACACGCGGTTATTTGTGCCAGCACGGGTAACACGTCGGCGAGTATGGCTTCGTATGCAGCGCTGACAGGTTTGCAGGGTGTGGTGGCGATTCCAGCAGGCAAAATCGCGCTCGGCAAGGTCGCCCAAGCAATTGCCTATGGCGCGACCTGCTTGGAAATCTGTGGGGATTTTGACCAAGCCCAAAAGTTGGTGCTAGACGCCGCCAACAAGCTGCCTGTCTATATGTTGAATTCGGTCAATCCCTTCCGTTTGGAGGGGCAAAAGACGATTATGCTGGAAATGTTACAACAGCGGCGTTGGAAAGTGCCGGATTGGGTGGTGGTGCCGGGGGGTAATCTCGGTAATTCGTCTTCCTTTGGCAAGGCATTTATGGAACTACATCATCTTGGAATTATCAAACGGATGCCGCGTATTGCGATAGTGCAGGCGGAGGGGGCGTCGCCATTTTTCCGCAGTTGGCAAGGCAATTTCAAAGAACACATCACCATGAAAGCCGAGACACTGGCAACCGCTATTCGCATTGGCGACCCTACCAACTATGCCAAAGCCAAACGCAGCATTGAAGTCACAGGCGGGCTGGTGGTGTGTGTAACTGACCAAGACATTATGGACGCTAAAGCCTGTATTGACGCGGCAGGAATTGGCTGTGAACCTGCGTCGGCTGCGTCAGTCGCAGGAGTGCGGCAGTTGGTCGAACAAGGGGAGATTAAGCCGAATGATGAGGTAGTTGCCATTCTTACCGGGCATCTGCTCAAAGACCCCGACGCGGTGATTGAGTATCACAAGGGAAATTTTGAGGCCATTGCGCCGAATTACCGTAATCAGATTCACCAGATTGAGGCGGATTTTGATGCGATGGCGGCATGGGTGACAGCCCCCGCCTCCCCACAATAGGCTATTCTTGCAGCACTTGTAGGCGTAAATCACGCAGGGCATCACGTGTCTTGACGATCTCCTGCGTAATGTTCACTTCCGCCATGCCATGCCAGCCGAACGTGGTCATATATTCAATTGAAACCACGCCATGATAATCGGCTTCGGCAAGGTCAACCATCAACTGCTCCAAATCCAGTTTGCCTTTTTCAAATGGCACTTGCAGCCGATCTCGGCGAGCCTGCCGCACCTGTACATGCGCGGTGTGTTCAAACAACATGCGGATATTACGCCATGTAATCCCCTGTGCCACCAAATGGGACACATCCAGTGTCAGACTCAACCCCGGCACAGCCTCCACCAACAAAATAGCATTTTCGGGGGTGCTGGCGGATGAATCCAAATGCGGCTCAAATGAAATCCGCAAATCGGTGTTTTCGGTGGCATCCACAATTCGCTGCAAGGCCGGAACGGTGCGGGCAAGGCTGTGTTCTGGCCCATCCGGTTGCAGCAACCCCGGCGATACCGTAATTCCCGGCGTGCCCAATTCAATTGCAAAGGGGACAAGGCGTCGAAACAGCAGCAATTGACTTTCGCGGCGGGCGGGGTCGGCGGAATTGACGTGGGGTAGCAGCAAATAGAGGTCGGTGACGTTTAGGTTGAAATCTTCCACGACGCGCCGCACGGCTGTCCCATACTTTTCGGGTTCACGGGCGGCCACCATCACATCAATATGTGGGCCGGTGCCAAGATCAATCGAGCGAAAACCAAGCCGTGCTATCGTCCCAATGGCTTCGCGCAGTGGTAGATTATTGTAGGCCCACGCATGGCACGCAAATTGCATCATAAATTCCCCTAACAAGTTTAAGCGGACTGATTCGCAAATTGCTGAAAATTATCAAGCTGTTGGTGATTGCCCAAAATAGCAAGGGTGTCACCTGCTATTAAATGATAATCCGCACCGGGGCTAACTACCAACTTTCCATCCCTCATCAACCCAACAATGACAGTTCCGGTTTTTGTACGAACACCTAAATCTCCGATATTTTGCCCCGCCAATGGGCTGTCTGCCGCGATAGTCACCCATTTAAATTGCAGCAGGCGGGCCGCGTTCTGTATTTGAGCGACTGCTTGGTAGTCAGGGTGATAATCATAGAGAGGTGCATAGAGTTCTTGGCGAATGGTGTCTGTATAGTGTTGGATGTCATTAACGCCGAAGTTCAAATGTAACAGGGCTTGGCGGATAATCTCTAGTCCCGCCTCAAATCTTGGCTGCACGACCTCATAGACCCCCATCTCATGCAGCAGGTGCAGTGTTTCGACTTCCTCCGCACGTGCGACGATATGCAGAGTAGGATTGACCTGTCGCGCAAGATGAACGATGGCCCGTGTCACTGGGAAATCCGGCACGGTAATCAACAATAACTTGGCCTGTTCAAGTTTGGTGGCCTCCAAAACAACTGACCGACTGGCATCCCCATAAATGACTGGAATACCCTCTTTTTTCAGGTCTTCAACACGGCGTTGGTCAAGCTCAATCACTACACAATCTAATCCTAATTGATTTAACAAACGGGCGGCGTAGAAACCTACCTGTCCACCTCCGGCAATCACAACATGGGATTGTTTGGGTAGAGGTTCTTCTGACAATGGTAACTCTGGTCGTTTTGACCACCTGCGATAGACGTTATGTAATGGCACGACCATCCTCATTCCAAAAGGCGTCAGCACCATGGTGATGATTGCGGCACTCAAAACCAGCGCATAAAGGTCATGGTCAATTGAATCGGTACTAAGACCGACTCGCGCTAGCACAAATGAGAACTCCCCAATTTGAAAAATCCCTAATCCGACGGCAAATGGTGTAATGCCTCGGTAGTTAAACAATCGAGTGACGCCTGCGAGAATCAGTGATTTTCCAATTACCACCGATCCTGCCACTACCAGTACCAATAAGATGTTGTCCATCAAATAGTTAGGGTCAAGTAGCATCCCTACAGAGGCAAAAAACAACATTCCAAATAGATCACGCAGCGGGATGATGTCACTAAGGGCTTGATGGGCATGGTCTGATTCACTGAGCAGCAACCCGGCTACAAACGCACCTAATGCGAAGGATAGGCCGACCAGATAGGTAACATAGCCAATCCCCAAGCCCAACGCGGTGACAGCTACTAGAAATAACTCGCGTGAATTCCAGCGGGCGATTTGCAACATTAAGCGCGGGATCAAGTATGTTCCCACAAAATACATGGCGACGGTGAACATGGCGGCTTTGACCACCGCTAGGCCAAGCAAGGGCAGCCCCGCTTCAAGGTCGCTCAATTGAGGCAGGATAATCATCATCGGCACGACTGCCAAATCTTGCACAATCAACATGCCAATCATAATCCGACTGGCAAGAGTTCCCAATTGGCCCTGCGCCATCAGGGTTTTCAGTGTCACCATCGTGCTAGAGACCGCCACCAGCGATCCCAGCCAAATAGCATTATTCCAGCTAAGGTTAAAAAGCCGACCTATCAAGAAGCCATAGCCTATGGTTAAGCCAAGCTGTAAAGGCGTCCCCAATAAGGCAATACGACGCACAGGTTGTAATTCTTTAAAAGAGAATTCTAGACCGAGGGCGAATAGGAGTAAGGCGACGCCAATTTCCGCTAGAAGTTCAATATCATGAACATTGCTGACCGTTACACCCCCGGTATAGGGGCCGACCATGACGCCAGCAATGATGTATCCCATAATGAGGGGTTGTTTGAATTGTTGTGCAACAAGTCCACCTAGTAAACCTGCTACAACGATGATGGCAATATCGGCAGCGATGCCCATTTCTTCGATATTTTCTCCCCTTTACTCATTGTAAAAATGACATTATGACTAAGAATGGTATGGCCCGCAACCAAATGCTAGGGTTGAATTTTTACTGTGTAATCATCCGGAGGGCGGGCAATCGCCATCAAGAAAATCCCCATCACTTCATAATCACAGTCGGGTGTCACTGCAAATTGTAACCGAATCGTGACTGTTCGTGCTTGGGCATCTGTCGCAGGCGGGGTCGGATAAAAATTGGCATCACAGCCCTGCCCCACTTGAATTTGCCCGACCAGAATTTGACTCGAAAAATCGAAGATTGGGGCTGCCAGCGTTCCTTCACAACTGCCTAAGCTGTTCAGGTTGATGAAATACTGGTCAAGATCGGCTTGAAAACGCAGCACAATGGGGGTCCCCACCAAAACACGCAGGGCATCATAACATACCCCGTCTAACAAATAAGCCGCATCCTCGTATCCGGCGGGCAGGGTAGGTGTCGCCGTTTTAAGCGTAATCGGCGTGGCATGGCTCCGCAAAATCGGCAGGGTCTCAGTTGGGGCAATGGTGGGTGGCACGGTAAACTGGGGGGTAGGCTGACAGGATACCATTGCCATAAGTAGGCCGGTTCCAAGCCCTAACCAAACGACGATATTTTTGAGAGATAATCTTGACATCTGGCTCGTTGCACGCTATCATTAACAATGTTAACAAAATGAGATGCGGGCGTGGCTTAGTGGTATAGCGTCTCCTTGCCAAGGAGAAGGTCACGGGTTCGAATCCCGTCGCCCGCTCAATCAAATTCCGACGCGCAGTCGGTTTTTTGTTTTATAGCCCCGTGACGTTGTCCCCAATCCATTTGAGATACTCCACTGACCCAATCACAATCGGCATCCCGATAATCTCTGGCACTTCATAGCTGTGCAACCGCTTGATTTCGGCTTGCAGCTTGTCCTTGAAAATGGCATGGGTGGCCTTGATAATCATCAGAACTTCGGCCTCGTCTTGCACCTGATCTTGCCAGATGAACAGAGAACGCACTGGAATGAGATTGGCACAGGCGATGAGCCTTTTTTCCAACAACTCCCCCGCGATTTTGCGTGCCTGTTCTTCAGAATTTGCCGTGACCAACACCACAAGATAATCGCTCATGACGCCTCCTAATTGACGGCTGAGATGAGGGGCGCGACACTATACAACAAGTTGAACTGTTTGGAGTAAATCACCACACTGTTGTATTGGGTAAGGTCAATATCTGACGGGAGTTCATAGTTCTGTTCGCCAATGTTGCCCTTGATGATACTGATTTCCACTGCCCCTAAATCGCCCTCCATCATTTGATCCACTGTCAGCGGATTTTGCGATTGACTGAGATAGATATATAAATCCGGCCCATTAATGATGCGGAACGTCTCCTCAAAGGCATTTTCAAAACGCAGGATATGTTTGACCTCTGTACCATCCAATCGTCCAATTTCATAAATGGCAACATTCCCCTCGGCACCACGTATAGCATCAAAGCTATTAAAGGTTCCACTTTTAATCACATGCGGCGTTATGGGGTCGGATGTGCCTTCCGCTACATCGGCTGCGATTTCGGTCAGGGTATCCTCGTTCGTTACTTCTCTTTGCGCATCTGAATTGAGAGCGGCTTGTTGGGCTAAGGCGAGGTCAGGATTCGTCTTATAATTTTCGCGCAGCACCATGCATTGTTCGCCATTGATATAATCCGCACAGCTAAATTGTTCAGCGGCATCTCCGGTGTTTATCAGTGAGGGCTGTAATTCGGGAATCCAATAGGTCGAGGTGACAGCCCCGACTGCAAACAAAGTGCTGATGAAAATGATTGTCCAGTTGGTATAACGTCTCATAAAGGTGCTGATAAGCGTTCACTCCACATGATAAATAGGCCATCGCAGTATAGCGCATGTCGTCGAAAAAAAAACACCCTTCTATCCATTGGTTAGAAGGGCGTCGAGAACTAGGCGTGGAAAATCATGGGAACAGCGCTTGGCGGATACGAATTAGGACTTGGAGTGCCGCCAAATTGCGACGATTGGCCCCACCGGAAAGATCATTAAAGTCGGTTGCACCAGAGCCACTGACATTGTAAACCCCCGATGACCCTTCCATTGTGACGTATACATTCCACAACGGCACATCGTTGTTGTCGGCAACCGTGACGATGATTTCATTGTAGTTGGCGATTATGCCTGCATCTACAAATCCATCGTTTGGCAGGGTCGCCAAGACGGGAATTGTGCCATTGGCAAGGGCCATATCAACCGCCTGTTGCAACAGGTTGTTAAATTGATCTTGACTCGTCTGGGTAGCGTTGGTCGGAGTGAAACTGATGAAGAGCACCGCAGGACTGGCGATACGCAGTTCACACGCCAGCGGAGTTTCGCCGGAATTGCAAATGTTGGGATCGGCAGAGTTGGGATCGAACAAGCGGTCAATTGTCCATCCGTCCCCACTGGCAGCACTTTGAACATCAAAGCTATTGTTCGAAGTATCGCCTACGGTGTGGGCAGGAACATTATAGAAATTCACTATCGCTTGTAGATCGGGGTCGCTATTTGAGACCGGGTTGGCTGCGATGTTATTCAAGAAGTTCGAGCTATTGACCGATTCATCTCCTGCTACCGAGAAGACATTATTCCGTTTGCCCTGCGACTGACCATTGTTATACACCCCACCAATGCCGGGTTGTAACGCCCCAATATCAGGCAGTTCGGGATACTGGGTGACATCAAAGGGTGGCGCAACCGCATTGACCGTGACACCAAACGAAGTCGAAGCGGTGCCGCCGTTGCCATCATCAATGTTAACGGTGATATTGGCACTGCCCGCCGTCGCGCATGTCACATTCAACGGTTCACCACTGCCATTGACATCCGCCACACCGGGGTTATCCGAGAAGGCACTGACGCTAATCGGGTTGCCATCCGGGTCATTGTAGGTCGGGGTGATTGTCAGTGTATCGCCTTCATTACAGGTTTGACCACCAATCGGGTCAAGCGTCGGGTTTTGATTGGCAGGTGGATTGACCGAGACCGCAAACGAAGTCGAGGCCGTGCCGCCATTGCCGTCGTCCAGATTGACCGTGATGTTGGCTGAACCGGGGCTTAGGCAAGCCACTGAGAGTGGTTCACCACTGGGATTAACACCCGCCACACTAGAGTTATCCGATGAAGAGGCCACGCTGATGGGGTTGCCATCTAGGTCATTGTAAGTCAGGGTGACGGTAACAGTATCGCCCACCGTACAGGTTTGCCCACTGATGGGGTTAATCGTTGGGTTCTGGTTTGCCGGAGCACTGACCGAGACCGCAAACGAAGCCGAAGCCGTGCCGCCGTTACCATCGTCCAGATTGACCGTGATTGTGGCGAACCCGGCACTCAAGCAATTGACCGTCAACGGTTCCCCGCTGGCGTTGACATCTGCCACACCGGAGTTATCCGAGGACGACGTGACGCTGATTGGATTACCTTCGAGGTCGCTGTAGCTGAGGGTGATATTGAGCGTATCGCCCACCGTACAAGCCTGATCGTTGACCGCGTTAAGCGTCGGGTTCTGGTTGGCGGGTGCATTGACCGTGACACCAAACGAAGTCGAGGCCGTGCCGCCGTTACCATCATCCAGATTGACGGTGATATTGGCTGTTCCCGCGCCCGTACAAGTCACAACTAGGGGTTCGCCAGTGGCATTGACCGCTGCCACACCTGCATTATCTGAACTCGAACTGACGGAGATGGCATTGCCTTCGGGGTCGTTATAACTAATGGGGATATTGAGCGTATCGTTGACTGTACAGGTCTGTCCTCCGATACCGTCAATAGTCGGGTTTTGATTTGGTGGTGCGCCGACAGTCACACCAAAGCTGATGTTAGCTGTACCTCCCTTGCCATCACTGGCGCTGACACTGATAGTCGCCGTGCCTTGTGCCACACAGGTAATCGCAAGCGGTTCACCGGAGGCATTGACAGTCGCCACACCCGTATTGTCGGATGTGGAGGCAATCGTAACGGTATCCCCATCGGCGTCACTGACGTTCAAATCCACATTCACGCTGCCACCGGGCAAACAGTTTTGTTGGCCCACTGCATCAATCACAGGCGATTGATTGGCCGCTGTGACGGTAACAGCAAAGGTTTCATTCGCCGTACCGCCTTTGCCATCATCTACCGAGACGGTGACATTCGCTGTGCCGCCTGCCACGCCTGTGACATTAAGGGTCGTTTCCCCTGCGCGAAGGGCTGTTGCCACACCCGCATTATCGGATGCCACGTTGACGTTCAGGGCATCTCCATCGGGGTCACTTGCCACGAAATCAACCGTTTGGCTTTGCCCTGCGGTTACAGATATATCCCCAATGGCGGAAATCGTCGGCGTGTTATTTTGTATCGCTGCCGGGTCAACTTGCACGGCGAAAGTGGTAGAGGTACTCCCCCCGCGACCATCCCCGACGGCGACGGTGACATTAGCCTTACCGACAGCAATGCCCGTGACTCGCACCGTATTATTCTCACCGGCGGCAGCACTCGCGGCGGCTGGATCAGATGAAGTTGCTGAATAGGTCAGTGTATCACCATCCGGGTCGCTAATGCTCAGGTTGACCGTGATGGTATCACCCACCTTAACAGTTTGAGCACCAATCGCGGCGATTACGGGTGGTTGGTTTTGCGGCGGCGGAGCATTGACCGTTACCCCAAACACGGTTGAGGCACTTCCGCCCTTGCCATCGCTGACGGAGACGGTAATTTGGGCGGTGCCTGCGCTTACCCCGGTAATGCGAATCGAGGTATTGGAGTTCTTGGTCACAGTCACAGCCGTATTATTGCTGGTGACAGTGGTCGTCAGGGTATCTCCGGCATCGGGGTCTTGAATGCTCAGATTGAGATCACGATTCTCGCCGACATTGATGGATTGGCTTGAAACAGCCGCAATCGAGGGCGGATTATTGGTCGCTGTTTTCGGATTGATTACGACGGCGAATACGCTGGTGAATGTGCCCCCCTTACCATCATTGGCGGTGACAGAAACCGAGGTCGTGCCAGAATTCAACGCCGAAAGGACAAGGCTCTGACCTGTACCCGCTGTTGCCGACAAAATAGAGGGCAAAGCGCTGGTGACAGTAAATGTTACCGGGTCACCATCGGGGTCACTGATGCTCATTGGCACGGTAATCACCGTCCCTTGTGTCATAATTTGGCTGGGGATGGGAGCAATGGAGGGCGGATTATTGGTCGTCGCTTGCGGTTGCACTGTCACAAGGAAGCTGGTTTGGGCTGTGCCACCGCGCACGTCTGTTACTCGTACTGTGATCGTTGCAATGCCCGCCGCTTTCGCTTGGACAGTAATGGCCTGCCCAACCGGGCTGACCGTCGCCACGTTGACATTGTCAGTGGTGGCATAGAAAGAGATCGCGTCGTTATCCGGATCATAGATGCCAAGCGCGATGGTGGCTGAAATGCCCGTGCGAAGGGTCAACGGGGCGATGGGACTAATCACCGGATTGTTATTGGTGCGCGGCGGGGTATTGGTGGGTAGCCGATTCCGGACTTGCAACCCACTCACTACGACATTGGTAATTTCCCGTCCTCCGCGCAACCACACATGCAGGCGGATTTGATACTGCCCATCCGGTACAGCCCCGGTGTTCCAGCCACCCAATGCACTGTTAAAAACAGGCACAGTGACGGCTTGGGGGGTTATCGGATAAAACAGGCCGCCGGGGTTCGGGTCTGGCCCAAATTCTACCGCATATTGGATGAAATCGGGGTGACTGGCACTCCCAAAAATGCTCACAAAGCCTTGAAGCTGCTGCCCAAAGACAGGTGAGGTAATTTGGATGTTGTTGGGCAAATTTGACGGAATGGTAGCAACGCCACCACTGCTCGGAAAACCTGCAAATCGAGTCGGGCTGGCAGCAATTGCGCCGGGTGAGGGAAAAGGCGTTGGGCTTTGAGTCGTCAGCGTGGAAGTCCCGCCGGGGGTAATGCTTGGCAGACGCGCGATGGTTGGGGCTTCGTCGTCGCCGTCATCGCCTCCACGCCGACATGCTCCCAGCACCAACGCCGCTGATAGCAGGAGAAAAACTATCAGAAAGCGACTTCGGTGTTTTGCACGTAACGGCATAGCATCTGAATCCTTACTTACTTGATGAAACCAATATTTTAAGCGCATTGTATGCCTATTCGTAGTTTTACACAACGTTCGTAGGGGTTCGGAACTGTTGCGATTGTTCTACGCTTGGCAGAATTCATCTCCGCTGTCTATAATGTCCCCAAGTGGTCAGTGGTTTAGGAGAAGCGGATATGACTGAGCAGTCAGTGTCAACAGCGCTGCCATTGCAGGGTGTTTATCCCGAAAATGGGCATCGCACCGACGGGGAGCGTAAAATCATTCAATCTATCAACCCGATTACGAAGGTCGTGTTGGGGGAAGTCACTGTCGCCACAGCCGAAGATATTCAAGCAGTAATGCAGCGGGTCCGGGCGGCTCAACCCGCATGGGCCGGTCGTCCGCTGGAAGACCGGATTGCTCTCCTCCGCCAGTTCCAAAAATCACTCTACTACCATCATGAAGCAATGGTGCAGATGCTGGCGGATGAGGCGGGCAAGGTACTGCATGAAGCCCGTATCGAGATGATTGATGCCTTTGGGGTGACGGAGTATTACGTCAAGGCCACCAAAAAAGCCCTCAAGCCCCAGCCACGATATGTGATGTTGTTGCCCTATCGCCGCCAAAAAGTGGTACGCAAACCCTATGGGGTGGTGCTGGTGATTGCCCCTTGGAATTTCCCGCTGCTGCTCTCGCTGACCCCCATTATCACCGCGCTGGTCGCTGGAAACACAGTAGTCTATAAGCCCTCCGAATATGGCACACAAACGGGCGAATTGATTAAAAAAGCCCTCTATGAAGCGGGTTTCCCCGAAGATGTATTCCAAATCGTGCATGGCTACGGGGATGTTGGCGCGGCGTTGATTGATGCCCGTCCTGACAAAATTTGCTTTACGGGGAGTGAGACCACCGGACGCAAAATTGCCACCAAAGCGGGCGAGCATCTAATTCCAGTGATTATGGAATTGGGGGGTAAGGACGCCGCGATTGTGTTGGAAGATGCTGATATTGAACGCACGGCACGCGGATTGGTGTGGGCCGGAGTTTTCAACGCCGGACAAATGTGTGTGTCCATTGAACGGGTCTATGTAATGCGCTCAGTAGCCGACCAATTGATTGAGCGCATAAAGTATCATATGGAAAAAAGTGTGCGTCCCGGCCCCAATAGCGATCACCATTCGACCTATGGCGCGATCATCACCGAAGCGCAGGCCAAAATTATCCAACGGCAGGTGGAGGATGCACGGGCCAAAGGCGCAACTGTGATGACTTTCAGTGAGCCTCACGGCGAAAATGCGGAACGTTTCTATGCCCCGACACTGATTACCAATGTCAAGCCGGATATGGAAATCATGCAGCGCGAAACGTTTGGCCCAGTGATTCCAGTCATTCCTGTTGACAGCGAAGAAGAAGCCATTCGGCTGCATAATGATTCGGAATATGGCCTGACAGGAAGTGTCTGGACTGAAGATGCCGAACGCGGCAAACGTATTATGGAGAAACTGAATGCCGGGGTGGTCAGCCTAAATGATCATGTGGTTTCAATGTCTACCCCCGAAATGCCTTGGGGTGGCATCAAAGCCAGTGGCTATGGGCGGACACGTGGTATTGAGGGTCTACATGAGATGACCTATCCCCAAACCTTTAGCACCGAACGTTTCCGCCTGCCTTATAAATTCGATTTGTTTTGGCTGCCCTATACCCCCTTTAAGAAAGCCTTCCTACGACGCTTTTTCCATCTCTGGTTTGGAGCAACTTTCAAAGACCGTCTAAAGGTCTTTAAACCCTAAACAAAAAAGGGGTAGGCAATCAATGACCTGCCCCTTTTTATTTGCCCTAAACGTTAGCTTTGACCTTCGTCATCCTTAAATGTGCTGTCTGAAGGCGTGATGGTCTTATCGTCGGCAAAATCCACCACGATGTTCGATTCCTGTGAATCTGTCGGCGGCTTTGGCACAGGTGGGGGTGTCGGTGGGCGTGGGACAGGCGGCGGCGTGGGACGCGGCGATGGGGTGCTGCCAAATGATTGGGTTTGTGGTGGCATCATGGCTTGTGGATAGGCCATATTGGGATTGGGCGTCAGATAGAACATTTGCTGTTCAGGCGGCTCGTCCGGCCCACGTATGACGGCAGCAATCACAATACCCATGACGCCAATAATCAACATCCCGATACCCAATGCCCCTAATGGGCCGAGCATGTCCTGTGCGATGGATCGTTGGAATGCAATAATGGCGTCTCCGGCCAATTGTTCCATCGGATTCGTGGCAATGGCTTGGGGTGAACTGACAAGGTTGCTCAACCATGCAAACAGTGGGATAAACACAAACAGGCCGCTGACTGCGAAGGTAAGGCCACCCCACAGGAATAAATCTTTGGCAGAACGCACGGCCACCATCACCAGCAGGGAAAATAACATAATGGGGATTAGGCCTGCCAGTGGGGTCAGTCGGTCAAAAAACAGCACCCCTTTGCGAAATCTTTCAAACGTTTGATCAACTTCGGTCAGCGTGGTGTCGCCACCTTTGGTAATTTCATTCCGTAGAATGAACTGATCGGGCAGGCTGTCAGCCAGCACATTCATATACCCCTGTAACCGCTGCTGCATTTCCGCTTGGTTATCTGGATTACGTGGTTGGCAGAAGGGGAATGTCTCGGTATCGCCTGCAAGATACTGGCTAATTTCGGTCTCTTGACTCGGTGAACAGTTTTCCCATGAGTCCATCATTCGCACAACGGCATCCCGACCTTGCTGTCCGCCCAACGTTTCGCGTAAGATAGCAGAATCGAACCGTACATCAAAAAACTCGCGGTCATCATTAAAGTATTCAACAGCGACTACCGCATTTGATTCAAACTGTTCTTGTACCCGGTCAATGGATACTAAATCCGCCGAGATATTGGCCCAGACATCGGCATCGGTGTGATCAATCGCATCCCGCAGTACGGTTAAATTCTTCTCTGTATCCGAATCATCCTCAGCCCCATGTATTTGAACTCCTAAAAAGGAGGGGATTACCAATGGGCGGAGTTTTTCGTAGAATTCCCGATCCAATTGGGTATAGGTATCTTCTTTGCTCATGTAATCCCATGATACCAATGTATAAACCGCGCAGGGTATCCAGATCACCAGCGTGACAAGCAGCATAAATCCTAACATTTGACCGAGGCAGCGCAGCATAGGCTTTCCCTTTGCTTAATGGACGGGCGAATAGACGCCTGCCAATCCAAGAATTTTGACCGCAACAAGGTTTCCATTTTCGAGACGACCCGTGAGGGTGATCGCCGGGCCTGCATAGGCCGTTTTAACCACCGCCAATCCAACGTGCTTTGTCTGATAATTCAACGATGGCATAGAAGCGACGCTGGTTAATGTGCCAATCGACTTACCCTCGGTGTCAGTTAAAGTTGCTCCTGCGGGTAGCGATGCTTCCATTTCAACCCTAACCAGCATTTTTGCCAATTTCCCGCGGCTTTCCATCCGGGCGATAATTTCCTGTCCGATATAACAGCCTTTATGAAAACTCACCGCATCCCATAATCCCAACTCTAGGGGGATATATTCTTCCGTTAGTTCATGGTCCGTTTCAGGCAATCCCGCTTCAATACGTAGCGCTTCCATTGCTTCCCCACTGGCTTGCAAGACGTGATGCTCCGCCAATTGCAGTTTGAAATTTTCCAAACTCCCCGGGGTACCAATCACCCAAAAACCATCCCCTGCCAACCCCGGTACTCGTACCAACAGGGTTTTATCATCGGGTTTGGATTCATCAAGGCTCGTTTCTATGAAATGATACACAGGCAGGGTCTCTGCACCTGACCACCATTGACCGACTAGGGCCGCGCTGTACACCCCAAAAATGCCGATGTGCCCAAGTTCCTGACTGACATCTTTGGATTGGAAACGGTCATTAAAAAATACATTGCGCTGTAGCCACCCGCGAATTTGATCGGTTTTGCCCCGGTTGGTAATCATCAACGCCTGTTCACCGTGATTGAGTACCACGACGCAATCTAGAATACGACCTATCGCCGTAGTGAATACTGTCGCACACCCTTCACCCGTTTGGAGCTTGAGGGTGTCGTTGGTCGAGAGGCGATGAATTAAATCGAGACGGTCACGATCTGTTAAGATGACCCGCCCCAAGTCGCTGAGATCGGCCCAGATCGCGTGGGTATGGGCAGCATGAATCATTTCTATCAGCGCGTTGTTGACTGCTACATTGCTCATTCGTCAGAATCCTCACCCATCTCGTCCGTCTCATCCGCCATCGCATTACGCCAATTCACAATATCCTCGGCATGTTCTTCCTCATGCCAAATGGCGTTTTCATAAATCAGATAGGACAGCGGCTCGCCTTCCATCCAAGCAAAAGCCCGATTGTCATCAAGGGTTTTGTCATCTAATGCCTTGATCGCTTCTACTAGATATTTGGCAACCCCTTGAAAATCATCCCAAATTACATCCAACCCGCGTCCAGCGTTGTTGTGATACTGTTCTTCATTCCATTCATCAATATCTTCAATCGTGGCGACGGCGGGTGCGCCTTTTTTCTTGTTTTCGACATGCACCAAGCCCGTAATGAGTTCGGATTCCCATGCTGTCAAATGCGCCAAAACATCTTTGACCGACCAATAACCGACAGCCCCCGGCATTAACATTTCATCTTCCGACAATCCGTCAATTGCACGCATAAATTTGCTGCGGGCACGCTCATATGCGGCGATGATATTTTGTTTTGGCACGTCTGGGCTTGCTCCTAATTCTAAAAGCGTTTCTTTGTTATTATAGCAGTCTAAACCGCGCCTTGAGATGATGAGAATTGCCAACAACCTATGACGGTAATTGTATTGCATCTGGTCTTTATCGGGTTAATTTTTGGCCTGCCCTTCGTCCTCATCCAAATTTTGCATCACCGCTATCGGGTGGGCTATCCGCTACTGGTGGTTGGCATGATGACGTTCACTCTCTCATTCTTTATACGAACGGCGCTGCTATGGGTTCTGCAAAATAGCCCGTTGGTCAATTCTCCCTTGATCGAAGCCACCTTAGTTGGACTGATTTTTGGCTTTGTGGATATTGGCACGGTGGCGTTTGGCTACGCACGGCTGGCCCGCAGCACTGTCTATCGCCCGCAAGCGGTTTTGATTGGTTTAGGCCATGCCCTGCCCGAAATAATTTTTGTAGGTCTGTGGATTATTTGGGTGATACTAGGGTTAGCAAAACAAGGGGCAGCCCCGGTTGACCTGTCCAAAGTAGGAGCAAATACCATCGGGGAATTGGTCAGTACCCTTGCACCACTGGCTCTACACATCACTTTGTCGTGGCTCGTGCTGCAAACATTTCTACGTAACGAAGCCGCATGGATTTTTCAGGCGATTTTGTGGTGCGCGATGGTGTTTGGTACGGAGAATTTGTTATATCGCGGCAGCACCCAGCCGGAACAGGTCGTGGGTATTTGGTGGATGCTGGTAACACTCATCAATGCAGTAATTTTATGGCGTATCAAGCCACTGTTCGTATGGCAGGCTGAAAATCAAGGTTCGACGGTGATATAGGCCCGAATATCATCTAACGTACCCTCGCCGATGCCTTGCACCTCCAACAACTCATCAATACTTTCAAATGGCCCATTGGCATTGCGATAATCAATAATTGCTTGGGCCGTGGTTGGCCCAACCCCCGGTAACGTATCGAGTTCTTCAAGCGTGGCTTCATTGATATTCACAATGCGTGGGGCGTTGGGCGTTGGCAGTGCATTCCCCTCGCTGGTTTCTCCCTCGGCTGGTAGAGTCGGCACAAAAATCTGATCGCCATCCTGCAAACGTTGAGCCAAATTGACTGCATCCAAATCAGCATTTTCCAATGCTCCCCCGGCGGCGGCAATTGCATCTTCGACCCGACTGCCAACCGGCAGACTTAAGCGAGATTGCGGATTTTGCACTGCCCCTGTGACATAAATCTCTAGAGGCGTAGGCGTAGCAGTCGGTAAATCGGTTGCTGTTGGTTGGGGCGGGACAATTTCAACAGTAGTATGTTTGGGTTCGCGGAGTAGGTAAATGCCACCTGCAACAAACAATGCTGCCGCAAAAATCAAAGTAATAATGAGGCCATAGGGGGAGCGCTGGGATTTTTCCATAAAAAATTGCCTATTGAAATCATCAGATGATTATATGTATTCAATTTTACCAACATCTATAGGTTATTCACAAATGAAGGGTAAATACTTTAGTTGTGCGCTTAAACAAAGTTCATTTGGTGCGGTTTGTGACTTTTGACGAAATATTTCACAAGCAATTGGTCACTTCTAACAATGATTAAACGCTTACCCACGTGGTATCTTGAGAGTACCTCCTAAACTCTAGCTCTACCGCTTACTTCTGCTGGTGAATGGTTGACACCCCCTTACTTATATCGTTAACTCGTTCACCAGCGGGGCGGAATTTTTCAGTAAACTCCCCCTACTCCCAAAAATTCCATACAGACAAACAAAAAAACGGCACGCCGTCAGCCTACCGTGTGATGATCTATCAGATGGTCAATTGATTAGGGCAGCATCAAGTTTGCTAAACCCGTCAATGCGCCGATTTCTTGCAGCGCAGTTGGCATATGGTTTTCGCTGTGGGTTGTGGTTGGCAATGAGGCCATGATGTTGATTTTGGAAAGGATTTCTCCCAGATCACCACTTTGATAGACCTTGCGGTTTAGGTGATAGGGAGCCAGCGATTTTTCAGTCACCTCTTTTGGCTTATCCCAACGAATGAGCCGAATCTCACCCCGGTCAATTTCCAACGCCGTGATCCCATTGGTATGAACACACGACCCCTCGTTCATATAATAGGGCACATTATCCAACGACTGGTCATTTGGTTTTTCATCATCGAAGATTTGAATGACTTGATGGATTTGCTCAATCACGGGTGGCAGCAAACGACACATATTCGCATCGCTGGTGTGTTCTTGATAACCCACTAACCATTCATGCACCGCCCGCAGCAGATAAAGTTTGGACAGTGGACGGAACACCGGGCGATGGGTATGGCCTGCAATGACCATTGTACGATTTTCTTTGCCCCACTCCTGCAAATGCCGAGCGCGGTTGCACAAAATGAGGTTGTTGTCGGCGGCGATATTCAATTTCCATTTGGTGGCGTGTTGGATATGTCGCCAGCCATGCCGCACTATCTGACGGCTGAACCATGCTCGACGATCTGCGTGGGGGTCGCCTTGATGTCCATGTGTGATAAACACTCGCTCGCCCAGCATCACCCCGGAATAGACATTAATCGGGCCAAGTATGGGACGTAGGTGGCGATTCACTTTTTGAGGATCGGCCCAATCATCATCGTGATTGCCGTAAATCCGCATATAGTAGTCTTCACCGAGGTTGGCATA
Source organism: Anaerolineae bacterium (assembly GCA_019913005.1). Lineage (GTDB taxonomy): Bacteria > Chloroflexota > Anaerolineae > Aggregatilineales > J027 > CFX10. Next base: position 26,460 of record JAIOHL010000333.1, on the reverse strand, counting down.
TTCGCGCTCAACCGCAAACGCTGTGCTTTCATGGGCCGCGATGACATCCGAAAACTTGCTTTTCCAACATTCCTCAATATCACCATTCAACACAAGGCGATAATCATTGTCCATGTAGTAGCGTAGGGCGTTGATATAGAGTTCGGAATTTTGGAGGAAATCATCGCTGATGGGTGTGCCATCGCCTTTATGCACGTCACTGAGGATGACATAACGATCACGGGCGATTTGGTAATCGGTTATTCTCAACGCACTCTTTTGGGCAGCATCTAGGGACCTAAAGGTATGAGTGCGTTCGTTGGCTTTGAACATGTTATCCTGATCCTATATTCGGCAAAAAAATCGGTCAACACTTTTGACCGACTAAGCTACGCATTAAAATCCGGGTGTTGGGGAAAGGATCGCCAGCGAGCCAAATTGGGCATAATAACTGGCGGCAGTGCCAACCTTGTGGGTTTTGGAGAGCGATACAAAACGTTAAGTCGTTCATTAAGGGCTACCGCTTCCGTATAATACCCCTCAAGTTGGCCCATAATGGTTTCCCATGGGCGCTGCTCTGCAAATTGGCGGGCGTTGATTGCCATTTGCCGACGTAGTTCTGGATAATCTCTCAATCGCTGAATTGCATTAACGAAAGATTGAGAATCACTACTACAAGTATACCCGGTTTTATTCTGAATTACTAGTTCCGCGACCCCACCTTCGTTAATTACGACAGATGGTAGGCCCGAAGCCATTGCTTCCTGAACCACCTGCCCAAAGGTCTCATTCGACCCCGTGAAGGTGAATACATCGGCACTCGCATAAGCACGCGACAAATCCTCACCAACTTGATAGCCCATAAAATAGGTATCCGTGCCAGCGAAGAGGCTTTCCAGTTCCTCGCGCACCGCCCCATCCCCAATAATGGTCAGGGCCACACCCGGCAGTTTGGCGACTTCGAGCAGCAAGTCCACCCGCTTTTCGTAGGCCAATCGCCCGACATACAAACAAATCAGGGAGTTCGGGTCACGGCCATTTAGCAACCGCTCACGCCATGCTTGAGAGCGATGATTAGGATTAAAACGCCCACCATCCACCCCTCGTCCCCAAATTCGCAGGCGACGATAGCCCCAGTCGTGAAGCTGGCGTAGGGTATATTGGGATGGCACCAGTGTCAAGTGGGAGCGATTGTGCAGGGTACGCAGCCAATCGCGCAGCCCCTTGCCCAAGATATTGAATCCATAATGTTCGGTATAACCCGGCAAGTCGGTTTGATAGTTGGCGATCACCGGAATTTTGCGGTTGAGTCCCGCCACAAGACCATTCACCCCCAAGAGGGCAGGGCTGAATAGATGAATTAAATCCGGTTGAAATTCATCTAACAGCCTGCCAACCCCGGGATTGGGCATCAGCCCGACGCGGGTCTCTGGCGCAAACGGCATCCCGAATGACCGCAGCGGAATAACCCGACTTGAACTGACGTGAGTGGGGGCGAAATCTGGTGCAAAGACCATCACCTCGCGCCCAGTTTTTTCGAGATATTGTAGGGTGAGATAGGCCGATTTGGATACCCCATCCAATTTGGGCAAGAAGGCTTCGGCAAAAATGGCAACCCGTTTGACGGGGGCGATTTGTGACGCGGTATTGGATAACTGAATGGATTCGCCACCAAAAAGCCGACCTTCTCCGACTGATCCCAATTCCTTACGGATCTCATTTAGACGTTGGACGGACATCTGGTTATTGCCTTTGCCAAATAAATCCCTTAAACAGCTACCTACCAGTGTAACGTCGTTGGGTTAAGTAACAACCTCTATCATTTCAAAAGTTTATAAGATTTGGGTTAATTAATTTTCAATCAACGCCAGTGAGTATTTGCTATTCTCAATGCGTACAACATCAACAAGACGAATACATTTAGGACATTCCCGACATGTGGTATACTGGCGAAAGTGTCTTTTAATTTCCTCAATGATTCTGGAATAGCTTATGCCTATAGACCTGACGACTTTAAGCATTGTGGAAGCCCGCGCCGGACTACGCAGCGGTCAATTTTCCGCGATTGAACTCACCCAAAGTTATCTGAATCGAATTAAGGCTCTAAATCAAACCGTCAAAGCCTATTTGCGCGTTACGGAAGAACAAGCCCTTGAATCTGCTCAAGCCTCCGATCAAGCCATCCAAAATGGCAAAGATGGCGCACTGCTGGGGATTCCACTAGCGATTAAAGACGTCTTGAGCACAACGGGCGTCGAAACCACCTGCGGTTCTAAAATTCTGGCTGGCTACACCCCACCCTTTAATGCGACGGCGGTGCAGCGACTATTTGACGCGGGCGTGATTATGCTTGGCAAGACCAACACCGACGAATTTGCCATGGGGTCGTCCACCGAAAACTCCGGTTATTTTACGACCCGTAATCCTTGGGACACTGAGCGTGTACCGGGTGGATCAAGTGGTGGGAGCGCTGCGGCGGTTTCGGCTCGACTCGCGGTTGGTGGATTGGGTACGGATACGGGCGGGAGTGTGCGCCAACCGGCTGCGTTGTGTGGTGTCGTCGCCATTAAACCCTCCTATGGGCGTGTTTCGCGTTATGGCCTCATCGCCTTCGCTTCATCGCTCGATTCCGTAGGGGCGTTTGGCCGCACGGTTCAAGATGTCGGCCTGATCCTCGGTGTGATGGCCGGGCATGACCCCAAAGACAGCACCAGCATGAATGTGCCTGTGCCGGATTATATGGCAACCATCGGTCAAGGAGTCAAAGGGCTGCGGGTCGGTGTCCCCAAAGAATATTTTATTGATGGAATGCAGCCCGCCACTGAAAAAGCGGTACGAGCCGCTATTGCCCAATTGGAAGCGATGGGTGCGGAAGTCCGTGAAATCAGCCTACCCCACACCCGCTATGCCCTTTCAACCTATTATCTAATCGCCCCGGCAGAAGCCTCTGCCAATCTTGCCCGATTTGACAGTGTGCGTTACGGTCTTCGGAAAACACAAGGGGATCTGTGGGATACCTATAAGACCACACGCGGCGAAGGGTTTGGGGCGGAAGTCAAGCGGCGTATCATGTTGGGGACGTATGCGCTCTCGGCAGGCTATTACGATGCCTATTATCTTAAAGCTCAAAAAGTGCGTACCCTGATTAAACAGGACTTTGAAAAGGCCTTTGAACAGGTGGATGTCATTGCTTCACCCGTCGCGCCAACCACTGCCTTCCGCATAGGCGAAAAAGCCGACGACCCATTGCAAATGTACCTGAGTGACGTATTTACACTCCCCGCCAGCCTTGCCGGGATTTGTGGCCTATCTTTGCCGTGTGGGTTTGACGAGAGTAATCTGCCAATCGGATTGCAGTTGATGGGGCCGTTTATGCGTGAGGATGCGGTGCTGCGTGTAGGTCATGCCTATGAACAAGCCACCGAATGGCATATGCGCCAGCCTGCTTTGTAATTATTGAATTAAGCGATCAAAACCGGAGAAAATTTGATGAAGGTTGTCATCCCTCTTGCTGGTTATGGTACACGCCTCCGTCCTCATACCTATACCCGCCCCAAGCCGCTGATTAACATTGCAGGTAAACCGGTGCTGGGCCATTTGTTGGATAAACTCAGCACACTTGACATCAGCGAATATATCTTCATTGTGGGGTATCTGGGCGACCAGATTGAAGAATATATCACGGAGCATCAACAAGTTCCTGCTAAATATGTAGTGCAGCAGGAAATGCTGGGGCAATCCCACGCGATTTATTTGGCGCGTGAACACCTGACTACTGACGAGCCTGTGTTTGTGGTGTTTGGCGACCATATCTTCGAGACGAACTTTGACTTAATCAAAGATGGCAAACACGAAGCCGTGATCTATGTCAAAGAAGTGGATGATCCCCAACGCTATGGGGTGGTGATGTTAGATAATAACCGCCATATTGTAAAAGTGGTCGAAAAAGCGGCGCAACCCCCCACCAATCTGGCGGTCATTGGCTTGTATTACATCAATAGCGGACGCAAGTTGATTGAGGCAATTGATCGTCAAATCAAAGACAACAAAAAGACCAAAAATGAATATTATATTGCCGATGCCCTGCAAAATCTGATTGACGGTGGAATGAAATTTGATATCGAAGCCGTTTCAGATTGGCTGGACTGTGGTAGCCCCGAATTGGTATTGGAAGCCAACCGCTATTTGCTCAGTCAGGGCGGCAAAGACAACAGCCATCAACTCCATTTCGATAATGTCATTGTCATTCCTCCTGTCCGCATTGACCCCACCTGCCGAATTCAAAACTCCGTCGTCGGGCCATATGTGAGCATTGCGGCGGGCTGCAAGATTGAATGGAGCATCGTGCGGGATTCCATCGTGGGCGAGGATGCCGAAATCCAAAATACGCTGCTGGAATCCAGCCTTGTAGGGCAAGATGCCTTTGTCAAAGGGCAGTTTACCTCCTTCAATGTAGGCGATTCATCCAGCGTGCGCTTTTCGTGAAATGAAATAATGGACTCAAGGGGGTTGCGATGCAAAATCGGCGTAGGCGAAAAGTAATCCTGATGATCTACTGCGTCATGATGCCTATCTTGTTGGCGTGCAGCCTCCCTTCAATGTTCCAAACGGATTCAGAATTAGCTTCGAGTAGTTCCATATCTGATGAAGAAATCCAAGCGATTGTTGATGACTATCGCGCATGGACACGCCTGAACGAAGAGCCATTTAATGTTTCAGCTATGTTATGGGCATTGTGCCGTCTGCCCTCCGCCGAGGAAGAGGCCTATCTCGACAGCCCACACGCCGAATACTATATCAATGTGTATGTCAACGAAGTGGGGCGTGATCTGATAACCCAAGAAGGGCCACGCACCTTCCCGATTGGCACGGTTGTGGTGAAAGAAAAACTCGCTACGCTGGAAGGTGAAGTGCGTAACGAGTTGGGTATCATGGTTAAAAGCGACTCATCGTCATGGCAATATCTGTATTGGGACGATGGCACACTCTATCAAGCCCCGGATGAGATCGCCCATTGTGTAGAGTGTCACAGCGCCGAAACCGAGGGTGATTCGGTGTTTTGGCCGTTGTCTCCCCAATAGACTTCTTTATACAACCGGATTGCTGGCTTCGGTTTTAGGCAGTGTCACCCGCAGCACGCCGTTTTTAAACTCCGCTGTGATTTCTTGTGGTTTAATCGCTCGCGGGATGTGCAATCGGCGCTCAAATTTGCCAAAACGTCGTTCTCGTTTGAGATATGCCGTAGTGGGAATTGTTTCATCAGCGCGTGTTTCCCCGCTGATCGTTAGAAAATCGCCACTAATGACCACATCAATGCTCTCTGGTACAACACCTGCCATTGGATTGGTGACAACTACTACACTGGTCGGGGTTTCATATATATCCACTGGCACGGCATAAATGTGACTCGCCGCAAAGGAAAACGCATCTTCCATCGCCCGCTTGATCGAATCTCCGACGTTATTGAATTCACGCCGAGGGTCAAAACGCGGATTGCCGGACATCGCAGCCTCCTATTGATAATATTGCTCAATCAGGCCAATCACCTGAAGCAGCACTTGGCGAACACTCGATTTTTGGGTGGAATTGCAGGGCATGACCGTAATGTCTGACCCGACTTGCGTACCACGCCGTACCTCATTCAAATTCGACGCTCCTTGCAAATCGGCTTTCCCGGCCACAACGAGATAGGGCACCGGATGGATGTTATAGAAATTCTCGATCAACTCCGTAGCATCAGGAAATGAGGCTGGGTCAGTGCTGTCCACCAACACAATAAACGCCGTCATTTCTTTTGCCAAGATTTCCCACATAAAGCTGAAGCGAGCTTGGCCCGGAGTGCCATATAAATGCAGTTGGCGACCATCAATCGTGACCCGCCCATAATCCATAGCGACAGTCGTTTCGGCTTTGATTCCGCTGTCCTCAGTAGTGATTTTGCGCTCAGTGCTGACCACTGGAACATCCGAAATCGCATTCACAAAACTGGTTTTTCCAGAGCTAAACGGCCCTGTCACAATCACCTTATACAGCGACATTCGATTCACTCCTCAGATTCCGCGCTTCAGTTGCCAGCATTTTATCGTGCCAAGCCTTAATTATCCAGAAATGGACTATTCCGGTTCAGGTGGCGGTGGTGCAGGCATTGTGCCCTGTTTCCGAAAATCTACAAACCGATAGCCCACCCCGCGCTCGGTCAAGATATAACGGGGATTGGTAGGGTCGGGTTCAATCTTTTCCCGTAGATAGTTGACATAGAGGCGGACGTAATGGGCCTCATCCCGATATTCATACCCCCATACTTTTGCCAATAGCTGTTCGTGGGGGACAGTCCAGCCTGCGTTCTCAATCAGGTGATACAGCAGGCGATACTCGGTTGGACGAAGTTTTATCCGTTCACCGTTGACGATGACCTCGCGTTGATTGAAGTCCACACTCAAATACTCATCAATTTTCATCACGGCATCGCTAGGCGGAGCAGGCATATCCAAACGGCGCAGCACCGCTCGCACCCGGCTGGAAAGCTCGCGTGGACCAAAGGGCTTGGTGACATAATCATCCGCCCCCAGTTCCAAACCGACTACCTTGTCATCTTCCTCACTCTTGGCGGTCAGAATGATGACTGGGATGCTTGAAAATTCGCGTAACATACGGAGGGTTTCAAAACCATCCACTTGTGGCATCATGATGTCCAAGATGACCAAATCGGGCAGCTTGGTGCGGATGGCTTCCAGCGCATCCAAGCCATTGCGGGCCTCTAAGACATGGAAGCCCTCCAATTCCAAATTCATGCGGATGAAATCAATCATCCGAGCCTCATCGTCCACCACCAAAATGCGTTTGGCCTCTTTAGGGATGGATCGGGGCATTTGCGGTTTCATAATCAATCCTTTATGCTAAACCGCCTAGTCGCGGATGAAGGTCATGACTTCTTCTTCTTCACCCGTTGGCATGATCTCAACATAGTTGATACGCCACCAAGGAATGATGATCTGAGTGACTTCTTCCATCAGGTAGCTGAAATCTTTGCCATCGCGTTTGCGCGGATTTACCAATGTCAAAAATTGATGGGTCGGGTCTGGAAGTTCGCCTATCTCAGCCATAATTGCTTCACCATCCGAGACATGTACGTAAACGGTTTGCATCGTAGAACCATCCTATTTGAAGTAAATACGTAGCGCCAATTTTCCAAAACGCATTTCATCCCCATCATGCACAATACGTGCTTGGCGAGGGATAAGTCGCTGTCCATTCAAAAACGTGCCATTCACACTGCCCAGATCTATCAGGGTGAGGGTCGTATCATTATATTGGATGATAGCATGGGCGCGGGAAACCCCTTGCTCGACCGCATTGTAAGCTGAAAGATCAATATCAGGATAATGGCCGGATTGAACGTCGGCACGGCCTATCGTCATTTCTGCACGAAGCCGAATCACCGTTGGTTCAGACACCCCGCTGATATGAATCACCAATGATGAGATACCTTTGAGGCTGGATGTACCGCCATAAATACGGGTATTGATCGCATCAAACGCCGTCCCCGTGCTGTTGTTTAGCTCTTCTGTCCTAATGGTGGTTGTACTCGTGCCGGTAGGCCCTTGTAACGCTAAGAGAATAGGATTTCCGCATTCGTCGCAGAAATACTCTCCTTCTCGATTTCCTGTCCCACAATAATTACAAATAATCATGCGATTATTCCTTGCTCTCGTCGGGCGGTGGCAGCATCAATGAGCGTGTGCCAAATTTTAGGGTCTTTCGTCCCTCTTCTGAGAGTTTGTTAGTCTGACGCACCCGTCGAGCTTCTTCCATTGCCATATGGGCTAAATCTTCTTGGCCTGCTTGCAACAACCGCGTCGCCAGATTCTCCAGCCGTTGAGTGGCTTCTTGGACGCGACCCTCACTAATGGCTTTTTCGGTTTTTTGCTGCATCCGATATAGCGCCAATTTACCGAGGGCGTCAATAATCATCTTGGGTGGTTCTTCGGCGGGCGGTTTAGCCGAGACTTCAGTGGTCTGGTCAACAATCGCCTTAAATTCGTAGCGTTCCGATTCTCCAATCAAATCACCACTGACATCTAGCCGCACCATCGAACGAAACCCCGGTTTCATATTGGCGGGCATCTGGAACTGAAGCAGTACACGGGTTGGACGGGTGCTTTGTAGGGTTCCCAAATTAATGGGCTGCGATGTAACCTCTAAGGGCTGGGCACTAGGAGATAACCGGAAGGCGGATTCAATCTGGATGTCTGAATCGGGCGCAACAGTTAAACGCAGGCGCTCGGCAAAGGCCTCCGACAGTGTGCGAATACGATCATTCAAAAAGTTGACAACCGCACTAGGTGAATTGACATAGGTTGCTCCACCGCCTGTTTTGGCAGTTAAGTCATCCAAAAAGACGTCGTTCCACTCGTCCCCAATGCCCATCGCACTGATACTGATCCCAACCTGCTTGGCATCATCAGCGAGTTCAAGGCACAACTGGTCATCACCATAGGTGCGGCCATCCGTAATCAAAATCACGTGGTTGACGAACTTGCGGTTGAAATGCCGTTTAACTTCCTCATAGGCCGCAGACAGCCCTTGAAAAATCTCTGTGCCGCCACCCGCTGCAATAGTGTTCACCCGCGACTTGATGCCGTCCGGATCGGTAACAGGTTCACTTTTGACTAGTACATCGGCCCGGTCACTAAACGCGACCACACATAGACGGTCATCTTTGCTTAACTGCGAAAGAATCTGATGGGACGCGACTTTGACTTTTTCCAATCGGCTGCCGCGCATGGATGAACTGTGATCAAGCACCAACGCGATGTTGAGAGGCGCTTTACGTGGTTCACCCGGATTGGCGGCCTGATCACCTACGTTGCGGGCGAGAATTTCGAGCAGCAAATACATCACTTGTGGCTCTTTAATGACCGGCAAAATGCGTCTGCTCGGAACGCAACGCGCTGCAAAAGACGGACGTTTCGTATTGGCCTTGCTGGTCAAAACACGATGATAAGTTGAGCGTTGTATTTCATCGCTCAAGACCTCGTAGGCCAGATTAATATCCTTAAATTGAAGCGCCGCGCCTTCGTGCGAATTGACATCGGGATGAAAGCGTCGCGCCGCCTGACGATAGGCCGATTTAATATCATCAGCAGAGGCAGACGGCGATACCCCTAGAATCGTGTACAAATCATACTCTTGATACTGAGAAGCCATGTATGACACTCGGTAATGGATGTTCTATGGTTGGACTGGAGAGATGCGAATAATCACCACCGTGATGTTATCGCGCCCGCCACGTTCATTGGCAAGTGCCACAAGTTTTTCACAAGCAGTCTGTGGGCTGCCATTCGAATTCGATACGATCTCTAATAATTCATCCTGTTTTACAAGGTTCCACAGACCATCGCTGCACAGTAGCAAATAGGCCCCCGGCGGAATTTGCCGTGTAATCGCATCTACCTCTAGGCTCTCGCTTTGACCAATCGCCCGATACAGCACATTGGATTGCGGATGATCAATCGCCTCTTCTTCATTGATATGATCCAATTCCTTGAGACGTTCAACCAACGAGTGGTCACGGGTAAGTTTATCAATGCTCGCGGAGGTAATGAGATAGGCGCGGCTGTCGCCCACATGCGCAATATAAGCCAGATTGCCCATAATCGCGGCTGCCGTTACCGTTGTACCGCCTTCAGGCACTTTTTCCGAGACGATCTGATTGGCTTTTTGTACCGCGCTCCGCAATACCTCCGAAATCGTCGGACGTTCGGCGTCTCCCCCGGCTTCGTTATAAAGTAGAGGCAAGAAAATGTTATTGACGACCTCACGTGATACGACCTGTACGGTCATGGCCGACGCTTTTTCACCGTCTTCATGTCCCCCCATGCCATCAGCAACAATGAAAAGGCCAAAATCGGGTCGTTCCTCGGTGGTAGACATAGATGCGACCATTGTGAACATCGAATCTTGATTATTCTCGCGTACTTGGCCGATGTCACTACGCTGTCCAACAATAAGTCGCGCTCCGGTTGATGAATTGGGCATAACGGTCTCCAAGGGGGGTAACTGGCGGGTGCGCCCATCGAGTTCGATTGTGAGCTTACCAGCAGGTGGCTCGGCAAGTTCGATATTTGGTAACGGGTGGGTATCTAATTCCGAAGGAGATACCACTTTCCCGTCAGTCGGCTGAACAGGTTTGGCTTCCACAATTGCAGCTTGCGGAACAGCAGGCTTGGTGGGTGTTTCTTCGGCAGGCCGAAGACCTAATAAACGTCTTAGAGCATCCATACTAGTAGTTGCCTCCCCACCTTGCTACGCTTTAAGCGCATAAACATGTTGATCGGTTGATCCGATGTATACAATTCCGTCTGAGACACAGGGCGACCCAGTAATGGCGCCACCTGTGGCATACGACCAGCGCTCTTTACCCGTTTTGGCATCTAGGCTATAGACTTTGCCATCCACGCCGCCGATGTAAATCGCCCCATTAAAATAGGCCGGGGAAGAAGTTACTTGGTCGCCTGCTTTAAATTTCCAGCGTTCGCGTCCACTTGACGCATCAAGGGCATAAACATAGCCATCCACTGAACCAAAATGGACATTGCCATTGGCGATGACAGGGGATGAGATCACTGGCTTGCCGCTACGATAGCGCCATACACTCCAGCCATTTTTCGCCTCAAGTGTATACAAATGTGAATCACTTGATCCGAAAAAGACCATCCCTTCATAGACTACTGGCGACGACATCACCGAGCGTTTGGTCTTAAAACGCCATTTTAGTTGACCGCTGAGGTCAAGGGCAAATACATCGCCCAAATCAGTGCCAAAAATAATGAGTTCGTCGGTCAGGGCTGGTCGGCTGCGAATGGGTGAACCTGCGTCATATTTCCACGCGGCTCGTCCGGTTGCAACGCGCACCGCATAAAATTTGTGGTCATCGCTGCCAAAAAAAACATGCCCGTGTGCGACGGTAGGCGAGGAACGAATCGGCCCCTGTGTCGTCAGTTTCCAATTTTGCCGCCCGCTGCGAATATCTACTGCATAAATGCTGAAATCATTCGATCCGGCAATTACCAAATTTTCTTCTTCGGCAATTGCAGGCGTGGTCGCCACACCGCCATCGGTGGGAAATTTCCACCGTAATTGACCATTTTCAACATTCAATGCCCACAGGTTGTTGTCATAGGAGCCAACAAACAGCAAGTTTTGATGTACAGTCGGGGTTGAGCGGATTTCTTCTTCAAATTTGAATTTCCATCGTACATCAATGGCATTACGTGAGGCTTCGGCCCATTCATCCGAGAGAGCAGTCGTGGCTTGACTTGACCCACCCGCGCCAGCCCCGGCGGACACAACAGGCAGTCCTTTGGACTTGTTCAATACCGCTTCCAATGCTTTTTTCATGGCCTCGGCAGTGACAAATCGCTGACTCATATCGAAGGTCAGCGCCCGCATGACAACGGCTTCAAGTTCAGGCGAGACATCCGGGTTGGCGTCACGAATAGGCCGATCTGCAAAGGTGAAGGGTGGTTCAAGGCGTGGGTCGTGACGAGTGAGCGCATGATGCAGGGTCGCCCCTACTCCATAAATATCACTGCCGGGGTTGGCCTCGCCCTTATATTGTTCGGGTGCAGAATACCCCTCTGTACCAATCGTGGTGCCTTTTTGCCCAACTTGAAAGGTGCGTGCAATCCCAAAGTCAATGAGGCGCAACCGACCAAATTGGTCAATCATGATGTTGGCGGGTTTGATGTCACGGAAAATAATGGGAGGTTGATGCTGATGTAAATAATTAATCACATCACAGACATCAATGCCCCATTTCACAATCATTTCAATTGGAATATCAGGGACAGTATTGAGAATGGATTCGAAATCTTTGCCATTGATATATTCCATGACCAGATAGGCCCGATCACGGACAGAAAAATAATCGTAAATCGTGGGAATCGCAGGGTGACTAAGCGCCGCCAGCAAGTTGGCCTCGCGCTCAAAATTGCGTAGGCTCATATCGCGCAATTCCGGGTCTTGCGAGAGATTGAGCATTTCTTTCACCGCGACGTAGCGTTCTACATTGGGAAATTGTAAATCGCGGGCTTGATATACCGAACCCATACCCCCAACACCTAACACCCCAGTGATGCGATAGCGATTCACCAATACTACGTTGGGCTGAAGCGCACCATCAACACCGAGCAGGTCTTTTTTGGGTTCGCTTGCGAACTGCCTTGTATCTACCATATGGATAAGACCTTTGCCCTACTATAAAAAGCTAATGAATGGAAATCAGATGACTGTCTCCCTATCCAGACAACCTAATTCCTCTCTTGTATTGTACATCGGGAACAGATTCAACAATAAATGATGAATGATTAACGAAATTATAGTAAATTGAGGTTTTAATCGCAATTATTCGGCATTGAGGTTTTAGGAACGGCGTGGTAATCGTGGGAAAACGGCTTGGCGAATGCGCTCTTGGATGATTTCCACCCTACCCATCCCGTCAACGACCACCCAACGGGCTGGCTCCAGTTGAATTAAGGTTTGATAGCCGACATGGACCCGCTGATGAAAATCGAGGGCCAATGCGTCCAGCCGATTCCATTCTGCTCCCTGTTTGGCGGCACTTTGACGGCGCTCCAATCCCGCTTCCGGTGAAATATCAAGGTATAGGGTCAAATCAGGTTTCAATCCCTCGGTGGCAAAATCTAGAATCAAGCGCAGTGTGGTTAAATCAAGGCCGCGTCCATAACCCTGATAGGCCAATGTCGAATCAATATAACGATCCGACAAGATAATCTCGCCTGCTGCTAAACGGGGACGGATGACCTCTGCCACCAACTGGGCACGTGAAGCGGTATAGAGCAGCAGTTCGGTACGGGCGTGCATTTTTTCGTTTTTGAGGGTGTGCAACACTTCGCGGATTTGATCCCCAATATCGGTGCCCCCCGGTTCACGTGTCTGCGTCACGGTATAACCCTGTTCACGCAGCGCCGCCGCAAGAAATTGAATTTGGGTGGTCTTACCGCTGCCTTCTGGCCCTTCAAATGTGATAAACAAGAGGTATATCCTTTTTTAGAGATATTTTATCGTCCCAACCACGCGGCGGGGTGTTCGACTGCGACTATGGTTAATTTAGTGTAATCCGCTTGGGGTTGATTTTTTGTCCAGACGGTCAGTTCGCCCTTGTATATTCCCGGCTGGGTGACGACCATCGCCACGCGCATCCGTAGGGATTCATCGGCCTGCAAAACGGGACGGCGCTGGATAGCAAAGGTATATTCGACCCATTTGGATTGACCTAGATCATCCGCTTCACGGTAGGGTGGCACCATTTCAACCACGCTTAATCCCTGTTCCAGCAGGTCGCGTTCCACCCCAATACTAATCAATTCCTGTTGACTGTCAGTGGTGTTATTCAGGGTCAAGGCTATGTCAAATGACTGATTAACCAACACAATATGGGGTACTTCCGCTTTAGCTTCAATCACATTGGCCTCGCTGCCCAAATAAGCCAAGACTGCACCCCCTAGTACAGCCAGCATAACAGCTATCAAACTGGTACCGACCAAAAGTTTCTTCCAGCGGGCTTTTAAGTTCATAGATATTCCCGAAAATTAAAGGGTGATTGCATCAACCACCCTTATCATTTTTGCCACAGATTAGCACGTTTTCAACTAGATGGGCTGCTCATTCCGCAAAACGCGCACATGGCGGAATGGCTCAGTCCCATAACTCTTGGAGACGAGGTTTTCGTCCCGGATGAGTTCATGCTGACGGCGGCGGATATGTGGCGACTGCGGACGCAAATCCACATAATACACCGCGCCATCACGGATTTTATCAATGGCCTGTCGTGTTTCTTCCATCGCTTCTGCGAAGGGGTCAATGTGTGTGTTCAGGTCAATACCGAACAAATCTGCCAAGAAGTTTTCTACTTGGTTGGCAGTATTGGCTCGCAAGACATGAATCGCCACATTGCGCCGTTCCGCGTCCACAATGAGCTTGGGTCGCTGGCGATAGTAAGTTTTCACGGTGACCAGTACATCCGCACTTCGCAGATCATCTACCAGATGAATTGGTACATTCAGTCGTTCGGCGGCTTCCGTCAAACGATTACGTGCCACCCCATAGGCATAGATTTTGATTTGCCGATTTTTCAACTGCTGGGGCAGCGGAAGCGGCTGAGTGTGGTCAGGATCGGAATCTTCCATCACCAAAGCCAAGGTGTTTTCCAATGGCATTGATCTGGGTTTAGGAGGAGCGGCAACCGCAGCATGTTCTCGACTGCCATTTTTCGTCACCGCAATAGATTCATCATGGTCGCGGTGTTCACGCCGTTCTGCCTTATGCCGTTTACCATTGCCACCACTCGCCCGCAGATCAACCACCTCACGGGCATGATTGCGTTCTGGTACCAGCGTGGTTTCAGGGATAATCATTTCTTTATGAATGTCCCCATTCTCATCACGCCAGCGCACTTCTACAGGCAATGGCCGCCCGCGCAACTGCGAGTCAACTGCTGCCCCGACATCGTTATGGATAACCATACGATCACGGGCTTGGATTTCGATCAAGACGTCAAAGGTTGGGGGCGCACGTCGCTCCAAAACGGTTTTTTGGGTACCACGTCGCCGAGCCTCTTCGTCTGAAAGCGTCACCGACTCCACCCCACCGACTAGATCGGAAAGGGTTGGATTCCGCAAAATATTTTCCAACGTATTGCCGTGTGCCGTGCCAATCAATTGCACCCCACGTTCGGCAATGGTACGGGCGGCCTGCGCTTCTAGCTCACGCCCAATTTCGTCAATAATGATGGTTTCGGGGTTGTGGTTTTCCACTGCCTCGATCATCACTTCATGTTGTAGAGTTGGTTGCGCCACCTGCATTCGGCGTGAATTGCCGATTGCGGGATGCGGCACGTCACCATCCCCACCGATTTCATTTGAGGTATCCACAATCACCACGCGGCGCGATGCCCCTAACACACGAGCAGTCTCACGCAGCATCGTGGTTTTGCCTACGCCGGGTGGCCCCAGCAGCAATACACTTTGCTTGGACTGGATAATGTCTTCGATAATGTCAATCGTGCCATAGACCGCACGGCCCACGCGGCACGTCAACCCGACGACATCCCCGCGTCGGTTGCGGATAGCGCTGATACGGTGAAGGGTGCGTTCAATGCCCCCGCGATTGTCGGCGTCAAACATCGCAATCCGCGAGACCACATACTCCAATTCTTCATGGGTAATTTCGTGGTCGCTCAACGGATAATTATCGTCAAGATAGCGTGCCATTGGGATTCGCCCAAGATCAAGGACGACTTCCAACAGTGCATCGTGACGGCCTAGCTTGTTTAACGTGGCTACAATGGCAGGAGGCCAGATTTCCTTCAGCCGGTCAATGTCATCAGTTATCCGATGTTCCATATGGTTTGTTGTTTTTCTCCAGAGTTGTTTTAACGCATAACGAACATGCGTAGGGCGACAAACCGACCCCTAGCGCAGCGGTTCAATCGAAATTTCCGCTGAACTTACGAGCGTGCCAAATTCCAAAGTGGCCCGCGCTGGCTCTGTCCCGTTTTCCATCCGTGCTACGGTGTGTTTGACAAACACCGCCTGCTGGTCACCCGCTACTAGGCCCAACAGATTCAGCGGTATTCGCAGCCAATCTTGATAAGATCGCACCGCAAAATACATGGGCAGACGTTCGGCTTTCGACCAACAATTGATGGCATGTTCAAGGATGGCTTCGGCCTCTTCGTACACATCCGGGTGTAGATAGGGCTTGACCATTAACCCGGCTTTGCCTTCAATCGCCGACAGATAACCGAGCAGTCGTTGTTCACCAATGACCTCCACCACCAGACTGCCGGCATTAATCTCCGGTAGAGGGTCAGCCTGTTGGATAAGACTTGGCACCAACGCGGCATGAAGCGCTTGTACGCGAATCATGTCAATTTCATTGGCAGGCCGCACATGCAGCCGCTCCAACGAACTACTTGCCCGGATTGGTCCCGGCGCTCTTCGGAAAATGGTCTGTCGAGCGTAGACGACAAACCCCGCTTTACGCAGCAGCTTAAACGCATTATGTTCATGCTCTAGCACCTCCGCTGTAATCGTCCACGCACCCCGCCGCCCTGCTGTATGAACTAGCCCGTCAATTAACTGCAACCATGCCACGTAATCGAGATTGTCTTGTGGAATGGGAGCAAGGCAAGCAATATGCGCGGATCGTTCCCCGACCCGATGCCGAATCTGCCCTATCAATCCATCGTCACCGTCACGCATGACCAGTGTTGGAAAACCGAGATCAGCCATTGGCACCATCGCAAGCAGCGCCGCTTCCAAAGGATTAATCCCTCGGGTAAGTGCAATGGTCGTGTCGGTCAGTAGTTGGCGTGACGCCAGACGACGCACGAGAGCGAGGTCCATTGGGGTTGGGGCAAAGGGGCGAACGTCAGTCACAAATTTGTGTCGTTTTGGGTGGTCCAAAAAAGCTGCATAAGCGGTTCTCAGCGAAAACTCCACTGGCGCATCCCACAAAATTGTGCGCCCGATTAAAAGTATTGTATCACAAGCCATGCCCATTCGCGGCAAAAATTTATAGACTTCTTACTAAAATTAGCGCCATGTCATGAGATGGATAGAAATCGGTTGCTCTGGGGAAAAATTAGGCAGAAAATGAAAAACCCCTGCCCGGAGCAGAGGTTCATGTTTCAAAGGGTGATTGAGAGGAATTTTAGCGGCGGGCGGCGGGAGTGCCTTCGACGCACATGACGCCCTGAGGGCCAACGGTAATGCTGTGACGTGCCCCGGCTGCAATGTCAATGCGGTCGCCCTTTTTCAGTACCACACGCTGACGGGTATCCGGCAGAAATACTTCCATGCTGCCCTCCACACAATAGAGCGATTTGGCATGTCCGTGACTGCGAACCCCATACCGATAATTGGCATTATTCGACCATTTAAAGGGTCGTAATCCATCTTGCTCAAGCTGATGGGTCATCAAGGCAAGCGTTGGATGTTGACTGCCGTGCCAGCGAACGACGCGCAGCATATCAGTTTTTGTTGCAGACATAAAACTCCAAAGTCCCTTCCAAAATTTGGTCTAAGTAACAAACCAAATTCTAATAATTGAATTGTCATTCAATTGATGCCGCACAACATATTATACCAATCCTAAATATTTTTCAAGCATCCAGCATGGCTCATTGACTTGTACAATTTCACCAACATGGTTTACATACTGCCATTTACCGGGGTCATCCGCATACACGCTATAGTCATGGCGTTCGTACAATCGCCGCGCCCCCACATTGGTTTTAGCCACGGAGATAGTTGACCATTGGTTGTCGTGCTGCACCAATAATCGCTCGGCTTCTTGCAACAACCGTGTGCCGATACCTCGATTATGGAGGTGTTCCATGACTCGCAGTGCGTAAAGATACCCCCGCCGCACGGGTTCATCTTCTGCGGTGTGATAACGATTGCGTTTATAGGGGGTTGGCTGTCCGGGCAAAATAAAAACATGCCCCACCGGGAATCCGCCTAAATCCGCGATCAGCATGAGGCGTTTGCCTAGACATTGGTCTTCATAGGTCAGCCGGAACATGCGCCGAAAATGGGTATATTGACCATACCACTCCAATTTTGGCAGATCTTCAGGAATGGCTAACCGCAGTTGTAAATCGAGTTCGAGGTGCATTAAAGCGACAACAGTGATGTCCATAATTATTCCACTTCAGTCAACAGACTTGCTAGGAATGCCGCCTCTTCTTCGTCTGATTGAATTTCACCATCCAGCCATGCCCGCCGAACTTCGCGTAAAAGCTGACCAATGATTGGCCCGCGCTTTAATCCTAGTGTAAGGAGGTCATTGCCATTGATGGTAGGATGAATGTGACGCCATTCCATGACAAAATGTACAATTTTCTGCCGCAGAAAGGCAAATGGGGCGGCGGCCCAATTTACTAACCAACTCACTTCACCTAACGAGTCCAACGCATAGACCACTGAACTGCGCGACGTCTCCGGGGTAAATTGCAGCACCGCCCGATAGCCCTTGCATACTGCGGTGAGATGGTCAACGTTCGTTTTCGAAATCATCAAGCGCTGACCCAACTGACGTAGCTCATCTTCGGCAAACCGTACCACCAAAATAGCGAACATAGCAACGCGCCAGTTATCAAAAGCGGGGGATAATGTGAACGGTTGAAATTCCTTCGCATACAGCAGTGCCCGAATCGCCCCTTCCGCCCATTCATCCAACCGTAATTGGGGATGGATTTGGTGCAAAATCCCCAATTCATCCATCCGGCGGAGGCCTCGTAATGGTTGCTGCTCCGCCATAATAAGGTTCAATTCATGCCGCACCCGTTCGCCCGATACCCGATCCAAAAATGGTAGGGCGTCATGCAATAAATGTTCAGTCCGCGGCTCGATTTTAAAGCCAAACCGCTGCTCAAATCGGATGGCTCGTACCATACGGGTCGGGTCATCTACAAAGCTGAGGCTGTGCAGCACGCGGATCAGGCCGTCGTGTAAATCGCGCTGCCCATTGTAATAGTCCAGCAACTCCCCCATTGGTTCGGGGGCCAGCCGGATTGCCATTGTGTTGATGGTAAAGTCCCGCCGATGCAGGTCTTGTTTTATCGAACTTTGGCGCACGGTGGGGAGCGCGGTGGGTTCTTCATAAAATTCAGCGCGGGCTGTCGCAAAATCTATAAAATCCGGCCCATTGACTAAATTAAGTTGGGTGGCATCCAACACCCATTTCGCCGTGCCAAATTGGGCATGAAAGTGAACAACGCCCCCATATTTTTCACAGAGGCTTTCTACCAAACGCGGTACATCCCCTTCAACCACAAAATCAATGTCCAGATTGGGTACATCCAGCAGCAGATCACGCACAAAACCGCCCACTAGATATAGCCCCATATGAGCCGCCTGAGCTTCTTGGGCGATGGTCAAAATCAACTGCCATACATCGTTGGGCAGAACCTGTGCCAATTTTTGGTATATCAAGGTAGGTTGATTGGCATAAGGGGGTGGTTCCGTCCAGCGCCGGATAAGGTCAGTACGGGTGACAATCCCGATAATCTTGCCATCTTCGTTGAGGACGGGCATCTGCCCCCAACCGGAATCCATCATTTTTTGGCGTAGCGTTTCCAACCCATCATTTGGCTGCACGTAGACCTGCCCCGCTTCCATAATGGCGGCAATGGGCTGCTGACCCATCTGGTGATTCATGGCCCGATCTACGGCGCGGCGAGTTAATAAGCCCACTAGTGCTTTTCCGTCGAGTACCGGATAGCCTTCATGCCCGGAACGCTGCATCAGGAGTGCGGCTTCTTTTATGAGCGTCTTAGAGGAAAGTGTTTGCACGCGCCCTGCTGACATCAACTCTGCGACACGCACGCCGGGTTTGACAATCTGGGGCAGCAGACTTTCAATTTGGGCTTGGATGCTGGCAATATCCCCATCCCGTATGAGCGCAGCGGCGGCGCGGTCATGGCCCCCTCCGCCTAATTGATTGGCGATAATTGAAACATCAATTTCGGGCGTGGTGCTGCGGGCTACCAGTTGGACATTTTGTCCCATCTGCACCAGCAAAAACATCGCATCGGGGTCAAATAGGTCGCTTAGTTTGGGGGCCAGCGATGAAATCTCGGCGATTTGTTCGGCGGCCTGCGCTGTCGCTATCAAAATCCAATGGCCCATGATTTCAATCGTTTCTGCCGAGTCGCGCAGTTGGTCATAAAGCTCGAGTTGGTCATCTTGTAGGGGGTGGCGCAAAAAATCGCGTACCAGATCAAGCTGTGCCCCTTGCTCCAACAGCCATGCCACCGCCTGAATATCGCGCACCGTCGTTCGGCTGTAGGTCAATGACCCAGTGTCCTCATGAATCCCCAACATCAGCAGGGTTGCCTCAAGGGAATTGATTTGTACGTTGTGACGACGAATTTTTTCGACGAGTAAGGTAGTATTGGCCCCAAGCGTCTCACCTTCGAACTCATAATGGGCAGGACGGTCAGGGTTAGGGGCATGATGGTCAATGACGTGGACGGGTGTTTTGGGCCGGATGCCACGCATATTGGCAATCGTCTGGGTATCTACCACATAGGCCCGTTCAATTTTGGGGTGGCGTGTCAAATCCTCTTCATGGATGGCAGGCAAGAGGCTGGCGTAGAGGGTAAGGAAATTGCGTACATTGCGATTAACCCGGCTTGGCAAGACGGCTGTTGCTTGTGGGTCAAGTTTGGTCATTGCCAGCAGTGAGGCGATTGCATCAAAATCAGCGTTATTGTGGGTTAAGATGAGCCGCACCGGACGTGCCCTTGTTCAATTTGGCCGCTAAACAAAAATGGGGCATACCCCAAGCGGAAGTATACCCCATTTCTAAAGCGTGTCTATTTTAGGAGGCGCGTTCACCCAAGCGGCGTTCTTTGCCCTTGATCAGTGCCTTAATGTTCTCACGGTGGCGATAGAAAATCATGGCTGTAACCGCGATGTACCCCACATATACGGGGTCGGCTTCTTTAAGGATGACCATGCCAATCATGACTGCCGAAACAAAAGCAACGCTGGCAAGTACACCAAGCGAAACGTAGCGGGTCACAAATACGATGGTGGCCCACAGCATCAGGCAGAGGGCAATAATCAGCGGCGGTACCAGCAGCACCCATGTTCCGGTGGCTGTTGCAGCGCCCTTGCCCCCACGAATCCGTCCCGTAATGAGCGAGGCGAAGATTGACCAATTGTGACCGACTACGACGGCAATCGCCGCGATGATCATGGCTGCGGAAGAATAATCATGGGCATGATGCGAGGCAATTGCACGGGCCAACAGCAGTGCCCCGATGCCTTTAAAGCCGTCGAGCAGCCAAACCAGCAAACCCCATTGGAAGCCGAGCGCACGGGCGGTATTATTGGCACCCATGTTGCCGCTGCCGACCTCAAAAATGTTAATCCCGTGCAGCCGACCAATAACATAGGCAGTCGGGAACGAGCCGATTAGATAGCTGGTAATTGCGATGGTTAAAACTTCTTGGAAACTCATAGGTCGCCATGCCTCATGGACTGGGTTATTATCGTGCGATAAGCTGGCACAATAATGATAACACCGTTGATTCCAGAACGGTGCGCTTTTGGCAAAATGTATTTAATTTTTTCTAAGTAGTTGTTGTATTCTGTACAAGTCAAATACAAAAGTCGGAGTTGGCGATGTCCAAAATCCATCTTTCACTGGTGTTCCACAATCATCAGCCTGTTGGAAATTTTGATTATATTTTTCATGATGCCTATGAAAAAGCCTATAAACCCCTGACGGACTGCCTTGACCGTCACCCGACCATTTTGGCGGCGATGCACTTCACTGGCCCTCTGCTGGATTGGCTGATGGCAAATCAGCCCGCCTATTTAGATCAAGTGGCATCCCAAGCCCAACGCGGCCAACTCGAAATTCTTACGGGGGCCTATTATGAGCCAATTCTGGCAATGTTGCAGGATGCCGATAAACGGGGCCAGATACAAAAGCTAAATCAAGCCGTTGAACAGCTTTTTGGAACAACGCCTGCTGGCCTGTGGCTGGCCGAGCGTATCTGGGAGCCGCATTTCCCCAAGCCACTGCAAGAAGCAGGCATCCAATACACCATTTTAGATGATTCCCATTTTCAAGCGGCAGGTTTTCAAGCGGAAGAACTTTTTGGCTATTTTGTGTCAGAGGAGCAAGGCCAAACTATCAATTTGGTGCCATCTCATCACCAACTGCGCTATTTGGTTCCATGGAAGCCAGTTGATGATGTGATTAGCTGGTTGCAAGAGCAAGCCGATCAGCGCAATTCCCCCGGCAAGCCTCCAGCGTGGGCTGTCATGGCGGACGATGGCGAAAAATTCGGCTATTGGCCCGAAACGTATAACAGCATCTGGGTAGAGGGCTGGTTAGATGAATTTTTCACCGCACTCGAACAAAACGCCGAATGGGTACAGTTGATTCACCCCAAAGACTATATGGCCCAATTCCGTCCACGTGGTCGGGCCTATCTGCCCACTGCCTCCTATATGGAAATGGGCGAATGGGCGCTGCCATCACCTGCGTCATGGGAACTACGTGACCTACGTGAACAATATCAACAAGAACTAGAAATTATTCCTGAATGGGATCAGGAGAAGCGCGAAGAAACCGGACGTGTTTTGAAATTTCTACGTGGCAGCTTTTGGCGCAATTTCTTGGTAAAGTACCCCGAAATTAACCATATGCAGAAACGTGGCCTAGCCCTCAGCCAGCGGATTCATGCCCTACCCCCAAGCCCTACCCGCGAAAAAGCCTTAAATGCGCTGTGGGCTTCGCAATGCAACTGCGCCTATTGGCATGGGGTGTTTGGTGGAGTCTATCTTTTCCATATCCGGTCTGCCAATTACAGCAATATCATTGAAGCTGAATTGTTGTTGGGGGATGGTAAGGCGGCATCGGTACAGGAGAGCGATTTTAACTCCGATGGCTTTAACGAGGTGATTGCCTCCAATGGGCCATTACAGGTGGTCGTTGAGCCGGCACAGGGTGGTATCCTGACCGAATTGGATTATCGTCCCGCCAAATATAACCTGCTCAATATTATGTCCCGCCATCCCGAAGGTTATCATATCCAAATTCAAGAAGCCGCTGACACCCATATGCTCATGACTCCCGGTGATGACCGTAATAAGTTTGAAGGTGAACCGGTGCGGGCCAAAGAAAAGGGCCTCGAAAAATATATCTATGTGGACTGGCATCGGCGCGGCATGTTTGTTGACCATTTCCCCGGCGAACAAACCACCCTGCAAAATTTTGAGGCCAGTCAATACCCCGAACAGGGCGATTTTGTAGACCAGCAGTATCAAGTCGAAATCCAAACTACTGACCCTAGCCCCGTGCTACGGTTGGTACGCGATGGCTATGTGTGGGTGCGTGATATTCGATTAGCTGTGCAAGTTGCCAAGACCATTCGTCTTGAAAATGAAACTATCGTGGCGGTCTATCACATTACCAATAAGGGCGATGTGGCACTGGCGACTCGTTTTGGAGTCGAATTGGCCTTTGGACTTGATGGCGGCGATAACCGTGAATACTGTGTACTAGAAGTGAATGGCAACAGCTATGGATTGGGTACAACGGGCGAAGTGGGAGGTGTGACGCGCTATCGTGCTTCGACCAAGCTGCGTAAAGTGGCCCTCGAATTTTCGCTGAGCCGCTCGGCGACCCTGTGGCGCTTCCCACTGGCTCCAATTACCCTGTCCGAAGGCGGTTTTGAACGGGTTCATCAGGGCATGGTGTCCCTTCCTTGGTGGGTGCTCAATCTAGCCCCCGGCGAGACATGGGAAACCGAAATTCAATTGGCGTTGACTTCCCTCAAGTGAAACATTGTAGACTCCCCACAGACTAATCAGGAAATGGGATGAGGATTCGTCTTCATCCCATCATTGAAGAGTTTTGGAGCATGAAAGGCGCATTGATGACCACTTATCCCGATTTACAAGGCAAGGTCGCAATCATCACCGGGGCGGCAGGCGCACTCGCCGAAGCTGTCATTCAACGATTTCAAGCCGAAGGGGTTTTGCTGGCGCTGGTTGACCGCGATCAGGGACGATTGGAAGCCAAGCTGGGTGTGGTTGATCCAGCTAAGTATTTGTTGGTAGGCGGAGTTGAAATTTCCGATAAGACTAAAGTCACGGACGCCATCGAAAAAATTACGGCCCATTTTGGCAAAATCCATATTTTGGTCAATATCGCGGGGGGATACAGCGCGGGCAAACCTGTCCATGAAACGGATGAGGAGACTTGGGATTCGATGGTGAATTCCAATGCCAAGTCGGTGTTTTTGATGAGTGGCGCGGTCATCCCAGCCATGTTACAGCAGGGCGAAGGTGGGCGTATCATCAATATTGGCGCGACGGGTGGCCTTAAGGGGGGCAAAAATTCAGCCGCCTATAGCGTAGCAAAATCCGCTGTTTTTCGTTTGACGGAGAGCATGTCGGTTGAATTGAAGGACGCTCGAATTACGGTCAATGCCATTTACCCAAGCACGATTGATACCCCCGCCAACCGCGCCTCGATGCCAAATGCCGATTTCAGTAAATGGGTGACAGCCGATTCAATGGCAGGGGTCATCGCATTTTTGGCCTCCGACGCGGCACGAGATATTACAGGAGCGGCTTTGCCTGTGACGGGTCGGTCATAGAAGATGGGAATTGGGGGCAGACCACGTTGACCTGCCCTCGAATTTTAGTAAATGTACTGTTCTTCGAGTTCATCGCGCAGCCGCAGATAGCTGTCGTAGCGTTCGTCGCTGATATGCCCCGCTTCAACCGCTTCACATATGGCGCAGCCGGGTTCATGCCGATGAGAGCAGTCGGCAAATTTGCAGGTTTCGACATAGGGCCGCATCTCGATGAAGTAGCTGTCCAGTTCATCCGGCTCTACATCCCATGGAACCATTGTGCGAAGACCGGGGGTATCGGCGACATAGCCACCGTCACTCATTTTGATCAACTGGCTAAAGCGGGTGGTATGGCGGCCTTTGGTGGTGGCTTGGCTCACATCGTTAGTCTCGAGTTTTAGCCCCTCCTGCATAGCGTTCAGCAAACTACTTTTGCCCACGCCCGATGGCCCAGTAAAGACCGATACTCGATTGGGGTCGCCACTGAGTAGGGTTTTCAGGCCGTCTAATCCCTCGCCCGTGAGTGCGCTGACCAAGAGGACTTGATAACCGATTTTACGATAGTCCTCGAACATAGGCTCAACTTCTTCGCGCTGTACAAGGTCAATTTTGTTGATACAGATGACAATGGAGGGGATTTCGGCTTTTTCGGCACACACCAAAAAGCGGTCAATCGAGCGTGGGTTGGGAGATGGGTTGGCGGCGGAAAATACAAATATCGCTTGGTCGGTATTCGCAATAATAATCTGTTCGCTCTCGGCGGACGTACCAGCGGTAGATTCACGCGACACACGGGACAACACATGTTGGCGTTCGGCAACTTTAATAATCGTGCCCTTGCCGGCGGTGTCTAATTCAAGGGTCACGGTGTCGTTTAGGGCCACCAAGTCGCTGCGGGATGCCCCTTGACGCTGTTTGGCCCGTTGTGCGCCGATTTTGATCTTGCCGCTGATCTGGCAGGTGACAAGTCCGGCAGGTGTTTCGACGGTAAAAAAGCCACTTTGCGAACGTATTACTCGTCCAGTTACTATTTTTTCGTTTTGAGCAGGGGCGGGAACAGGGTGAGCGGGTTGAGCAATCGCGGGTGAAACCGCTTCGAGAGCAGTTTCCTGAACTTCAATGGGCAGTGTTGCAATATCCAACTTTGAGGCTCCTTACTTGGTATACGATAACCACATAGCCACTAGGCGCATGACTCTGCCGCCATTCGCAGCAGTCGCGTGCGCGTCCTCCTTAGATAAACTTATTTGAACGATCTAGATATGAATGAAGAACGGTGGTTAGGACACTTGTTGACCGCAACAAGTTGATGGCGAGGCAATAAAACATTTACCCCGTGATAACAGGCGCGTGGCAACATAATTATGTCGCATATTCACGATAACACACTTTGGCGCATGGTGTCAACGAATTGAGATGGTATTTTGTGGTGGAATAGCCCAATTGTTGAAGCAGTATGACAGCAGAACATCAATTCTATTACCTTCACTTATATGCGCCGATTTTGAATTCGTAACGGTAGTTACGGATTTATGCGTGGTGGTCATATTTAGCGGCGAGGAAATGGCCGTTATTTGAAAATGAGTTCACACTTAAAATGGGTATAGTAGTCAAATATTTCACACGAGGCATAGGTATCATGGCTGTTATCCGCTACAAACTCAAAATTTATCTCCGTGCTGCCCTGCTGATTATTGTCTTGGCCTTTACCATCAAGGATGAGCTACCGGATCGTAGTCGGGGAGGTCGTATTCATGCGGCTGCCCGCCCCTATGAGTTTAATTACATTGCGTGGGAGGTTGAGGCTTTATGGAGCAAGACCAGACAATCGCTGTGGGGTTATCAGTCGTATGTGCCGGAAGCAGACCGGAAAGAAGCCATTCTGGAATATATTGAGTTGGTCGGGCAGCTATTGGATTTGGAGAGCCAATTAGAAGCGATCTACGCCACCCCATCAGGCGCTGATGCCGATGTACTGCGTCGTCAGATTGCCGATTTGGAAAAGCGCCGCGCCGAACTCCAGCCGATAGTCGAGCCGATGATTGAGAGTCAAGTGAGTACGGTACTGGCGGAACAGGGCTTTGGCGTAATGGGCCAGATTGTGCCGCCTGTATCCTTCCGATTTGTCGAGACGCCGGATGTGTTGGTGGTGTCGCCGCGTGAGGTCATCCGTCAAGATTTTGCTATTTCGCTGCGTCCGCTGGATGTGGATGAGGCCGCGCAATTGGAGCAAGCAGTCGAAACGGTTTCGCCCGACGATGCGGCGTATGTGACGGGGACTGGGGGGG
>JAIOHL010000332.1 GCA_019913005.1 Anaerolineae bacterium | reverse complement strand
GTATATCATCGGGGGTGGTGGGTCGGATGAGCAGGGCGGGCATTTAGCTGTCTCCACACGGTAGATCAGAACTATCAAAATGCCGATTATAGCGCACGAGTTGCCTGTATCCGCCAATTTTGCTAGGATGGGAGGCGACATCTTGCGAATTGCACACAGAGAGGCTCATCATGTTGGACACCGCTTTGGCCCAAGTATTTGGGTTTGACCAGAGTGACCTCACCGAAAATCAACAAGGGCGGCTGTCTCCCAAACAGAGCAAATTTCTGAAGGACGCCAGTAAGTCGTGTATGGTCTTTTCAGGCGGTTTTACGGCGGTGATGCTGGCGATTACGCTGATTTTAATGCTGGGTTTTGGGGTGGATGCGGACTCGATCACGCCATTAATCATCTTTACGATGGTCGGTGCAGGCTTTTTGATTTGGACGTGGAGCAGTCGAAGAGACGTGTATTTGCTGCAATACGTCGAAGGGGCAGCCCAACTTCGCACGGATCGGATTGAGGGCGCACAGACCCGCCATGTGCTGAACGTGGATGGCTATGAATTTACCATCAATGGGGTGCAATATCATGCGCTGAATCAAGGGGTATCGTACAAAGTTTATTATGCTATGTTGGAAAAATATGCGAAGTATCCCAAGACCAACCCCAAACTGATTTTATCCATTGAGCATCGCAGCTAATCAGTCTTCCGACGTGACCCACGCAGGTAAATCAAATATCGCGACCTTTTTATGCCTCTGTTTCAGGAGTCTCCCATGTCATTTCCAAGAAAGTGGCAGAATCTATGGGGTTTACTCATCGTCGTCCGTATCATCGTCCAAAATGGATTGCAGTATTTCAGACGTTAATCCATTGGCAGCCGCTTCTATCGCCATTGCTTCCATCACCTCGTCCAATGCGCGGGCCGGACGCTCACCCTGACGCAGCACCCATAAGCGGAGCAATAGCTGAATACGTTCACGCTCCGCCTCAGATGCTGATTCATAAGCGCGGACGGTTGCCTCATCTACGGGAATTGTGATTGTCACCATTTTCTCATTCTCCCATGTGGTCAATCGAAAATTGCCCCGATGGTTTTATTGAATATTACACAAGGCATTGCAGGGTGTTCGTTTGTAGAAAATCTGTTCTTGAAATTTACTAGCGGATGCCTATAATCAGCTTAAACATACCTAATCTGGAGGATGCCCCTATGTGCCGCAACATCAAAACCCTCTACAATTTTGAACCAGCCGTCACCGACGACGAAATCCACGCCGCCGCGCTGCAATATGTCCGCAAAATCACGGGCTTTAATAAACCCTCCAAAACGAACGAGGTCGCCTTTAATACTGCCGTCGCCGCGATTGCTGGCCTCTCGCGTGAGCTATTGGCTTCGCTGGAAACGACTGCCCCGCCGAAAAATCGTGAAATTGAAGCGGCCAAAGCCCGCATCCGTGCTGCCGAACGTTTTGCCCGTTGAGCTTGGGGGAATCTCATTTTTTGTGGTAACGCGAGCAAAACCAACCTCACCCCCAACCCCTCTCCCACGTGAGAGGGGCTTCAATAAGCCAGATTCAACTCCCCCTCGCCAGGTGGAGAGGGGGTCAGGGGGTGAGGTGTATGATCTAATCAAAAGTGGCCGTCATATCGCCATGAATGAAAATCCCATTCCGGGTAATCTCGACCTCGTTAAACGTGGCGACGATGCGGCCAATGCCAAACTCGCGTGAAAACTGCTCATTGAAATTTTGACTGACGTTGAGTTGATTTTGCACTTCCCCGCCGATCATATCACCCGCGATCCAATGGAACAGCGCCAAGCCAATCGCGGCGACGACAATCCCCTTTGGCCCCAAGAGGATTACGGCGAGCATGGCATGAACATTGGCAAAGGTCGAACTGACATCGGTCTCCGTGACGTTCGCCACGAGGTTGCCATCGCCATCAATCGAGAGGGTGACACGGCTGGTGAAATCGAAATCCACTGACGGATAACACCAACAAGTATCCGCCGTCCCGTCGCCGGAAATCTCGATATAGCCGTCGCGCAGGTTGATGTCGAGCCGTTCGATGCGTGTGCCCCCATCTACCAATGGCAAATCCGGCAGATTTTGTTCCATCTGCTGGGTCGCCGCGCCGCGATGCAGCCCTAATGTGATGGTGCGGTTGGCGGGGATGAGCATTTCGGTAAACACCTCCAATGGCCCGCCCGGTTGCCCAAACAAAAGGGTCACGGCTTGGCGGTTGGCAGGCTGTTCATCCACCACAAACACGGCACTCTGGTCAAAGGTGATAAACGGCGGGGTGTGTGGCACCGGCAGCAGCAGAATTTCGGGCAGTTCCTCTTGAAAATAGTCATAGACCGCCCCGACAATCAGCATCTCCTTGACCGTATCCGGCCCGCTGTCCAGTGTGACAAACGTCTCGCCCAACATCGCCGCGCCATAATAATTCTGCATGGCGATATTCAGCGGCTGACCGTCTTCGCGTGCGCCGATGATTCCCCGATGGCTGATTTGGGCCGTAAATGGGGTGGAGGTATCAAAACTGGTTGAGGAATCGCCCGATTCAATCGTACCGCTGATGGTGAAATCAAAGCGCATGGTGTTGGTGTCGTTGGGGCTGGACGGCGCTCCATTGTCCAGCACAAAAATGGGCACAGGCGGGGCTTGCATGGTAAAGCGCACCCGTATCCAGCGGAAAAACCATGTAATCATTTCGTGGTTGGGGTCGGGATTGACCGTTTCAGCGGGTGTACCCCCAAAGGCTTGGCCCAGCAGCATAAAAAAGTAGAGCGCGTTCATGGCCTCAAAATAGAGCGTATACATATCGAGGAAAAACGACTCTTCGATCTGAATGACGACATTCCAGCCACCTGTTGTCAATAAGCCCTGTGTCAATTGGCCCGGTCTGCCCACACTGATACCCGGTCTTTTACCCGCGTTGCGTCTTGGGGGACGTGGGGCAAAAAAACGCGCGGCGACGGCAGGATCGAGATTCAAATTCTTGTCTTTGATGGCTTTCTGCAACGCTTTGGTGCCAACGGTGGGGATCTGCTTTTGCAGTTGGGGCGAGGGCCGAAAACGCAGACCGCTGATGCCGATGTCTACTTTTTTGCCTTCCTTTAGTGCCTGATACAACTTGGGGTCACGCTGTTTAAAAAAGATGACATTTTCGCGCAGGTGTTTTTGGATGGTTGGGCCAAGCTCTAGGCCCATATCTTTACAAAAAGCCTCGGTGTCAGCCAAAAACATCAGGCCGAGGCGTTGATCGGCTTCGAGCAGGGGGATCAACCACGCGGCGACCCGCCCCAAATCGGCTTCGGTGTTAATCTTCTTGAGCAGCGTCTTGTTGCCCGCCTTCTTGAGTTGGGGCAGCAGCTCATCAAATAGATAATGAGTGGATTTTGGGGTTTGGCGGGATTGGCGCGAACGTTGGGGCGTTCCCGCTTTCCCGGACGATGGTGCTTTTGCGGAACTTGATGATTTACGTTTGGACGGGACGGTTTTCTTTGGCGTTTGCGGCATGGTAGTGTCCTCCTCAAGTCAAACGATAGGGGCAGTATAGAGGACGTGGTTGCGATGGCACAATTCAAGGGTCGGCTATTGGGCGTGTGGATTTGAGAATTGAAACCGAGCGAACCCCCAACAATCAGGAGGTGAGTGGGGCAGTCGGCGGGTCTATAATTTTGATTAGGGAACCTTATTGAAAGCCGGATGATGATGAACACAAATAACGGGTCATTGCGCAAAATGGCCCATTTTGAACTTGATGGGCAATTTCCATTAGAAAAATGTATCGAGCGGATTGAATGTCTCGACGAACCCAAACCGTTGTTTCCCAATGCCCTCTTTCAAATCCTATTTGGCAAAGGGTTTGAGTATACCCGCACCGCCATCGCACGCATTTCACAGGCCGATGATGAGCGGGTTAGGTATCGAATCGGGCGCGTGCATGGCCTCTTTCCTTTCAAACGCTGGGCGACGTTTTGCGAGCTATGGGTTGACCTGAAGCCACAAGCAACAGGAACTCACGCGGTCATCTCATATACCCATTGGCAATCCTACAATCTGCTCTATCTAGCCGCTGCCACCCTCCTAAGTATCGGCTTGGCGATTCTATTGGTGCCGATGGTGGTGGTAGGGTTTGGTCTCGGGGGCGATATGGCAAGTGCCGCTGCTGCTTTCACTGTTTTTGGTGCAGTGGTACAAGCATTGTGGCGACTTTCCAATATTTCCCGAGAACGCGATTACTTATTCAGCATGATTCACCAGCTATTCGATGTCGCCTACGACCCCCAAACCATCCGGCGGGCAAACAAAGGCTAATATTGATGAACGCGAATAAATGGCCGTTGGAGCGGGTGCGCCGAATCGAGTTTGAAACACCGCTCCCGCTTAATGAGTGTATGCGTCGGCTCGAACAACTCAATGAGCCTCAGCGCGTCCGCCGTGAAGTGACATTTGTGGATGCTACATCACATAGTTGGCGAATTGCGGTACAACGCGATGTGAGGTTCTCCGGACAGGTTTTATATAACATCGGTATGGTTTTCATCACTGATCCCTATACAGCAGATACGACGATTGAAGAAGTTCGCCTCAAACTTCTGCCGCAGCAATACCAAACACGAGTTACTATCCAGTATCCGGAAATGTGGCAGATTCCAACTGGCATACAGCGAGCCATTAACAAAGTGCTGTTAGCCCTCATGATTGTATTTGTTATCGTCCTAATCATCGCCAACGTTATGGAGATAGTCCCATTTTCGCTCTTTTGTTATGGTTTGATTATAGCCCCGATGTTGACCCTGATTAGGGAAAATAGGCATTACCGCCTGAACAAGTACCAAAATAGATTATTGAAACGAATTTATAGGGTACTCGACCATACCCATCACTCACCGTCTGCAATGGAGCGGCGTAAGGATAAATCATGAACGCCAATAAGTGGCCGTTGAATGAGATGGAACGTGAGGTCTATACCGTTCCATATTCACTCGATGAATGCCAAGCACGCTTGGAACAGTTGGATGAACCCGAACCGCGCCCCCGTTATTTCGTGAGGTACGAATTCACCCATTCGCGTACCAAAGTTATCAAATTGGTCGAGAAAAGCCCTGTTGTGATGTATTGCTTACAGCGAAGAAGGCATTTCGAGCACTCAGGGTCTCCTCGGGATATCTATGCTGAGATGAATGTCGCCCTAGAACCACTCTCCGCCACGACCCTAGTCACACTCTACTCGTCGCGTCGCATGACAAAGGCTCAAAAAAGTATGCTTGCCTCCTCAACGGCGATTATACTAACTTTCCCAATCATTCTTGGACTGTCTAGCTCAGAACGGATTGCGGCTGTGGGGGTTGGTTTCCTGTTTATTTTGCCAGTGATTGCCGTCCTACTTGCAGAAGTTTCTTTTCATTTTTGGCGACAGAAAAAGAAATTGCGTCGCCAAATCATGCAGGCCCTGACGCTCGAACCCCAGATGAAGGAATGACCGCTATGAACGCCAACAAATGGCCGTTGCAGCGGGTGCGCCGAATTGAGTTTGAAACACCGCTCCCGCTTAATGAGTGTATGCGGCGCGTTGAACAACTCAACGAACCCCAACAACCCCCGATTCGAAAGGTCTTTAATGCCCCTCCTGAAGATTTGTACCGAGACTGGCAGGCCACTGTACGGCGGGTTGGACAATCTTCGGGGCAGGTCATATACAATGTGGTTTTGTCGGGCATCACCGACCCATTTATATCAGACAAGGTTACCGAGGGGGCGCGAGTTGCCCTTCTGCCACAATCCTATGGTACACGGATAATCATCCACTATTTCCAACGACAGCAGATAGCGTATGGCGCAAAAGAGGTCAATGCTAGGGTTCTTTGGGGAATCATGTTCTTTTCCTTAATAGTTTTGCTGTGTGCAAATATCACCAATTTGATGGCGTTTAATCCGTTGTCCTATGCCGCAGTGGTCGTCTTTATGGTGTCACTTTTACTGACCAATGATTGGGTACGGCGTCGCTCAAAACAGCCATACCTGTTATTGAAACAAATACACAACGCATTTGACCTTACCTATCGGGCGAAATCAGCAACTGGGTATCAAAAGGACATACCTAAATGAACGATCATCAATCGTCAATTGATGACACCCAATCGAATACCACTATCGTCGGGTATTCAATGGAAGAATGTCAGCGCCGCCTGCAATCCATAGATGAATCCAACAAGGAGCGCACAGAGCAAATACCCTATTGGTTGACCGAGGCGACGACCCGCGTCATTCCGATGGCGACGCACGGCGATCATCGGGCCTATCGTGTGGCGCGGACAGGTGAGGCCGAGACCACCGTGCTACTGTATCCAGCGGAGGGGTTCACGCGGGTCTATATCGCCCCGCCAAGCCAACCCCTGCGTGGGGTGATCTGGTATTTTAGGTGGTCATTTCGATTGGGCATCGTGTTATTGTTCCCGCTGGTCTACTCCCCGACACGCACGATTTATTTTGCGCAGGCTGGGGTAATTTTGGCGGTGGCCGTTGCTTTCATGAGTCTCAATGCGTTACTGCGTCGCCAACAGCGCCAACACTTACTCCGCCAAATTATGGCCGCGCTTGGCCTCGACGAATCGAATGGGGGATAAATCAGCATGAACGCGACAATCATCTTGCGGTAAAATTCCATCCCCATGCAATGAAGCCAAAATAAACAGAGATTTGGATGGGGTGTCTCGTTTTTGTCGCCATTGGCTCAAAGCCAACGGCTAGATGGAATCGGTAAGCTGACTGAAGCCAGCTTGGGAGCTTTTGAGCCTCGTTTACGGGGCTTTTTGCCAACAATAGCCAGATGGTTTGACCGTCTGGCGTTAGGTTATCCAAAACTCAGGTTAAAATAATCACCGCTGCCCTTCAAAGGAGACCTCGTGGACAAAATTATCTGCCAAACCCCCTTTCTGGCCCTCATGGAAAGCGAAGCGGGGGTCGGGTATGTCAAAGCCGCCGACGGAGCGCTCATCGTGCCCATGACCGACGCGGGGGAAGTGTTGTTCATCCGCGAATATTCGCCCGCCTATAAGCGCCCATTTTTGACACTGCCCGGTGGCATCATCGAACCGGGGGAGGGGGAAGCCGAGGCCGCCAATCGAGAAATGCAAGAGGAAATCGGCCTGCGGGCGGATAACATCCTCTATCTCGGTGAGGTGTATCGGAATTTCAAATATATCCACGCCAAGTCGTATGCGTTTTTGGCCCGCGATCTGTCCGAAAGCAAATTGGTGGGGGATGAGGAGGATGTCATCGAAGTGGTGCCACTGCCCCTGACCGCGCTGGATCGGCTGATTCAATCGGGGGAACTGCAAGACGCAGGCATCCTCATGGCGGTCTATCTAGCAAAGCGTTTCTTGGACGCGGATTGGGCGACCCATTGAGCAGATTGGCTGTCATGCAGACTATGGCATATTTTGGCATGGGATGGGTTCATAAAAAGGCCCAAATCATTTTAATGCGATGGCTGTATATAAATTTGAAGCCGTTCCATAAAAAGCGTGTTATAATTGTTGATAGATGTTACATTCATTGAAGCGGTAGCTAACATAATATTTTGCATCAAAGTGCCGGAAGCAACTTACCAAAATGGCAAGTTCTACTTCCGGTTTTTGTTTTGGGAGCGATTTTTACGTCTCATTTGGTACTGAGAAGTAGCATCCCTCCCATATCGAAGCAGACCGACAAATGGGAATGTCGGAATGCCGCCCCCAATAAAACATTATTCCTCTCAAGCAGCTCAAAACCACCCAGACAGTCTCGTGCATATCCGCAATCGGCTTAACTCGCGGTTGTGCGGCGGGCATTTTGTCGGCGGGGCAAAAAGTCAATTCAATTATTTTTACTCCCCTTGAAAGGAACGAAAGATGAATCCTGTAAGCGACATTGAAGTCCAAATTGTGCCTAAAGAACCCACCACCAAAGCAACCCCTAGCAGCCCTAAAGAACCCGCCCCCGGCGGAACAAAAGAAGAGGCAACTGAAAGCACATACAAGATGCCGCTCGGTGGCGGCGACGGCGGCAATTATTTCGAATATCTGCTGTTTGATGATGAGGCTGTACGATACCGCCGGGTCAAAAAGGTTGAAGTAACCATTGAAGACAAGGCTGCCATGCGTGGCATCTGTGTCACCTTCGACAATGGGGAACAAAGACCTGCGGGCGATATGGCGACCTATAAATCAATCTTTGCCCGTGCGGATCGCTTTTCCATGGATCTCAGGGTGTCAGAGAACGAAAGGATTACCCACACGAAGATCTATACTTGCCCGAACACCTATCTGAATTCTCTAGGTCAGTTGATGGTCAACGGCATCACTATCCAAACCAATCGGCAAGAATTTGTTCATATTGCAGGCCGACCACCGTTTCGTCTTGGACCAATGCGTCCGCCCGTTGAGAACACGACGTGTGGCATTTTGATAGGCATCTATGGGCGTGCAGGGGGGTGTGTTGACCAGTTGGGGCTGATTTTGGAATTACCTACCGACGCGGAGTACATATTTGAAGACTTTGATTATCAGTTTCCCGATCCTAAGGATATAAACCAAAAGCCGTTCGCTATACACACGACGACGGTCGAAAATCCTACGAAAGTAACGATAGAGGAGCGAATAGGCGTGAGTTACGAGTATAGCAAGACCCAGTCTTGGACCACCAGTTCCGAACTAAAACTAGGGGCGAAGGCCACAATTAAAGGCGGGACTCCAACCGTCTCCGAGTTCGGCGTCGAATTGTCTGCGGAGTTAAGCACCAAGTTCGAGGCCGGAGAAAGCAGAACCGAACAGGTTAAAAAGGACTGGGACGTAATCATCCATGTGCCACCAGAGACCAATGTGCAAATGACGGCTACCATTCGGCAGCCTGAGATCAAAATCCCATTTACCGCCACCAAGAGAACCATTAAAACCGATGGATCAGAAGTAAGCGAGCGTGTCTCAGGCGTCTATGAGGGGGTATCCGCATACGACTTTCATATAAAGGCCGTACCCCTACCCCTGAGTGACTGATCGCGTTCGGCACGGCTCATACGGGATTTGGGTCATTCATGGATTTCTGGAACAATGGGTTGATGACGTTTAACATTTTATTTTGGTAATGCAACCTCACCCCCCGACCCCCTCTCCATCTGGCGAGGGGAGTCGAAAACGGCGTATTGAAGCCCCTCTCCATGTAAT
>JAIOHL010000331.1 GCA_019913005.1 Anaerolineae bacterium | reverse complement strand
TGTTTGGGGAAGGGTTTGGGATGGGGTTCTGCTTTACAGGATAAAACAATACAGGCCGTTCGCTGGTGTTGGTGTTGAAACATAGGGAGTACCCCAACATGCGTATATTTGTTAGTTATGCGCGGGTGAACGGTGAGCGCGTCGAGCATCTGGTCAACACATTGGCACAGGAACACGCCGTCTGGTATGACCGGGAAATCAGCCCCGGTCAGGCGTGGTGGGATGAGATTACCAAAGAAATCCGCGACTGTGATTGTTTTGTGGTGGCATTGACCCCCGACTGGCTAAGTTCGGTATTTTGTCGGGCTGAATGGGACTATGCCCGCGCACTTGAAAGGCCATGTCTGCCCGTCGAAATCCAACCCGTTGACCCATTACGTGTGCCGCCCGAACTCAATCGGTTGCATCGGGTGGCGTGGAGTGTGCAGAATCAAGCCAAGCTGATGGACGCCATTCGACAGCAATCGCCTGTCCCACCAAAATCACCCCTGCCGCCGACGCCACCTCTGCCGATTGAGCCATTGGAACAACTCACGGAACAGGTTCGTCAATTATCACCCGGTCTTGATGGTCAGACGGCCCTGCTGCGCCAGATTCAAGGATATTTGGGGGAGGGGGTTTGGCAGGTGCGGGCATTGGCGCTGCTGCAAGAATTCCACACCCACCTCAACATTCTGGCTGTCGTGCGTGACCAGATTGAAGCTCTCACACCACGCTTGGGCACCCCGCGTCTGATGAATCGGCACGAGAGCAATCAATATGAGTCGTATAGTGATTTTTTGGATAAGGCCGCTGCGACGATTCACAATTTTGGGGCAGGGCTGGCCTCGGTGGGGCAGCATCTTCGCGGGTACGAAGCGGCTGTCCAGCGCGGGGTACGGCTGTATTTTATGCAGCTTGACCCGGACATGGTGAACGACGCGACGGCGCGATTTTTTAGCAAACACCGCCGCGATACGATTCGGCGCGAAATTGACACGACCTACACCGAGCATCTGCGCCAGTTGTATGAATATGCGCGGAAGCTCTATCCGAGCGATTATTATCATCATGTGGAGTTCCGCTGGCGACAGACTGGCCCGGATATT
The DNA here is from genome assembly GCA_019913005.1 of Anaerolineae bacterium. Lineage (GTDB taxonomy): Bacteria > Chloroflexota > Anaerolineae > Aggregatilineales > J027 > CFX10. The sequence goes on along the minus strand of JAIOHL010000331.1, from coordinate 5,098 downwards.
GGCATCTTGGCGCGTGACCTCGATACGCCGGATGGGGTGATGCGCGTCGAATTTTATGTGTATGACACCAACACCGATCAATGGCCCGGTTTGCTGCTGTATCCCCATCAAAAGCTCTATCAGGTGTATCGTCGTGCCCTTCTGCGCCTGTGGGGGGAATCGTATCAGCCCGTTGGCGCGATCTTGATTTCGTCCCACCATCCCGGTCAAGTGCTGCTGACCCGTCGTTCACTGGAGCCGTTTAATGGCCTATGGTGTCTCCCCGGTGGGCATTTGGAGGTCGGCGAATATAAGCGGGCGGGGATTTTGCGCGAGGTACGGGAGGAAATCGGCGTCGGTTTCGACCCCCATTATTTTGATTCATTTGAGGAGAATTTCCCCGAAATTGACCATTATGTGTGGGTGAATATTTTTGTGGGCGAGTTGACAAGTGAGGATTTTGTCCGGCAGGAAGACGAGGTCGCCGAAATTCGCTGGTTTGATCTGGATGAGGCGTGCGCGATGCCGATGGCCTTTGGGCACGATAAAGTGCTGCGGGCCTATCGGGACAAGCGCGGGTGACAGAAGAAAGCCGTTTTACCTCACCCCCTAGCCTCGCTCTCCATTAACGCAGTATTGAAGCCCCTCGCCACGATGGAGAGGGGGTTGGGGGTGAGGACTAGCAATCAAGATAAGTGTTTGTGATGGGATTTCCCTCCCAAGATAGTCCACATGGCTACACCACCTGCCCGATGAACTTCGACAGGCCACTATGGTATGCTGAGGGAGAAGTATTTCACTTTTTTCTCAGAGAGGTTAGGACCATGCGATTTAAGCAAGGGGTAGAATTTCCGGCGCTGTCTGGCCCGTATGCGGTGGGCCATACCGACTATGAACTGGTCGACACCAGCCGCCCCGAAATATTTACCGACGATCCCAAGGCTAGGCGCGACTTGCTGGTGACGGTCTATTATCCCGCCCAAGTCCCTGCCGCCGCCGTGCCTGCGCCCTATGTGACCAACAAACTCGGCACTCTGTTCGGATTGACCCCTGAACTCATCGCCCAAATCCACCCGCACAGTTACACCAACGTGCCCGCCATTGACCAAGCCTTTCCAGTCTTGATTTTTTCGCCGGGGATGGGGGCGCGGCCCCTCTTTTATTCGTCCCTCTTGACCGACCTTGCTAGTCAGGGGTATGTGGTGCTATCGCTGTGGCATCCCTATAGCACATCCATCACGGTTTATCCTGATGGGCGCATCATCCCACGCAATGCCGCTGGTACAGCCGATTTTTCGTCAGATGGTCAGGCCGCCGCCGCCGAAAAAATTGGTGCGGTCTGGGTAGAGGACATGCGGTTTGTGCTCAACCAACTGGCGGTCTGGAACGCCGACGATGCGTTGCTGGTAGGTCGGCTGGATTTGGAGCATATCGGCGCGTTCGGGCACTCGTTTGGTGGCGCCACTGCCGTGCAAGCGGCCTATGAAGACAAGCGCATTGCTGCTGCCCTTAACATGGATGGCACGATGTTTGGCGCTGTGACCCAGCAGGGTTCCCGTGTGCCATTTTTGCTGCTCCAATCGGCGGTCACCATGACTTTTTCCGATGCGGAATTAATGACGATGGGCCTAAGCCGAGCCAAATATGACGCCCTAATGCAGCGATATCACGACTCAATCCATGCTATTATGACCAACAGTGCGGTGGCCTCAGCCAAAACCTTGCCCAACAGCCAGCATAACAGTTATAGCCCTGATTTTCTGCTGCTGGCTCCCCTGCTGCCCGCGATATTTACCGTAGACGAAATCGGCACGATTGACCCACTGGAAGCCTATCAGCAAATTCTGACATGGGTGAGTGATTTTATGGCGACCTATGTGAAGGGGAATTAAGGCAATCTCAAACCCTGTGTCCCTACCCCTCTCCGTGTTGGAAAGGGGCAGGGATAAACGGTTCATTTATTTACTGGGTGGAGGCGGGGGTGCATCGGGTGCCGGTGGGGTCATCGGTGGATTGGCAGGGCTTGATTCAGCCGCTTGCGATTGGGCCATGCTCTTGAGGATGGATTCGCGGATGCGTTTGATCTCATCGCGTTGGCCTTCACTCGCCTGACCTGTCACATTAATGTCCAACTTCTCAGCCAAAATCATCGACATCAGGCCTTCAAAGGCGCTATAACTGCCACCGTCGCCGCCATTATGCACAACCATCTTCGGCACAATATCGATGCCGGATTTTTCAATGGCCGTACTAAAGCGTTCCATGACTTGCTGCAAGACTTGGAACTGTGGCCCACCATAGGCGCGAACCTGTTCCTCAATCGCCAGAGCGCGAGCGATACCGACACGGGCTTCACGTTCGGCGTCGGCTTCGGCAAGGGCTTTGATCTTGGCAGCTTCCTGCAAGGAGCGCTGATAGGATGCCTTACCCTCGTTGCTTTGAATCATGATGCTGATGTCAGATTCGGTGAGGGCCGTTTGTTGTTTAGCGATGGACTCCGCTTGACGCAGTTCACGTTCTTTGGCGGCGGCCAGTTCTTTGTTCTTGTAGGTTTCAATCTGTTCGACGGCGATCTGACGGTCACGCAGTTGTTCCAAAATCGTTTCGATCTTGGTGTCGCCCTCAGCGGCGGCAGGCGTGCCGATCAGCACTTCTTCGAGTTCAAGATTGTAATAGGCAAAGCGGACCTTCATCTCATTCAAGGCTCGTTCTTGAATGTCGGTGCGCTGATGAATCAGTTCAATCAAGGTACGCATCTGACCGATATTCTTGAAGTAGGCGGCCACCAATGGGTCAAGCGTCTGCTCGACCAGCATCTTGATATTGCCAAACCGCTGAATAACCAGTGGCGCTTTCCGATAGTCAATATGGATGACCACCGACAGCCCTAACAAAGGCTCAAAGGCGTCTTTGGTGATGAGTTCGATTTCCGACAGGTTTTCGTCGAGGCGATGGGTGCCTGTTTCGCCGCGTCGCCATTTCAAGATGATGTTGGTGGTGGGAACCATCGCCACCTTACCCGCATAAGTATTGAAGGCGTACTTACCCGGCATCAGGGCCGTGCCCCACACCCCTTTTAGGCCAACATCCACCAGTTCACCATGACTGTAGTCTTTGCCAGAAAGGTCACTACCTTTTTCACCGACATACGACACGACGACCCCTACAAACCCGACATCAACGATGGTTTTTGGAATGGTCTCAACCGTCGCAAACAGGCGATTGATGTAGTACGTGCCTTCGGATAGCACTTGCAATTGACGACCACGTCGCCCACCCGCTAACAAGAATTTTTCGGGGTCTTGGAAGTTGTTGTGATAGGTGGTGGGGTCATCCGGGTCCTCACCGACGTCGGGCGCGATAATCTCAGCACCCGAAAGTGACGTACCGTCATGCACCGTCACGATCCCGGCAAGGTCATCGGTGCCCATGATAATGACGGGTTTAAAGCCACCCCGTTCTTGGATGAGTTCACCCATCCGCATATAGGTCTCTTTTTCACCACTGTTGATTGACAAATAGTGCAGACCCTGTGTGGTAAAGACCACAAATTGGACGAGATTGAGCGCATACGTACCTTCACGTAAGATTTCGCGTTGGATACCGCGCTGACCGCCGTTTTTGAGGAAACCCTCGACATCTTGGAATTTTTGACCTTGCGGAATAACCGAACCGAGCGTTTGGGTCGGCAGCAGCGGTTGGCCGTCACGGGCAAACACATACCCGATTTGGCCCTGTGGGATGGTGACGAGGGGCAAAATGTGAACTCTGAATTGAATGGGCATCAAAAAGTGAACACCCCCGCGCAGCAAGCGCGGTTGATACCCGGCCTCACCATTGAGGGCGATAAAGCTGCCCGATTTGACTGAACCTTTGGGTGAAAAGCGTTTTTCCACCACGCCGACGCGATTGTTTGGGATAATTCGAATCGCCGCCAACAAAGGCACAAAAATAAGCAACGCTAAACAAATCAGTGGGATCAGAAACCCCATAATATTTCTCCTATTCTGGGTAAGTGCGGGTTGGTTTGACTCCCTTAGCATCACAAGTGGTGTGATTGTCAAACCCATAAACTGCACCATTTACCAGTATAACGCCGTTTGCAGGATTGGGGAAACCGACACACCAGAATTTGGGGGTATGAATGACGGGCGTGGAACCCTCGTAAAGAACGACTTGTTATAGACCCCCCAATCCAGACCTTTGAAGGCATTCACAGAATCCTCAGCGGTAGCCACAGGTCGGGTATCAGGGCCGAGGGGTTCGACCATGAAAACTTGCTCGGCACAAGGGTGGTCTCGATTGAAAAATCTGACCGGGCGGCCATAGCAAGCCAATCCGGTCAGATACCGTAACTCACGGTGAATTACGACGCTGCGACCAACGTTTTGCGGTAGATCAGGTAGCGGCTGGTCACGTGCATTCCGGCGCGTTCATAGAGGCTGACTGCGTTGGTCTGGTTTTCGGAATCCACATCCAACCCGACGGCAGTATACCCCCGTTCTTGCAGCCGATGGAAACCATAACGCAGTAGGGCGCCGCCGAGACCCTTTTTCCGCCAATTGGATCGCACGCCCAATGGCGCAACCCATCCGAGGCCGGGGTCACTTTCACCCCGATGGTGGCATAGACATATCCCGGCAATCTGTTCATCATCCATTGCCAATAGCCACAGCGACTCGTCCATCTGAGGACGCAGACTGTAATGACACCACACATCATAGGGCAGCGCCACAAACCCCCAATTATCTTTGAAAAATTCGTTGATGGCTTCATAGACGGCATAGGCGTCCCGTTCGAGACTAAAGGGCCGTAATGTGATGCCGTCTGGTAAAGCGGGTGGCTCAATGGGGGCATCGAAATCCATGCGCATGAACCACGTGACACGGGCGACTTGATAGCCTTCGTTTTCCAGTAGGGTAATCACGGCGGTGTTGACATCCCGCGTGTAACGGGTACAGATGATGGGCATCCCGGCGGGGAGTTCTTGGGGGGCACGCTCCCGGTGGCGCTCATCGGCCCGTCGCAGCAGAGCCGTGCCGATACCCTGCCGGCGTACTGACGGATGCACATACCCCACCCCCCAGCCCTGCCCATTGCGCGGGTCAAGTTCGGCGGT
>JAIOHL010000330.1 GCA_019913005.1 Anaerolineae bacterium | reverse complement strand
ATAAACCGCGAGGTTACACGGCCTATCGGTGAAAACTGACCCCATCCTCAACCCTTCCCCTAACAAAGGGAAGGGCTTATCGGATCGGCTGTAAGGCGTCGTCTTGGCCGCATTATTACGGCTGTTGCGCGTAATAGGCATCCACAAATTGGGTGGTGAAGGCTTGCGAATAACCCACCGTGTCCTGAATTAGGCCCGCATCTGCCATACCATTCGCCACATACTCCCACACGTCGGCGCTCATCATGCCCGCTTGTGTATCGGGCGATTGAATGAGGGGGATGATCGCCAACATCACCTCGCCTTGCGACTCCAATTGATCGGGGCGGAGTTGGTCGGCATAGTTTTCGACAAACCACGAGGCGATCTCTTGGGGCTGGCTGATGGCATAGTTCAGGCCGTCCAACAGCGCATTCACAAAACGCTGCACGACATCGGGCTGATTTTCGATCATCGTGCGAGTGGTAAAAATGACGTTCGGGTACATCTGGACACCATAATCGTTAAAAAAGAGCAGGTTGTGTTCAATGCCAATCGCCGTCATCTGGACAGAGGCATCGGTGCCCGTCGCCACCATGCCATCTACCTGCCCCGTCAAAAACAGGCCTAGCCCCGCGTTGATATTACCCTCCGGCGGATCCACTATCGTCACGTCATTGGGGTCAATGCCCACCGCTGCCAAAAAGAGCGACAGACTGATGGATCGGCTAAAGACGAGCAGTTTTTTGCCAACCAAATCTTCGGGCTGGGTGATGTTTTTGTTGGCAAGGGTAATCACGGCGGTGGGGTCACGTTGGTAAATTGCCATCAGCGCCACGACATCATCACCCCGCTGGCGGGCTTGGAGCAGATTGTCGCCAGAGGTTAAGCCAAAATCCGCTTCGCCCGATGTCACACGGTCAATCACGTCGAGCGTTTCCGCCGTTTCAACGACATTGCTAAACATCATCTCGACAGTAAGTTGTTGGTCATCAAAATAACCCTGCTGGATGGCGCCAAAGACGCCAGCAAGGGTCATCTGTGGGGAGACGAATTGGGCGCGGACGGTGGCCGGCTCGATCTCGTTGGATGCGTTTGTTTGGCTACGGGCGGTTTCCTTTTTGCATCCAACCGCTGTCAGCGCGAGGACACCCAATAAACACAGAGACGTGAACATTTTGAGGACTGATTTTGGCATAGTTGACCACTTTTTGGCTACCTACTGCGATGGAAAGATGTTTGTAGCTCAAATTATAGGCCAGTGAAATCAAAACCTAATTAAAAACTGTCATGATCGTTGGGTGGGTCAACATTTCGGATACACAATAGGGTTCAGCCTGCTCGGTTGCGAAGTTCGGAACAAGCTAAGTCGTAGCGTCTAATACGGAATTCGGGTGATTAATGAATTTTTGGAACAATGGGTTTAAACCCATTGTTGGAGCAAAACACCCATCATTCAGCCGAATTTGGTCTAACCTCACCCCCCGGCCCCCTCTCCATCTGGCGAGGGGGAGTCGAAAACCCTGTATTGAAGTCCCTCTCCACGTTGGAGAGGGGTTGGGGTGAGGTCAATAGTGCGCCTTTGTAGACCCCCCCTCTCAACTTGACCCTCCGCGCCGATAGGACTTTGCCACAGAGCAGTTTAACCCCATCCCTTCCCCTAACAAAGGCAAGGGCTTGCTGGCTTTCACCCGAATCTGGTATTGCGGTTAGCCCAATCCGGCGGTGATGGCGCGGATGTAGCGCTCGGCGGAACGTTTGACGGCGTTTTTGGCATCGGTGCGCACGACTTTATCCCACCACCCGCTATAGAGGAGATCAAATTCAAAGGGTTCGACGGCGGCGACGATTTTTTCAACGGCGGTGCGATTCAGGGGGATGTCGTTGGGGTAGCTGTACATGAATGTGACCCAGCGCGTGTCAGCGACCACCATAATGGTGTCCCCGGTTAGCAGCACGCCTTTGCCATCCGCCCCACCTGCCCAATGTAAGGCCGTTGAGCCGGGGAAATGTCCGCCACAGCGAATCAAGGTAATACCGTCCAGCAGCGGATAGGTTTCGCCGTCCCAAAAGACGATGCGTGAATCGGGCCGCATCACCCAAGGGGCATTGTCGCGGTGTAGATAAATCGGCACATCACCCAACGCCTTGCTCCAATCCACCATCGCGTCATAAAAATGGGGGTGAGAAATCGCCATCACATCTACCCCACCGAGCGCATGGATGGCCTGCACAGTGGCGTCATCAATCAGGGTGATGCAGTCCCACAGGACGTTGCCGTTGGGGGTTTGAATCAATAGCGGACGCTGACCGATGCAAAAACTTGGCACGGTGGCAATGCCCGTCATGGTGGGCTCGACGGGACGCAGTTCGTTGTGATAGGTCTGGCGCAGTTCTTCCAATGTCGTCCATGCCTGTCCGCTTTCTTTCATATATTGGCGGTCATCTTCGCAAATCAGGCAGTGGTCGGGCGGGGTGGCGGATTCGGCATATTGCACACCGCAGGTCAGGCAGATGTAGTTTGGCATGGGGGCGCTCCTGTGATTATGAGACGGAAACATGAGAATCATTGCCGCAGCAATCATTTTCTATGATAGTGGAGATGGGCCAAGATCGCCCTGACATTTGGTTCAGTTTCGGGTCTACGACTTTTGACCGATGCGCGACAGTTGACCGTAGGGGGTTTGCGGGGGGAGATGCAACGGAATTCAGATTTTTGGAACAATGGGTTTATGCCCTATAACCATTCGAGACGGATATGAGGATTTCGTAGGGGCGTACCCTGTGTGCGCCCTAATTTGTAGTGCGGGATGGCACAGGGCCATCCCCTACGAGATATATCCATATCGGCATAAACC
>JAIOHL010000329.1 GCA_019913005.1 Anaerolineae bacterium | reverse complement strand
GTAGATGTTGGGCGATGGTTTGTTGGTCGGGGGTGGGGGGGTGCGATTGATAGAGGCGTTCCCAAAGGGTCGTCATATCCGTGCGTGGACTCCTACGTTTAGACATCCTCACCCCTTTTTGTAGGGGCATGTCTCAGACTTGCCCGTATTTAAGCGCAGTTTGGGGTGGGGATGAAAGAGAAAAGTTCTGGGTTGATTGTAGCAGGGATTTTTGTGATAGGCGGGTTCAAAAGAAAGGCAAATGCGACGAATTGCGTGGGCGGGTGGGTAGGATTAAAATGTAGACCAACGAACCTATAAAATTCGGAAGGAATGGGCGATGCGTTGGTTAAAGGCGGTGCTGATTGTAAGCCTGATTTTTGGGGTCGCGGCCTGCAAAAAGGACGAGGACAGCAAATCGGTCAGTTTCAAGATTGCACAGGCGGATGTCGAACGGGAAGTCCCGGCGGATTTGAGCCTGATTCAGACCGGGCAGGTGGACGTGGATGGGGCGGATTTCGCATTTGAGTTTTATCGGCAGGTGATTGTGACCACCGATGGGAATGTGGTCTTTTCACCGTACGGTATCCGACAGGCCTTTGCGATGGTGTATGCTGGGGCGCGGGGCAATACCGAAAGTCAGATGACGGATGTGTTCAATTATATGGACGGGCAAGCAGACATTCATACGCGCTTCAATGGACTGGACACGGTTTTGAATGGTCAGGAAGCAGGCGAAGGCGAGCGCTTTGAGATTAATATTGCCAATTCGCTTTGGCTGCAAAATGACCTGCCCGTCGAACCTGATTTTCTGGATGTCTTGGCTCGAAATTATGGGGCAGGGGCACAGCTTGTAGATTTTAAGAGTCAGCCCACGCAGGCTGCCGATATGATTAACGAGTGGGTCTCGGAGCAAACGCGCCAGAAAATCCCAAAGATGATTGAGGCCAGAGACCTAGACGCTGAGACCTTTTGTATCATCGGGAACGTCGTCTATTTTAATGCGGGATGGGCCGATGAATTTGATAAGAGTAAGACCACTGATGACTGGTTCAATTTACTTGATGGAAAATCGGTCTCCGTACCGACCATGCACCGAACAGCACACTACCCCTTCGCCCAAACCGAAAAGTACATCACGGTGGCCCTGCCCTATGTGGGCGAGACCACCCGCATGATTATCCTGATGCCAAAAGAGGGTTATTTCGGTGAGATTGAGACGGCGCTAGATGCCGACATGTGGACGCAGATCATTGAGACCGACTTAAGAGGCTCGACGGAAATCGCTCTATCCATGCCCCGCTTTAGCATTGAGGGCGGGTATGAACTTACAGCGATTTTGTCCAACATGGGAGTGACCGACCTGTTTAATGGCAGCGCCAATCTGTCCGGGATGTCATCTGCACCACTCTACGTTCGTCTGGCGAAGCACAACGCGATCATTGAGGTAGATGAGGAAGGCACAATCGCGGCAGCAGTCACCGTCATCGGCCCGTCATTACAGCTTGGCCCTTGGCCTGTAGACATCAATCGCCCCTTCATTTATGCCATCTATGACCAGCCCACCGGGACGATTTTGTTTCTGGGGCGGGTCATAAATCCGGCGGAGTAGGGAGAATATTCACGGAAAGGTGGTGCTACGATGAACACTTGTACAGCTAAGATTCGCATGGCGCTGGTGATGGTGGTCGCCTGTTTTCTATCACCATTGGGCCAGACGGGTGAAGCGAGTCCGGCACGCCAGTCGGGAGCGCCCACCATTGTTCTGACACACAATCAATATATTACTGAGGCCGCATGGAGTCCAGACGGGCGCTGGATTTTGGCTCTCACACTAGATGACACGGCACACATTTGGGATACGAAAACGGGGGTGATGGTGACGTCACTACCTTGTAGCACGTCGGCTGACACGTTTTGGAGTCCTGATAGCACCCGATTAGTGACATGGCAAGATACTAAGGTGTGGGTATGGGAGGTTGGCACATGGGGAGCGCTCGCGGAACTGAACCATGATAGGCCAATAGTCGAAGTCTTTTGGCATTGGGACGGTAACCAAATCGCTGTTCTAGTAGCTGAAGAGACTTTTCCTACGCTGGTAGGCGAGTCTGAAAACGCTACTGGGGGCGAATATCATTTGTGGGATATAACCACAGGCACGAAGCAGATAACCCTACCTACCTTACATCGCTCTATGTTTAGTCAGTTTTCGTGGAGTTATGATAGTCGCTACGTCGCCTCGGCCTCTATCGACGAAATCGCGTTGCAGGTATGGGATTTAGCGATCGGTGCGGAGATCGCTGAATTACGGCAATCGGGTTCATTGATACCTTTTTCGGGTAATCTGAGTGCCACATGGAGCAAGTTAGGTAATTGGCTCTTAATCACCAATATACGCGGCGACGCGGTGGTTGTGGACGTGCAAAGCCAAACGACCTTATTTACGTTGCACGATGAATTTAATCTGCGAAAAGTCGTCTGGAATCCAAGTGAAACGCTTTTGGTCGGTGATACTGCGGGCAGCCGACGAGTACCAATTTGGGATGGAGGAACAGGCGAGTTCTTGTACTTTTTAACGGATGATTGGCTGGTCTTAGATGTGGCATGGAGTCAGGACGGGCGCTATCTTTTGACCGATCTGGTAGATGGTAATTTTTCGAGCCGCCTTGTCGTTTGGGATGCTGTTAATCAAGTGATTGTTGCCTCAGTCGATTTTGACAACATCATTTTTGTCCCATTATGGAGTGCCAATGGCAGTTTCGCGGCAGGTCAGGTTTTTAGTACAGATAGTTATGGCGAGGTCATTAGGGTAGTGAGAATTGCGTCAGGTGAGACCCTATTGTCATTTGATGTGGAAGATACGGTTATATGGCATCCTACAGAGAATCGTTTGTTGCGGATAGTGAATGCCGATAGCTCGTGTACAGCCGACTGCAAATACGAGGTACAGATATGGGATGTACAGTAGGGATGATTCCCACTATTCCTGACCCACCATCGCCTTGACCAGCGCCGTCACCTCGAGCAAGTTGGACAGCGGGTCAATCCACAGCGACGGCACATGCAGCACTAGATCGGGCTTTTCCAATAATCATGAGATTGTATAGGACGCCATCCGAGCGTAATTCATCCGTTTTGAATGTTTCGGCGTCAAGGGATTCAACAAAGCGGGCAATCTTGTCGGCAGCCTTTAGAATGTCATTTAAATAGAGCCTAGTTGTCCGCGACATAGACGACCTCAGCCAATACCTGTGGGCGGATTTCTTCGCGCAAATCTTGCTCAGGTACTAAATCAACCTCAACCCCATCCTCCAAGTAATTCCACACATCCATCCAGCGCGTAAAGGTCATGTTGTCCATGCGAAACAACAGGTCAATATCGCTGCGGGGATGCTGTTCGTCTCGGCTATAGGAGCCAAACAACCCAATCTGTGTGACCCCCATTGCCCGCAAGGTGACCCAATGAGAGCGCAAAAACGCTAGGATTGTGTCGCGTGATAAGGTCATGGGTGGAGATTCAGCCATGTCATCAAACTCCTTCACCATCGAATAGATTAAGTGTAGCGTGGGGCAGGGGGGGCGGCAACCCGATACGCCAGATGGTATACTCTACCCCAATCACACAGGAGAATGAACCATGACGGCAACCCATCACCCATCAACGGAACAGGCGGAAAATCAAGAGACCGCCTTCGAGGATTTCTGTAGTCGCTATCCCACTTATCTGCGTACCCACTCACTCGACGACCTGCGCCAGCGCGAATATCACCGCTTGGATGCACAGGGCCACGCCTATCTCGATTACACCGGCGGCGGTTTGTATGGCGACTACCAACTGCGCGATCACATGGCGCTGTTGCAGCAGGGGGTATTCGGCAATCCCCATTCCAGCAACCCGACCTCCCGCGCCGCGACGGAATTGGATGAACACGCCCGCCATTATGTGCTGAAATATTTCAATGCCTCGCCGGATGAATATGAGGTCGTGTTCACCCAGAACGCGAGTGGGGCGCTCAAAATTGTCGGTGAATCCTACCCCTTTGGCCCGAATGACCGCTATGCGCTGACCTTCGACAATCACAATTCGGTCAATGGCATCCGCGAATTTGCACGGGCACGTGGCGCACAGGTGACGTATATCCCCGTGACCCCACCCGACCTGCGTGTGAATGAGGCCGATTTGCTGGCGGTGCTGGATCAACCCCATCGCGGCGGCAATAATCTATTCGCCTATCCCGCCCAATCCAATTTTTCGGGTGTGCAGCATCCACTGGAATGGATTGAGATGGCCCACAAACGCGGCTGGGATGTGCTGCTGGATGCGGCGGCCTTCGCCCCGACCAATCCGCTCGATTTGTCGCAGTGGAAGCCGGATTATATTGACCTCTCGTTCTACAAAATGTTCGGCTATCCAACCGGGGTGGGGTGCTTGATTGCCAAAAAATCGGCGCTGGCGAAATTGCAGAGGCCGTGGTTCGCGGGGGGCACGATTGAAATCGCCTCGGTGCAGGGCGGCGGTCATATTTTGCATGAGGGCGCGGCGGCGTTTGAGGACGGCACGATTAACTACTTGATCCTGCCTGCCGTCGAAATCGGCCTGAAACATTTGGAAGCGGTGGGGGTCGAGGTGATTCATGACCGGGTGGTGTGTCTGGCGGGCTGGCTGATTGAGCGCCTGTTGTCACTGCAACATTCCAACGGTAAACCCGTGATTCGACTGTATGGCCCGGCGGATACCCACATGCGCGGCGGTACGGTCACGGTCAATTTTTATGACCCGGCAGGCCGCTTGTTTGATTGGCGCAAGGTGGAGGAGGCGGCGAATCTGGAGCAAATCTCGCTGCGGACGGGTTGTTTCTGCAATCCGGGGGCGGGCGAAATCATCAATGGGTTGACGGCGGCGGATATGGAAATCCACTTCAGAAGCCAGAATCGCATGACCTTTGAGGAATTTATTGAGGTCATGGACGGCAAGGCCAACGGCGCGGTGCGCATTAGCCTCGGTATCGTGTCGAATTTTAGCGATGTGTGGCGGTTCTGGCGCTTCGCGCAGGGGTTTGTGGATAAGGTGGTGGTCTGAAGGAATGGCGAGTGAAATTGTCCCCCATATCGTACGAAACAAAGATGCCTTTGGTCACGAGGAAATCGTGATGATGCACGTGCGCAATCACTCGCCGATTGAGTGGATTGTCGGGAATTATCCGCTTTCCTATGCTCAAATCTACACGGCACTGACCTATTATTATGACCATTAGGCAGAAATTGACCGCATGATGGGGATAAAGCGGCACATGAACGAGAAGCCACGCAACACGTGCCGACATTGGACGACCTGAAAGCGAAAATTGCAGCACGCGGGTCGAAGTGAGAATCCCCACCCCCGGCCCCTCCCCACTGAGTCGAGAGGGGAGAGAGGCCGATGGATGAAGCGTTCGGTTAGCCACCCGGTTGTGGTGGGGGTTCAGTGGTTTGCGATTCGGGCGGCAGATTGTTTTGCAGAATCTTCTCAATTTGATTCAGGGCCGTCTCCGGTAACTGGCCGGATTTGCCCAGTTCTTCCATCATCTGACCGAGCGTAAAGGGCGCGGCTTGCGGCTGCGATAAGAGCGGTTGCCCCCATTGGCTCATCTCGAGCGCCAATGTCTCCTCAACGGCGGCGACCAGTTCCGGGTACAGCTTCAAAAATTCGACGGGCGGGTGTTCATCGGGATAGACAAAACGCATCCGCTGATTGCGTTCGAGGCGCTGACGCGAATCCCGATAGAGTGAGATTTGATGCCCCCAGCCATAAATGCCTTCAAACGAGGCCAGCAAGCTTGCGAACAAGGGCAAAATCGCCACGACGAGCGACAAAGCCGGGTGGGGGCCAAGTGCGGCGTTGACGGTGGATAAAAAGGTCGCCCCCGCCACCAGATAGAGGCTCCAATCAAAGGTAAACTCGGAGTTATATTCAAATTCGCGGATACGGCTGGCGTAGAAATTGATCTGGTCTTGGATGCGCCGATTATTATAGGCTTGTTCAAGCAGCTTGGCGTCGGCATCGGTATAGTTTTTGGGGGTCGGACTATTATCGGTTTGCATCGTCTTCTCCTCGTTCGACAATTTCGCCAACAGCATCCTGCAAGCGTTCTTCGCGGGGGCGTCCGGTGCCATCATCTTCCAGCAAATCGGTCAGATAGAGATAGTAGAGCCGACGCAGTTCCTCAGCGGTGCGCCGCCAGATATACCAGCGTTTTTGGGGGTTTTGCCGCCGATCTTTGGCCGAAATGATGGTGCTGCTAAAGGCGACAAGAGCCGTAACCACCGCTAGTATCTGGCCGACATCCAGCGTTTCCTTATCAAAACTAAAGGTGAGGGTCAGGGTAGCGATGAGGCCCGTGATAAAGGCCCCAAAAGCCAGCACCCATTGAAAGCGATAGTAGACGTTCTGGTAATATTTGGCGCGTTGATCTACTTTGAAGAATTCGGGCAGCAGCACGGCGTCGAGATCACGTAAAGATCGCTGGGCGCCGGGGGATAGAGCGGCATGATCTAGCGCAGCGGCGGTTAAGAACCCGCTATTGTGCAGGGCAGCTTGATATTTGGCCGGGTCGGTGGGACGTGTCCATTCTTTGGGAATCCGGCCCTCTTTGCCACGAAAAAAGGGACGGCGGCGGTTGTTGAACAAAAAGAATAATTTGACGTCGGGGAAAAAGCGATTAAGCAGGGGAATGGCTTCCTCGGTGGGGGGTGCAGAATTGGTCATATGGGCCTCCGGTCTAGGAAGTAAACTAATAGAATAGTTTAGCATGATTGGGCGGAATAGGGAAATTCACCGCCGCCTGACACCCCTCTAACAAAATCGGATGGGTGGCGACAGCGGGATGACCTATAATGAATAAATGAAGATTTGACCTATTTTTTCACAGGATACCCCATGCGAAAAATGCGCTGGTTGATTGCGATGATGATGTTAATACTCGGTTCATTGGCGTGTTTTGCCACAGCCGAGGATGGAGATGATAGTAGTCTGCCGATGTCTACCGAAGCAGACGATGCCCTTGATTTTTCCCCAATGGCTACCATTCCGACGCTCACGCCCGGCCCATCGCCGACACCGTATCCGACGACAGACCCCGCGCAAAATGAGGCGTTTGATATATCCACCGACGCCGACGAGAGTGGGGGGATAAGTGCGGTTGTGCCGATGGTCGGGTTGATGGGATTGGCGTTTGGGGCGTTTGTCGGGGTGATCTGGTACAAGGGTCGGGGGACTGCGATGCGGCGGCGGAAATCGGGGTAGGATCGAGATAATCCCGGATGGAGATAAACTCGGCTTTGAATTGGGACGCATCGCCCAGAAGATAGCTGATCTTACGCCGTCTGTACAAAATTCATAATTCCCCGCGTGTCTATTCATGGATTTCTGTGCTACACGTCATACTCTGAGGTATCATTTGACACATTGAACCAACATGCTGCCGCAGTACAATGGTCAATTGTTGAAAAATTCACAAAGGCGAGGAAATAAGATGGCTCGTGTAGCAATTCATGGTTTTGGTCGCATTGGTCGCTCTGCAATGAAGGTCGGCCTCCAGCGTAAGTTGTTCGAGGTCGTCTCCATATCCGACATTCGGGACGCCGAAGCACTCGGCGCTATCTTTAAAGCTGATAGCAATTATGGCATTTGGCCGGAAGCCGTTGAAGCCAAAGAAGATGGTTTCAAGATTGGTGGCCGCGACATCAAGTATTTTAATACCGCGAAAGACCTGCCCGATTGGGGCGCGTTGGGGGTTGATCTGGTGATTGATTGCACCGGACGGGCCACCACCCGCGCGGGCGCACAACCCCACCTCGACAAAGGCGCGAAGAAGGTACTCGTCAGCGCCGCCAGCAAATCTACCAAAGACTGTGACGCGATGGTGCTGCTCGGCATCAACGAAGGGCAGTATGACAAGAGCAAACACCACATTGTCAGTATGGCAAGCTGCACCACCAACGCATTAGCCCCGGTGGTCAAAGTGCTGTTGGAAAACTTCGGTATCCAATATGGCTTCTTCTCCACCGTTCACGCTTATACCAACACCCAATCGCTGACCGACCAACCGATGAAGGATCGGCGCGATTCATGGGCGGCGGCGGAAAATATTATCCCGTCGTCATCCGGCGCGGCGAAGGCCCTGCTTTACATTTGGCCCGACCTGAAGATGACCGGTAAGGCGTATCGCGTGCCGACCCGCACGGGCAGCATTGCCGAAGTCAACTGCGTGTTGGGCAAGAATGCCACTGCCGAAGAAATCAATGATGCCTTCCGCAAGGCCGCTAAATCCGCCAGTTTCAAGGGCGTCATGACGGTGTTGGAAGATGAATGGGCCTCCTCGCGCATTGTGGGTGAGAGCCATTCGTCATTGGTTGACCTGCCATTGACCACCGTGATGGAAGGCAATTTTGCCTCGGTAGCGGCGTGGTATGACAACGAAATGGGCTATGCGACGCGCCTCGCTGAGATGGCCGCGTATATGTTTAAATAACCCCATCCCCAACCCTTCCCCTAACAAAGGGAAGGGCGATGGAATAGAGCATGAAAGGGCGGGATGACTGCGGTTGTCTCGCCTTTTTGATTTCACAAGTATTGATACCAGATTCGACTAAAGACTGACCCCATCCCCAACCCTTCCCCTAACAAAGGGAAGGGCTTCAATGCAGGCTTCTCTCCCTTCCGGATGCTTGGGGGCTGGGGTGGGGAAAAACGGACATCCACTACCCGAATTTGATATGAGACTATGCGTTCCAACCAAGCGACGGGCGGGCGAAATTCACCCCCCATCTCCAATTGAGCGGGGGGAGTCGAAATAGGGATAGGGATATGGGGGAATCGAAAAGACGACTATTTCAAACGCAGCAATTTCTTCACTTTGTCGCCGAATGAGCCTTTGTTCATTTCATTAAAGGTCTTAATCACTTCGGTCAGTTGGGCGGGCGTAATGTTGATGCCGTTTTCTTGCGCCAGCTTGAGCAGGGGGGCCAGCGATTTTTCGTTCAGATCGCCTTTAAGAATACTTGCAATTTCAGGTTGCTTGGCTACTTTGGTCAACAGATCCATCATCTGGTCGGTCATGGGTTTTTCCTTTGCCGGACTAAGCGATAGACAAACGAACGAGCTTAATCTTAACATCGTTTGGTCAGAACGCTCGTTTTAGTGGCGTGGTGACACGGAAAAGGGGAGGAAAGTCATATGTGGGGCCGAGGAACTAAATTCCCCGGCTACCAAGCCAATGTCCACGCGATGTGGACGGTTATCCATGTGCCTCAATTTCGCGCACGGATGGGACTAAATCGGCACGGAGGGGTTCGACGGCAGAGGCGGGTACAATGGCGACATGAATAGATTCGCCGAGCATGTTGAAAATTTCCAGCACGCAACCGTCCTCGCCGCCAGATTTGCCGGGAACGGTGTCCAGCAGCCAAGCCACATCCCCCTGCCGCAGATTTTCGGTGGGGATGTCACGGGTGAGGACGATGCGCTGATGGGTGACAAGGGACATAGATTGACCTCCGAGATTTCTGTGTTAGATGTGAAGTCGGTTTATTTTGGACGTATCTCGAACACGGCCTCTGCGCGGAAAAAGCAAACATCAAAGGCCATGAAGAAATTCGTCTGCCCAAAAACCAATGGGACATCATCGGCCCGACTCCATGCAAATGCCAACTGGATCGTGGTGCTGGGGGTTAACAGAGGATGCGAGGCCAATACGAGAATTCCCCGGGCCTCAACTCGCCCCAAATTGCCGCTCAACGGCGGTAGGGGTGGCTGTTCGTCCCATGTGAACCCCAAAGTCTCCCCCACTGAAAACGGCAAAACATTAATGGTTGCCCCAGTGTCCAGCAATCCAATGACTTCGACGACCCGCAGGCCATGATGCAAGTACAAGGAGAGGCGCGGCATGGGGCTGAAAGGGTCGTCATCATAGGCCGAGTAGGGGAAGCGGATGGAGGAAGTCACCTTTATGCACCGTCCGATGATTTTTCATTCGGGTTAGCAGCCCGCAGCATCGCCTGAAGTTGACGTGCCGCCGCCTCATTGCCATACGGTGTGTAGAGACGGAATTCCTGAACAGGCGGAAAGACTTGGTCATCTTGAACGATTTCCGCTGTGGCAAGGTCGTTCGCCACATATTGCAGCACGCGCAGTTTATCGGCACGGCTCAGTTGATGGAGCAGGGGCAGCAGTTCTTGGATGGTCATGCAAATCACCTCACGGGGTCGTACTAGCCAATCTCAATTCTGATTATAGCGCAAACACGCCTATTCAGCGGGCGGCGGGGAGTCAGCGGCGGCAGCACCCCCGGCGAGTTTGGCCTGTGCGAGGGCGATATTCTGGTCAACTTTTTCGACCAAATGCTGCACCCCAATAGCGGCATAAATGGCTCGCGCTTGTAAATAATATTCAATCGCTTTGGCGTAGTCGCCCAATGATACATAGGCTTCACCGAGGTTATAGAAACCAGTGCTTTCTCCACGCTTATCACCGCTTCGATGAGCAATAGTTAGGGTCTGTTGATAGAGTTCAATAGCCCCTTGATAGTCCCCCAATGAGGAAAGGGCGATACCGAGATTACCTAATTGATTTCCCTCGCTGTACCTATCACCAATTTGCTGGGCAATGGCAAGAGCGTGTTGATAGAAATCAATAGCGCGTCGATAGTCCTCCAAGTTTGCATAGGTGTTGCCGAGGTTACCCAATCGCCTACCTTCTCCACGTCTATCGCCAGTTTGCTGGGCAATGGCAATTGCGTGTTGATAGAAATCAATAGCGCGTCGATAGTTACCTACAGAATCATAAGCGAGTCCGAGGTTGCCTAAAATATTTCCTTCGCCGCGCCTATCGTCACTTTGCCCAACAACAGCAAGTGCTTGAGTAAGGAAGTTTATGGCTTCTCGATGGTTGCCCAAAGAGAGATGTGCGAGCCCGAGGTTGCATAGCTGGCTACCTTCTCCCTGTTTATCGCCAGAGTGATGTGCAATGGTAAGAGCCTGCAAATAAAAATCTATGGCTTTTTGATAGTTGCCCAAAGAGAAGTATGCTACCCCAAGGTTTCCCAGATGAGCGCCCTGACCTTTCAGATTGCCTTGACGCTTCGCTGCATTAACCGCATTTTGAAGCAACTGAGTGGCATATTCGTAGTAGCCTTGATAATCTAGAAATCTGCTCTCGTTATATAAATTCTTGGCGAACCACTCCACAAGAAGATCGTGTCCATTTTGGTAGGCCCATGTCGCCGCACCCATCAGATTATCTAGTTCAGGCAAAAGCGCAACGAAATTTTCAAGCGAAGGTTCACTGTGTAGTTCAGTATATGTCAAACAGGCATCTAAGACGCGGGCAGGTATATCGTCATTTAATTGCGCTTTTAGATAGCTTTGGGCAAGGTTGTGAATACGATAAGTAGTGACACTTTCGACAGTCGCGTCGACCCGATGGAGTAACCCCCGCCCCACGAGCGTTTGAAGCGCAGTTTCAAATAGGGTAAGGTCAAGATTTCGCAGTAAATATGCCCGCAGGGCGTTTGCAAGTTCCTCATCATTCATGTTTGCGGCTTGTGGATCATCGCGCCGTATGTGAGCCAGATCATCGCTTGAAAATTCAGGCTTCTCAAGAAACAGTAACCGTAGCATTTTCGGCGTGACTTGAGGGGCGAAAAACGCGCCGAAGCCATAGTAGATATTGCGGGTTTGTTCATCCAGAGCGGCAAGGCTGGTTTCGATTAACTGACCAAAATGGCGGCGGTTGGGGTCAGCAAAATCACCTGCCGCTTCGATGGCATAGGGGGCGTCCTTGATGCGCTCATAATACCCTTTGAGCAAAGCGGGGTTATCGGGTTTATACAGCTTGTCGTTCATAATCTGTTTGCCCGCGATTTCCAACGAAAAGGCCAAATAACCCAACAATTGGCACAGGTCGGCGGCAGTGTGGTCGGATTGGAGGCCGGGGGGATTGCCCGCATAAAAGGCCAATGTCGTGGCGGCGCTGGCCGGGGTCAATTCATCCACCTCAAGGCGCACATCGAGCGGATAGGCATGGCGCGAGGTGACGATGACGGGCAGGTCACGCGGCACGGCATCCAACACGGTTTTGAGGGCCGGGCCATCCCACGCATTATCCAACACCAACAGCTTGACCCCCGTCTGGCGCAAGAGGGCACGCATGGCCTTGATTTTGGCGTCGCCGTGTTCTTTGGCAATGACCTGACTGGCATTAAACGGACGGGCAAGGGCCTCAAATAGGATGTCGGGCGTTTCCTTGCCGATTTCTAACCACAGCACTGGGCCGGGATTAGATTTCTGGAATTCGGCGGCGGCGGTGGCAGCAAGGGCCGTTTTGCCCATCCCGCCAAAGCCTTTGAGCAGCACACGCTGACCAGATGCGATGGCCGGGGCGATTTGGGCTAATAGGTCGTCGCGCCCGATCAATTTGCGGGGTTGATGCGGCACGTCGTCGGGGTCAGTAGCCAGCACGGCATGGGATGAACCGGGGCGATAGGTCAATTTTTCTTTGATCCACGCTTGGACAGAGGCGGTCACTTTTTCGCACAGATCGGCCTCATCTTTGAACCATGCCGGGGCGAGACCAGTGGAGACGGGGGCGACATCGGTCAGGAATTGTTGCAGGGCGGGGTCGCGGTTTTGGTCGTCATCGGCTTTGACAAACAGCAGGCGGTCAATATGCCATTCGGTGGCCCGGTCAAATTCATCCATCGTCCATGCGCCATAGGCCTTCCAGAACAGGCCGATGTACAGGCCGCTTTGTTCCAAGATTTTGAGGTAGACATCGCGGATGGAATTGTTGGAGGCAACGGCATCCCGTTCATAGGCCCATGCTTTGAGGATCAGTGCCTCGCTGCTCAGGCGCGTCAATAAATCGTAGAGGGCGGTGCGTTCGGTAGCGAGTTCCACCATCTTGGAACTGATAAAGATGGTGATGGGTGTTGTATCCATGTGGAGTCCCTTTTTTGAGGTCGGAAAACACATCCCCATCCCCTAACCCCTTCCCCATCGCAATGGGGCAGGGGAATTGCGGCAAGAGGTAGAGGGCGGATTAACATGGAGGATAGTATAAGTGATTAGGGGGCGGGGAGGCAAATGAATCCCCACCCCATTGCATGGAGAGGGGCTTCAGCGCGGGTTAGTGAGGTTGGTGAGGTTCGCGCCGTTGGTGTTGATAACCCACAGGTTGGAGGACAGAAATTCGTAATCGGCAGTCCACTCGTCGGCGACAAAAGCGATGCGGGTGCCGTCGGGGGACCATGTGATCTGGGAGTGGTCGCCGCTGACCGACCCCGCCAGTGTGACCGCCTTGGTGCCATCGGGATTGACCAGCCACAATTTATAATATGTCCCCGTGCGCGAAACAGGCATCGAAAAGGCGATGCGCGTGTTATCGGGTGACCAGCGCGGCTCATAGGCGTAGCCGACCACAAATTGATTGAGGGTCGTCGCGGCGCGGGTTTCAATATCCATGATGGTGAAATCTTCGTCATACCCCTGCGTAAATAACAACTGGCGGCTATCGTGCGACCATGCCAGATAATCAAGACCGTAATCGGCCCGGAACACCTCACGCAGATTGCTGATGGACTGACCGGACACATCGCCGAGCCAGATGCGATCAAAGGCGTAGTCGGCACTGGTCGCCATCGCCGCGATTTGCGTGCCGTCAGCCGAAAAGGTCAGACCAAAGACCTCATCGCCATCGGGGAACTCGATTTGATTCCACAGCACGCCGCCGACTGCATGGAGCCACAGCGCCGATTTGTAAATCTCGTTTTCATAATCGTCATAATAACCGATGACGGCCAATGTCGTGCCATCGAGCGAAAATTCCAGTGGGTAGAGGTCATAATCGGTGGGGGCATCGGGCAGGGGGGCGGCATCTGAGCCGTCGCGGTTCATCAACCAAATTTCGGAACTCCATTCGACATCCTCAGCGTCAGGGTCGTAATCGGGATGGACGGAAATGGCAAGGCGTTGGCTGTCGGGCGACCAGACGGGATTATCCTGTGTGCCGGGCAGGTGATCGGTGAGGGGGGTCAGCGTGGCGGTGGGGAAATCGTAAACGACGACAGTCATCTCAAGGTCATTGATGATGGTGAAGGCCAACTGCGTGCCGTCAGGCGACCACGCAAGGTCACGATAATAGGGGATAACGGGGGCATCATCACCCTCTTGAGCATAGGCGGGGATGACGAATCCAACGAGACATGCCAATAAAATTAAGGCGTGCAGGCCCTTCATACTGTCCCTCACTGGTATCGGTAGGTGCGATTGGAATTTGATATTAACATGAAATGGGAAATCGCCCAACCTCGGCCCCGACTCCCACGCCGAACGCTTTCTACACACGCCGACAGTTTTTCGGGAAGGATATGAATGGGTACGTCTGGGAGAGTTGGCCTCACCCGCCAGCCCCCTCTCCGAATGCTTTCAGAGAGGGGGAGTGAAAACGGCATATTTTAGCCCTGTCTTGTTTGCGGGGTGGGTGGGTCGAATTTAGCATAGCCACCCAACTGAAATGCGGGTCATGCTAGAGCCACATTTTTAATTCGGCGTATAATACGGGATATGAGTCATGCGAAGGAGAATAATAAACCATGCGAAATGTAGCCATTTTGGTGTTTGATGATGTCGAAGTATTGGATTTTGCAGGGCCGTTTGAGGTGTTTAATGTCGCCAGCGAGGTCATCAAATCTGAGCCAGTGCCGCCCTTTTTTACGTATACCGTCGCGCCGACTGAGCATTCTATTGTCGCACGGGGTGGCCTGCGCATTCAGCCGCATTGCAGCTTCGACAACTGCCCCGACCCCGATATCCTGATTGTCCCCGGCGGGTTTGGGTCGCGCCGCCTGATGAAAAATGACTACGTTTTGACATGGATTCAACAACTGGCCCCCGAAGTCGAATATCTGCTGTCAGTGTGTACCGGGGCATTGGTCTTGGGCGCGGCGGGGCTGCTGCAAGATCGGCCTGCCACCACCCATCACGACGCCTTTGGCCTGCTGCGCTCGATTTCGCCAACGACCACCCTGATTGATGACCAGCGGTTTGTGAAAAGTGGCAAAATCATCACGTCCGGCGGCATCTCGGCAGGCATTGACTTGTCGTTGGAGGTGGTCGAAATGGTCTTGGGTGCAGACAAAGCCCGTTTGGTGCATGACGAAATGGAATGGATGTGGCACAGCTAGGCCGACGCGGTTTGGTAAGCCATGCAGTCAAAATCAACTCCCCACCCCAAGCATAGTTTAGACTCCGACACTTTTGGGGCAAGCAGGAAAAACCAACCTCACCCCAAACCCCTCTCCAATTAGAGAGGGGCTTCAATACGCCAGATTCGCCTCCCCTCGCCTGCTGGAGAGGGGGCAAGGGAGCGAGGTTGGAGTCCATTTTGAGCCGATGGCCTCGCAAACACGGCATCATGATTGGAGGTAGCGGGCGGCCAATTGAGTGGCGAATCCTTTTGGATCGGCATCTATGGCTCGATTAAAGGCGCGGCGGGCCTCATCGTCGTCCCCCAATGCTTCTTGATAGGCCAGTCCGACGATATAATACACCTCACTGGTTAGGGCAGGATTATTGCGTTCAGCGGCCATGCGGATTGCCTCTTGAATATACTTCTCAGCAGTCGCCCGATCACTGAGGAGGCCATATGCCCATGCACGCAAGGAGATGTGGCCCACTTTCGGCTTAGGGTTGTTTTTGGCCCACAGCGTCTCCGCTTTTTGGAGGGTATCGAGGGCTAGGGGGATGGATTTTTGTTGAAAGAGAAGGACTTCGGCATAATTCGATAGAGGCCATTCGTTGGTGGGATCGGTTTTCACGGCTTCAAGCAGCACCTGTTCGGCTTCATCAAAACGCCGCTGATAGTTTAGGGCGATCCCCAAGAGCGTTTGGGTATCACTGATGGTGCGTTTGTGGTCGGACTTTTCTTTTTTGGTATAGCGTGAGGTCGAGTAGCGTTTGAAGATGGTAATGGCTTCTCGGCTTACAACTTCGGCTTCATGAAATTTGCCACCCCGCCCATAGACTATTGCGGCCAATTTTAGCGTCTCGGCACTGTGAATAAATGGGAGTACATCGTCCATCAACTGAATCGCCAGTGGATAGTTTCGGGTATTGAGGGCATCGTCAATGGCAGTTTTCTGCTCAGGTGTTGGCGTAGTAAATTGCTTCAGATGGCGCGGCATAGCCGTCATGCCAAGCGCAATTACGGCCAGAATCACTCCCCCCGCTGCCAATGCCCAATGCTCACCCTTCAACATGGGGTCGAAGACGAAAATGATAAGCGCGATATTGATGGGCAGAGACAAGCGTATCACCCACCAATGCCAGCGCATCTTTTGACGGACATATTGTGTTGCGTGTTCCAAGCGTTCTTCAATCGTTCGGATGTTACTCACATCCATTTGCCTGTCCACAAATTCGCTCCCTTTTTGGAAATTTATGCGGGTATATCGTCGGATGTTGACTGCAATTTGCCTGCTGCCAACTGCCCATACAAGCCGTTGGGGTCGGTTTTTTGCGCCTCGACGAATGCCAGATGCGCCAATTCGGATTCGCCCATGCTGTCGCGCATCAACCCATGTAGATAATGCACAGCGGCGGTGATGGACGGCTGCTGTTTGGCATCGGCAATAATAAACGCATCCATCATCAGCGCCTCATATCGGTCATCTTGCCCACCCAAGCGATTGGTCCACGCGGTCAGCATGGCGTGGTTGGGGATACGAGGGTGTTTGGCCTTACGACGAATCTGATTGGCTTCGGCAAGAAGATCAAGCGCTTCCTGCCAACGGCGCCCCTGCAACAAGAGGATTTGGGCATGGTTCACGTGGGCAAGGTCGTTCATTGGGTCATTTTGTTGGGCCAGTAACAGCAAAGATTCCGCCGCACCAAAATCCTGCCCGATTGTCCGAATGGTGCTCATCAGGGTCAGCGCACGACTCAGCCTCTGGCGCTCCAAACGCCGTCGCGGGGTGGCTTGGGCGGTCAGGGCTGGTATTAGGTCAATAATCTGTTGTTCAGCCTTGTGTATATCACCCGCCACTAGATAGGTATGGGCCGCTTCCAACCTTGCTGCATCGCTCGTATTGCGCCGCACCATTTCATCGGCATAACGCACCGCCTTGCCATAATCCGGCTGCATCAGCGCAAAGAAGATGAACCCGGTGTGATAGCCTAGCTGCAAATTCGGATTGCGCGAGACGATGATACCCAGCGAAATCAGCAGCACTAGGGAAAGGGCAGTGGCGATATAGGCTTGGGTCGGCGGATCATCGGTGGACAGCACTTGGATGCCGCTCGCTACGATAACTGTTATCATAAAAACTGCGGCATATGCAACGATAAACCATAGCCGCACTCTCGAAAACGCCCGTCGAAGCTCACCGCGTTGGACTTCATCATAAAGCCGTACTTGGCGCGAATCTTGGCCGAAGCGTTCTACGTAACCCTGTCGAACGTCGTCTTGGCCGCGCGAAGTTGCTTCCTCTGTTCCAGCCCAGAAAAACAGCGAAACCAAGACGGTGGCGAATACACCCACGATCAGCATCGCGGCAGTAAACGAGACAATACCCGCTGCGAAGAGGCCGAGCAGAATTACTACAATACCTAGCCCTGCATACCACAGGCGCGTCGGTAACAACGTCAGATATAAAAGCACAGTCAGTTTAGGCATGATTGGCTCCCAGTGTCCTACGACATTCGGCTAAAGACAGACCCCATCCCCAACCCTTCCC
>JAIOHL010000328.1 GCA_019913005.1 Anaerolineae bacterium | reverse complement strand
ACACTCAAATAGGGGCGAATATGGTTTTCAAACTGCTCTTCCGTTACACTTGTTGGAATCTGGCTCATCGGTTTTTGCTCTCCTTAGTCGTTGAGCATTATACCTTTGAGCCAGCCCCTAGATAAGTTTGAATCACTTCATTAGCAAAAAAGGCGAGTCCACGATCATGAACCCGCCTTCGTAATGCTCGATTACGCTGTTGATCTTACTTCTTGGCTGCGGCAAAACGTTCTGCCACTGCGTTCCAGTCCACTACATTCCAGAAGGCCGCGATGTAATCGGGGCGTTTGTTTTGATATTTCAGATAATAGGCATGTTCCCACACGTCCAGACCGAGAATGGGTGTCAAGCCGGGGGTATCGGTCAGTGGGTTGTTTTGATTGGGGGTTGAGGTAATGGTGAGTGAACCATCACCCTTGACCGACAGCCATGCCCAACCAGAGCCGAAACGGGTGGTCGCGGCTTTGGCAAATTCTTCTTTGAAGGTGGCGAAGCTGCCAAACGCAGCATTAATAGCAGCCGCCAGCGCACCAGTGGGTTCACCACCCCCCTTGGCGCTCATAATCGTCCAAAACAGGGTGTGGTTGAAGTGACCACCGCCATTGTTGACGACGGCAGTGCGTGACGCTTCTGGCACTTTGTCGAGCGATTTCAACAGGGTGTCAATCGGTAGAGCCGCCAGTTCAGGTGAATTTTCGAGCGCTTTATTCAAATTGTTGACATATGCTGCATGGTGACGATCATGGTGAATTTCCATCGTCATTACGTCTATGTGGGGTTCTAGGGCATTAAACGCATACGGCAGCGGGGGTAGTTCGTGTGCCATGTTTTTCTTCTCCTCAAGAAGTTCAACGTTGGTAAAACGTGCGATGGTAATAATAACACGCGCCAAAACAGGCTGCGAACTGTACAATAGTCCAGCCGGGATTTCTATTGGATTTCTTATTATTCCGCAAAGGACAGTCCAGCCGCCATGACTGAGCAGACGATAACGCAGCGGGCCAGTTTTCCGCGTTGGTGGCCGTTTTTAGTGATGGGGGTCGGAGTATTCGCGGTCTCGACGGCGGCGGTTTTTATCCGACTGGCACAAAAGGAAGATGCCCCCTCATTGGTTATCGCGGCGGCGCGGATGGTCGTGGCATCATTGGTGCTGACTCTGCCAGCATTGCGAAATTATCCTCATGAACTGCAAAAGCTGACCCGGCGCGATATGGGTTTTGTGTTGGTTGGGGGCGGGGTGCTAGGACTGCATTTTGCGACATGGATTACCTCGCTGGAATATACCTCGGTGGTCAATAGTGTGGTGCTGGTGACGACCAATCCGTTGTGGGTGGCGGTGCTTGCCCCGATTTTCTTGAAAGAGAAACTGGGCCGATTTACATTGATCGGATTGGCACTGGCATTTGGTGGGGGTATTTTGGTGGCGTTAACAGGTTCGGCGGGTGATCCACCTAATCGTTCTGATCCACTGTTGGGCAATGGGTTGGCGGTGATTGGGGCGATGATGGCGGCGATTTATTTTGTGATTGGACGACGGCTGCGGGGTGGACTGAGCCTCATCCCCTATGTATGGCTGGTTTACAGCGTGGCGGCGATTGTGCTGGTGGTTGCTGTGATTGTGACAGGTCAGCAGGTCGGCGGCTTGGCATGGCAGGCCTATTTGTGGATGGCGTTGATGGGATTAACCGCGCAGTTGATTGGGCATTCGTCGTTTAATTACGCGCTTGGCTATTTACCAGCGGCCTATGTTAGTTTGGTGGTGTTGGGGGAGCCGATTGGCAGCGGGATTTTGGCGGCAATTTTTCTGGACGAGTGGCCTGTATTTTTGCAGATCGTCGGGTCGGCTTTCATTTTGACTGGAATCGGGATTGCCAGCCGGGATCAGATGAAAGCGTGATTATTTTCTGCCATATTTGAGCCGCAGACGTATTAGGAAATCGTTTATTTCAGCGCGGTTAGGTGGTGCTTCTGGCAAATGGGTGTTTTGAAAAGCGTTTTCGAGTTCTCCCTGCAAACGCTCATATTCGGCGCGGAAAAATGTTACATCAGCGTCATCAAGGGTAGATTTTTCAGCACCGCTCAGTTTTCGAGCGATCAAATCAGGAATATATGGCAGTGGGTACATCTCATTCAAATGGGGGAGATTGGCTTCAATTTCGCCCCTCCGCATCAAATGAATTCCTGTCAACAAAACGCGAAAGGTGTAGAGCAAAGGCTTTACCCGGCGCGGGTTGTCATTTAGGAAAAGCTCCCACTGACCTTTGGCGAAACCAAAATAGTGATGATGGTGATGGCGGATAATGGCATTTTTCGCCAGATGTTTGAGTTCATCATGTTCGGAGAGAGCAAAGACGACCAAAGGCGAAAAAATCTGCTCTAATACATACCCATTCTTTTTTAGGAGCATCAGCAGAAATTTCTTGATATCGTGGGTTACGAGGTCTATCTCAACTGCTTGTTGGGTACTGGAATCTTCAAGGGTTTCGTCAGTGGTCTCTAAACTAAGCACATTATCTAATGGGAGGATGTGAACACCACGCAAATCATAGTCCGAATCGGGGGAGGGAAAGCCGTAGAGATGAGCGCCGCTGATAGTTGCAAATAGGAGGGGATACGATTGGGCCGCTACGATTGACTTGAGCAAATCGTAATTGATTTCGATGCTCATTTCACGACACTCCGACGGGCATAGATGAGAAATTGATTGGCCCGTTCATAATCGGGGCGGTTGGGGAGGGCGGTTTTTTCATAAGCGGCATCAAACTGCTGATGTAACTGTTTACGCCACTCATTCACCTCGGCCCATGAATTTTCTTCGCGCCGAATTGAGAGGAGACGATCACGATAGGCTTCGACCCGCACCGGAATATATCCCTCGTCGAGAGCAATAATCCCCGAAAGCAGCAACCGGATAAGGTGCATGGCATGTTTCCACTTAATCGTGCCGTAATTTTTGAGGTGATGCTCTAATTTATGAAATTGGGACATCACATAACCATTGTAGGTCTGGTAGATCAACTTGGAGAGAAAAATTGAGCGCATCGCCAATAATTCTTCTGCCAATGGAGTTGCTGATTCAACCAAAGGAGTATAGAGGCACTCCAAAATATTAGGATTACCCTTAAGTGCCAGTGTCAGAAACTTCTGCATTTCCCAGTAGCACTGCTGTTTATCTTCATCCTCAAGCTGTTCTGGCACGCCATATAGCGACCAGTGCAGGTCAGCGGGTGGTAGATAGATGCCGCGTTGATCTACATCCGATCCTTCCTCGTCTAGGCCATAGGCGCGTGAACCTACCACACATTGATAAATCACACATTGCTTCAGATCGAAATCGGACAGCCAGCTATCAGGCGCGAGAGGATTTTGAAACAGCCGATTGATCGTAAATTCGTGGCGATTGAGTGACATCTCAGTGCCGTCCATAAAGCGCACCCGATAAGCGTGAGTGCTGTCTACTGGCGCTTTAATCACAATGCCCACCGCACCTTTGGTAAACAAAATATCCCCATTGGTAGCTTTGATGGCAACCTCGGTCACAATCTGCGTGCCAACAGGAACTATGAAGTTAGGATTTGGGTCAGGCAAAGCGATTTACTCCGTAGCTTGTTGATACAAAAAGTCGCCGACGCCGGCCCAATCGGGAACAAAGGGCGGTGTATCCTGACCGGGGAACAATGGCACAGCCGGATAATTGGCCGCCCAGATGTTGGCGAGTGTGCCATCTCGATACATATCGGCTAGTGTCCAATTGACCAGTGTCAAAAAGTCGGCGTCGTTGCGGGGGGTTGCCATGACAATTGGGCGGAATAAATCTTCAAAATTGGG
Source organism: Anaerolineae bacterium (assembly GCA_019913005.1). Lineage (GTDB taxonomy): Bacteria > Chloroflexota > Anaerolineae > Aggregatilineales > J027 > CFX10. The sequence goes on along the minus strand of JAIOHL010000328.1, from coordinate 82,314 downwards.
CAGCACCGCCCACGCATTACGTGGCTGTTCAATGGTCAAGGCCTGTAGACGGATGCTATCGGCAAAGATGCCATCCACGTTGCGCTGATCGAAGATTTCTTCAATGACCTGCTGATTGCTGATAAAGCGGTAAATCGCCGGAGAAATTCTCAAGAAATCAACTAGGAATTCAAGGCGCTCCCCATCGGCAGGGGTGTCTTCGTAATAGCCAATCCAACTGCCGCCACGAAAACTATTGATGCCCCCATCAAAACGCCCATCTTTGACCACCAAAATTTGATATTTATGATAGTGATAGGGCAGGGAATAGTCCGCACGATCCGCCCCATCCCAGCGCGGACGCACGTTCACCGCGATGTCGGCCTGTCCATTGGCGACCAAATCTACGCCAGTATCAGCGGTGTCCGGCAAAAAGACGATGGTTACGCCCCAGCGCCGTCCCATTTCGTACATAATTTCGCGGTTGAGGGGGTCTAGGAATCGTTTGTAGAGCGGGTCGGTATCATTCAGGCTGACCCCGGCAACGGTAATCGCTTCTCCATTACGAATTTTGTCCATGACGGACTGATTCGGGCTGGGAATATCGGGAGGGAAATCTTTGACCTCACGGGTGTCCCCGTCGAAATTATTATAAACTGGAATGAGGGCGGCAAAGTTGATGTCTTTGTCGGGAAACCACTTGCCTGCAATTTCCTTGACACGGCCACTGGCATAGAGGCGTTGAATAGCGCGATTGACCGGATTACGCAAATTGACATCATGGCGGCGGAAGGCGATGGCATAAAAATCGAAGCGCACGACTTCCCCGATGAGGCTCATATTTTGGCGTCCGGCCCGCGATAAATCATCCAGTTCGCCCACCATCGCATCTACCTCGCCACTGGCAAGGGCGTCGAGGGCGTCATCTTGGGTCAGATAGCGTACCAATTCCATGCCCGTGCCGTTTTGGGCCATCCACAGGCCCATTGCTTCTTCGCCACGACTGCCTGCAATCACACTGACCCGATGATTGGCTAAATCCGCGATTCTGCCATAGGGGTCACCCTGCCGAATGACGATGCGCTGTTCGTTGTAATAATAGGGATGGGAATATTCCATCCACTGTTCGCCGTCACGGGTATGAATTTGTTCGCCAATCAGTACATCTACTTGCCCACTCAGTAGCGCTTGGAGTTGGGTTTCGGCGGTGACTTGGACAAATTCCACTTCGACCTTGAGGTCAACCGCGATGGCCTGCATCAATTCGGCTTCATAGCCATTCACTTCACCCTTATCATCCAACCACGAAAAGGGAGGCACGTTGTAACGCACCCCGACGCGGATTTTGCCTGTGTCCTGTAGGGTGCGAATCCCCGACACGGCTGCGGCTTGTGGGGTGGGCGTCGGCGTGGCAACGGTGATGGGTGTTGGTGGAACGAGTGTGCCCACTTGGGGTGTAGGGGTAGGCTGCCCCTGACCACTTTGGGCAAAGGCCAGCGGACTCATCACCAGTAAGCCAAAGGCGCAGGTGATCAATAAACAGGTTACAAAGAGAGGTTTAGCTTTCATCATCTTTTGACACAGTATACAGTTGATGGTTAGTTAAATAGTCTAGGACGGATTCAGGAACACGATAGCGAATCGAGCGTCCCTCTTTAATTCGGGTGACAATTTCCGTTGACGAAATCTCGATTTCGGGCGCTTCCAAAAAATAGAGCCGCTCCAGCAATCCGGACAGGCGGCGCGTCAACGTCGAGAGGTCGGGATAGACATCAGGGCGCTGCATCACCACCAATGTCGTCATCCGCAAAATTTCATCGGGCTGTGACCATGACAGGAAATCACGCAAGGAGTCGCTACCCATCAGAAAAAATAGCTCGGCATCGGGATAATCGCGGTGAAACATGGCAATCATATCTACCGCGTAGTGCGGCCCCGGACGATCCATATCCGCACGGGAAGTCGTAAAACGTGCATTGCCCTCAATCGCCAACTTCACCATTGCCAAACGATCTTCGGCGGGAGCACGCGGCAGGCCGATTTTGTGTGGTGGATTGGATGCGGGTACGAAAAATACGCAGTCCAGTTCAAGGCTGTCGGCTGCGGTTTCGGCGAGAATCAAGTGTCCCAGATGGGGCGGGTTGAATGTGCCGCCAAAAATTCCGATGCGCTTATAGCTCAAGCGAATACCTTCCGTTTCGATTGCGGGATAAGTGTGCCGAGGTGAAGCATTTTTGTCTAATGCGCCTTGCCCACGATAGCCTGACTCGGTTAACCGCCGCTGATAGAAAACAAAGGATAGGCCGTAACCTGCGACCTATCCCAAGCATTTGATTCTGGATATGGGTGCTGAAAAATCAGCCACCACCGCCACCGACGCCCTCAATAATGCCGCCTTCGGTCATGCGACGTGCATCCAGCGCCTTAATCGCGTCTTCGCGGGTCATGTAGCCGAGTTCGACCACGACATCCACGATGGAGCGGCCCTCATACATGGCTTTTTTGGCGACTTCCGCGCCCTTCAGATAGCCAATAATCGGGTTGAGGGCCGTCACCAAAATGGCATTTTTGCCCAGCCACCCTTCGGCTTTTTCGGCATTGGCGGTCAGACCCACCACACATTTTTCGGTGAAGGCCTTGACCGAGCCGATAATGACGTGCATCATCTCGAACAGATTGTGGGCGATAATCGGCATCATTACGTTGAGTTCAAGCTGACCTGCTTGGCCTGCCATCATCACAGTCAAATCATTCCCGATGACATGGAACATCGCCATATCGAGCATTTCCGCCAAGACAGGGTTGACCTTACCGGGCATGATGCTGGAGCCGGGCTGCACGGCGGGCAGTCGGATTTCATCGAGACCCGTGCTGGGGCCGCTGGATAGTAGACGGAAATCGTTGGCGATGCGGATCAAATCTTGCGCGAGGGTACGCAACGCCCCGGAGAAAAACACCGCGTCTTGCATACTTTGCATACTCTCGAACAGGTCGTCGCTTTCTTCAAGGTCAATGCCCGTCAATTCGCCCAATTTCTTGACCATGCGGCTGTGGTATTCGACATGGGCATTCAGGCCAGTGCCCGTTGCAGTGCCGCCAATCCCCAGACGACGCAGGCCATCGGCGGCAAGGTTGATTTTTTGGATATTGCGCTCGATGGCTTTGGCATATGCACCAAATTCCTGACCGAGGCGGACAGGCACAGCGTCTTGCAGGTGGGTACGTCCACTCTTGACCACGCCATCAAATTCTTTGGCCTTGTCTTCGAGGGCGATTTGGAGCTTCGTCAAGACGGCCAATAATTCGTCCAAGCGCCATAGGCAGCCCAAACGAACGGCGGTAGGGATGGTGTCGTTGGTAGACTGGGCCATGTTCACATGGTCGTTGGGGTTGACGGGCTTCTTGGGGTTATCAATGGCATAGCCGATGAGTTGATTGGCACGGTTGGAGATCACTTCATTGGTGTTCATATTTTGGCTAGTACCCGCACCGGCTTGGAAGGGGTCTACCACAAAATGGTCATTCCATTTACCAGCAATAACTTCATCCGCCGCCGCCATGACTGCTTTGGCGATCTCGGCTCCGCTGATCTTTTTGCCGTCTACCTCTTTGTCTTGAAATAGGCCCAAATCGAGGTTGACCTCTGCTGCCGCACGCTTGATGGTCGCCATTGACCAAATAAAGGCCGGATAGCAGCGTCCACCTGAGACAGGGAAATTAATCACGGCACGTTGCGTCTGTGCGCCGTATAATGCACTGGCGGGGACTTGTAGCTCGCCAAGCGAATCTTTTTCGATACGGAAGTCTGACATGGGGTAAAAGGTACTCCTGAGTTTCAAGGTCGAATGAAAGCAATTTAATATTGGTTGGTGGTCAGTTTAACGCAGAGTTGATAACCGGACAATGACAAAAGACCCATTCTGGGATTAATATTTGATGTAAGGAGAATCTCATTTAAACAGAAACTAATGGCCCTATGACACATCAGCATCCACCATTCATGCCGCCTAAACCTACGCCTATTCACCGTGCCATCTCCCGGCGAGATTTTTTGGCCTTATCCGGCTTGGGGGTTGCCGGAGCGTTGGCTTGTGCTGGACTCACTGCCATTGGGTTGTCGGTGATCAATGAGGAAACGCTCAATCCAACTGCAATGCCATCCACACGCACGCCTGACCCCGCACGTTTGGCGCGATTCAAGCAGGTTGATCGCCCTCCTATAATCCCTCGTGAAGAATGGGGAGCACGTGCCGTTAATCATGAGGCCGAAGAAGAATTGGGATTTTATTCACTAGACAATCCGGAAGGGTGGCGGGAATATGACACTGATTTGCGTGAAGCCTATCAAACGGTTGTGATTCATCACTCGTCACTGTATGAGATTGATGACGACACTACAATACGCGAGATTCAAAATTTGCATCTGGATGAGCGTGGCTGGGCTGATATTGCCTATCATTTTGGGGTGGGGCTGACAGGCAAGGTCTATGAAGGGCGCAAGATGTCGGCACGGGGCACCCACACCGAATTGCATAATACAGGCAGTTTAGGAATCTGTCTCTTTGGGAATTTTGAAGAAATATCACCCACTCAATCACAACTGGATAACACACAGGCATTGGTCAATTGGCTGGCAATTCGGTTAAGCCTCACACATCTGGCGGCCCATCGGGAGTTTAATGATTCAACGGTTTGCCCCGGTGCAAATCTCACTCCTGTTTTGGACAAAATGGCAGAACGGGCGTTATTGCAGCGTGGCACAGGGGGGTATGTTACGCCACTGGAGCAAGTGATTACCCCTTACCCGGCTGAGACAAGCCTATCCGATAAAATTGGCAAATGTGATTGCTGTTGCAGGCGAAACACGGTCTAAAATATTGGCGGATGACACTATCGCATTTAGCCTGACGGTATAATATGATTATTTCCAAAGCGGCGTGTGGCAAGGATTATCATTAGATGAGTGATGCAACGAATCAAGGCATAAATTTGGATCAGACGCTTCAGGCGGTCAATGATAGTATGTTGGAAGGCTTGGGCCAATTAGCCGATTATTTTGGCTATAACAAGGTCATGGGCCAACTCTATGGTGCATTGCTGTTGAGTCCGGGGCCGCTAAGTCTAGACGATTTGGTGGAGCATCTGGGTAAAAGCAAAGCCAGCATCAGCATGAATATTCGCACATTAGAAAATATGGGGATTGTGCGGGAGGTATGGGTGCGCGAGACCCGTAAGAAATATTATGAGGCCGAAAGTGATTTATGGCAGGTTATCCAAAATGTCATCGGCAGCCGCGAAATCCGGGATATTGACCGTGCCTTGAGTGTCTTGGAGACAAGCATCAACCAACTGCGCGAAAAAATGCCGACGATGGATGCCGATTTGAAAAAAACCGCCACACATTATGTTACCCAGATAGATCAACTTTCTGATTTTTTTAAGTTAGCCCGCTACCTGTTGACCAGTATTTTGCAGCAGGGACGTGATTTTGATATGAACGGGATTATGGATGGTCCCGATAACGAGAAATAGCGAGATAAAAAACACAGTATGACACAGCAGTTTTTGGATGAAGCCCGCGTATTTGTCAAAAGCGGTGACGGTGGGGATGGACGGATTAGCTTTCGGCGAGAGAAATTTGCCCCGCGCGGTGGCCCGGATGGAGGAGATGGTGGACATGGCGGAAATGTCGTTTTGGTTGCCAACCCAAAAATCAACACACTTCAATCGCTTGCCAACAAGGTTCACTTTCGGGCTGAATCCGGCGTGGCAGGCGGGATCGCACTGCGAACGGGAGCAACCGCCTCCGATTTAGAAATTGAAGTGCCCGTCGGGACGATTGTCCGGGATGACGAGGGCAACTTTATTGCCGATTTGACCAGACCTGCCCAGCGCGTGATTGTTGCGAAGGGTGGGCGCGGTGGCAAAGGTAACACCAAATTTAAGAGCAGCACCAATCAAGCGCCGCGTGTTGCCGAAAAAGGCGAACCGGGCGAGGAAAAATGGCTCAATCTTGAATTGAAGCTGATGGCAGACGTGGGCATTGTGGGTGTCCCCAACGCGGGTAAGAGCACTCTACTGTCGGTCATCTCCAACGCCAAGCCGAAAGTGGCCGATTATCCCTTTACTACCCTCATTCCGAATCTAGGCATGGTGCGCCTCGATTATCGGGATATGGTGGTCGCCGACATCCCCGGTTTGGTCGAAGGGGCGAGTCAGGGAATCGGTTTGGGGCACGATTTCCTAAAACATATTCAACGTACCCGCGTCCTCATTCATATGCTGGATGGGGCAGGTGCAAACCCATTGGCGGACTATCACCAGATTAACACTGAATTGGCGCTGTTCGACGAGAAGTTGTTGGAGAGGCCGACGGTGGTGGTGATCAACAAAATGGATTTACCAGAAGCCCAAGCCGCTTGGCCCAAATTGCAGACCGAACTTCGCAAACTGGGTCATGAACCGATGGCGCTGTCTGCCGCAACACAACAAGGTACCCGTGAATTGATCTATAAGGCGTTCGAGTTATTAGATAGCCTACCTGCCGAAGATGAAATCCCGGTTCAAGAGGTTGATGAAGTTCGCGTATATCGTCTGGTGGAGGATGAATTGGCCTTTAAGATTTCGCGCCGCATGGATGGCAGTTTCCAAGTATCCGGTAAACGCATCGAACGGGCCGCTCAAATGACTTATTGGGATTATGACGAGGCGTTGATGCGCTTCCAAAAAATCCTAGAGGCGATGGGTGTCTCCGAAGCGTTGGAGAAAGCAGGCGTGAAGGCGGGCGATACGGTGTACATTGGTGAAATGGAACTGGAATGGGGTGACGAGTCCTATGGTGATGAAGAACCAGAAGGTGATTTGAATGAGAACGACAGCGAAGATTAGTGCTTCAGTTCAAAGCCCCGCTTGAATTCAAGCTGCATAATGCGTGTCACGGCAAGCATGGTTAGGAAAACCAAGAGAACTGGCAGGATGTAGGCCAACTGCGCTTGGCTGGCAACTGTCATGAACATCAGGCTACCCACGCCTGCCGATTTAAATAAGATCGCTCCTCCGACGGCGCGTGTAGTGCGTTGGCGTGGGGGCGTTTGTGTATCTACCACGATGACCAAGATGCCATAACATGGCGGGGTGATGACCAATAGGATTAGAGCAAGTGCGATGAGGGTGGGCATGGATGTTCCTCCCCAAAGAATGATGGCTGTCCACCCTCATTATAATCCGTTACTCTGGTCGGAAGGCTAACAATCGTAAGCCATTCAGCACCACGATAACGGTACTGCCTTCGTGACCCACGACGCCTAATGGTAAAGGTAGTTGGACAAAGGGCAGTAGGGCGCTAATCACCAGCACGACAATTACCGACATACTGAATATAAGATTCTGAATTACGATTAGTCTGGCCCGTTTACTAAGAGCAATCGCATATGGGATTTTGGAGAGGTCGCTGGACATAAGCACGACATCGGCAGTTTCCAACGCGACATCCGTGCCCGCCGCCCCCATCGCAATACCGAGCGAGGCGGTTGCTAGGGCGGGGGCATCGTTCACACCATCACCGACCATTGCCACCGGGCCATATTCGGCGGCGAGTTCATTGAGAACCGTTACCTTGTCCTCTGGCATCAAATTGGCGTAGGGGGCATCAATTCCGGTACTTCCCGCGATGGCTGCCGCAACTTGAGGATTGTCCCCAGTCAACATAGCGATTTTCTGAATGCCGACATGGTGTAGGGCTTCTAGGGCACGTTTAGCTTCGGGGCGGGCGGTGTCGGCAATGGCGACAATGCCTAACCAATGCTCCGGTTGTTGATACACAAGTAGGGCGGTCTTGCCGTTTTGATAAAATCCCTCTTGCTGCTGGCGGATGGAATCGGGAATAACAATGTCGCCTTCATCAAAGAGGCGCTCTGAGCCGATGAGCAGGTCTTTGCCCTCAATGGTGGCGCGGATACCCCGACCCGGCACGGCTTCAAAAATCTCCGGTTCGACCAGTGACAGTTGGCGCTCATTAGCGGCCTTGACCACCGCATTGGCGAGTGGATGCTCCGAGCGGGCTTCAGCCGAGGCGGTCAATTTTAGGAGGTCGTTTTCGGATAGGCTGTCAAGCACCACAATATCGGTCACTATGGGTTTGCCAGTGGTAATCGTGCCGGTTTTGTCGAACGCGACGACTTTAATTAGGGCCATACTTTCCAGATGTGCCCCACCTTTAAACAAGACCCCATGTCGTGCTCCATTCGCAATGGCCGAGAGGATGCTGGCAGGGGTGCTGATGACCAATGCACAGGGCGAGGCGACCACCATCACAACCATTGCCCGATAGAAATTGTCATTAAAATCCACACTCGTGAGCAGGGGTGGCAGGAAAATCAGTAGGATGGTCATGCCGATGACAACCATCGCGTAATATTGTTCAAATTTGTCGAGAGCCGTCTGGGTATTGGCTTTATTGGCCTGCGCGTTTTCGACCATCTGAATAATGCGTGAAAGGGTACTTTCGGATGAGAGGCGGGTAACTTCAACATCTAATGCCCCATTTTCGTTGATGGTTCCGGCAAAAACTTCATCCCCAACTTGTTTGAGAACGGGTACAGATTCCCCGGTGATGCTGGCCTGATTGACACTGGCGGAACCACGAATCACGCGACCATCTACCGGAATACGCGCCCCCGGCTGTAAAATGACCACATCGCCGTGCCGCAGTTCCTCAACGGGCACTTCAACTAAACGGTCATCACGTCGAATAGTCGCGGTATCAGGTCGGAGATCAAGCAGGCTCTGGATAGCTTTGCGGCTGCGACCCATTGCATAGTCTTGCAGCACATTGGAGAGGCTGAACAGAAACAGCAGAATCGCGCCCTCATGCCATTGATCTACTAATGCCGCGCCAGCCGCTGCCAGTACCATCAAGAGGTCAACATTGATTTCTTTGTGTAGCAGACTTTGGACCCCGGCCCGAACGCCAAAATAACCACCCGCCAAATAGCTGATGACATTGGCGGAAAGGACTGTCCATGCAGGCAGGTCAAGTTGTTCAAACGCCATGCTGGTTACGATGGCAAGAGCCGTGATGACCACAAGGACTGGTTCAATATTGGTGATAAGCCGCGTGAAATGACTTTGCGGGGGGGTATGTGTTTTGGGAATGGTCTTTTCAATCGGCTCGACCCTTTCAGCAGGGGCACTGGTTTGGAGGGTAGATTGAGCCATTTGGATTCCTTTCCATGCGGTGGCGTCTAGATTAGACGCGAAATTTAACCGTAGTTAAATTCATATTTTACTCATGTAATTTTATTATAATATGACCCTATAAAAATTCCATCAGTATTTGGTGAGAGAGACTTAAAAGCACAAAAGACTTATGACAAATTTCTACCTCAATCTTGGTGCCTATACAGAAATTTGCGGCCATGCGGCTAGTCAATCCAATGCTGAGGTATGCGGACTCATTGGGGGGCGCTGGAAGCCATTTGATAGGGCTGCTTTTGGTGAACAGGCGGTTTCCATTCCCAATATCGCTGCCCAACCAGAGGTAACTTTCTTGATGGAGCCGCGTGCCCAGATTCAGGCGATGACCCATTTTGCGAAAGCGGGCCTCGATACCATAGGCATCTTTCACAGCCACCCACAGGGAATGGATCGGCCTTCGGAGACGGATATAAGAGAATGCGCCTACCCTGATGTCGTTTTTTTGATTGTATGCCCTGCCATCTATGCCGAATGGACAGCCGAGAGACCCCCTACTATCAATGGTATGGTCGTGACCGCATGGCGCATCAAGAATGGGGAAGCAACCCCAGTGACAATCGTGGTGAGTGAGTAGGGGGCAAATTTACCCCCTATAATTATTGTTCGCGGGTGAGCAGGTCGTAATGGAGGAAGAAATTCGGCTCGATGACAATGCCCCCGATGTCATTCCAAGTGAGTACCGTGAGTGTATCTTCCCACAGCGGAGCAATGATATTTTCCGGCTGAATCAACGTTTGGGCCTGACGATAAAGTTCCGCCTGCACAGTGGGGTCGGTTTCAAGGGCAGCTTGATCGAGCAGCGCATCTATATCGGCATTGCCAAATTCACCCCCACGCGCCAACAGTCCATTGGAGTGGAGCAAGGCACGCAAGTAATAATCTGGATGGGCGACTACAGGGGAGAGGGCAAATACCGACGTTGGGGCGTCCCCATGTTGAACGGCCTCTGCAAAAACGCCGCGTTGTTCAAGGTTTTGCCCTGTGGTGATGTTAATGGCAATTACACGCACGGGAATAAAGTCTTTGGTCAGATCGTTTAGGGCATCTACATAATAATCACCATAGACGGATTGAGAGGTGATAAGGTTAATCTGGGCACGGCTGATATTGGCCTCACGATAGCCTGCATCGCGCAATTTACGATCTATCTGTGCGGCATCGGGGGTCGTTTGCCACAGCGGATTATACGCGTCACTGAATAGCTCTGGCACAAGGCTATAGGCGGGCGTCAGATACCCTTGAAAATATTCTTGGGTTACGCGCTCACGATTGATGCCCAGCAGGAAACTTTCACGCACAATGGGGTCGTCCATATAGTCGAAGCGGCGCACCATGTAGACATACCACATCCGGGCACTGGGAACATGTTCCAATCGGAATGAAGGCTTATTTTGGGCCGTTTCAATCGCGTCGGACAGCAGCATATCGCGCCAGACCAGATCAATCACACGGCTTTCTAGGGCTTGGCTCAATTCAAAACTGGAGATGTAGCGACGCAGCACAATGGTATCGGTTTTGGCGACTGGCCCATATTGATAATCAGGATTGGCTTTGAGGGTAATGCTGTCACCGGGGTTCCAAGAATCGAATAAATAGACGCCGTTGCCTGTCAAAGTTGTCGGAAATTGGTTGAGGTCGTTGCCGGGGAAATCACTTTCCTTGACGGCGAAGAAAGGCGGTAACGAAACAAGGCCTAGAAAATAGGGAATCGGGCGGGTGAGTTGAAAGACCAACGCGCCATTTTCATCTACTGACACAGATGTGACGATCCCATCCAGCAGATCAAAGGCTTCTTCATCAAGGGTAATCACACGGTTGATGCTGTAGGCAAAGGTATCGGCGGTAATGGGTGTGCCATCGGTGAAGGCCGCATCATCGCGGATGGTAAATGTATGGGTTAGGCCATCGTCGCTGACGGTATGGGTCGCGGCGACTGCCAATTCATAATCAGTGCTGCCGGGAACTTGGCGGGTCAATCCTGTGTAGATATGGCTCAACACTTCCCATGAAACATAGGTGGCGGCTTCAGCGGGGTCAAGCGTTAGGGGTAAATCGGTGGTGCCGATGGTGATGGTACTGTCCTGCGCGTGGGATACAGACATTGGGTGTCGGGGGAGAGCCATCACGCAAACAGCGATGCAAAATGCCACCGCGAGTAATTTTCGGTTTAGCAACATAGGGACTCCTGCAAGTAGATTCTTATGTACGGGCTAAGTATATATACAAGCAAGCGTCCCGTTTAGATCGAAAAACTAAAAACCACATTTTCTAGCGGCGCGAGGTATCCCGATAGATATATTCCCAGATGGCCCGCAGAAAAGCGTTGGCATCGGGTTCGCTGCCATTATAAGCAGTGACACTGCCTTGTTGGTCGTAGCGATAATCTTCACAGGCTTGGGGGAGACCACCCATCACATGTACGTCGGCAATCCGGCGATGCGTCGTGGCATTAAAGACAGCGACGAGGTTATAGGGCTGGAAGCGTTGAACCGCGAAGATAAGACTGCCGTCTTCCCGATAATACGGGCATTCTTCGACAACCTGTTTTTCAATCTCGCCAACACAAAAGATCAACGATAACTCGTCACGGGTTTCGGCTTTCGTTTCTTCCGGTAGAACTTCATGCCACTCGTGTAAATCATTTTCCCCTAAACCAATCACGACACTCTTGAATGGGCCTTGTGTGGTGGGGAAATTGCCGAGATTGGCGTTACCACCACCGAGCGTCTCGCATTGGGCAAATGTTTCCTCACCAAGCGCGGCTTTGAGTTTTTCTTCCTTTTGCTTTTGTAGAATAAAAAAAATTGCACTACCGAACACGGCTATAATAATGAGGGCAATGATGAGTGTGAGGCAGTTTTTTTGTCCGTCTGACATGGTTACTCCCCTCCAAAATTGGCTTTTTATAGATTAAATAGCATCGCCCCAAATTTGCCAAATCTGCCAATATGTTGATTACTGCGAAATTAGGGCCGGAACAACCTCCAAATAACCTGTTCCAATAGATGTACTTTCTGTTCCACTATCTCGAATGGTAATGACTCCTTCCCAATAGTAGGGCAGCCCCTCCATTCGATCAGGAGTTTGGTCATCAAAGACTGACTCAACATTGAAACTGCCAATCGGAGTATCTAAACGCCAGCCAAGTGTAAATTCCACATGGGTACGTGGGTTTGTCCATGTGCGGAGGGGGGTTAACGTGACAGCGCCCTCGGTAGGCCAGAATGTGACTTGACCCTCGGCATCAATATAAGTTGCGCCTAACAGTGCGGGCAGGGGTGTTCCAGTTGAGTCAAGAAGTTGGAACAACATAATGTAGCGCCCGTCATCGAAACGCAGGCTGAACCAATTCCATGCCAACGGGCAGGCTGAAAAATTGCCCCATTGATGGTCAAACCATGTCGCGCCGCTGACTGGGACTGCCGCATTATCTAAGGTGATGCTTCCAACGGTGGATAGCGCCGGGTGTGAATAATAATAGGTATAGCCGTCCAGCATGGTTTTATCGCCTATACAATCAGTGCCCATTGGATGTAATCCGTCGCTGCTATGTACCACATAATCGTACTGGTCGTTGGCAGCCCGCAAATGCACACTTAGGGGGACAATAGCCCCAGTGGCAACGTCGTTTGCATCATCCTCAAAATTCAGTTTCCAAGTATCGGCATCGCTTTGATAGGCGATAGATAATTGCTCATCTTGGAATTGCCAGTCAGTATCTGTAAATGAAAGGGCATTTGGATTCGTGACCAATTTGCGTGCATGTAAAAACTGGTGGGTACGTAGGTCGCTCAATGCCATATCATATAAGTAAGCAGTTAGGGTTGTGCCGGGGATGGGGCGCGAAAAAATGGTGAATTGGAAGCCCCATTATGAACCCTCGGCATCTTGGACGACCCCAGTAAAATACACCCATTCAACATAGTGAGCGGGGTCATCGGAATGAAAGTGATGGTCACGGGGGAAATCTAGGACGTTCCTAGCGAGACCCTGATTCGGCTCTTGAGCGAGGGTGGGTGTTGTGCAAAATAGTACAGATAAGATGATCAAACACCAACGAATCCAACACATAAGTCTCTCCTTGTAGGCTTATGAATACAGGGGTATTCTGACATTAGCTTTGAGAAAGCACAACCAAAGGTTAGTGAGTCTTGACGACAAATATTGCGAACGCTAAGAAATCTCGCATATACTTAGCATTCAACACCAAACCTTCCGGTGCAATGTAATGTGTCCATTAATGGGTGTGTGAAGGTATAGGAAAGCTATGTGCGCGTCAACGGTGGTAGTGGCAAATCAGGACCTCAATAATGGTCGAAAAGCAGAGCCTGATATGGAGCGCCTGAACGGGATTTTTTCGATGCTGCCCGGTTTGACGCTAATGGAACACAGTTTGATTGAGCAGGCCTATGTTGTGGCGGCTAAAGCCCATGAGACGCAGTTTCGAGACTCTGGCAAGCCCTATATTACCCATCCAGTGGCAGTAGCCGAAATTTTAGCAGAATTGAACATGGATCCTCCCACCATTGCGGCGGCGCTGCTGCATGATGTGGTGGAGGATACCGAGGTTTCGCTAGAAGATATTGAGCGACAATTCGGGCGAGATGTGGCGCTGTTGGTCAACGGTGTCACCAAGATAAAGCAGCTTCCCACTGAAATGGGGGAGATGCGCCAAGCCAAAAAAGGCGATCTGCAAGCCGAATATCTGCGCCAGATGTTTATGGCGATGGGAAATGATGTCCGGGTGATTTTGGTGAAATTGGCTGACCGACTCGACAATATGCGAACACTGGGGTCATTGTCACGGGATCGGCAGATTCGTAATGCACGCGAAACACTCGATATTTTTGCCCCATTAGCCAATCGCTTGGGTATCGGCAAGATCAAATGGCAGCTCGAAGATTTATCGTTCCGTTATTTGGAACCCGAACGCTACAAAGAATTGGCGGAACTGCTGGCGAGCAAACGGCATGAACGTGAGGAAGACATCAAATATGTCATCCTGCGCTTAGAAGATGCCCTACGAAAACATGTGATTGAAGGCGAGGTACGCGGACGACCCAAACATATCTACAGCATCTATCGCAAGATGAAGCGCAAAGAGGTAGATTTTGAACATGTCTTTGATGTGAGGGCGCTGCGTGTGATGGTGCCGGATGTACCAACCTGTTATCAGGTATTGGGAATTGTTCACCAGCTTTGGCGACCTATTCACGGTGAATTTGATGATTACATTGCCGCACCGAAAGAAAACGGCTATCAAAGTTTGCACACCGCCGTGATTGCCGATGATAACCGTGCCCTAGAAGTGCAAATTCGAACCCACGATATGCACCAAGATGCTGAATACGGCATCGCGGCCCACTGGAAGTATAAAGAAAAGGGCCAGCGGTTTGATGCTGCCTACGAAAAACGTATCAATTACATGCGACGGATTGCGGAACAGGCCCAAGAAGAAGATGACCCCCACTCGGCGATTCAGGCCGTTAAGGAAGACATCACCGACGAACGCATTTATGTGTTTACGCCCAAGAATGACATTATTGACCTGCCTGCGGGTTCAACGCCGATTGATTTTGCCTACCATATCCATACCGATATTGGCAATCGCTGTCGGGGGGCACGTATCGGCGGTAGACAGGTTGGGCTGGATTATCGCCTCCAAACGGGTGATCGGGTCGAGATCATCACGGCGAATCGCGGTGGCCCAAGCCTTGACTGGCTGAATGAAGACCTCGGTTATGTCAAGACTCATCGCGCCCGTCAAAAAATTCGCCAGTGGTTTCGCAAACAAGACCGTGAAAAGAATATTGCGAATGGCCGTGAAGCCCTAGAGCGCGAATTAAAGCGTATGGGACTGGAAGAGTATCCCCGATCTGAAATTCCCAATGCCACGAATTTCCCAACTTATGAACACATACTGGCGGCGATTGGGTACGGTGATATTACGGCGTCCAGCGTGGTCGCTAAAGTGCTAGAATTGGAACGGCGTGAACAAGAAGCCAAACGCGATGAGTTTATGCTGTCCAAACCCACCGTCCCCGAAAATGGCACTTCGGATTTTGGGGTGGACGTGGATGGGCTTGGGTCAGGCGGCTTGGTGCGATTGGCAAGCTGTTGTTCGCCATTGCGCGGCGATCCCATTATTGGCTTTATCACACGAACCAGTGGCATTACCATCCACCGTACCGATTGCAAGAATATTTTGAACACCACCGAACCAGAACGGTTAATTGTGGCACGCTGGTCACGAGCCAAAGAGCATATTTATTCGGCACGGGTGGAAATCCGTGCCCATGATCGTGAAGGGTTGATGCGGGATATCGGGGCGGTCATTGCAGCAGAGGGCATCAATATGACCAATGTCAATATCAACACCGATAAGACGTTGGCGATTTTCTCATTGGTGATGGAGGTTGCCGACAAGAGTCAACTGCTGCGGGTGGTCACGAAGATTGACCAGTTCCCAGATGTGATCGAAGTTCGCCGACTCAGTAATCTTTAGAAATCGTATGTGGTAAACGATGTACTCGAAAATTCTATTGACAATTGTGGTGTTGATATTGGTAACGAGCCTTGCCTGCGCTACGTTTCGATCAACCCGTGACCCCGCTCCAACTCCGGCTTGGGTACAACCGACGGATGAGCGGGTTAGCCGAATTACCGATGGCGGGTTTCCCTCCCCATTTGGGGGCTAGATTTTGAGTAGGATAATGTTTGGCGACTTTAGTTATAAGTTATATAATTGAACAAATTAAACTGTTTTTGTAAAATATATAAGAAAATGCCCTTAATGGGGGGCAAACATAATAATGAAATTATCATGAGGATACTGTGAGTAACAATATTAGCATTGATAAACAGTTTTCATCCCTTCCCGATAGTACGACCATCATCATTCTACATCCATCGGCTTATGCGTCTCATCGGACGTTGGGGCAGCTTTTGCTCCAATCAACAAATGTCGCTTATGCTCATCTCCCCGCCGAAGACCTTTCGTTGGAGGCTGGGTTGACCGCGATTAAAGAGGCGGTTGAAACCCAACTTCAGCTAAAGGTAGATGCGTTGGGAAGCAATCTCCATAAATCTGCCGATATTCTGGGCAAGGCACTCAATCGAACCCGTTCATGTGTTTTACTTATCGAAGGCTTCGACGGCGAACGACGTAGCCAGTTGCAGCCCTTGATTGAGACGCTGGCAGATACCCTGAAACCGGGCCACCGAATTGTTTTGAGTGGACGTGAGTTACCTATTGATCTTATTGAATCCGACAGTATGCGCGGCAAACTAGCGCTGCTGCCAGTAGATAATCGGAGGATGCTGGTGGACTATGCACATCCTGAGGTAGGCAAGTCCTTTCTGGAAGTACGGGCATTTGGTCAAGGGCAGGTTTGGGTGAATGGCCGTCTAGTAGATCGCTGGGAAGGCCATCTGCCAAGATCGCTGTTCTTCTTTTTTGTTGACCGAGCCATGACCACACGCGATGATATTTTTCATACCTTTTGGCCTAATCTTAGCACCCGTGAGGCGACCAATGTGTTTCATGTCACCAAGCGAAAGGTCAGCGAAATTTTGGGCACCAATCTGACTATTTATGGCGCAGGGTTCTATCGCATCGCCAACGAAATTGATCTTTATTATGATGTGGTCAATTTCCAAGAGGCCGTGCAGTCTGCCGCTGTCGCTGATGATGAGGAAGCACAGGAATTATATCAGGTAGCCATTGACCTATACCGTGAAGATTTTCTGAGTGGCATGAAGGGTGAGTGGATTGCACGCCGCCGTCAAGAAATGGCCGCTACCTATACAGAGGCACTGGTTGGAATGGCGCGGATTTGTGAGCGTCGTGATGAGCAAGAAAAAGCATTGGGTCTCTATTTGCGAGCTTCGGCTACTGCACCGCTCCGCGAAGATTTGATACGCGGTATTATGCGGATGTATCACCAGATTGGGGCTAACCACCGTGCCCTCGAAACCTATGAGCGTTTAGTAGATGGGCTGAAGAAATCGTTGAATGTCACCCCCGATCCTTTGACGGTCAAATTAGCAGCAGAGATCAAAACTGCCAAATAGCTACACTTGCCTCGTGAATCATATCACCCGTTCGAACCCGGACGGGTTTTTTGTTTTCTTCCCCAACCAAAATTAGCCGCCAAACCCTAACTAACGTCAGTAGTCAGCGTACAGCAAACCCAGTATCCTCAAGAAGGGTGGAAATCATTCATTTGGAGAGATATGCCAATGTCACGGAAGTTTACAAGGATAGGATTGCTGCTCATTGTTGCATTGTTAGTTCCTATGCACTCGTTGTCAGCAGTTGCGAGTGATGTCACCCTCGTCGCGGGGTCAACTGGATTGATTGATGAAGATGGTACGGTCCTTTATAGTGTGATTTTGGCAAGCGGTGATGCCACTGTCGAAAGTGTGAGTATCCAAGCCCAGATTCCTACACAGGCCACTTTTGTCGAGGCGTTAGAGTTTCCAGAATCGGCAGCATTGGCGGGGCAGGTCGGAACAGCCGTGACTTGGGAAGTCGCATCATTGGAAGCCAATTCCATTCTCGGCCCTTTCACATTTCGCGTAAGTTTCCCCGAAGCGTTTACCGACATTCCAAAAGGGGTTGCCGCGACTATCACATGGATTTCGC
Source organism: Anaerolineae bacterium (assembly GCA_019913005.1). Taxonomy (GTDB): domain Bacteria; phylum Chloroflexota; class Anaerolineae; order Aggregatilineales; family J027; genus CFX10. Next base: position 64,433 of record JAIOHL010000328.1, on the reverse strand, counting down.
CCACGAGTGGGATTATTGATGCCACACCGGAGGAAGGCATTCTAAAGCCATTGGCCGACAGTGGTCAGATTGTCGTGGATGCGCGGGGAACGCTCAATGAAGCGGGCGAAAATGTGGCGCTACCCGTTGGCGAAACTGGCATTGAACTGTTGATTTTGCCGGACACCGTTGCGGCTCCGACCACCTTCACCTTCCGGCGGATTCCAATCACAGAAGACAATGTGCCTTCTAATGTAGATAATACGTGGTGGTGTGTGCTGTTTGAAGCAGCGATTGATCCTGCGGTGGAGCTATTACAGCCCATTGCGTTCTCAATTCCAACGAGACGTGTCTTGACTCCGGGTCTTGAGACAACCGTGTTTATCAATCAAGGAAGCGACGATTGGCAGGAGTTTTCAACCCTGCCCCAAGAATCTGTTTCGTTTATCCCCAGTTTTGCCAAACGTAGTGTAAGTTCCGATTCTGACTTAACTGCCCCGGCTCAATTTGGCGGAGGATGTTTTCAATTTTGTGGCGGTTGTTTCCCTCAAGGCTTTGGAGGGTTTGGGAACGTGGGTTGTGGGTTCAGTCAATTTGGTGGCGGGTTTGGTGGCGGATGTGTCTCCCAATTTGGCGGTCAAGTTGGAAGTTGCACTTTTGGTGTTGGAGTGAATGTGGAAGATCGAGCACGGGCACTAGTGACAGCGGATAACTTACAGGTGCTTGGTTTAGACAACGCGGTCGAGTTTTTCTCTAACCCCCCAACCTTAAGCGAATGGATCAAACCACAGTAGTGCCCTAAAAGTTTTCGGATTCTGAAAAACACGCTATCGTTAAAGGGGCGTGTTTTTTGTTACCGGGTACAATTGGGTGGTGATTCGGTTGCTGCATAACAAGGAATTTTGTGGATGACCCGGCCTGCACACTTAGATTTTGAACTCCAAATTACTGCATTGGGGGATGATCGTTATGAAGCCAAAGTTGTGCGGATGCCCTTGGAAACTTTGGGGACTGCTGCGCCGAGCCACATTTTCCAACTTCCTTATACATCTGAACAATTAGCTTTCCGCATTGCAACCCTCAGCGGCGAACGCTCTGCTCCACTTTCCGAACGTCAGCAAGTGGCGCGTGAATTTGGCGAGATTTTATTTAAGACGATTTTCAGCGAGGCTATCCTTGAAGCCTACAATCGCAGCTATCAGCGAGCATTGGTGGACGCGGAAATCGGTCTGCGTCTCCAATTGAATTTGGATGGGGCGGGCGATTTGGTCAACCTGCCCTTCGAGTTTCTGCGCGGCCCACAAGATTTTTTGGCCCTCTCGCGCCAAACCCCCATTGTGCGTTTCCCCAAAGAGACGGTAGTCCGCCGTCGGGTCTCCCTAAGCTATCCGTTGCGCCTATTGGTCATGATTGCCAGTCCTAGTGATTTGCCTCCATTAAATGTCCAGCAAGAACGGACACTCTTGGAAAAAGCTACAGCGGATTTACGTGCCAAAGGGTTGCTAGAGATTGACTTTTTGGAAGATGCCTCGCTGCGTACTCTTCAACGGACTTTGCGTCTCAAGGACTATCATATCTTCCATTACATCGGGCATAGCAGCTATGACCCCGAAAGCGGCATTGGCACACTGGCGCTGGTTGATCCTTTAGGCGAAAACAGCCATTTTCCGGTACGGGCCGAGGCATTGGCGCGTGAACTCAGTGAAGAAAACACGATCCGCTTAGTGGTACTTAATTCGTGTCATGGGGCGCGGCAAAATCAGCAAAATGCAGCGGAAGGGATTGCCAGTAGCCTGATTACGCGGGGGATTCCGGCAGTTGTTGCCAATCAATTTGAAATCAGTAATGATGCTGCCAGTGTGTTTAGCGAAGAATTTTATCGGGCGGTGGCGGATGGCCTGCCGATGGATGCGGCTGTTTCGGAAGCGCGTCGGGCCGTGAGTAGCACAGTTGGGAATATTGAGTGGGCAACCCCAGTTTTGTACCTACGTGCGGAAGACGGTTATTTGTTCATGCTGCAATCCGGCCCCCTTCGGGTTGAAGAAATACGCCGATTTGACCTGCGTGATTTGGTGTTACTACTGACCGTTGTGATATTGGTTGCTGTCGGAGTGGGTGGTTTTTTGCTGCTGGCCCAAGACGATGAACCGAAAAATGGCGGTGGGCCAACCCGTGTTCCCAATACCGATTTGCAGGTACGGACATTTGAAATCGGCACGAGCCGACCTGTGCCGGGCCAATTTACCAGTGTACGGTTGTTAGTAGAAAACGCTGGCACGGAGGTTTCTGTTCCTGCCACCTTCGAATTTTTGGGTAATGACCGTGACCCAGACCTGCCCTCGATCAACCGTGAAATTCCCCCGATTCAACCGGGGGACACCTTTGAAGATGAGTTTTCCTACCGCTTCAATTGGTTCGGGACATTTATTGCACGGGTACTGCTTGACCCCGATAACACATTGGTCGAAACGAACGAACGGAATAATATCCAGACTCAGCCGATTATCACGGGCGATCAACCGCTAGTTGTGAATTTTTCGGATGCTCTACCCGATGGCAAACGGGTCACGGAATCGCGGGTGGTGACGGAGGATACCTTTGCGCTATGGGGGTTTGTGTTGACAACCCTGCCGCCTGAAAATTGCGCCGGAGCAGTGGTATGGTTTAAGGTCGGCAATGACGGCGTGGTGCGATTGGGGACAGGCTTGCCCGATAATCCATCGGCCTGTGCCAACGTGCCGATTGTGATCACGCTTCTGCCGCAAATTGACCTAACCCAAGAAGGCACACGCGGTTTAGATGTGTTATTTGCGGAAGGGCAAGGAGACTATGAACTGGCGATTTTTGCGGACCGCGAACGCAGCGAAAGTGCTGAAATTGACCGTATCGCAGCCAGCGAGGGTGCAGTTTCATTGCTGCTTGGCCCCTTTGACCGCGAGAACATCTTGGCAGGGGTCATCGAAACCACCGCTCCCACGATGGAAATCACGCAAATCAGCCTTTCCGCGCCCTAAACGATTGGCATTCCTTGAATTTGCGCTATAATTCCGCAAAATTTCAGCCCAAAATATTCTTTAATAGGCTTGTTAAGAAGAATTTAAAGACTCAAAGGAGCGAACTAGATGCAAAAGGTAGATCGGTTGCTCATCAAGGGCTATGTCCTGACCATGAATGATGAGATGGACACCTATTCTGATGGGGCCGTAGCGATCAAAGGTGCGGAAATTGTTGCGGTTGGGCCGACAGTGGAGATTGTGGCAAATTTTGAGGCACCAGAGGTCGTGGATTGCAGCGGGCAGGTGATTATGCCCGGTTTGGTGAATGCCCATACCCATCTTTCGATGACCTTGATGCGCGGCTTGGCAGACGATTTGCGCTTAGATGTGTGGCTGATGGGGTACATCATGCCCGCCGAAAAAATCTACGTCAATGAAGAGTTTGTCTATCTCGGCGCGAAACTGGCACTGGCGGAATTAATTCTCAGCGGCACGACCTGTTTTGCGGATATGTACTATTTTGAATCCGAGGTGGCCCGCGCCGCCGCCGAAGTTGGGGTACGAGGGCTATGCGGTCAAACCATCCTAAAATTCCCATCGCCTGATGCGGAAAGTTATGAAGACAGCCTCGCCTATACCGAAAAATTCATTCAACAGTGGAAGGGCCATTCCTTAGTAGTCCCGTCAGTTGCGCCCCATGCCCCCTATACTAGCACCGACGAACTGCTGCAATTGTGTGCTGACCTTGCTCATAAATATGATGTCCCGGTGATTATCCATGTGGCGGAAACAAAACAAGAGGTAGAAGACAGCCGCAACGAATTTGGGATGCCCGTTGTGCCGCGTATCAAGAAAATGGGCATCCTCGACCATAAGTGCCTATGCGCCCACTGTGTCCATATTGACTCCGGCGAAATTCGTACCCTTCGCAACCACAATGCCGGGGTGTCGCACAACCCAACCAGCAATTTGAAACTTGCCAGCGGTATCGCCCCAGTCAAAACGATGTTGGATCAAGGGGTGAATGTCGGTATTGGCACAGACGGGACAGCCAGCAATAATGACCTTGATATGTTTACCGAAATTCATCTAGCGGCATTGTTGGCGAAGGTGGCTACCAATGACCCGACCACTCTGCCTGCCAAAGAAGCCTTATTGATGGCGACCCGGCTTGGCGCACAGGCCTGTCATGTTGGGGATATTACGGGCAGCCTTGAGGTTGGCAAGCGGGCCGATATTATCATGGTCAACCAGAAGACCCTCCATAATACGCCATTTTTCACCCATGACCCTGACGGCATCTATGGTCAGTTGGTGTATTCGACCAAAAGCACCGATGTGGCGCATGTCATGTGTAACGGGGTGTGGCTGATGCGAGATCGCCAACTTCTGACGATTGATCTGCCACCAATTTTGGAGCAAGCCCAAGTCATCGCGGAACAGATTGACAAATATATACGCTCATACTCTGGCAACATCATGTCCAAGCTGCTCTCGATTGCCAGCTTCCAGCGCCAGGAGAGTTTTGAGATTCAACTCAAGACGCGCTTCGATCATCCGGAAATGTTGCAGCGTTTGCTGGAACACCCCGATGTTCAAATCGTCAAAGAAACCCGTTATCGTCAATATGACACCTATTTCCTGTTTAATGATGGGTCACGGGTGCGTTATCGTGAGGATGACACGTTGGATGAAGCGAATGAAGTGACCGGAGTACGCACACGTCTGACCTACACGTCGCCGACCAAAGAACGCGAATTTGATCGGGCGGTACTGCTCTCACACTCGCAATTTTACGCCCCGGCGGATCGCCCCCTGCGTTTCTATCACGAATATTTCCGGGGAGCAGAGGAGCGCGAGATTACCAAAGAACGCCGTCGTTGGAGCATCTTGTACAAAGGCGTTCAATTCTATGTCAATCTCGACAACTTCCTAAAGCCCAAAGCCGATCATACCTATCTCGAAATCAAATCACGCACATGGTCAATGCGGGATGCTGAATATAAGGCCTCGCTTATCGCCGAAATGTTGAGCGAGATTTTGGAGGTCGCCGCCGACGAACGAGTGGCGATGGATTATGTGGAATTGGCAGGCGGGCCAGTTGCTGTTCCCAATTAGCCGATGACGCCCCTTCTTCATTTCGGGGAAGGGGTCTATTTTCAGCCAATGCCTATGCACATTTCCGAACTTGATACCCCGGTTGCCGTTATTGATTTGGATCGCCTTGAAGCCAATATTGCTCGTTTGCAGCAGTATTTGGATGCTCATCAAATCTTGAATCGTCCCCACATCAAAACCCATAAAATTCCACCAATCGCCCAAATGCAGTTGCAGGCAGGTGCTGCGGGGATTACCTGTCAAAAATTGGGGGAGGCCGAAATCATGGCGCAGGCAGGCATTCCTGATATTTTTATCCCCTACAACCTGATGGGTGATAAAAAACTGGCACGGTTGGCGGCGCTCATGCAAGCGGCGGAAATCAGTGTGACAGCGGATTCGGAATACACAGTGCGGGGATATGTACAGGCAGCACAACAAGCGGGCTGTGAATTAACCGTGTTGGTCGAATTTGATACGGGTTTAGGACGCTGCGGCGTGCAAAATCCCCAACAGGCGATTGATCTGGCATGTGTGATTGCCGATATACCCTCGCTGAAATTTGGTGGATTGATGACCTATCCCGCCAATCAAAACACCGCGCTATTTGTTCAAGAAACTAAATCTCTGCTTGAAAAACGGGGTATTCCGGTTGAGCGAGTCAGCTTGGGGGGTACACCGAAAATGTGGGAGGCACATACGCATACGGGTGTCACGGAGTATCGGGCCGGGACGTATGTCTATGGAGATCGGGCCACACTTAAGGCGGGGGCGATGATGCTTGAGCAGTGCGCTATGCGAATTATCAGCACTGTCATCAGCCGACCCACCGCCGAACGGGGTATTTTGGACGCAGGCAGTAAAACACTGTCGTCGGATTTGATGGGATTGACAGGACACGGCTTGATTTTGGAGTACCCGGAGGCGGAGATTTATCAGCTTTCCGAGGAACACGGGCATGTGGATTTTTCGGTATGTGCGACCAAGCCTACCATCGGCGAACGGGTGGCGATCATTCCCAACCACTGCTGCGTGGTGAGCAATCTGTTTAATCAGATGGTCGGGGTGCGGAATGAGCGGGTTGAAGTGGTGTGGGATGTGACGGCACGGGGGTTGTTGACGTAAAGGCAAAGCAAAATTACAGTTTTAGCTTGCCGGAAATCCAACTTTGTAAATAGTGCTTGAGGGAGAAAGCAATCACAGGCCGACTATCCTCTATCGGATACCATGCAATGATGTCTTTGTTTTTGGCATCTCCACTCGCTGCGATGGGAAAAGCTAAAAGAATGTCATCAATCCCCATATTCGCAAAAAACAAGAGGTGGTTCAGCGGCATATAGGATTTAGCATAAGTTGCTTGTGTTCTAAGCAACAAATTCATGCGAGCTATCTCTTCTAGTGTCCAAATGAGATGAATTTTTGCATGAGTATCATAAATACCATTGGTTTCAAGCAAAAGAGTCCTCAAATCATTTGGCAAGTTTACCTTCAGTGATATTTCGACCTCTTTGATATCTTCTTCTGTCACAGACGGGAAGAACTCACAGGTTTCGGTCAGATTTTGAACGAAATCCTGCCATGTTCCTGTAATTTTGCCGTTTTCTGGGATAAGTTCGCCTGCGTAGGCCAGAATAATACGTCTACGTGGAATGCCAGCTTGGGTGAGGGCGTCTACTAAAGGCTTATCGTTCATATCATGCTCAATAATAACGCGCTCGTCCTCGATTCGGACAATCAAGCTGGCATCTGCAAAACGTTTGCCTCCCTGTATAGAGAGGTCAATTACAGCAAAGAGCGTTGCGTCTTCATTCTGAGTTAGGTGGCTTTGTACGTTGATGCCGTCAACAGCGTACTTAGCGATTTCATCCCGGATAATCGCCATTTTATCCTTTAGAGGATACATCATTTTGCGACCTTATACCCTTGTTTAGATAACAAATATCAATTCGGGTTTTCGAGCCGGAAGCCATGTCCACGCACCGTCACCACATATTGATATTCGGGGTCAATTTCGTTGAGGCGGTCACGTAGACGACGCACCAACGCATCTATGGCTTGTTCGCTGACCCCTTCACCAACCGCATTGGGCCAGACATAGGACACCACTTCTTCACGGGTCTTAACCGCCCCTGCCGCATCATATAGGAGTTCCAATAGGCGATATTGGGGTAGGCTGAGAGGGGGATCCACTTCCTCTTCATTAATAAATACCCGGCGTGAATCACGATCTAATTGCAAACGACCTGCCTGCGCCGCCATCTTGCTCAAAACCATTGGCGCGGTGGCTTCACTGCCGACAAAGGTGATCTTCACCACTTTGGAAATCGAAATTTCGTCGCCATCGTGTAGGGCAATCGTCTGATTCGGGATTTCGACGCCATTGACCCATGTGCCGTTTTTACTGCCCAAATCTTGTAGAAAATATTCGTTACCGTCGCGGTAAATGCGGATATGCTCCCGTGATACTTGGCGTTCTGGCAAAACTAATTCACATTCGCCGCCACGCCCGACAACAAAGGTGTCCCCTTCGATTGTCCAGCGTTGACCAGCGCGTTCACCTTCCATGATAATCAGAACCGGTTTATCCGAATGTTCCGACATTTTTTCACACCTCAGTTGATGAAATGGCTCAAGTCGTACTAAGGAATACGACGCATAAAGCGTGTAATTGAGTTCCATTGTAACGCAAATTTTTCTTCCCGCTGCAATAATTCACTTCGGCAAGCCAGATGGTGACGTAGGGCAGGCGTTGGGTTATAGTCAGGTTAGATATAAAACGTTATTGAGGACATGATTATGTTAGCTGTCGAAGAAGCCTTACGCCGTATCCTAGCCACTGTGCAGCCACTTCATACCGAAATTGTTGACTTGCATAACACATTGGGTCGTGTTTTAGCAGTGGATGTACAAGCAACCTACGACCTTCCACCCTTTGATAATAGCTCGATGGATGGGTTTGCGGTTATTGCTGCCGATGTTGCAGGGAGTAGCACATCCAATCCAGTGACATTGCAGGTGATTGAAGATATTCCGGCGGGCAAAGCACCCCAAATGACGGTTGGGCATGGACAAGCTGCCAGAATTATGACGGGTGCGCCGATGCCTGTGGGGGCGGATGCAGTGGTGCCTGTCGAGCAAACCGATCAGAGCCGAATGTCGCCAGAGATGCCTGCTTCAATAAAAGTAGTGCAAGGGGTCAAACAGGGCGACTATGTGCGGCCTATTGGTGAGGACATCAAACGTGGCGAAACGGTTTTGGAGAAAGGGCAGGTGTTATGGCCTGCTGATTTAGGCATATTGGCGGGATTAGGTGTCTCGCAGGTGGCAGTAATGGCACGGCCCAAAGTGGCGGTGATTTCCAATGGGGATGAGTTGGTGTTGCCCCATGAGCCACTTACCCCCGGCAAAATCCGTGATATGAATAGCTATTTTCTGCCAGCCCTCATCGCTGAAGCATGTGGTGAACCGCTCCTGCTAGGCATTGCCCGCGATACTGCTGAGTCGGTGCGCGAAAAATTGACAATGGCCGTTGAGCAGGGCGCGAATCTAATTCTAAGTTCGGCGGGGGTCTCGGTGGGGGCGTTTGATGTCGTCAAAACCGTATTGGACGAAATGGGATCAGTCGAATTTTGGAAGGTCAATCTACGCCCCGGCAAACCACTGACATTCGGCCAAATTCAAGGCATCTGTTTTCTTGGCCTGCCCGGTAATCCAGTTTCGGCGATGGTTACATTTGATGTGTTTGCCCGTCCGGTCATTCGCAAAATGTTAGGTTTGTCAGTGGAAATGCCGACACGGATGGCTACAATGGGTGAGCATATGACCAGTGACGGGCGTATGACGTTTGCACGGGTGCGTCTGACCCGCGAAAATGGTGATTTGGTGGCCTATAGCACGGGCAACCAGAGCAGCGGGGCTATTTCATCAATGGTCAAAGCGGATGGTTTATTGATTATTCCAGAGGGCGTGTATGAGGTGAAGATTGGGGATCGCCTTGCGGTACGGCCTTTTAGGTTCGAGGATTAATTCATTGGAAAGGAACACTAGGTAAAACTCGTATGGCTACAAATATTTCAACTTCGGCATCGTCGCAATCTACTGCTTCGGTAGCCGACTCCCGCCAAAAATCGCAAAATCATTTGTATTGGATTGCGATTTTGATGACGCTTGTAGGTATAGGTATCGGCCTCTATTTGACCTATGTCAAGGTCGCCGACAAAGAGGCTGTTTGTGTCAAGACCAGCACATTTGACTGTAATTCGGTGCAGACAAGCGCCTATTCCGAGATGTTGGGCATTCCGGTTGCGTTCATCGGATTGGCGGCTTATGGCACGATGCTGGGCATACTACTGCTCGAACGGCGGGTCAGCCTTGTGCAAGAATATAGCCGTGTGCTGTTGTTTGCTATGACCTTGTTTGGGGTGGTGTATTCGGCGTATTTGACTTATATTGAAGCGTTTGTGCTGGAAAAATGGTGCTTGTGGTGTGTAGCCTCGGCGCTGTTGATGGTCGGGTTGTTTGTCTTGTCCCTGACACGGGTTATGAATTCATTCAGTGACGATGAGTTTGAGGACGATGAGGAATTAGCCGCCGAATAGTGTAAGAGGGGCGGTGGAATAATCAGTCGCCCCTTTTGTTTTTGAATCTGATTAGCGGCGCTGATTTTGCAGGGTGCGGCTCAAAATGTCATCCTGCATACTATTCGCCTTTTCTTTCTTGCGACGCTTGTTGTCTTTGTCGAGGCTGCCGCCCATCGCTTTACGTAATGCAGCCGCCATCGCTGTCAATTCTTCGCCATCATCTTCGTCTTGCTCAACACGGGCCATTGAAATTTCGGCGGCACGGATGCTGAGGTCAATTTGTTTCTTGCGTTTATCGAGGCCGATAATCTTGACCTGCACTTCTTGATCGGGCTTCACCACCGATTCGGCTGACCCCACAAAGTCGTCTGACATTTCTGAAATATGAACGAGGCCGGGGCGCTCCGCACCAATATCTACAAATGCGCCATAGCTTTCGACACGGATGACCTTGCCGTTGACGATCTCGCCAATCTTGAGTTCGTTCCATGTAAAAGCGGGGGGTTTAATGAGGGTAAGGCTGACCCGCTCTTGGGTGCGGTCAATGTCGAGGACATAAACCGTGATGCCGTCGCCTTCTTTGACCACATCGGTCACATTGTTGACGCGCTGCCGTTCGGTCAACTGGGAAATATGCAATAGGGCAGGCTTACCGACGCCAATATCTATAAAGGCGCCATATAGTTCAGTTTTCACAACCTTGCCCTTGAGTTCCATCTTGGGCTTCAAATCGGCGATGCTCAGAGAACGACCATTGACCGGGGCTGCCGGGGTGGTCGGGGCGACTTCTGCCGCCGCTGCATCTTCGACTACTGGATTGTTGAGTTCGGCATTTTCCGCCGCGTTCATGGTGTCCATTGTTGCATCGCTCATGATAATTGCTCCTTAACGCGATACGCTTCCGTTTTAGTCCGCAGACCGACAGGCGATTATAACCCTATCCAAGCGGCGTATCAATGGAAAGAAAACCCATCTCTGCAAATTGAACTGGCGTTCTGCGTCAGAGTGCGTAAAATCAGGGATTTGTGCCTACCTATTTGTGGGTAGAATTTGGAAATCGGTCACCAAAATAGAGAACAAAATTCATGCACCTCCGACGAGACTTTTTGCGCTCGGTAGAAGCGGGCGTTATCGGGTTATTTCTCATTCAGGCTATTCGCTTTTTGTATGGAACGCTGTACGCCCATGTCAGCAGTGCCGACTTGGTGGGCAGGGTCGCCAACACCAGCCCTTTGCGTGATTTGCCGGGATATATCACTCCTGCTGAAGTACAGCGGGAGATTGCGGCAGTCGGGATTGCTCTACTTTCGCCATTATTGGCACTGGTTTTGGCCCGTACCCGTTGGAGCATTCCCCTAGCGGTGGCGTTTTGTGTAGTGGGGCGTAGTTTAGCATTGCAAGTCCCCGATTCGGCTCCACTTGCCGCCGCATTAGTGGTAGGGGCAGGTGCATTGTATCTGGCCTTGATTATCACTCGCCGTCCAACCCATTTCCCTTCGATGCTGCTGATTGGTTTCACCCTCGATCAACTCATCCGCGCCGCATATGACAGTCGGGATGTGACATGGTTGCCCGATTTTGAAATCGCCATCTTTGGGCAGAACGTCACGATGGAGGCGCTTTATTTGGGAGCAGCGGTAGGGATGCTGCTCCTGAGTGGATACACCACCTTCATCGAAATTGAAGTCACCCGCCTGCCCGGTTATGAACCGGAAAAGCGCGGACGGCTGACGGGGTGGGGCAGTCTGGCATTTGGCAGTTTTATGTTTCTTGAATTGACCCTGCTCGGATTGGCAAATACAGTGGCCCGATGGTCAGAAGTCAGGTATGCCACCGCCGTTCCTTGGATGTTATTAGCCACTGCCGCCCCCCTGATTCCATTTATCCGTGACCAAGCCCGTAATTTTCTGGGTTCGTTTGATGGGACATGGCGCGGATGGATTTGGGCACTGCTGTTGGGCTTCTTACTGGTCATTGGCAATCGTTTTGACGGCCCATTGGCGTTTGTGGTGTTGGTCGTGGCCCAATTTATCACCGGACTGACGCTGTGGTGGATGGTGCTGCTGCGTGATGAAGACTCGCTGACCAATCCGACTCCCATTTTGCTGCTGCTGTCATTGGTGATGTTTGGATTGTTTAGCGCGGGTGATTATTTCACCTATGACTATGCCTTCGTGCGAGATTTTGCCGAGCCGTTCCAACAACTGGGGGATGTGCTGCGGGCCTTCCGCGAGATGGGGCTGCAACTGTTCCTATTTGCCGCGATTGTCTTGGCGATGCCACTGATTCTGGAACGACGGGTTATTCCGTGGCGGGGTGGTCGCACGGGGGAATCCTTTTTGAGCTTTTTGCTGGTCATTGGGCTGACATTTGGTGGCTTCCAAATTTCAGCCGAACCTGCCGTCGTCCGCCCTGACAATGTGGACTGTCTGCGTTTTGCCAGCCTCAATATCCACAGTGGCTATACCCTGCTGTTTGACGAAAATTTGGAACTGGTCAAGCAAGCCATTTTACGAAATGGTGCGGATGTCGTGCTGCTGCAAGAGGTAGATACTGGACGTATGTCAAGTTATGGGGTAGATCAAGCAGAATGGTTGGCGCGTGAACTGGGTATGGAAGCAGCCTATTTCCCACAAGATGAATCGCTACGTGGGTTAGCCATTCTCAGCCGGATTCCCTTGAAAAATATAGAGGGTGAAAAACTCACCAGTGAAAACGCACAGGCGGGCGTGATGCACGTCGAATTGGAACTTGATACCGCGCCTTTCCATATCTATAACGTCTGGTTGGGCTATCGCACCACTGATGCCAATGGGCAACCCTTACCGGACAGCCTGCAAGATCAAAATCGCCAGACCGAAGAAATGCAGGAGATAATCGCCGCCAATCATGGCCCGGCCTTTGCTGAACGCATTGTATTGGGCGGGACATTTAACTACGATATGGATTCGCCCCTCTATCAGAAATGGGCCAGTACAACTTTTGTAGACCCGTTTGTAGGATTGGCAGAAGAACGCCTAGATACGGTCTTTTTGGTCAATGGCGTCTCGGCACGCTTTGATTATCTGTGGTTGATGAATTTGACCCCGGCAGGCGTCGGCATTGACCAAGATTTGGTGACCTCTGACCATCGGCTCTCGGTGGTACAGGTCAGTCGTGCAGCGGGTCTGCAATGTCGCTAGAGGGTTGGGGCAAGCCTAGCAAGGTGTAGATTTCACCGGAGAGGGCGAGGTTCATGGCTTGGCGGGCGGCATCTTGCTCGGCAGCTTGTTTGCTGCGTCCATTGCCCCAACCCAGTGGCACATCGTTCAGCATCACCTCGATCACATATGAACGGTCATGTTCTGGCCCGATGCCTGCAATTGTGCGATAGACGGGCGTAAGGTGCAGTTCGGACTGACTCCATTCTTGAAACAACGTCTTGGCGTCGGTATCCGTCTTATTTCGGAGCATTTCGTCCAAGACGGGTTCAAACAGCGGAATCAGAAAATTGCGGATGGTTTCGAGGCCCATGTCACCAGAATCGAGATACATCGCGCCGACCACCGCCTCAAACGTATCACAGATGAGTGAACGCCGCGCTCGCCCGCCTGAATCCACTTCGCCCTTTGCCATTTTGAGCATCTCGCCCAATTCGAGGATTTTGCCAAATTCGGCTAAGGTTTCGGTGCGAACCAGACCTGCCCGCAAACGGGTCATATAGCCTTCGGAAAAACTGGGAAATCTGCTAAAGAGAAAATGCCCTGCGATAAAGCCGATCACCGAGTCACCCAAAAATTCAAGGCGCTCATTATGTCCTAGCGCGTATTCAGGATTTTCATTCAGATAGGAACGATGGGTGAGGGCTTGTTCCAACAGGTCAAGGTTTTGGAATTGATAAGCAAGGCGATTTTGAAGTGCTTCGAGCATCACTAGACATCTCAGCCATGAGGTAACATGAAATCATCGGGCTATTATAGCGATAGGGCAGTCTCAAACAACAGGGTGATTAACGCCACAGCAATCGCATAATCAGCGGTGCGGCAAAATGGAGATGGTGGGTGGCCCAATACATGCCGCGTGTTTTGAGGATGGGGCTGGGCCAGATCATAAACCGCCGCTTCTCTATGCCTTTCAAAATCGCTTCTGCTACTTGTTCGGGAGTATGAACGATACCAAAACGCTGGATATATTTGGCCTGACGATTGGTTTCATCCAACATTGGCGACCCCACAAACAGCGGATTGACCACGCCGATATGCACTCCTGTTCCGGCTAATTCGGTTCGTAATGCTTGTGCCAGATTCAAGACACCCGCTTTGGCTGCCCCATAGGAGTTAAATTCAGCCGTACCCCAAAAGGCCGACCCCGACCCCAAAAATATCAACGATCCCCGCGATTGTTTGAGATAAGGCAGGGAAGCATAAGCCACTGCCACCGCCCCGAATAAGTCAATCTCGATGGTACGCTGATGGGTAGCAATATCCAGCGATTCAAATGGGCCAGTCCGCAAAATCCCTGCCGAGTGAATGACTCCATCCAGTCTGCCAACTTGCGAAATAGCTTCCGCAAATCCAGCTTGGGCTGCATCAGATTGAGCGACATCTACGACTTTGAAATAGCACTGCAATTCTTGGGCGGTTTGTTCAACCGCCTCGGCATTAAAATCCCACAGCACCAACGTTGCGCCATACTGTTTCAGCAACCGGGCTGTTGCTAACCCAATGCCGCTGGCTGCGCCTGTGATGAGATAGTTTTTGCCGGAGAGGTTGATAGAGACTGCCATAGTGACCTAGCCGTTTAGATATTTTTGGACGATTCCTGCCAGACGCCGCGAATCTTGATTGGCTTCATACAGATGCCCCCGCACACTTTCGGTATAGCCCATAAAATAGAAGCCGGGCTGGGCCGTCGGTTGACCAGACGGAAAAGCTGGATAGCCGCGTTCGTCCAACACATTGGGTACATCAATCAAATCAGGCAATCCAGTATGAAAGCCTGTCCCTGCCACAATCACATCAAAATCCTCGGCTGTGCCATCTACATAAACAACCCCCGTCGGCGTAAAGCGTTCAATGTCGGGCCGGATGTTGATTTTGCCGCGTTTGAGTTCGCCGACAAAACCGACATCAATAATCGGGATGCGGTGCGCGGTAAATGGCTGCCATTCGGCGGGTTTCATGCCATATGGCCCTAAATTTCCCATCGCAATTCTGGCGATCCAACTGCCCACTCGGTCCGCAATTTTGGGTGGTAGGGGGTTCATCATAATGCCAAAAACCTGAACGGGTGTACCCATAAAATTACGTGGTACAACAGGTGGGTGAGTTCGAACACTGTTGGCGACATACCCCGCGCCTTGTTCAGCCAGATCACAGGCGATTTCTGAGCCGCTGTTACCGCTGCCGATCACTAAAACGCGCTGACCTGCGAATTCGCGTCCGGTTTTGTAGTCAATCGAGTGAATCAGCTTGCCCGCAAATGCGTTCTGGCCCGGCCAGTCGGGAATGTACGGTTTGCCATAGTGTCCGGTGGCGACAATGACCACCTTGCTTTGCCATGTATCACCGTCGGTTTCAATATCCCACTGCTGATTAGGCGTGACACGGATTTTTTTGACCGAGCACCCACCTTTAATGTCTAAATTAAATTTTTTGGCGTAATTTTGAAGATACTCGACAAACTGATCTTTGGGAACATAGGCGGGCAGGTTGCGGGGTAGGGGGTCGTGGGCAAGGCCCGAAAATCGCCGGACGCTGTGCAGATGCAGTCGATCATAGCGCCGCTGCCATGTGCCGCCGATCACCGTATCTTTGTCTAACAAGACAGGATTCAACCCAACGTGTTTTAATGCGCCGCCGGTGGTTAACCCAGCCGGGCCTGCGCCGATAATGATAATATCTGTTTGTGGCATGGTTTAAACTCTACTCTCCACCCAAAATATAATTGTGGTGATTATGCCGAATCTTGTGCGGGGATGCTATCTATCCGCAAATTTTGTAACCAGCACTGGTTGCCAGCGCTAACCTAATCCTGTACAATCCGAAATCTGAAGCTGATATTAATAGAATTCTGTGGAAGATAGGCGACGTTTTTTCATGCTGGTACGTGGATTTCGCCTTACCGATAAATTGAGCAATGCCTTTCTAAAATTGGCGGTGTGGTTGGTCAGCGGCTTTATGCAGCAGGTCACGGAACTACGCGAGTCCGGGCAAACCACAATCGTCAATGTCTATAAGAGCCTCACGGGTGCAACCGAAGTGATGGTGCGGGGCAGCCGTAAGGTGTACGAAGCCACTGGCACCCGACAGCGTGGTCTGATGGTGCAGCGGGCGGCGATGGTCTCGGTTGACAAAGATAACAAAGTGACCGTCATTGAAGACCCGCTGATTACGCAGAACCGCACCTTGAGCGTGTTTGCCGTCTTACTGATGGTTTCACTCATCGCAGTGGTCATCTGGTCAACCGGGCGTGACACGGATAACGGGAGTATCGGCAATACCCGTATCATCAGCGGCCTCCCTCAGCAGCCCGATCAACCAACAGCCGCTTTATTGCCTTCCGCTACTCCGACCCTCACCCCCGTCCCACAGCCACTCAATTGGCGCGGTACGCTGGTGTTTTCGGTGCGCGAAAATGGGCAAGAGGATATTTTTGCCCTGCAACGGGGGAGCAGCCAACCACTGCGCCTCACCAACCACCTCTCAGATGACCGCGACCCGGCATGGAGTCCGGATGGACGCACAGTAGCTTTTATTAGCCGACGCGATGGCCCATGGGACTTGTATACCCTTGATGTCATTACCAAGAATGTGACCCGCCTCACTTTTACCCCCGGTTTTGAAGGGTCGCCAACGTTTAGCCCGGATGGGGCGTTTATCGCCTACGAATCCTACCAAGACAACAATCTGAACATCTATATTGTGGCGGTGGATGGTTCGGGGGGTTGCCCATGCCGCGTGACCAATAACGACGGGCCGGATTATGAACCGGATTGGATGCCAAATGTGGATGGCAAAGGTGGGCGCTGGATTGCCTATACCAGTTGGCGCAATGGACAGCAGGATATTTATGCCATTAGCCTTGATAATCCCTCCGATCAAGCCGCCATCAATGTGACCAATACCCGCGATATTGACGAAAATTATGCGGCATGGAGTCCCGACGGGCGAGCGATTGCCTATAGCGGCGTTTTCGATGGCATCGAGGGTTCGTTTTATCGCCAAATTCAGTGGAACGAAGATTTTTCTGGCGGCACATCCGGCACTGAGATTTCGATTGGGCGCGGACGGATGCCAGCATGGAATCCAATTGATGGCAGCAGCTTGTTTTATGTCGCCCCTCGTCGCAGCAACTACTATCAAATCTTAGCCGCGCAAACAGGCAGCTTTGGCGGAGGTGGCGATCTCACGCTGATTAATGGCGAGGTGTCGGACTTGGATTGGACACCCTATGAACCAGAATTTACAGGACTTGAGGCAACCTATCCTCCCCTATTCACCGAGAACGAAGCCCGTGGCTCCGATGGTATCTATGGGCTGGCATCTCTCCCCGGCGTGACCACTACCGATGCTTTTTTGAATACACGGGTGGATGATTCCTTTAATGCCTTGCGCGTCAAGATTTATGAAATAGCGGGTTGGGACGTGCTGGCCCAATTGGACGATGCTTTCTGGCGCAATACACGTCGTCCCGAACCCGGCCAAGACCGCTATAACTGGCACTATACGGGACGCGCTTTTTCATTGCAACGTGACTTAACTTCGCAAGGCGACCCAAGCCGTATGGTTGTCGTGCGCGAAAATCGTGAGGTCGGCACCTATTGGCGAGTTTTTGTGCGGGTGGCCGATGAATACCAAAATGGGGTCTTGGGTGAACCATTGCGCTCGATCGCTTGGGATTTTGAATCGCGCACCAGCGGTGATCTGGATGCCTATGAAAATGGGGGGCGTTTGATGGCGGCGGTTCCCACTGGCTATTATGTGGATTTCACTCGACTAGCCGAAGACTACGGCTGGCATCCAGTTGAAGCCGGACGCACATGGCGACAGAATTTCGCCGACATTCTGTTTTGGGAGTTCATCAAAACGGATGATTTGGGATGGGAGACAGCGCTGGGTGAACTCTATACGCCTCTCGAAGTCGAGCAGTTCATTAATTTCCTGAGTGGTGGGCCATCCGCGCAGGCGACGGCGATTCCTGTTGCAACAGAAGGCATACCCGACACGCCTGAACCTGAACGCAGCCCAACGCCACCGCCACCCGACGCCTAATGATAATTGTGGAATAGGACTCTTATGGGGAAGCAGAATAAATCGTTTTTGCGGAGTGCCAACTTTCAAGGGTTGCTGGTTTTATCATTCGTGACGACCATTGGGGCCTTTGTTCTCATGAACAACGAAAAACCCCCGCAATATATCGTGCGGCCCGTTCAAATTCAACCGACTCAATCTGTAGCACCGGAATGGCGCTCGGCTCTCGAGAATGAGATTTTGAATCCGGCCACTGCCGAGCCGACCCAAGACATCCCCACATACGAATATTTGCCACCGCCAACGATTCCCTTTGAGTTGCCTTCGACGGTAGAGGTATTTGATGTGCAAGATGTGGAAGCCAGCCCGTTTCCATCCAGCACGCCTTACCCAACCCTAGAAATCCCGGCGACCCCAATAGAATATCGGGGTGCTACGCCTGTCCCAAGCCCGGAAGGGATTGAACAGGATTTTTCGGATGCAACCGCCGTCGCCCAATATGCCCCCCCATTAGAACAAGTGCCACTAAGCCTACAGCCGAATGACCACTTTTATATGATCCGCCCGGTAGATGCCAGCGCCAATAATGAGCAGTTGTTTTATTACCCCTATGGTTCTGCTGGGCAAGTGTTCCGGGTGCATCATGGGATAGATATTCCCAATCCGATTGGTGAACGGGTAGTGGCAGCGCAAAGTGGGACGGTTGTATGGGCGGCCAGCACTGCGCAAGACGTGAAAGAAGGGGTGCTAGAAATATATGTTGCCTATGGCAATGTGGTGGTCATCGAGCATGATTTCAGTATCGGTGGCAAACCTGTCTATTCACTATACGCCCATATGTCCGCGATTTTGGTGGATAAAGGTCAGCGTGTCGAAATTGGACAGGTCATCGGCTTGGTAGGAGATACAGGTTTTGTGACTGGAGCGCATGTTCATTTTGAGGTGCGGGTTGGGGTCAACAGCTATTGGGAAACGCGCAATCCGCTGCTGTGGATGGCCCCTTATATCAATCATGGGGTTGTGGCAGGCCGGGTGGTAGATGGTTCAGGCCGATTTGTAGACAACGCTATTATTCAGATTAATCGAGGTGGACGGCGGGTAGACAGTACCACGTCCTATATCCAACCCAAGCAACCCGATGTACGGCGCTGGCATGTGGTTTCGGATGACAATTGGCAGGAAAATTTTGTATTGGGGGATGTACCCGAAGGAGACTACCAGATTGTGGCGTTGGTGGGTAATCAGCGCTACACCCAGACCATTACCGTGCGTGCCAGTATGGTCAATTTTGTTGAATTTATGGTTGGCCCGGCTGCACCCGCAACGCCTATTCCACTGGAAAGCGGCGAAGGCACAGAAGGCAGTTAATGAGTCTGACGCGCCGCCTACGAGTTTCCCGCGTTGATGTCAGGTTGAAAAAGGCATCATTGCTAACCCTGACTGCATTGGTTAGACTTGCCCCGGCAAAATTGGGGGCTGCTGATTGGTTCAGTCATCCAAAAATCGTTTTTAGGATGGGCAGTATGAAGATGATATGTTGATTGAGGCTGCCCTTTAATCAGGAGGAATAATGCGATATGCGACGCCAGACTAGCAGGCGTGCAATTTTGGGAATCTTGGGGCTGATCGTTATTGCTACGATTGGAATGCTTATTCAGCCTGTCAATGCCCAGTCGGATGGTGGTACACGCCGCTTGACGGTGGGGCAGACGGTGACGGGTACATTGAGTGCCGAGAATTTTGCGGAATCTTATATTTTTGATGCCTCCGCCGGAAATTCCGCAACATTAACCGCGACCACTACGGTTGCCGAATTGTCATTGGCGATGGTACTGACCGGGCCGGATGGGGCTGTGGTGGCCCGCGATGGCGATTTGTCCTCCGCGACGGTGGCCGTCTTGTCGAATGTGGCCCTGACATTGGATGGGGCATATGTAGTGACGGTGCTACGCGGTTCAGGTGCAGAAGGCGACGCAACGGGTGACTTTACATTGGCACTGGCGGGCAATATTACCGCTCCGGCAACTGCGACTCCCAGCGGATCGAATGTATCCCCGGCGGTCAGTGGCCGATTTGTATTTGTCAACTTGGAAGACGGCGGAGTAGATGTATCACTCATATGGTCAGCCGCCGTTGACCTCAATTTGGAAGTCCGTGACCCCATTGGTGGGGCGATCTATGGCGATAACCTGACGGCGGAAAGTGGTGGAGTGCATAGCGGTGATGCGAATCTTGACTGCACGGCTGCTACGGCTGATAACCCAACCGAATCGGTGAATTGGCCTCAAGGCAGTGTCCCGGTTGGCAGTTATGAAGTGTTGATTTATTACAACCAGCCATGTGGGGTATCTGGGCCACAAAGCTTTACCTTGACCACAGGAATCAATGGGGATGACGCCCAAACGATTTCTGGTATCGTGAATCCCGGTCAAGTCTATTTGGCACGGGTGACACTGGATGTGAATCGTACATGGGCGTTGTTTAATGGTGGCGTGAATGCTGGCCTCGACGTGAGCCTTGATGGAGAAGTGGTCGAAGCCGCCCTCAACCAAACCTATACGGGCACGATTACTAACGACAATCCCAAAGATGCCTATACGCTTGATTTGACGCAAGGGCAGCAGTTGGTAGTGAATGCTGATGCCACATCGGGTAGCCTTGACACGCTGCTCATTTTGCTCGATCCAAACGGTCAACGTTTGCTGGATAACGATGATCGGGCGGCGGGTATCACGGATTCAACGATCCAAGCAACGATCAACACTGCCGGTATTTATACGGTTGTTATTTCCCGCTATGGACAGGTGATCGGTGGCACCGAGGGTGCTTATAGTCTCGGCATCAATACAGGCCAACAGGTTGCCAGCAATGCGACTCCTTCTGCAACCGATGGCACCTCTGCCACACCGATTGTGACGGATACGACCCTTCCAGCGGGTAGTGTCGAAGTCTTGCTGACTTGGAACACCGACCATGACCTGCAACTGTTGGTACGTGATCCATTGGGGAATTCGGTGTATGACGATACGACCCAAGTTTCCAGTGGTGGTATTTTGGGGGCAGTGGGCAATCAAAATTGTAATCGTGCCGATGGAACCCCCACTTCCTATGTCTATTGGCCTGCCACCCGTACTCCTCCGGCGGGGACTTATGAAGTGGAGGTCTGGTTCCAAGCCGACTGCGATGACACGAGTGTCAACACTTTCCAACTCACTGTCAATGCGGGCGGCCAGCAGATTTTTACCACCACGCAGACCGCCAGTCTGGACAACCATTATATGGTGACGTTCACAATCAATGCTGATGGCACTCCAGTGCAAACTCCCGGCGAGGCGAGTTTCTTTGATATGGACAATATCATTTCCGGAATTGATTTGACGGCAGCATTGGCAGGTGAAGTCACCCCGATTTTGTATGACCAAGTGACGACTGGCGAAATCCGTCAGGATCGCAAGTTCCAAGTGTACAGTTTTGAAGGCCGGGCGGGGGATCGTGTCAATATCTTGATGCAAAGGACCGCCGGCAACCTTGACACGGCAGTTTATCTGATCGGGCCGAATAATCAGGTGTTTGCGTTTAATGATGATATGGCGGCAGGCTCCGATACCGAAGTGCGCAATACCAATTCGCGTATCGGTGGTTTTGTACTAACCGCTGAAGGCACTTATTACATCATCGCAACCCACTATGGTCTGCGTTATGGTGGGACACAAGGCCCCTTCAGCCTTAGCTTGTCACTGTTGAACTAAAAATCGCTGAATGGATACATGAGAGGGCAGGGCGTAACAACCCTGCCTTTTTGATTTATGCTATACTTGCCCTGTCTTCAGGATTGACTTCCTGTAGCAATCAGTATATGATTTAGAACACGGGTTCTACTAAAAACAGAGAGTAGATTGCGACTGGACTTATGGCGAAGAAAAAACAGACCTCTGCCCCTGAAACCACTGGCGCGAATAGCACCAACGAACAACGTTCTAAGGCTCTCGAAGCCGCATTAGCCGACATCACCAAACGCTACGGTGATAATACCGTGATGCGCCTCGGCGATGCCCAGCACATCATCAATATTGACATCATCCCAACAGGGTCGCTTGCGGTTGACCTTGCGTTAGGCATTGGCGGGATTCCACGCGGACGTATCACCGAAATCTACGGCCCTGAAAGCTCCGGTAAAACGACGCTCTGCCTCAGCACCATTGCCCAAGCTCAAAAGTTGGGTGGGTTGGCAGCGTTTGTGGATATGGAACATGCCCTTGACCCGTTGTATGCCGAACGGCTAGGAGTAGACATCAATAATCTCTATGTCTCCCAGCCCGATACTGCCGAACAAGCTCTTGAAATCGTCGAAGCCTTGATTCGTTCTGGTGCGATGGATGTCATTGTGCTCGACAGTGTGGCTGCATTGGTGCCGCGTGCCGAAATTGAAGGCGAAATGGGCGATTCGCATATGGGATTGCAGGCTCGTTTGATGAGCCAAGCCCTCCGCAAGATTTCGGGTGCAATCAAACAGACCAATACCGCAGTTTTGTTTACTAACCAACTCCGCGAAAAAATCGGCGTGATGTTTGGCAATCCTGAAACCACGACGGGTGGTCGTGCGCTGCGTTTCTATGCCAGTGTGCGTATTGAAATTCGCCGTATTCAGGCCATTAAACAGGGGCAGGAAGTCATCGGCAACCGCACCCGTGTGAAAGTCACCAAAAACAAGGTCGCCCCGCCTTTCCGCCAAGCTGAATTTGATGTGATGTATAACGAAGGCTTCAGCAAAGAGGGTGATGTGATTGACCTCGGCGTGGAGATGGGTATTGTCGAGAAACGCGGCGCCTTCTTGCGTTACAATGATGGCTTGATTGGTCAAGGCCGTGAAAATGCCAAGCAATATCTCCGTGAGAACCCCGCCCTTGCCTATGAATTGGAAATGCTTATCCGTGAAGCCGCTGACCGGATGCCCGTGACCGCTCGCTCTGCCGCCGATGATGGGGGTGGGGATGAGGATGCACCTGTCGGCCTCGACGAGTAATTTGCGTTCAATTTCGTGAAATATCAAGATGCCCCACAACGGGCATTTTTGTTTTCTGTATAGAAAGATTGACGATTTTGATGGCGTCAAGTGCGGTGTGATAGTGTATAAATGACACGGGTATTTTATTGTGACGTAGGATTAAGAGAGAATGCAATCCAACCAAACCCCCAATTTGCCTCCTGCCCCACCCGTAGATTTAGCTGGTGGTCGTCCCGGTGTTCCCAATCTGGTACCTCCACAGCCGAGCACCACCCCGGCGTTGTTGATGACTGCCGCGATATTTTTTGGACTTGGTTTTGTGCTGGCGATGCTGATTTTTGGCATGGACAGTGATAGTGTCAGCGATCAGGATTTGCAAGTCGCTGTAGACAAACGATTGACGGAGATGGCTCCAACTGCACCTCCAACCGCGACGCCCGTGCCAATCGAAGTCTTGTTGACAGATTATAGCCCCACACTTGGCCCAGTGGATGCACCGATCACCATCGTCGAATTTTCTGATTATTTATGTCCCTATTGCGCGAACTTTCATGAACAGACTTTTAAACCGTTGCTTGAACATTATGGTGATTTAGTACGGGTGGTCTATCGTGAATATCCGGTGATTGGCACCGACCTTACGGAGATCATTGCGCTTTCGGCCTTGTGTGTCAATGAGCAAGGGATGTATTGGGAATATTCTGATTTGCTGTGGCCCAATCAGTCGAATGTCCGAACAGACCTATTGACCGAGGATCAAACGGCGATTAACGAAGACAGTACCATTTTGGCGGATTATGCTGAAATCGTTGGGGCCGATATGGAGACCTATAACACCTGCGTCACAGAAGGCCGCTATGACGACGACGTTCAAGCTGATTTACAGGCGGGTTATGGTTTTGACATCAACGGGACGCCGACCTTTTTTATCAATGGTAAGGAGATCGTTGGCGCCCAACCGATTGAATTATTTATGGATGAGATTGATACCCAGTTGATGGCTTTGGGAATTACACCACCCGCACGTCCAAGTAATGAATCTACTATTTCGGGAGCAAGTTGAAAATGATCGCTGAGTTCCAAATTGAAGCAATGTGCCCGGAACATTGGGAGCAAGTGCGTGCCATCTATTTGGAGGGCATCCAGACTGGTAATGCCACGCTTGAAGCCGATGCGCCAGAATGGAAAATATGGGACGCCGGTCATGTCCTATCCCCGCGTTTGGTGGCCTGCCGTGAGGAGATCATGCTGGGATGGGCCGCCTTATCGCCCGTGTCGGGACGCTGTATCTATGGTGGGGTGGCCGAGGTCAGCATCTATATCGGTGAGGCCTATCGAGGGCAGGGGGTTGGTCTCGCTCTGCTGCAACATCTCGTTCAAGCCTCAGAAGGGGCCGGATTTTGGACGTTGCAGGCGGGGATTTTGAAAGAAAACCTTGCCAGTCGTCAGTTACATGCCAGAGCAGGGTTTCGTGAAGTAGGCTACCGTGAACGATTGGGAAAGTTGAACGGCGTCTGGCGGGATGTGGTGCTGATGGAACGTCGTAGTTCACAGGTTGGGATAGAATAAAGTTTAAATCTCTCCCTAATTTCAAAATTCTACGTTAAAAAACCTTGACATACTTTTTCATTCGGCCTATACTATAAGTTTCAATACATATGAATGAGAGGAATGTCCGGTCACAAAATCAGGCACTAGGCCATTAGGCTTTAGGAGCTTTTTTTATTGCCTGAGAGAATCCCTAAACTATGCGAAAAGTTGTGCCGCTGCGTCAAATGTCGCAAGCCCACGAAGACCAGATGATCGCTAAACCGGACAAAACCCAATTCCCTCGCACGGTCTTCATCCTTATCCACTGTTATGGCAGTATTTGTGAATTTAGTGATCAATCGTAAGGGTATTTACACTAATTCAGGAGGGCGTCCCATTGGAGGCGAAAGACTTTAGTGCTTTGCGTATTAGCCTTGCCTCACCTGAGCAAATCAGGTCGTGGTCTTATGGTGAGGTAACGAAGCCGGAAACCATCAACTATCGCCGCCTGCGGCCCGAAAAGGATGGCCTCTTTTGTGAGGCGATTTTTGGCCCAACCAAGGACTGGCAGTGTTATTGCGGTAAATATAAAAACATCCGCTATAAGGGTATCATTTGTGATAAGTGCGGGGTAGAAGTCACCCGCGCTTCAGTACGCCGTGAACGTATGGGGCATATTGAATTGGCTGCCCCGGTGGCGCATGTGTGGTACACCCGTCGTGTGCCCAGCTATCTTGGCTTATTGTTGGATGTTAACCGCCGCGACCTAGACCGAGTATTGTATTTCGCGCAGTATGTCATCACCACTGTTGACCATGATGCCCGTAACAAGGCATTGGGGCGTTTATCTGAGGAAATTCAGCGCCAAGAAGAACAGGTCATTGGCGAATTGGATACACAGGTCAACGGCATTCTGTTAACCCGTGATGAGACCTTATCCAAGCTGCAACAAGATATTGATGCTATTCACGATCATTATATTCGTGAACAGGAGCGCCTATCTGAAGCGGTGACGGCAGAAGGACAGCGGATTCAGACCCAGATTGAAAAGAATCTCGGCAAGGCGTTGGACTCTGAAATTGAGTTTACCAATGCTGGTTCCATCATTGTCCGCAAAGGCGACAAGGTTAGTAATCAGCACCTTGAACTCGTGAATGCGGCTGCGACGGCTCGCCTGAATGAAATCATGGCTGAAATTGATGAACAGCGCACCGCTGATTTGGCATCCTTGGATGCACAGGTAGACGAAATCACCAATTCTGCCGCCGATCAGATCGAATCTCTGCGCATGGATTATGATGCCCGTCTCGAAGATGTTCGGGACAAAGCAAGCAAGACCAAGCGTGACCTCGAAAATCTGCAACCCGTCCAATTTTTGGGTGAGCAGGATTATCGCAACCTCAAGGCCAAATATGGACAGGT
Organism: Anaerolineae bacterium; assembly: GCA_019913005.1. Classification (GTDB taxonomy): domain Bacteria; phylum Chloroflexota; class Anaerolineae; order Aggregatilineales; family J027; genus CFX10. Next base: position 38,593 of record JAIOHL010000328.1, on the reverse strand, counting down.
CTTTAAGGCCGATATGGGGGCCGAGGCGTTCTATGAAATCCTGAAAAATATGGATTTGGACAAGCTCGCCAAAGAACTGTGGCAGGAAGTTCGTACCACTCGTTCGAAACAGCGCCGCAAGAAAGCCACCCAACGTTTGCGCGTTGTGGAAGCCCTGCGTGTCAGCAATAATCGTCCTGAGTGGATGATTTTGACCGTACTGCCTGTTATCCCGCCCGATTTGCGCCCGATGGTGCAGTTGGATGGTGGTCGTTTTGCGACCAGCGACTTAAACGATCTCTATCGCCGTGTGATTAACCGCAACAACCGCCTCAAGCGTCTGTTGGAATTGGGTGCGCCGGATGTCATCGTCCGCAACGAAAAGCGTATGCTCCAAGAGGCTGTGGACAGCTTAATTGACAATGGGCAGCGTGGCCGTGCCCTCAGCCGTCGTGGTCGCCGCGAATTGAAATCCCTAAGCAATATGCTCAAGGGGAAGAAGGGCCGTTTCCGCCGTAATCTGTTGGGTAAACGTGTGGACTATTCAGGCCGCTCGGTTATCGTAATTGGCCCCAACCTCAAACTGCATCAATGCGGTTTGCCCAAGACGATGGCGCTGGAACTCTATCGCCCCTTCGTCATTGGCCGACTGGTGGCTGAAAACTACGCCAGCAACGTCAAAGGTGCGAAACGTATTATTGAGCGCGAACGTCCCGAAGTTTGGGAAGTCTTGGAAGAAGTTATCAAAGACCGCCCTGTGTTGTTGAATCGTGCGCCAACGCTGCACCGCTTGGGTATTCAAGCATTTGAACCACAGTTGGTGGAAGGCAAGGCGATTCAGATTCACCCGTTGGTCTGTGCGGCCTTTAATGCTGACTTTGACGGCGACCAAATGGCGATGCACGTGCCCTTGAGCCAGAAAGCGGTTCAGGAAGCACGCGAATTGATGTTGAGCAGCCGCAACCTGCTGAAGCCTGCTGACGGTTCGCCCGTCGTTGGTCCCAACAAAGACATGGTGTTGGGTATCTACTATATGACGATGGATCCCACCGCTGAAATCATCTGCAAACACGAGGACGCCGATAAATATCGTTATTGGTCAACCCTCGAAAATGCGGGTGTACGCATCGGCGTGGCGCATAACACCGCTGGCAGCAAAACAACCCGTGCCCGTAACCTTGATCTTGGGAACGAAATTGTTGTCTATCACGATGAAGTCAACGACTTGGGCAAGGTCATCAAGGGCAAGGACGCGACAACCCTGCTGTTTGAGGGGCTGGTCAATGGTGAAGTAGATGTCATCATCTACAACGCCTATGAAGGCCAGCAACTCATCAACAAGAAGAAATACCCCTTCGTGGTTTCCAACTTGATGGAACGCCGCCACGTGGTTGATCTTGACGAAGTGGAAGCCCTCTATCAATTGGGGATTGTCGGGTTACATACGCCGATTTTGTTGGGCAATTACTTTGATTCGCCCGACATACCATTGCCTGCCCAACCCGAAGTATGTACAGTGGGTCGTGCCATCTTCAACCGCATTTTGCCGGATGAACTGCGCTTCCAGCAGGGCACATTTGGCAAGAAACAGTTGCAAGACCTTGTAGCGATCACTTATCAGCGTTTTGGCTCAGATCGCACCACCGACATTGTGGATGCGGTCAAGAATCTCGGCTTCCACTATGCCACGATCTCCGGTACGACGATTTCGATTTTCGACATCACTGTGCCCGAAGAACGTGAAGAAATTTTGGCGAACGCGGATCGCGCTGTGAATGAGGCGGAACGTAACTGGCGTCGTGGTCTGCTCACCGAAGAAGAACGGTATCAGAGCACGATTGATAACTGGAACATGGCGAAGGATAAGCTGCAAAACATTATCCGCAACACGCTTGATCCATTTGGCCCCATCGCGGTTATGGCGATCTCTGGCTCGACCAAAGGTGGCTTCGGCCCCATCACTCAGATTGCGGGTATGCGTGGTCTGATGGCTGACCCGTCTGGCCGTATCATTGACCTGCCCATCCGCAGTCACTTCCGTATGGGGTTGACCGCGCTGGAATACTTCATCAGTACACATGGTGCGCGTAAAGGTCAAGCCGACACCGCACTCCGTACCGCTGACGCTGGTTATATGACTCGCCGTTTGGTGGACGTGGCCCAAGACGTGATTGTGAACCGCCAAGACTGCGGTACGCACGCCGGGATCTGGATTTTGAATCCGCATCACGAAAACAACCGCCATAAGCCCGAAGCGAATATCGCAGGGCAGTCTTACCAAGAACGTATCTTAGGTCGTTTGGCAGCCAGAGCAGCAATTGACCCTCGCACGGGCGAGATCATTGTTGATCGCAACGAAATGATTACCGAGGAAGTGGCGGACGCATTGGTTGAGGCGAATGTTGAGACGATTTACGTTCGCAGCCCCATGACCTGTGCCCTGATTCACGGTATTTGTGCTTACTGCTATGGCCGTGACTTGGGTCGTGGTGAGTTGGTGCGTATTGGGGAGGCTGTTGGTATCGTCGCTGCCCAATCCATCGGTGAACCCGGTACCCAGTTGACGCTGCGTACATTCCACACAGGCGGTACGGCAGAAGCCTCCGGTGACATCACCAGCGGTCTGCCGCGCGTGGAAGAAATCTTTGAGGCCCGCAAGAATCCTAAAGGCGAGGCCGTCATGACCGACATCGGTGGGATGCTGCGCTTTGATAAGCAGGGGGATGTTCGTATCGCCCGCATTATTGATAGCAAGGTCTTCAACGAGGAGCATGACATTCCAATCGGCTGGGATTTGCAGGTCGAAGATGAGGCGAATATCCGCGAAGGCCAGATTATTGCTGCCGAAGCCAATGGCGATGGTGAAATCCGTGCCCGCATGAATGGTACGGTGCATGTCGAGGGCCATAAGCTCTACATCCGTTACGAGAAAGTCGAGACGGTTGAATATGAAATTCCGTCTAGCGCCCGCTTGTGCGAAGGCATTGCCGATGGTGTCACGGTTGCCCCCGGTGAGCAGTTGACCGAAGGCTCCAAGAACCCCCACCGTATTTTGCGTGTGTTGGGTGCTGATGCCACGCAATTGTATCTGTTGAACGAATTGCAGGATGTCTATCGTAATCAGGGTGTGAACATCGCCGACAAACACTTTGAAATCATGATCCGCAAGATGTTGAGCAAAGTGCAAATCACCCGCAGCGGGGACAGCGGAATGCTCCCCGGCGAATTGATTGATAAATTGGCTCTGCTGAACATGAATGATCGTCTGTTGGGGGAGGGCAAGGAGCCTGCTGCGGGTGTTCCAGTCCTGCTGGGTATCACCAAAGCTGCCCTCAGCACGGACAGCTTCCTCAGCGCCGCCAGCTTCCAACACACCATCAAAGTGTTGGCCGGGGCAGCGATTGAAGGCAAAGTTGACCGCCTGTTTGGTCTAAAGGAAAACGTCATCATCGGGAAGCTCATCCCGGCGGGTACAGGGTTCCATACCTATAAAGACCGCGACATCATTGCCCCGACCATTGACCTTGCCGAGCAAGGCGCATTGGCGGCGGATGAGGCCGAGGATGAGTACGAGGATGAGTACGACTACGACGAAGAAGATGGCGACTTTGTAGACGGCGCTCTGGCCCTTGATGTAGACGACGACGCTGAAGGCGAATTTGAGGAAGAGGACGAAGAGGTTGAAGTGGACTTCGAGGAAGAAGAAGCCGAACTCGACTCCGACCCCTACGGTGAGGACTAAAAGACCAAGCCAACCCTCGATCTAAGTAAATTCACAGGGACGTAGCCTCAATTTTTGGGGGCTGCGTCCTTATGTTTTTATTTCATATAATAGAATTATCACTCAATTAATGGGTTTATAAAACATATGCCCAAAAAAACGTATACCCCCAAACCCCGTACTTATAATCCCGGCGAAGTTGGCTATCGCAATCGAGGCCGTCAAACTGGGCTTGATCCATTTGACTCTTCAAGAGAATATGCCCGGATGGAAGGGATGTTTCTTCAGCGCTTGCTGACAGGAACTCTACGAGTTCAAAACCCATTGGTGCTGCTTTTCCTTCTCACATTTGGGCTGATGTTTGTGGTTCTGCCTGTCGGAATCGTATATGATTCTATGACCGAACTCACTGATCTTGATTTTGGCTTATTCTGTGGGTTGGTTTCGGCTCTTCTAATTGGATTTCTTGGCTTGGCAATGATTATTTCATTTGTCCAGAACAGCACTCGACCCATCCGCAAATGGTTATATAAGAAACCCAACAAGCGAGCAGGCAGGCGCGGGAAATCCAAGAGCTAGAATCCCCATTAATTTTCCCATAGTTTTCATCCAGATTTAACTTGGCTAATTTAAGCGATTATGGTAAAATAAAGAACACTCGTTCTATCACGATGGGTGTTTGACAAATCATCTTCATATCGCGTATAGTTGCCCCATTTTGGGGATTTGATGCGAACCCAGCGTATTTATCAGCGCGGCACGAGGGGTTTTTGAATGGAAACAGGTCTGGTTCGACAGCGAAATATCAACGAAGAAATGCGCGACGCCTATCTGGATTACGCCATGAGCGTAATTGTGTCGCGTGCCTTGCCGGATGCGCGGGATGGCCTAAAACCCGTCCATCGGCGGATACTCTATGCCATGCACAACATGGGTTCTACCGCCACCTCGGAATATCGCAAGAGTGCCCGTATCGTCGGCGAGGTCTTGGGGAAATATCACCCGCATGGTGATGTGTCCGTCTACGAAGCGATGGTACGCATGGCCCAAGATTTTTCCATGCGCTACGAATTGGTAGATGGACAGGGCAATTTTGGCTCGATTGACGGTGATGCGGCGGCGGCGATGCGTTATACCGAAGCACGTATGGCGGCCTTAGGGACTCGTTTATTAGACGACATTGGCAAAAACACGGTTGATTTCACCGATAATTTTGATGGCTCATTACAAGAACCGATTGTCCTCCCTGCCAGCTTGCCTAACCTATTGGTAAACGGCTCATCGGGGATTGCGGTTGGCATGAGTACCAGCATCCCGCCGCATAATTTGGGTGAGGTGTGTGATGCCATCATGTATATGCTTGACAATTGGGAGCAACTAAACGACATCTCGGTCACGGATTTGATGCAGTTTATCAAAGGGCCAGATTTCCCGACAGGCGGTCTGGTCTACACCAAAGGCCGCGATGATGATGAAGATATGCTCGTTTCGGCATATGCCACCGGGCGCGGCAAGGTCATCGTTCGCGCCAAAGTCCACCTTGAAGAGTTGGGCCGGGGACGCAGCCGGATTATCGTCACCGAAATCCCCTTCCAGATCAACAAAAACGCCTTACTTGAACGTATCGCGGAATTGGCCCAGACGGGCAAAGTCGAGGGCATGGCGGATTTGCGTGATGAATCGGATCGTCAGGGCTTGCGCATTGTGATTGAAGTTTCGCGGGCTGCTGACCCTGCCGATGTGTTGGCGGAATTATTCAAATATACCCCCCTCCAAAGTACCTTCAGCATCATTATGCTGTCGTTGGTGGATGGTGAACCCCGTACTCTAACCCTCAAGCAGTCCCTGCGTATCTTCGTCGAACACCGCCTCGAAGTGATCCGCCGTCGCAGCGAATATGACCTAGCGCAAGCCGAAGCCCGTGCCCATATCGTACAGGGGTTGCTTATCGCGTTGGATGATATTGACCATGTGATTGAGGTCATTCGTAAATCCCGCACGCCCGAAACGGCCCGTCGCAATTTGCGGGAAACCTTTAAATTGTCAGAAGCACAGGCCACCGCCATTTTGGATATGCGTCTACGTCGTTTGGCCCAATTGGAACGCAAACTGCTCAAGGATGAATATGATGCGCTGGTCAAACTCATCCAAGATTTGCGGATGCTGCTTTCGAGCGCGAAATTGATGCGGGTAGAGGTCAAACGGGAGTTGCTGGACCTCCGCAAAGAATATGCGGATCACCGCCGCACAGTGATTGTGGGTGATGCCCCGACCAATATTCGGGCAGGGGACTTGCTCGTGCCCCAAGAGGCCACTTATGTCACACTGACACAAATGGGCCGCCTCAGTCGCACCTTCCAACACGAACTGGCCCCCATTCCTGCCAATGCCGACGATTATCCAGCGTTGGTTGTCAGTGCGACGACGGCTGACACGCTCTACCTATTTACTCCTGAAGGCTTGGTGGCAACCCTGCCCGTGTCTCAATTACCCCAAGCGGCGGAACCCGCGGCGGGAGAATTTTTCTACCGTCTATCTGCCCTCAAGGAATCGCACACTGTCGTCAGCATGTTGAGCCTGCCGCCTACCGTCAACGAGGGGTATGCCTTCTTTAGCACCTATCACGGCGAAGTAAAACGTCTGCGATTGGAAGATTTGCCGGGGATGCGGGCCGACAGTTTCAGTGTGTTTGATGTGGAAGCAGGCGACCACCTGATTCGGGTGGATGTGGTTGAAGATGATGACGAGATGGTATTGGTGACGCACGAAGCCCAAGCCATTCGCTTTAAGGTGGATGAAGTCCGCCCAACGGGTCTTGCGGCGGGTGGGATGCGCGGCATCAAACTTCGCAGCGAAGAGGATTTTGTGGTGGGGGCAGGCGTAGCCCGACCCGGCAAAGAAGTCTTGGTGTTGGCGGTAGATGGTCGCGGCAAACGCACCGAACTAGCCGATTACCCGGTGCAAGGCCGTGCGGGTGGCGGCGTGCGAACCTACAAGGGTCTCAAGGGGCAAGAATCACTGCTGGCGGGGGCGGCAGTCATCGAACCGGGCATGATGAGCATCATCACTACCACTCACGGACGCACCGTGCTGGTAGATACCAACAAAGCGCCCCTCTACAAACGCGATTTTCGTGGGGAACTGTTTTTCTCACCCGGCATTGGTGAACATATCAGCGGGTTGGGATTGGTCGAACCGCCGATTACTAAGAAAACTGCGACTATCTCCAGCGTTGAAAACGCCGATGTGATTGAGGACAATGGTTTTGTCAGCGAATCGCCCGAACCTGCCATGCTGGGTCTGTTCGATGATGCGGAATTCAGTGACAATGGCAATAACGGCTATGAGCAGTATCCCGAAGAATGATTAACCCACCTGTGTGGTAAAAACTTTAGCCGCGCCTGCCTGTTTGAGGATTTCTTGGACAGCAGGGGCGGTTTTTTCATTTACTAAGGCAATCATATTGCCACCGCGACCCCCACCCGATAATTTTGCTCCCATCGCACCGGCCTGTTTTGCCATTGCACAAAATTGATCGAGTTCGTCATCTGAAACAGTTAATTCATGCAGCAGGGCGTGGTTTTCATCCATCAGTGGGCCAAGCAAATCCGGCTGCCCGGTCTCAATCAGGGTTCGCGCTTGATTAGCGATTTCCCCAATTCGTCCCAAAATCGGTTGGATGCGTTCGGGTTCGCGTTCCGCCAATTCCCGCACTGCACCAACGGTGATATGGGTTGGAGTGGCGTGGCCCAGATTACCGACTACCAGCAAAAATGGGCGGGGGATGGTGAAGGTCTCCAATGGTTTGCCACGCACAAAATACACGGGTTTTTGATAGACGATGACGGTGTTATCTATGCCGCTGGGTGTCCCATGATGGATTTTTTCGACTTCGTAGACCAACCCATTTAGGGTCTCGTGATCCAACGGATGGCCGAGCGCTTGTGATAGTGCCTGCGCCAATGCCGCGCTGACGGCGGCCCCGCTGCCAAAACCAGCAGCAAGTGGGATAGTGGAATGCAGGATGAGTTTGAGGTCGGGTGGGGTGGTGATACCGAGCGTTTTTAAGACCAACTGCGCAGTATAGACCAGCGCGTTTTCGGTGTCACTCCCCGGATAGACCCTCAAGGTGTGATGGTGGCGGCTATCGGGTAGCAAAATATGCAGACCACTGCTAGGGAGGGTGGATTCGGCGGTCACAGTCGCAGTCAGTGCGGTCAATGGCACGGCCAAAGCAGGCTGCCCATGCACCACCGCATGTTCGCCAAATAGGATTAATTTACCGGGGGCGGTTGCCACGATAGATTTCATCACGACCCGGCTACTTTGCGACCACATATAGAAGGAAAACCACCAGCAAACCCCATAATCCAATCCCGACGAGTAATGGCCGATCTTCAAACAGCACTTCGGTAGGGTCGCCACCCTTACCAAGCCGATGAATCACATACAGGTAGCGGAATAGGCCGTAATAGACGAATGGCACGGTCAGCAGCATATATTCAGCATCTACAAGGGCGGTCTCTGACTCTGCGGCATACAGGGTATAGGCGAGGGCAACGCTGGTGACGACCAGTCGCAGCATATCATCTAACAGGGGCATGTTATAACCCTTGTAGGTATCGCGGACTTTTTCGGCATCCCCTTGCAGCAGTACCAATTCTTGTCGTCGCTTGCCAATCGCCAAAAACAGCGATAACAGCCCCGCGCAGACATAGAGCCACGCCGAAAAATTGGTGACTTCAATGGCGACTACACCCGCAATCGTGCGCAGAACAAAGCCTGCCGCGATTGCAAAAACATCCAACAGTACCTGATTTTTGAGATAGAAGCTGTAAGCGATTTGCAGGCCCATATAGCCCGCCAGCACCGCCGCCAATTTCCAATTCACTAAAAAGCCTAGACCAATGGACAACAGGGGCAAAAACACCGCTGCGGTCTTTGCTAGACCAATGGGTAATTGACCAGAGGGCAGGGGGCGATTTTTCTTTTTGGGGTGCAACCGATCACGCTCAATATCCACAAGGTCATTCATGATATAGACGGAACTGGCAGTCAGTGAAAAAAGCCAAAAAGCTACCAACACGCGCCAAAGTGCATCCAGATCAAATAGGCGAGCATCAAACAGGATGCCCATAAATACAAAGCCATTTTTTGACCACTGTTTGGGGCGCATGGTACGAATGAGACCACGTACCGAAGCAGGAATTCCGCCCCAAAGCGACATGGCAGATTGCATGACAGTATTCAAGCGATTTTCAGCCTTTCCAAGTGGGTCATTCAAAAAAGCAGCCCCGCCAGAATTATATCACAGGTACACAGTTCGATTAGGCGCGTTGGCCTTTCAGTCGCCTAACAGTTGGTGGTCGTCGGTAAGTAGGTTATGATTTTAGAAACGATTGCTTAGGAGAAAATTGCGGCGTGAACATCCTCACCGACTCATCCATCAAAGCGCTTCTTGACGCAATAGAAATCAACTATGCCGAATTTTTCGCCCTGTATACCAACGTCCCGCATATTCAGCGTCACGATGAACCGGGGGTATTGCGCCTAAGCAGCAGCCAGCCAGCCGATTATCTTAATACGGTTCTCCGCACTACCTTCGAAAACGGTCATGCCGAGAGCCGCATTCGAGAGGTGATGGCGGGTTATAAAACCCAGCGAACTTCGGTGCGCTGGCATGTCTGGCCCAACAGCCAACCCGCTAATCTGGGGAATTTGTTGGGCGGCTATGGTCTACAATGTACACGCAGTATTCCCTGTATGGCGCTTGATTTAGCAACACTGAACACCTCTGCCTCATCACCAGTTGCCCATTTAGAAATGACGCTGGTAGATGATTTACCTGCCTTATATGAATGGATGTCGCCAGTCGCTTACGATCTGTTTTTCTGTCTAGCTTATGAGATGGGGTTGCACACGACTTCACCCGTCTTACATTTTTTAGCACGTTATAAGCACGAACCTGCTGCAACGGCCTCCATTTATTTGGGCGCAGGAGTGGCAGGACTGTATGATGTGGTCACAATGCCAGAGGTGCGCGAACGTGGCATAGGGTCGGCATTGTGTACGATGGCGTTACAAACAGTACGGGATATGGGCTATCGCTATGCCGTCCTACAATCGTCTAAAATGGGCTATCGCATTTATCAGCGCTTGGGTTTTGAGGAAATAGGTCGTTTGCTGCATTACAATTGGTATGATTTCTACGGGGACTTTTAGGCATGAATATGGATCGCCTTGACCATTTGGTGCTGACTGTTGCCGACATTGAAACGACCTGCGAATTTTATCAAGAGGTCATGGGGATGCAGGTCATCACCTTTGGCGAGAATCGTAAGGCGCTGGCATTTGGGCAGCAAAAAATCAATCTGCATCAGGTTGGTCTTGAATTTGAACCAAAGGCCCTTCGTCCAACTTCCGGTTCGGCGGATTTATGTTTCATCACCTTAATCCCAGTAGCCGAGGTCATGGAGCATTTGTGTAGCTGCAACGTTGAAATTATCGAAGGGCCTGTCCAAAGGAGTGGGGCACTTGGCCCGATACTATCTATCTATTTTCGTGACCCCGATCTGAATTTGATTGAGGTGTCCAACTATCTTGCACAGGAATAATAATTAGGTGGCACAGAAGAAACGACTGGATGTGTTGGTGCATGAACTTGGGTTAGCGCCGAGCCGCGAAATGGCCCAGCGCTACATCCTAGCAGGCGAAATAATGGTGAATGGCGAATTGCGCACTAAACCGGGCGTGTCCGTCCCCGCTGATGCCAATGTCACTCTGAAAAAAGCGGCACAATTTGTCAGCCGGGGTGGGTTGAAACTGGAAGGAGCGCTTCAACATTTACCTGTCACGGTGGAGGGACGGATTTGTGCCGATGTCGGGGCAAGTACAGGGGGGTTCACCGATTGCCTATTGCAGCGTGGGGCGGTGAAAGTCTATGCAATTGATGTGGGTTATGGGCAGTTGGCGGTCAAATTACGTGACGACTCGCAGGTGGTGGTCATGGAACGTACCAATGCCCGCTATTTGGATAATCTGCCCGAACCAATTTCGCTCGTCGTCATTGATGCCAGTTTTATCTCGCTCAAAATGCTGCTGCCGACCATTGCGGATTGGCTAACGCCTTCTGCTGATGTGATTGGCCTGATAAAACCCCAATTCGAGGCAGGCAAAGCCGAAGTTGATAAGGGTGAGGGGGTAATTAAAGATGCGGCGACTCATCGGGCCGTATTGTTGGATGTATTAAGTACAGCCCAAGAGATGGATTATACGGTCAGTGGTTTGGTGGAAAGTCAAATCACTGGGCCAAAGGGCAACCGTGAGTTTTTGGTATGGCTGCAATGGTCACCTGCCCACGCCAAAACGGACATCCTACCCCTGATAGATCAGATTGTTCCACCGCCAAGTGAACCCGAATAAAAATAGGCGAGTCAGACCCGCCTATCGTATGATTTTGAGTGATGAGAGGGGTCTATAATTCTTGTTCTACTTCGCCGGATTCGCCGACCCGATGAATCTTCACGAAATTAGTCTGACCGCCTGCCCCAAATGGCACGCCTGCGATGATAATCATAATGTCGTTGATTTCAATGAGTTCACGTTCAACGGCGGTCTGGACAACGATCCTGATCATATCGTCAATAGAGGCGAATTCCTCAACCAAGATGGGCAGCACACCCCATACCAGTGCCATGCGTTGATAGGTGCCGCGATGGGGGGTAACACAGACAATCGGGGTCAAGGGTCGCTGACGAGCTACGCGCTGGGCCGTATAGCCTGTCCACGTACTGGTCACAATCATTTTTGCCCGCAGTTCGTGGGCCATCACACTGGTTGCATAGCTGATAGCCTCAGAGATATTTTCCGTGACCGCCTCGCCAAAGCCGCGCCACATTTTCTCGTTGCTGTTTTCCAGCAGATGGGCCTCGGCAATTTTGGCAATTTCGGTCATCATGGCGACGGATTCAACCGGGTATTTGCCGCTGGCACTTTCGGCGGAGAGCATGATTGCATCGGTACCGTCAAAAATCGCATTGGCAACATCGCTGGCTTCGGCACGGGTGGGACGGGGATTGCTGACCATGCTATTGAGCATCTGCGTCGCGGTAATCACTGGTTTGCCGACTTGATTGCAGCGGCGAATGATGTGTTTTTGGCGGACGGGCACTTCAGCAGCGGGTAGCTCTACCCCTAGGTCTCCGCGTGCCACCATGATGCCATCGGAATGCTGTAAAATCTCTTCAAAATTCTCGATAGCCTCTGTTTTTTCAATTTTGGCGATGAGCCACACATCCCCACCATGATGCCGTACTAGCCAACGCAGTTCTCGCATATCGTCGGCGCTGCGGACAAATGACATGGCTAGATAGTCAAGATTTTGTTCAAGGGCAAAAACCACATCGGCGCGGTCTTTATCGGTCAAAGCAGAAAGGGATAAATTTGCCCCTAATGCCGTGACCCCTTTACGGCTCTTGAGTTCATTACCAACCACAACTTCACACACCAAATCGTCACCATAGCGGGTCTTAACCGTCAATTCAATATCACCATCGTCCAGCAACAGCCTATTGCCTGCCCGGATGTCTTTGACAAATTCGGGGTGGGGGAGTGGTAAGTGTTTTTTGCTTTGATCCGGATTGGGGCGGGAGGTGAGAACAATCTCATCTCCCGGCTTGATGGGTAGCGGGTCTGGGGTTAAGCCTCCCAAGCGAATTTTTGGCCCTTGCAGGTCGCCCATGATCGCCACCACTGCCTTTTCTTCTTCGGCAAGGCGGCGAATCAGGGCGATATTTTCGGCATGTGTTTCATGCGTCCCATGACTGAAGTTGATGCGTGCTACATCTAGGCCATTTTGAATCATCTTACGTAGCACAGCTTCATTTCCGGAAGCAGGGCCAATCGTTGCAACAATTTTAGTGCGCTTCCCATCAATCATGTTTAACATAGATTCCGTCCTAGAGTTTACGTTTTAGGTTGGGGAAGGCCTGCTTGCCAGCAAAACGAGCCATGTCACCCAAATCTTCTTCAATTCTCAGTAGTTGGTTATATTTGGCAATGCGGTCACTACGAGCAGGCGCGCCTGTCTTAATCTGGCCCGCATTCAACGCCACAACCAGATCGGCAATGGTGCTGTCTTCGGTTTCACCACTGCGATGGCTAACGACCACTGTCCAACCCGCTTGCTGGCTGAGGCGGCTGGCGGCAATGGATTCTGTCAGTGTACCGATTTGATTGACCTTGCACAACAGCGCATTGGCGTTGCGGCCTTCGATAGCGCGTTGTACCTTTTCTACATTGGTCACTAGCAGGTCATCACCGACGATTTGCACGCGGTCACCAATGGCTTCCGTCAGTTCGTGCCAATATTCCCAGTCATTCTGTTCAAGGCCATCTTCAAGGCTGATAATGGGATACTTCTCGGCCCAATTCGCCCAGAATTTCACCATTTCGGCGCTGGTCAGCTTTTTGTTTTCGGTCTTGAGATGGTAATAACCACCTTCATAGATTTCGCTGGCGGCGGGGTCAAGCGCAAGGTACACATCACCACCGGGAGTATAGCCTGCTTTTTGGATTGCTTCTAGGATGACTTCAATTGCACCTTCATTGGTGGGCAGGCTGGGGGCAAAGCCGCCTTCATCCCCAACCGTTGTGCCGAGGCCGCGCCCTTTGAGGACTTTGTGCAGACTATGATAGATTTCCGCCCCCATCCGCAGGCATTCGGCGAATGATTGAGCACCAACGGGCATTACCATAAATTCTTGGAAATCGGTGCTGTTGGCAGCGTGTTTGCCCCCGTTCATAATGTTCATCATCGGGACAGGCAGGACGTGGGCATAGACACCACCCAGATAGCGATACAGTGGTAAATTGAGACTGACAGCAGCAGCACGGGCGGCGGCCAATGACACACCCAAAATCGCATTCGCCCCCAGATTGCCTTTGTTGTGAGTGCCATCCAAATCCAACAAAACTTGGTCAATTCCAATTTGGTTGGTCACATCAAAACCAACTAACGCTTCGGCGATCACCTCGTTGACATTTTGGACGGCCTGTAAGACGCCTTTGCCTCCATAGCGTTTGGAGTCACCATCACGGAGTTCGACTGCTTCATACTCGCCTGTCGAAGCGCCGCTTGGAACCATCGCTCGCCCGACACTGCCGTCCAGTAAAGTGACGTCCACTTCAATGGTGGGGTTGCCGCGTGAGTCTAGGACTTCACGTCCGGTAATGCTCTCAATAATGGTCATGATTAGGATTATCCTTCCTGAGTAAACATACGATACTCAACAAAGGGTGAACCAGCTATTCCAGTTCAAGCCCTTTGAGTAAACGCGCATAATCGAGATGCTCCGCTAGCATCGCTTGGAAACGATTGAGTTTTTCGGCCTGACCTAAGCGTGTCCGGCCCATAACGCTTTCGATCTTTTCAACCGCTTCCATGGTGGTGTCGCTCACCAAGAGCACGGCTACGCCTAATTCTTCGGCGCGGCGGATAATAGAGGCGCTTGGCTGCAAATTACCCGTTAGGATGAGGGCGGCGGTAGAGGTTTCAAGTGCAGCCGCTTGGAGGTCGGTGCGATCCCCTCCGGTAATGACGGCTTTGTTGATGGTGCGGCGGAATAGGGGCAGGGCCGATTCAACCGTCATGGCCCCCACTGACAGGTTTTCAACTAGACGCGAGGCCATTTGTTCGCCTGCGAGCACTTGGGCATCGAGCAGCGCGATGAGTTCACCAATGGTAATGGCTTGCAGTTCACGTTGATGCGGGAGCACGCCAAAAACCGGAATCCCTATGTTTTCGAGATAGGGGGCGACTTTGCTTTTCGCTTTTTCCCATGCCGTTTCGGGAACATTATTAATGACCACGCCATATAAAAGGTGCTCGATACGACGCTTGGCGGCGGCAATATCATCCAGCACATGGGCCAGATCCCGCCAACGTATGACGGCCAGTGTCGGGATGTTTAGGCGATGCACGACCTCAACAGTGCTTAATCCCACCACTGACCCATCGCGCATGGAAGCACCACCTTCCATCAGCACAATGTCTTTGCCCTGTTTAGCTTGCTCATAGGTTTGGTTCATTTCGGCCCAAAAATCGCGGCGAACTGAGCCATCCATCACACTATCCAACAGTGAGTCGGATAGAATGACGGGAGCAAGCTGATTAGCGTTCATCTCCAACCGCAGCACTCGGCGCACAAATTCGGCATCCTCATCTACAATCTGATTGCCGATTCGATAATCTTGCAGGCTGACGGGTTTCATATACCCCACTTTGAGGCCACGCGACTGCATATAGAGACCCAAGCCCAGACATAGGGCGGTTTTTCCCGAAAATGTGACAACCGATGTGATGTAAAGTGCCTTCATCTAATCAAAATCCTTTCTCTGAAAAAGGCTGTGGGATGCAGACGACAAGCATCGTACAGCCAACCGTAAGTATTTAAAAAACGGGGACACGAAAAAGAAAAACAGGTTCTCTCCTTGCTCCGATGATTTGCGTCTATTGACGAGCCTGCAAAATAATACGTGCGTCCAATGCTAACACACCCCGGCCTTTTTCATAGACAAAGAGTGGATTGATGTCCAACTCGGCAATCTCTGGGAAATCCGTTACTAATTGGCTGATGCGCTGTAACGCATCGGTTAGGGCTTCCTTATCAGCGGGTTTTTGCCCACGCACACCGTCTAACAAATGGGCGGCCCGAATTTCACGCAGCATGGTGCTGGCATCCGTTTCGCCAAACGGCGCGATGCGGAAGGTTACATCTTTGAGCACTTCCACATAAATTCCACCCAGCCCAAAAGTCACCAGTGCGCCAAACTGGGGATCACGGCTCATGCCTAACAGAACCTCAAGCCCCGGTGGCACCATTTCTTGTACGAGGCAGCCCCAAATATTTGCGCCGGGGACATAGCGTGTGGCGCGATAAACCATCAATTCAAAAGCATCACGGACTTCGGTGGCATTGCGTAAATTGACCTTGACCCCACCGACCTCGGTTTTATGGAGAATATCGGGGCTGGCGATTTTTAACACCACCGGATAGCCCATTTCATCTGCCAAATGTACTGCTTCGTCGGGGGTGGTGGCGAGTTCACTGCGCGGCATTCGGAAGCCATAGGCGGCAAAGACTTCGCGGCTTTCGGCTTCAATCATTGAAACGCGATTCTCGGCACGGACTTTTTCGAATAGGGCTTTGACGCGGGCTTTATCTACTTCAAATTTGCGGATTTCGCCTGTATCGCGCTTACGGGCGTCGCTGTAATCGCGCATGGCGGCAAAGGCGTGAGCGGCGCGTTCGGGGAAGGCATAGTTGGGTACTGTGTAGAACTTCGCCATGATTTCAATCCCGGTCTGTACCCGATGATCGCCCATCAGACAGCCTAACACGGGTTTATCAATCTCGGTGGTCAATTTACCGATGGCATGGGCGGTGGCGTCAATTTCGGTCATGGCCTGCGGCGTTAGGATTACGATCATACCGTCCACGTTGGGATCGGCGGCAACGTGTTTGAGGGCGAATTCATAGCGATCCGCGCGGGCATCGCCTAACACATCTACCGGATTGGCGGCACTAGCAGCATCGGGCAAAAATTCCTCCAGAGTCTTGATCGTCGCGTTTTCCAGCCGAGCTAGTTGTAAATTAGCCTTTTCCAGCGCGTCGGTTGCCAAAATCCCCGGCCCACCTGCATTGGTGACAATGGCGATGCGGTTGCCTTTGAGTAGGGGTTGATAGGCAAAAGCAACCGCGTGGTCAAACAGGGTTTGGAGATTGTTCACTCGCAGCACCCCGCTTTGATAAAACGCGGCGTTATAGGCCTGTTCCGCCCCCGCCAATGAACCCGTATGTGACGAAACGGCTTTTTGGCCGGACTGGGTGACGCCACTCTTGAGCATGATGACGGGTTTTTTGCGGCTGACCTCACGCGCGACCTTCATAAATTCTTGTCCGCTGGGCAGCCCTTCAGAATAAGCCAAAATGACTTTGGTGTTGGGGTCATTGGCCCAATAGCGCATTAGGTCAATTTCACTGACATCGCCCTTGTTGCCGAGACTCACAAAGGCGCTGAAGCCGATGTGTTTGTTGTTGCCCATGCTCATATCCAAGACAGCCGTCCCTAATGCCCCAGATTGGCTCATGAACGCGATTGAGCCTTTCATGGGCATCCCACCCGCCGCAAAGGTGACATTAACCGGGTGGTGGATGTCCATCACACCCAAGCAGTTTGGCCCGATTAAGCGCATCCCAAATTGTTTGGCGATTTGGAGCAGCTTGAGTTCAAGTTCTAATCCGGCGCGACCTGTTTCGCGGAAACCTGCACTGATGACTACTACCGCCTTGATGCCTTTTTCGCCACAGGCTTGTACCGCATCCGGGACATGCAGGTAGGGGATGACGATTACAGCTAGATCAGGAGTTTCAGGAAGGTCAGTGACTTGTGGGAAGGAGGCATAGCCGAGGATTTCTTCGCCCGTCGGGTTGACGGGATAGATGCGGCCCGTAAATTTGCTTTCAATCAAATTTGCCAAGACCGCATAGCCCAGTTTGCTGGGGTTACGGCTTGCTCCAATGATGGCAACAGAATTGGGCCTGAAAAAAGGGTCTAACATTCAAATCCTCCAATTCGCCTTCGCACCTTATAAGCACATATCCCCCAAAATCTACTCTACGTTCGTTCCCCCGTCATTATTCCATGTGTTAGCGCGTCTGGCATAGAGGTGGGGCGATAATTTGTTCCATCCCGCCTCAAAAATACACGGGCTGCATAGTCACGAGCCAAAAGTTCGCCTGTGTCACGCTGGTACATCTCATGAATCCATGCGCCGTGTACCCGCGATTTTTCCGTGACCCAACTGACAATTTTAATCGGGTCGCCTTCTTTTGCCTCGTGGAAATATTCCAGTTCATGCCCCAACTCAAAAACATAGAAATTTTCAGCTTGGAGTCGGGCAGTATCCCATCCCACACTCGCCAACGCATCCACCGAGGCTTGTTCGACCCAGCGCAGATAATTGGCGTTGTTGACATGCCCTAGTTGGTCTATTTCATAACTTTGGGCGCGGCGCTCGGAGATAAATTGATAGGAGGGGTAACTTACGGCAGCAGGGATACGGATTTCCAAATCTTCAAGAGGAGCATTGGCGGGTTGGAATCCACCTTCAAATTCTGGGACAAGGCGCTTGGGCCTCATTTCAGTCCGATCCATAAATACCCAATCCGCTCGACCCCGCAGAACGCGACAATTATCACGCACTCGCACGATTTCGTATTCTCGATGGGAACGCACCCGCCGAAAATCGGAGACCCATGTGCGGATTTCGAGTTCATCGCCATAAAGGGCAGGTTCGTGATAGCGCACGTGCATTTCGCGGATGACCCACATGCACTGATGCACATCGTACCATTCATTGTCAAATCCGGCGTCAGCACTGGCTCGTGTAGCGGCTTCTTCCAAATAATTCAGGTAGACGGCGTTGTTCACGTGACCAAAGCGGTCAACTTCATAGGAACGCACATTGAACCGCCATGTGTAGACTCGCGGCATTGGGCCTCACACTACTTTGTTTGATTTAACGCTGGACGATTATATCCTACAATCGCTTAAATGAACCCTGCTCGATGGTCAATTTAGGGTAAAATGACAAGGATGCTGACTGACCGTTGACAATAAATAGGGGAGCTTATGGAATGCCGGATCGTTTTATTTACCTCGATCATAGTGCCACGACGCCTTTAGATGAGCGGGTGGTTGCAGCGATGATGCCTTACTTTTCAGAGATTTATGGGAATCCATCGTCGGTGCATCGGGTAGGGCGCAAGGCTGAGACGGCGATGGAAGATGCCCGCGACAAGATGGCAAAAATTTTGAACTGTCGTCCAAACGAACTTGTGTTTACCAGTGGTGGCTCGGAAGGCGATAATTTGGCGCTGCGTGGGGTGGCGCTTGCCTCCAAACAACTGGGACGGGGAACCCATTTGATTACCAGCCCCCTCGAACACCATGCTATCAGCCGCACTGCCCAGCAATTAGAGGAGGTTTTTGGCCTACCCGCGACTTTTTTACAACCTGACCGCGCGGGAAATATCACACCGGACATGCTGCGCGAAGCCATCCAAGAGGACACGGTTCTTGTCAGCTTGATGTTGGCGAATAATGAAATCGGGACTATTCTGCCGATTGCGGAGTTGGCAGCGGTGGCCCACGAAAAAGGGGTGTATTTCCATACCGATGCAGTGCAAGCGACGGGCCAGTTGGATGTGGATGTACAGAAATTAGGAGTAGATTTACTTTCCATATCCGCCCATAAATTTTATGGGCCAAAAGGGGTTGGAGCACTCTTTGTGCGAGAGGGGGTTCCCCTGTTGCCGTCCCAAACGGGGGGTAGCCATGAGTCTGGTCGGCGCAGTGGCACCCACAACGTTCCGTTGATTGTGGGGATGGCAACGGCGTTGGAGATTGCTTATGCCGAACGCGATCAGTGGGTTCCGCATTTTATTGATCTTCGTGACCATTTGATTGATGGAGTGCTGTCAACTATCCCTGATGTGGAGTTGACTGGCGAGCGCCATGATCGGCTGCCGTCTCATGCCAGCTTCGTTTTTAAACACGTCAACGGCAACACGCTGTTAATGCACCTTGATATAAAGGGAATTGCGGCATCATCGGGGAGCGCCTGTAAAACAGGCAACCCGGCACCATCGGAAGTTCTCCTTGCTTTGGGATATGACCACAATGGGGCGATGGGGGGCTTACGGCTGACAGTGGGCCGCCACACGACCCACGCCGATGTTGATTACGTCCTAGAGATCATGCCGAAAGTAATCGAGGGGGTACGGCGGTTTAGCGGGGTGTCGGCGTGAACCGAGGGCACTATGCTCACACGGGGCTAAAGCCACCGTGCTGAATCTAGGTTAAAAGCACGATTTTCATAGAGCATAAGTTCTATTACTGACCATTATATGCGCCGAGTGTGAATTCGTAACTACAGTTACGAATTTATGCGTGGTGGTCATATTACATGGGCTAGGCATGACCGTTAGATGCAAGAAAATATGATATTGACCGCCTATCCCAAAACCGCTACTATTTGGGGCATGTGAATAAATTGGAAAATGGTTCAAAAAATTCCATGACAGGAAACATGCCCACCGTTGTGGTGGCAATGAGCGGTGGTGTGGATAGCTCGGTGGTGGCGGCTTTGCTGGTTGAGCAGGGCTACAACGTTATCGGTATGATGATGCGCCTATGGTCGGAGGAGACTGCCCCCGGCCTGACAGGTCATAATCGTTGCTGCACACCGGAACAGATGAACGATGCACGGCGCGTGGCGGATATGCTGGACATCCCCTTTTATGTTCTCGATACCCGTGATGTATTCCGTAATAAGATCGTTCAATTTTTCATTGACCAACATGCCGATGGCCTGACCCCTAATCCCTGCCTAGCCTGCAATATGCACATCCGTTTTGACTGGTTGTTGAATAATGCGTTGGCGTTGGGGGCGGATTATCTGGCGACAGGGCATTATGCGCGGATTACCCAGTCTACGGAGGGCCTATTTGAATTACGCAAGGGCCATAGTCTTGAAAAAGATCAATCTTATGTCCTGAGTGTGATGACACAAGAACAGCTTCGCCATACCCTGTTTCCAGTTGGAAACTATATCAAACCAGAGGTACGTGAACTCGCCGCGAAGTTTGGTCTGCCCGTCGCCAGTAAACATGATTCGCAGGATTTGTGCTTTTTGGGGGATGGAGATTATCGGCGCTTTTTGCGGGAACATGGACCTGTGGATTTATTCATGTCTGGCCCGATTCTTAATCGGCGCGGGGAGCAGGTTGGCACGCATGATGGCCTCCCCAATTACACTATCGGTCAGCGCAAGGGCTTGGGCATTTCAGGTAGTGGCGACCCCCTCTATGTGCTTGATCTTGACCGCCAGCGGAATGCCGTGATTGTGGGCACACGCGACGAGCTGGGACGTGACAGACTTATCGCAGGTCGAGTCAATTGGATTGCTGGTGCTCCTCCTGTTGAAGCCATCCGCGCAGAAGTCAAAATTCGTTATAAAGCCAAACCTGCCCCGGCTACCCTTGAACCCCTCTCGGATGGGCAGGTAGCTGTCATTTTTGATGAACCGCTACGAGACATCACTCCCGGTCAGGGCGCAGTATTTTATGATGATGATCGGTGTCTTGGCGGTGGCCTAATTCAGCGTGTTGAACATCTGGAATCGGCTACCATTTCCTCGTAATCCGTTTCTTCTACAACTGGGTATTTAGGCAATTCGGTGAATTTGTTGCATCGCTTAGGTTGCACCTAGTTCCAAACATGACATCCTGCGGTAAAATAAAACTTTAGGGAAAAATCTTCTGGACAGGTCAGATCAATGCCCTCAGTCCCCAAGGAAGTCTAACTGATGGCTACCCAGCTACAGACGGGTGAAGCTGTATTACAACATGTCGTCTCGATTATGCAGCATGTGTTGCTTGAGGAGGCCTCCCAAAAGAGGCTGGACGACGCCCTGTCCCAATTAGCATCCCAGTTTAAAGCCGATTGCGCTTACATTTATGAAATTGCTTCGATTCTGCGTGATCCAGCCCCCACTATCCGACGAATCTGCGAATGGCAATCTGTTCCTGCTGCTCCCTTGATCCCATTCACGCCCATGCCAATAGATGTTTTCAAACGTTCATTTAAATGGGCTACCCAACTTGAATCCGGTGAGAGCATTCAGACCACGAGTAGCGGCACGGGTCTTGAAGGATGGTCACAGCTAGGCAACCCGCGTAGCATACTATCACCGATCCATGTTAAACAGCATTGGCTAGGATTTATCGGCTTGGAAGCTTCGGCAAGCGGAGGGGATTGGACTCCCTCGGATGTGACTGCCCTCAAAACAGCGGCGGCGTTACTTGGCGTTGCTCTCCTAAATAAACAGACCGCCGATGCTGCACCGATCAGCGAAACCAAATATCGGATTTTGATGGAGCAGGCTACCGACGCCATTATTGTCATGACACCTTTGGGAGCGTTTCGGGAAGTGAATCCTCGCGCTTGTGAATTGTTGGGGTACAGCCGCGAGGAACTGCTACGGATGGGCCTTGTTGACTTTATCACCAAAGATTCGTCCCTTTTGCCCGCCCTTACCGGGGATGAAACGCTTCAAGATCGTTTTCAAGTCCAAGAATGGTTGGTATGTAAAGACCAAAAACGTATTTTTGTGGAAGCAAATGTTCGCCGCTTGCATGATGGTCTATTTCATGTGGTCATGCGGGATGTATCCGAACGCAAGCACGCTGAGGAATTGCAGAAACGTCGCTCGGAGGCGATGGTGGCTCTGTATGAAACGTCATTGGCAATTAACTCACAGCCGGATGTTACGACTTTGCTACGGGCGATTGTTGAACGTGCCGCGAAATTATTAAATGCGCCAATGGGCGGACTTTATTTACTTCGGCCCGATAACCAAAGCCTTGAATTGGTCGTCGCTTATAACCTGCCCGGTAATTTGGTCGGCACGATACTGCAATTTGGTGAAGGAGTCTCCGGTAAAGTGGCGCAATCCGGGGAGGTGATGTTTGTAACGGATTATTCCCAATGGGATGGAAAGGCAGATGTTTATCAAAATGCCCCATTCCGCCGCGTATTGGGTGTACCCATGAAAGTGGGTGGACGGGTGATTGGGGCGATTAATGTCACTGATTCCGAAAAGACCATCCCATTTGATGAAGAAGAAATCCGGCTGGTCAAACTTTTTGCTGACCAAGCGGCGATTGCACTCACCAATGCCCGATTAATCGAGCGAGTCTATGAGGAATTTGCCAAACGCGAAAAGGCCCAAGACGCGCTTCAAATTAGTGAACAGCGTTTTCGCACCTTAACCGAGAATTCGCCCGACTACATCTACATCCTCGACCTACGCACTCGGAAGGGGGTCTATCTTAACCGTCAAGAGATGCTCGGCTATTCGGCAAAAGAATTGCTTCAGCCTGAATCTATCACCTTTGCGATTCATTCTGAGGACGCAGCACGGGTCTCGCGGGAATGGCGCAAAGCGATGGAAGGGAAGCTGGATGACAACCCACAAATTGAATACCGTGTCCGTCATAAACGTGGGCATTGGGAATGGGTACAAAGTCGTTTTACGGTTCTATCTTGGGAGGGCGATCAACCGGTGGAACTATTGGTGACCAATACGATTGTCACCAACCGAAAACGTGCCGAACAAGCGCTAGAACAATCGCTCCATTTTTATCTAAGCCTTTTGGATACCTTTCCGGTTCCCGTTTGGCGTTCCGAACTGGATACCCATATTCACTTTTTGAACACCAGTTGGTTTTCATTTACGGGATTGACGATGGGTCACAATTCCAATCAGGCATGGAAGACAAGTTTTCATGCGGAGGATTGGGATAAGTGGGAGCAAAAGTATCTGGCCGCATTTGGGGATCAACGTGGTTTTGAGGTGGAATGTCGTCTCCACCACAGCGACGGTACCTATCATACGGTCATGGTAGTTGGTCAGCCGTTTTATGACCTTGAGGGAGTCTTTGCCGGATTTATTGGGGTGGTGTTTGATATTACGGCCATTCGTGAGGCTCAACAGAAAAGCATCGAACTGACACTCGAACGAGCACGGGTGAAGATGCTGGAGGAATTTATTGGAGATGTCTCACACGATTTACGCACGCCGCTTTCCACCATTATCCTCAATACCTATCTACTGCGAGCGGGGGGCGATGAAGAGAAGCGACTTGAACGACTTCGAATCTTAGAAGCACAGGCCGAACGTTTGAATAAAACAGTCCAAGATTTATTGGATATTTCACGGCTGGAAATCAATATTACGGAATTGACCTTTGTCCAACTTGATGTCAATCATGTGTTAACTAGCATCGCCCAAATCTATGCACCGCATATCGCCAAAAAGAATCTGCAATTGGTTCTTGACCTCGGCCAATCGTTACCCATGATCCTAGCCAATGAGACGCAGTTTCATCGGGGGATTGCTAATTTTGTTGAAAACGCCATGAAATACACCAAAAAAGGCAGCATCAGCATCAAGACTTATCTGCGTGGGGAGATGATTGTGGTTGAGATTGCGGATACGGGAATTGGCATTGCGGCTGACCATTTGTCCCGCATCTTTGATCGTTTTTATAAGGTGGATCGTGCCCGAACCACCGAAGGAACGGGATTAGGGCTGGCAATCTCCAAAAAGATCATCGAAGCGCATGGTGGCAGTATTGAAGTAGAGAGTGTTGAATGGGTCGGAACCACGTTCTCACTTGTGCTGCCGACCTATAAAGTCTAACTTATTCAGCCACCGCGCAGGAATTCTCCAATTTCAGATCGCCATAACATCATGATAATTGTGCCGATGATAATGTATTGACCATATGGGAGGGGCGTGAAGGCATCATAGCCCCCACGCAACGTTTGGGCAATTAGAAAGAGGATGCCGCCCAATGCCCCCAAAAAGACCGTGATAATCGCGGCAAAAATAAAAGCCTGCCAGCCGATCATCAAGCCGCACATCGTTGCAACATAGACATCCCCAAAGCCAAAAGCGACCTCGTTTAGTTCTTCACCTCTGGCTGAGGCGACCACGCTGGAGAAGATACCGCCGCCCCAAAACATCACCAGAAATAAACCAAGCCCTAATCCGCCACCGGCGATGTAATCTACAAAATCTCGATCTGATTCGGGCGCGACCAACGCAAATACAAAAGCAAGAATACAGGCGACCAAAATAACGGGAGTGATGATAATGCGATGTTCAAGGTCAATTATGGTAACTAGTATCAAGATGGTTAGATAAATCATCCATACAAAACGCCGTTCGTGGTTGGGCCAATTCAGAATAATGAATCCAAACAATAGGGCCATCACCACCTCGGTGATTGGATGCCGCCAGCGCAATTTTGAGCCGGTATCGCTGCTGCGCCCACCCGTTAGGAACGCAAGCAGGCCCGACCACGTGATTTTGGGACGTGGTGAGCCATCGGGGTAGGTAGGAGGAGTTAGAACACTCTGCTGCTTATAGGGTGGATTCCACCGGATTGACAGATCATCCAAACCAGTTGGAATCAGTGGTTCACCATTGGTGGCGTCGTGTGGGCCAGTCACTGATAAGATATGATCTTGCGCCAATAATTCATGGAAGGCTCGTACCAGCGGCACGAAATTTTCACCGGACTCAGAAAGCCAGTGCAAATGCACCCCATCGTAACGCCGCTCATTGATGCTTTGTTGGACGTAATTCACCAGCATCTCATTATTTTCAGAATTTTCAGCAAGGTACGGCTCGTGGTGGCTTTCTACCGTAATCCAGTCTAGGGTTTTGATTTCGGGGGCAAGGTCGCGGAGCAATGCCCGAAAATCATTGGCATAATCCCATGCCTGATACTGACCATCTTGCTGCCATGCCCCGGTCTGGACATACACCAGATCAATCTGGTTGGCCTGCAAATGTTTGACAAGAGCCTCTACTTGGGAACGGATCGGCTGCTGCCTTGTCCATCTATCGGGTAGCCATGGTGGGAGCAGTTGTTCGTTGGGGAGGTTATCCGACAGCCAATTAATAAGAATGCCCAACGCAAAACCGATCACAGCCATGATGATGGCGAGGATGATATTGTCCATTCCGATGGTTGCTCCTTTAGCAGATTAGCGATGTGGCACAGGCCGCCCATTGGGAAAATCTATCCCCTCCGGAAAGGTTGGGGTGGGGGAGGTAGGTGCAGGGGGCAGTAGTCGGATTGAAAGACCAATGACCCCCACCAGCAGCACTATTGCGACAATCGCTAAAAGTACAATTCTAAATCTCACTGCATTTTCCCATGATAATGGATGTCGTTTTGAAGCGCGACTCAACCTTGAGGCTTATTGTATCTCACCATAGGATGACAAATCTCGATTGAGCCGTACCTCCAAATTGACGGGGCTTTCGGTCTCGGTAGTGACTGTTATCCCATCCGAGTTGGCAGGCAAGTAACCTTCGGCACGTATCAGAACGCTGTATAGGGCGGGTTCTTCAAGAGTGCCACGTGGCAGCAAAGCTGGAATCTGGAAAAAGCCCTGCTCGTCGGTGGTGGCACGGCCTAAGACCTGCACCGCCTGCCACTCGAAATCTTCGACACTGAATTCGGCCAGCAGCACGACAAACAATGCACCGGGGATGCCTTGATTGGTGGCGGCATCAAACACCTGCCCGGTCATTTGGACCCCTTTGGCGCTGGCGAAGGCTTCAACGGGAAGCTGCCCCAAGCCGACCTCAACCTGCACTGTTTCGTCGGTCAGGCGAATCCCGCCCATATACAATTCAAAACGGTAGGTGGCATCGGGTAGATTGGGCACACCGAGCAACGAAAAATAATAGTTCTCACCATTCACGCCGGTGGCCCATTGGGTGCGGTTTTCAATCAGCACTTCATCGTCTACCAACCAGCGCCAACTAAAGGGTGTGCCGGGCCGCACTTGTCGCCAATTGAAAAATACATAAATTGCGGTTGAACCAGCAGGCATGGATTCGCCAACAATGCTAATGGGTAAGCCGCCTTGTTCGTCGCGGGCAAAGCGGAAATCGCTAAAAATGAGAGCTTGGGCATTATTGGCACCACCCGCGCCGCCTGCCACTACAAAATCGGATGTCACCATCAAACACCAGTCAATGAGGGAAGGATGAATGTCTGGACGGACCAAACACCAATCTTCACCCGATGGCAGTTGGATGTAGATTTCGAGCCGATAGAGACCGGAGGTAAACCCGATGTCGCTGGTGATGCTGGGGTCACTGCTAAGACCGCTTGGTCCGCCTGACCACACCGGGGGTTCCGCTGTATTTAGGGGAGGGGAAATCAGATTGCCATTTTGATACCAACGCTGCTGCCAAATGAGGCCGTCCCGCATATTTTGATAGTTAAAACGGGCACGGATGATATTGCCTTCGGGGATGACGTAGTTTGCTCCTGTTAAGTTACCAAGCGGGTCTTGAATGCCGAATACGAGATCAGAAAACTGCGGGTCGGTACGTGGGCCGCCACCGATGGTAATGCGATGGCTGTCTACCTGCCGTCCTTCAATGAATAGGGTGAATTCATAGACCCCGTTTTCCCATCCCGTTGGCACAGTTCCGCCGATATACCACAAGCCACGTTCGCCGCCACTCCATGTGACCGGAGGCAGGCTGTAGAGGACATTGGGACGCCCGCCAACGGTGGTACGCAGTTCGTAAACCTGCCCATCCTGCATATTTTGATAATCGAAAAAGAGATAGAGACTGTTTGTACCTGTCGGGAGACTCGTCACAATACTGGTTGGCATCCCGGCTTCATTGACACCCGTTGACACAAAGAGACGTCGAAAGATGGCAGTCTCGGCGGGGGGCGCTAAATCTACCGGGGCTTTTTCCGGACCGGGTTGAATGCCTAATGCGGCGGCTCGGACTAACCCTCGGGCTAAACTGGAGGGGCGGATCGCGCTAATCGTGCCGCCTAATGGGATACACAAATCGAGGTTATCCAATTGGGTATCACCGTTGGTGTCATAAACCTGCCGACATTCCAGCGCCTCACCAGCAGCACGGGCCGGGGCAATCGTAGGGACGCCGATGAGTTCCCCATTGCGGTTGTACACCCCACCCCCGCTCATGAGACCGGGGATTTCGGCGGAGGTTCGCAGCCAAGCCCGTTCACCCAAACCCGCTTCGGCAGTGAAGCCCCCGATTGTTCCGCGAATCACGGTAACGGGGTCATTGCCGATTTCGGGATAGCCAAACACCGCGATGGTGTCGTCTATCGTGACGGTGTTAGAGTCGCCTAGTTCTACAAAGGGCAGTTGCAGCGTGCCACGTTCGATACTGCGACCATCCAAATAACTGGTGATGCGCAGAACGGCCAAATCGTAACCGCGATTGAATTCGACGGTTTCCGCGATATAGGTGGCAACAGGCGGTTCATCGGTGCGCAGAGTCAAGGCGATGACCGTGCGATTTGCCGGACAACTTTCGGTTGCCTCGACAATATGGGCATTGGTCAATACTAACCCATCGGCACTGACCAATGTGCCCGTACCCATACAGGTGATGACCGGGCCAGTGTTGGTGTCCACCGTCTGCATTATAAAAACCGTCGCTTTTTTGATGTTGTCTTCGTTGAGGCGCACCAACGGCGGGGTGTCTTCGTCCTGTGCCCGTGAGGGTGGTGGGAGCAAATTTAAAAAACCAACACCGAGAGCAATCAGCAATAGGACAGAGATGAACCAAAGGCGTCGCTGCATGTTAGTTAAATTTCGCATCGGCAAACCCCTTTAATATTCGACAGTTTGGAGAAAGCGATCAAAGTAGGGGCGGTTATCGTCGAAATTTTCAGCCGCATCTCGATATGTTAGAATCACGGCTTGATTGCCACGCAGGACGACCAAATCAACGCCTTGTACCACAACTGGTACACTCTGCAAAAAAGGGTTGGGGTCGGATTGAACGAAGGAATATTGAATCTCGACAGCATCATCTTCGCCGAGGCTGGTTTCTGAGACAGATTGGACATGATAACCGGGCAGGCGATTTGGCCCTTGTACCACCAGCAAATCTACCACGCTGCGCGGATTAGCATCTGGCCCAACGGTGAGGAGGCTTACTTGGATGAGGGTTTTGAATGGGCGGGCGTTTGGATTTTCCGCGCGGAAAACATAATCTTGTTGACTTTCATCCAACAGCCAATTGAGGGGAATCTGGCCGCGTATGCCATTTTCTTCATCTTCATACGGCACGGTGGCGTTCAGAATGCTGCTCC
Organism: Anaerolineae bacterium; assembly: GCA_019913005.1. Lineage (GTDB taxonomy): Bacteria > Chloroflexota > Anaerolineae > Aggregatilineales > J027 > CFX10. Next base: position 10,084 of record JAIOHL010000328.1, on the reverse strand, counting down.
GAAAGATCATACCCAAACCCATAAGAGCCAATGTCACCATGATTGCCAACCCGCTGTTGATGTTGATCCGACGGGCGACCTGTGGTTCGGAAAAATCTTTGGGATTTTCGAAATAACTCATCGGATACGTCGTACTCCCAGTTTATCCGCCATACGTGCATCGGCGCTTTCAATTATAAATGAGAGGATGCCCAAAACGGCCGCGCTGATGCCGATGACCAAAAATAAACCGCCGATGGTTCGGCTACCTAAGCCGCTGGAAATGGCAATACCCCGAAAGGCAAAATGGATACCACTTAGGATGGCGGCGACGACTAAGCCTGTAGGCAGCCATACCGCTGAGGTATTGCCGACAGCGAATTCGCCTAAGAAATAGCCAATCACTGCGCCGATGGCAATGTGGATATAGATATTGGTTAGGATGTTGACGGCGGCGGATGAGAGGGTCAGTTCATCATAAAAGACCAGCCGCATGTTAAGGACAGTGGCAAAACCAAGTGCGGCGGCGGTGCTGTAAGCGATGCCATCCAAACGGATGCGGAAGCGGTTGGGCCACATGGTATAACGTACTACTGCGTACTTGATAAACTCACTCAAGATGCCAATAGTGAAGGCGTAACCGAGGATGCGGTTAAAAAAGCCTGCGCCGGGCAGCCAGCGTTCGGGGGTAAAAAGCTCACTCATGATCGGTACGGCAACGCCATTTGCCATTACCATGCTCAAAAATAGGATGGCGGTGAGGCCCTGTCGTGGTTCTAGGGCAAGACGTTCACGACGAATAGAGAAAAACCAGTAGGCGGCGATTGGCAGTAACGCCAATCCACTGCTGATAGATCGTGAGTAGGTGTCGGCAAGGATACCCAAACGGGTCGTGAAGAGGATGAAAAGAACAGCGGCGGCTAATACCCCTAGTTCAATGGTGAGAGGTCGCCAGACGCGCCGATAGGGAAATGGTTCCTCGCCTTCTTCGGACGGAGCAAGGAGTTGAAAGTCACGCAAATTTTCTGCTCACTCTTGTTTAGTTTCTAATCGGCAGCGACTGTGACCTCCGGCGATACTGCTTCCAACGGACGAGCATAGGCCATTGTATAGAGGTCACGATAAGCGCCACCCTGCTGCAAGAGGCTCTCGTGCGATCCCTGCTCAATAATTTCACCATGATCTATCACCACAATCAGGTCGGCATTGGTGATGGTACTGAGCCGATGGGCAATCACGAAACTGGTACGCCCTTTTAGGAGGCGCTCTAGGGCACTCTGGATAATTTTTTCGGTTTGGGTGTCAATGCTGCTGGTCGCCTCATCCAAAATTAGGATGCGCGGATCGGCAAGCAGGGCACGGGCAAAGGCTAATAGTTGGCGTTGACCAGCCGAAAGCAGCGAACCCCCTTCACGAACCTCGGTATTATACCCATTTTCCAATCGCATGATAAAGTCGTGAGCACCCACCGCTTTGGCAGCGTCTATCACATCCTCATCTGACGCCTCCAAGCGACCATAGCGGATATTTTCCATGACGGTGCCGGAAAAAAGGTAGGTTTCTTGCAGCACCACGCCCATTTGACGGCGCAGACTTTCTTGGGTGACTTTGCGGACATCATAGCCATCAATGGTCAACTTACCATCGGTAATATCATAAAACCGCGTTACTAGTTTGATAATCGTGCTTTTACCTGCCCCGGTATGCCCGACCAATGCGACGGTTGACCCGGCAGGCACATCCAGATTGACGCCTTTCAACACCATCTCACCGTCACTATATCGAAATTCGACATTATCAAATTGAACATGACCCTGAATTTTGGGGAGTTCGGTGGCCTCCGGCGCATCCTGTACTTCGATAGGTGTATCGAGCAGGGTAAAGATTTTGTCCCCGGCTGCCATGACCGCTTGGAACACATTGTATCGCTGGGCCAGCATACGAATGGGGAAGAAGAATTCATCAATATACAGAACGAACGTGAGCAGGGTAAACACCGAGAGTTGTTGTTTTAAGACCAGCGTGCCGCCGACATAAATCATCGCGCCCGTCGCCACCCCGCCGACCAATTCAATGCTAGGGAAGAAAAAGCCGCTGATACGCGCCGCTGCGACATTCGCTTCACGATTATTGTAATCAATCTTGGAGATGAAGCGCTGATAGTTATAACTCTCACGTGCGAAGGCTTGGGTGACGCGCACACCGTTAAAGGCTTCGGCAAGTTCGGCGTTAACGAGGGCATTGGTTTCACGGACGCGGATATAGGCTTTACGGGCAAAGATGCGCCAGAAATTCGCAATCGTAATCAGAACTGCCAGCACGACTAACGCCACGCCAGTTAGGGTCAGGTTAATTATGGACATGGAAATGAGGATGCCAATGAGAATGAGCATTTCGCGCACTGTACCGACGACAGCAAAGGTAATCGCCTCCCGCAGAACGCTGACATCGCTGATGACCCGTGCAATGAGACGACCTGTTTCGTAATTAGAAAAAAACGACATCGAGAAATACTGGATTTTCTCAAAGAGGTCGTTGCGCAATTTCTCGATAATACGTTGTCCCGCGTAAGCCATGTTTGCCAGTTGGATGCGAAAACCCAAGAAGCCAAGTCCTTGAACTAAAATGTAGCCAAAAACACCTGCGCCCACTAAGGACATATTGCCCTTGCGAATACCCTCATCCACTGCCCAGCCAATCAGCGGTGGCCCCATGATGTTGGCGATGACGACAAACAACATCGCCGTGAAAGCAATCACCACATTTTTCTTGTAGGGTTTGAGATAACTAAAGAGACGCTTGGTCACTTGCCAGTCGAAACCTTTACCGGCTTCCGTTGCTGCTTGTGAGAGTGCCATAAGTTTCCGTTCCTTCCGATAAAGTTAGCTACCGCTCATTTGGGGTTCACGGACTTTGATCTTGTCCGTCGAGCGTATATTGCCCTGTTCCAAAAGGCCACCCAACGCCATAAGCTCGTGTTTGAGGCGTTCCTGATCGGCGAGTTGTAGGCGGTAGATGTCAGCATACAAGCCGTTTTTCGCCAGTAGTTCATGGTGGGTGCCGCGTTCGGCGATCTCGCCACGATCCAAAACCAGAATTTGATCGGCGTTTTGGACAGTGGTTAGACGTTGGGCAATGACAAAGGTGGTGCGGCCTTCCATCAAACGATTGAGGGCTTCTTGAATCAAGTATTCGGTGCGGGTGTCTACGCTGCTGGTCGAGTCGTCCAGAATTAAAATGCGGGGATCCACCAACAAGGCCCGCGCAATGGCTACCCGCTGACGCTGACCACCAGAAAGTGTCACCCCGCGTTCACCAATTTCGGTCTCATAGCCCTCCGGAAATTCCAAAATAAAGTCATGGGCATTGGCGGCTTTGGCGGCGGCGATAATTTCATCCATGCCAATCTCGGGCCTTCCGTAGGCAATGTTTTCGCGGATGGTGGCGGAAAACAGGACGGATTCTTGCAACACAATGCCGATTTGGGGGCGCAATGTTGAGAGTCGGACATCCCGAATATCAATGCCGTCAATCGTCACGCGGCCTTCCGTCACATCATAGAAGCGCGGGATTAGATTGATGAGGCTGCTCTTGCCTGAACCTGTTTGACCCAAAAGGGCGACTATTTGACCGGGTTTGGCTTCAATATTGATATTTTTAAGCACGGGTTCGGAGTCGTAGGCAAAGGAGACATTTTCGAAATTGACATAGCCCTGAATGGCTGGCATTTCTTGGGCATTTGGATCGTCGTCAATCTCGATGGGGGCATCCATAATTTCAAAGACACGGCGACTGCTGGTCACCGCTTGGGTAAACAGCAAGATGACAAAACCCAAGAAACGCACGGGTTGACCGATGAGCAAGATATAGGCATTGAAGGATACAACTATGCCGACAGTGACACCTGCGAAATTGTTGCGTTCCATTAATCCGCCGACAAATAGCGTCGTGGCGACACAACAGGCGATCACAAAATTGCTGACGGGCATGTAGGTCGTCCACAGATTGACTAAGCGGAGTTGATCGGTAAACAACTTGGCGTTTTCATTCTCGAATTTCTTGAATTCGTACTTTTCACGGGCGAAGGCGCGAACGACCTGTGCACCTAAAGCATTTTGTTGGAGATGCTCACTGAGATTTTGGACATGCTCCATTACTTTTTTCCATTGGGGGTCAATACGGGCGGCATAACTCTTGGACATGAAAACAAGTGGAAGAACAGGTAGGAGTGCCACAACCGCCAATGGAGGGCTGCTGACAAACATGACCACGACGACCCCCAAGAGGAGAATCATGGTGTTGAGGCCATCCAAAAGCCCATTGGCAAAATAGCGCTGCATTTCATCTACGTCGCTAATGGCACGAGTAATCAACATCCCGGTTTGAGTTTTGTCGTGGTAGCCAAAATGGAGGTGCTGCACTTTATCGTAAAGCTCGTTGCGGATGTCGTAGGCAATATAGTGTGATAGTCGTTCGCCAAAAAAACGGGCGCAGAATCCCGTAAATCCGCGCACTATCCCAAGTGTGACCACCAATAATCCGGCTCGGAGCATAAACGTTTGATCGTCACGCTCGACCCCGACATCAATGACCCAGCGCAAGAGGCTGGGGATGGTAATTGCCAATGCCGAGCCGCCGACAATGCCAAACAGGGCAGTGGCTGTCCATTTCCAATAGGGGCGCATGTACCCCATCAAGCGTTTCCAGACGGCAAAATTACTCAAGTGCAACTCCTTGCATCCATGAAGTGGACAATGAAATACCCCTCACCACACCAGCAGGGTTCTAAGGATTTTGATCTGCTAATCCTGTCAGGCTGTGGGCGATTTCGTATAGGGCGGATGGACTGACCTTGTAATAACGCATTGCTCCATCACGGCGCATCTGCAAAATATCGGTTTTGGCGAGTAGGCTCAGATGGCGGGAGGCGGTGGATTGGGTCAATTTCATGGCATCGGCGATTTCACCGACATTACTTTCTCCTTGCTGCGCCAAGAATGCCACAATTTTGAGGCGGGCTTCATCTGCAAGGGCTTTCATGGCTGGGTAGAGGTTGATGATTGGCAGGGGAGTATGAACGGTATCGCCTGCGATGGTTGGGACGAGATTGGCATTAAACCCAATCCACAATCGGTCACCTAATGTAAACAAGGTGACATAGGTTCCCAAATGGCAGCAGGGGATTAGCTCGACCTGTTTAAAACGTGCGGCATTTTCACTGAGCCAAGGGGTTGGGTTGCGACCAGAGACGGCTCGGAAAATGGTCGTGATGTCTGGGGTATAATTTTGGGCAGTATGGTAGTCCGCAGCAGCGAATTTTTGGGGCAAATCGCCAGCGGCATGTTCGGCATAGAACCGCGTCCATGTGTGATGAATAGCGGCCAATAAATGCTCATGAATGGCTTGGGCATCCAGCAAAAATTGGGCGAAGACTTCAGAGGACATCGTGGCAGGGGGCGATTGCCATTGTTCTTCGCGGGCCTGCTGCATTTTGTCTACCAGTTGGGCAAGGCGGGTCACATCATTGGGCAACTTTGTGTCTTTCCCGATAACTTCCATACGCACTAATTGTTCTTCAAACGCCTTCAGGGTCGCTTTTTGGAGGGCATAGATGTCAAGGGTCTCCAAATGACTGTATAACGCCGCAAAATCGGTATCCGCCTCACTTTGAGCAGGAATGCTGTCAATCAGGTGCGCTTGCACACCGCCAGCAAAAATGACCAACATGTGAATGGGGCGCAAAATATCATGGTCATGGGCATCCATGTGGGTCGCCATGTGCCGCAGCCAGTCGCTTAGCCCTTCAAAGCGTTCAGCATTGGGCAGTAGACCAATAATAGAGAGTAAATCGTGTAAAAGAGTTACACGGAAATGGACATTTACTTTGGGGGAGATTGCAATTAGTTCCATTGGGACTCCCAAACTCGCATATTTGCAAATATGCAGAAATTTGCATATTCGTTTCCTAGTCTACCCTTCTTGCATAAAATGTCAACCCGTGCGATATTAAAGATTGTTCACTATGCCCAATAAAAACTAACTTATCTCTAACTCAGGGAAGGCGGTGGACAAAAGTTGCTATACAATCCGTTTCAACCTCAGTAACATTAGGGATAGATTTATTCATGGTTGTATTATCGCAGGGAGTAAAGGAAGGCAATTTGTGCCACAGATGAACTCTAAACACTGGCGTTTTATACTACTACTGCTGATTGTGGCGTTAGTTGTTTCGCTACCGCTGGGCCGACCTCGCATTTCTGATGCACAGGATGGCAACCAGACCTATACCGTGCAAAGTGGTGAAAATTTATTCCGTATCGCGCTGCGTTTTGGGCTGACGGTAGATCAACTAGCCGCTGCCAATGGTATTACCGACCCGACCCGGATTTATGTTGGGCAAGTTCTGGTGATTCCCACTCCCGGTAGCGTGCCATCTGCACCTGTTGATACAACCACCCCTACGACTGACCCTGTTGCGGTGGCAGTTAATCCAGCACCAGCCGATTCTGCCTTAATTCATATTGTGCAGCCGGGGCAAACGCTTGCTAGTATCGCCAGACAATATGGGTTGACATGGCAAGACCTAGCCACATGGAATAATTTGGGTGACCCCAATACGATTTTTGCTGGACAGCGGCTTGTAGTGAACGGAACCGCCGCACCGGGAAGTGCCGCCGTTGCTGGGCCAACGATTGTTGAAAATACCACCTCGACAACACCTGCAACGACTGGCACAGAGCGAACCCATATTGTGCAAATTGGGCAGCATCTCGCCTCGATTGCGCGATTGTACGGCTTGCGCTGGACGACGATTGCCCGTGCCAATAATTTGCAGAACCCGAATCAAATCTATGCCGGACAGCAATTGGTGATCCCGGCTCAGGACGATCCAGCGGGAACGTACTTTGTGCCGACAGGGGGTGTGCCGTCCGCACCTGCGCCGACGATTACCACTGGTAAGCAAATTATTGTGAATCTGAGCGATCAGCGGATCTATGCTTATGAGAATGGTGTGTTGATGCGGGCCGTGACAGTTTCGACAGGGCTGCCGGGAACACCAACCGTCACGGGAGATTATCGCGTTTATTGGAAGCTCAATTCGCAAACGATGTCTGGCCCCGGCTATTATCTGCCCGGTGTGCCTTGGGTGATGTATTTTTATCAGGGCTATGCTATTCACGGTACGTATTGGCACAACAATTTTGGGCAACCGATGAGCCATGGCTGTGTAAATTTGCCAACGCCAGAAGCCCAATGGTTTTTCAACTGGGCCGAGGTGGGAACGCCCGTCAAAGTGAATTATTAATTTCGCTCGTCTGTGATTAGAAAGGGTCTGAATCCATGCGTATGCTTCGTTTAGTCATTCTAGTGGCTTTGCTGTTCGCCACTATATTCGCGTTTGTTCCGACTGAAAAAGCGGCAGCCCAAACAGGCTGTGCCCGAACCCATGTTGTACAGGCTGGGCAAAATCTATTTCGTATTGGCCTGCTCTATAATGTTTCTTGGACGGTGCTGGCGCAGTGGAATGGTATCGTGAATCCCAATTATGTCTATGCAGGGCAGGTGCTGTGTGTATCCGGCCCCGTAGTTCCCTCAACGGGTGGGCCATATGTGCCGCCAGCGACAGGTGGCCCGATTACCATTTATCCCGGCAACCCATTTGGCCCAACGACTGAGCCGCGTATCTATTTCCCCAGTGTAACGCTTGGACAAAAATTTGAGCTACGTGGTTACAACTTCCCACGTAATACCCAAATTACAATTGGGTTGACGACGTTGGGAGGGACGGCCTATACACCTTATTTCACCGCGACCACTGATGCGACGGGGCAATTTTACGTGACGGTTACTTTGCCAGCGGCGTTTGTCAGTGCGGGGTCGGTAGCAGTCGAGGCACGCACCGCCAGTGGCTACTATGGACGCAATTGGTACTATAATCGGTAATAACCACCACTAAATTTCGATACAACAGGATGGGCGAGTCTGAGACGTTGCCCCTACAAAGCAGGCGGATTGCTGAACAGGAAATGAAAAGACCCCAAATTGCACCGGGGTCTTTTTTGATTTTCGATTGAGCAGTGGTTAGTTACCGGGGACGAAGCCAATCACCATGATGGCATATTCACCCGCGCTGGCCCCATTAACCGAACCAAAGGCGAATAACATCGGCAGACTGCTGTTAGGCGTGACCAACAGACCCGCATCCAGTTCACCTGCGACATAGCGTGAGCCGTTGGCAATATCTACACCACCACCGGGGAAGGCAGGTGTATCGGCGCAATCACCAACTCCAGCATCATCGCACGCGAACAGAAATTCAATGTTGTTGTAGTCCACCGAATCTTCGTAGAAGTTGCCGTCCTCATCATAGGCTTGGGTTAGACCGTCACCCTGATAGAGTTCAAGATAGGGATCGAGATCAACATACTTGCTAACCATGTAAACCGAGAGGGTTTCGGCGGCTACGCTGTCAGGTACACGCACGGCGAAACCATCGAGTTCATCTGAGGGCGAGATTGCCAAACCTTCAATAATCAACACATATTGACCCGTTTCACCATCGGCTGAACCGACGCTGATGTTGGTGGGGTTGCCACGCCGAGGTGAGGTGAAACGAACTTGGGCCGTGCTGCGACTGGCAACGATACGTCCAAAATCTGGCACCGCAATTTCACTACCCGCTGCGCCTGCTGCATCATCATTACAGGTCCCAACGCCGGGTTCAGTTTCGACGGCGACCACCGGGTCAAAGCCATCCAGACCGACGGCGGTTACCGTATAGGAAAAGCCGGGGTTGACATTGATGAAGGATAGCTGCACGCCGCCGACAATTTGTTCACCTGTATCGCAGGTGATGTTGATCACGATCTGATCTTCGGGGGCCGGGGTGCCACCTTTGGGCGGGACAGAGTTGCCCGTGCTACCTTTGCCACCTGCGGCTAGAGTTAAGGCGAAATTGCCTGCGCTATCCCCTTTATCAATGCCGTAGCGACTGGCGACAATCAGGTGTTGTCCAGTGGTGGTCAGGGTAAAGACAATTTGTGCATTGCGGGTATTGGCGTCGGCATCATCGTTGGAAGCAAAGAGTGTGTTACCAGTGGGATCAGCAAGCTCCAAGTAGGGGTCAAGGGTTCCACTGGTACTTTCCATCGTAATCGTTACTTGGTCGCCCGATGTTCCCGTAAAACAGAAACCGACGACGTAGGTGGTATTGTCAACCGTTCCAGTGGCGGAATCACCATACTCAAGGGTGGTCGCTGTATTGCAAAGATTATTGTTGCCAAGCTGGGCGGAAGCGGATGGCACAATGGCGGTTATAAGAATCAGAACCGTTAGTGCGATAAGTGCTTTGCGCATGTAGACACTCCTTAGGATTAGGGGCTGGTAGTTGATGATGGATGTGTTGGATAAACACAGTGTAGGTCAAATTGGGATGGGGCGCAATCAGTATTTCGGCGGAAGTGGGTAGGGCCTCATCCCTATATTGGTTCCTACCCACTTTGTGATTAGTGAGGGTGTATCCCTCGCAAGGTAAACGGCTGTTTATTGCCACTGATAGTGGACGGTGTAATTAATTTGGACTTCTTCACCGGGATTGACGGTGATGTAATATTCGATGGTGGACGAACTGGTCTTGGTATATTCATGAGTGGAGGTCAGGATTTGCCACTCTGACCAACGGAAGAGATGTTCGACGACACGGATTTCGACAGGTTGATCGTCCTTACGATTGCGGAGTTTGATGGAATAGGACTCATCAAGTTGGAGATAACCGGAGTATTGGAAATCGGTTTGGAGGCGTTCCCCGACGAGATCGAAGGCATTGCCGACATAAAGTTGGATGGTTTCGCCTTTGGGGGTATGGTCAACAGTGTCTTCGCCGATCAACAAAGCCGAGCCGTCGGTATCCTTCTTGAAGAGGCGGACCCGACCAGCGGGGACATCGGCATTGAGACCTTCTTCATCGGTGCTGAACTCGACAAAGGTTTTGATGTCGGAGAAGGTGGATTGGCCGTAGGATTGGTCAATGACGGGGCCACCATAGTAGAGATAGTCATAGTAGTAGGCGTCGGTGAGGGCATCGAAGACATAGAATTTGGTGGCG